>DATKUZ010000044.1:0-81086 GCA_035530335.1 Sulfuriferula sp. | reverse complement strand
CGCCCGGATTGAGATGATCTGGTGCAGCAGCGAGGATCGCACGGATATGCGCCAGGCCGTCATCACCGCTGGCCAGTGCCAGTTCCGGCTCAGCCCGATATTCGGCAGGAAGTGTCGCCATGCTGGGCGTGTTGACGTAGGGTGGATTGCTTACAATGACGTCATAAGTGCGGCCGGAAAGCTGGCTGAACAAGTCAGACCGAATCACCTGCACTTGCGCTTGCAACTGGTAGTCGCTGATATTGCGCTCGGCTACAGCCAGCGCATCGGCTGATATATCAACAGCGTCAATTGTTGCATTGGGGAAAGCATGCGCCATCAGAATAGCCAGGCAACCGGAGCCCGTACACATGTCCAGCCCGGCCTGCACAGCTTCGGGATTTTCCACCCACGGCATCAGTTGTTCACGCAATAATTCGGCAATGAACGAGCGCGGAATAATGACCCGTTCATCCACATAAAATGCGAACTCCCCCAGCCATGCCTGATGCGTGATATAGGCCGCAGGGATACGCTGTTTCACGCGTTTCTCAAACACCTGTTGCAGATCTTCGCGTTCCACTTCGGTGAGGCAGGCGTCGAGAAACGGGTCCAGCCTGTCCAGCGGCAGATGCAGGCTGTGCAGGATCAGATAAGCGGCTTCATCGTAGGCGTTGGTCGTGCCGTGGCCAAAAAACAGGCCGGCCGCGTTCATGCGGCTCACCCCGAAGCGCAACCAGTCGCGCACCGTGATCAGCGCATCGGTATCGTGAAAATAATCGTGGCTCATCGGCTTAGCAGTTTTTCCAGAGTTTTTTGGTAGATCGCGCGTAGCGGTTCCAGTGCGGCGACCGGCACATTTTCGTTAAGCTTGTGGATGCTGGCGTTCATCGGACCGAATTCCACCACCTGTGCGCAGATATCGGCTATAAAACGCCCATCCGAAGTGCCGCCACTGGTGGAGAGTTCGGTATCCAGTCCGGTGACCTCCTTGATCGCAACACTGATGGCGTCTACCAGCGCGCCGCGCGGAGTGAGGTAGGGTTTACCCGATTCTTCCCAATCGAGATCGTATTCCAGACCGTGTCGGTCGAGCACTTCGTGTACTCGCGCTTTCAAGTCATCCTTTGTGCTGGCAGTGGAATGGCGGAAGTTGAAGCGAATTTCCACCGTACCGGGCACCACATTGGTCGCACCGGTACCGCCGTGGATATTGGAGATTTGCCAGCTGGTCGGCGGAAAGTATTCGTTGCCCTTATCCCATTCGATCGCAGCCAGTTCGGCGATGACCGGGGCGACCTGGTGGATTGGATTGCGGACCAGATGCGGGTAGGCAATATGACCCTGGATACCCTTGACGGTGAGGCGACCGGACAACGAACCACGGCGGCCATTTTTGATGGTGTCACCCAGTTGCGACACGCAGGTGGGTTCGCCGACGATGCAGCAATCAATTTTTTCGCCACGCGCAGCCAGCATTTCCACCACTTTGACCGTTCCATGGGTGGCGATCCCTTCCTCATCCGAGGTGATCAGCAAAGCAATCGAGCCAGCGTGATCGGGATGCTGGGCGACGAAACCTTCTATCGAAGTCACAAACGCCGCCAGCGAGGCTTTCATGTCAGACGCGCCGCGCCCGTACAAAATATCATCGCGTATGGTGGGGATGAATGGGTCGGAATACCATTGATCGAGCGGCCCGGTTGGCACCACATCGGTATGTCCGGCAAAGCACACCACCGGGCTGGCATCGCCCCGGCGCGCCCACAGGTTGATGACGCCGTTGGAAACGATGGTTTCAAAGCGAAAGCCCAGTGGCGCCAGGCGTTCTTGCATCAAGGCCTGACAACCGGCGTCATCAGGGGTGTTGGAGCGGCGCGAGATGAGTTCCTGGGTGAGGGCGAGGGTATCGGTCATGGGGATTTATTTGCTTGCGGCTTCAATGGATTTGATAACTTCGGTTTCAATTTCGCTTGCTATTGCTTGTGCCGGACTGCCTTGGGCAACCATGCTGGGTTTGACGAACAGCACCGTGGTTTGCCCGGCTTTCTGAATCAGCGTGATATGCAAAGGACATAGCGCCAGCGCGGCAGGGTCCAGATTGGACAGTCGATTGGCAAATCCTGCGTTGCAGAACACCATGCTACGGATGGCTTCAAGCTTGTTCAGGTTGTAATCCTTGCCGAATTTTGTTGCCATGCCGTCCAGATTTTTACCGATATCCGGCTCAAAAATTACATAAAAACCATTATTTTCCAGATTGTTATGAATTGAATTGTATGTTGCTTCAAGATCTCCGGGTATGGTTTTTTCGTAAATGTCCGGGCTACCCGCCCAGCTTGGCAGGGCAGTCAAAAGCATGGCAGCGGCCAAGATGATTTTTTTCATTTCAGTCTCCAGTTAATGCGGCGTACTCCGCCGGGCTAAATCCCACCAGTATCTGTCCGGCATGTTCCAGCACCGGGCGTTTGATCACACTGGTTTTTTCCACCATCAGTGCAAACGCGGCTTCCTGGGTGGTGACGCTGGCTTTCACCGGGTCTGGCAACTGGCGCCAGGTCATGCCTTGGCGATTAAGCAGTTTTTCCCAGCCCACCTGTTGCGCCCAGGCGGTCAGCAGCGCGGTGTTTACGCCAGCTTTCTTGAAATCATGAAATTCGTAAGCCTGGCCGTGTTCATCCAGCCAGGCCAGGGCTTTTTTGACCGTACTGCAATTGGAAATACCGTAAATGCGCATGCTACCGATAGAATAGTGATAATTCGCTCATTTTAATCGAGAACTGCTCATGCGTCGCTTCGCTTCTGACGGTGGCCAGCCCGGCACCGCCGACTGGCGCACTATCCGCCTGTTGTTGCCCTATCTGTGGGAATACAAATGGCGCGTCACCATTGCGCTGAGTTTCCTGATCGGCGCCAAACTCGCTGTGGTGGGCGTGCCGCTGATATTGAAGCAGGTGGTAGACTCGCTCAACCGGCCCAAGGCGATGCTGGTCGTGCCGGTGGCCCTGCTGCTGGGGTATGGTGCATTGCGACTGGCCAGCACGGTATTTTCCGATTTACGCGACATCGTGTTCGCCAAGGTGACCCAGCACGCTATCCGCCGCGTCGGGCTGGAGGTGTTCCGTCACCTGCACAATCTCTCGCTGCGCTTTCACCTGGAACGTCAGACTGGCGGAGTGTCGCGCGATATTGAGCGTGGCGCGCGCGGCATTTCCTCGCTGATCAACTTCACCCTGTTTTCCATCCTGCCCACGCTGATCGAAATCAGCCTGGTAGCGGGGATATTGTTTGCCAAGTTCGACTGGGTGTTCGCCGCCATCACCCTGACGGTGCTGGTGGTGTACATCGCGCTCACCATTACCATCACCGAATGGCGTACCCATATTCGCCGTGAAATGAACGAACTCGACTCGCAGGCCAATACCAAGGCCATCGACAGCTTGCTCAATTACGAGACGGTGAAATACTTCGGCAACGAGGACTTCGAAGCCAGACGCTACGACGCCAGTCTGCAACGCTGGGAAAAAGTCGCGATCAAGAGTCAGACATCGCTGGGACTGCTCAATGCAGTACAGGCGACAATTATTGCCAGCGGCGTGACGATCATGCTGTTGCGCGCTTCCGCGGGTGTGGTCGCGGGCAAGCTCACCATTGGCGATCTGGTGATGATCAACGCCTTCCTGATCCAGATGTTCATTCCGCTGAATTTTCTCGGCGTCATGTATCGCTCGATCAAACAGTCCCTCACCGATATCGAGCGACTGTTCAAGCTGCTCCACGTCAACCGCGAAATCCAGGACGCCCCGGCTGCCAGACCGCTGCAACTGAAGGGTGGTGTGGTACGTTTCGAGGATGTGCGTTTCGGCTACGATGCGGACCGCATGATATTGCATGGCGTGAGTTTTGACATCCCCGCCGGGCACAACGTGGCAGTGGTCGGCACCAGCGGGGCCGGCAAGTCTACGCTGGCGCGGCTGTTATTCCGCTTTTACGACGTGACGGACGGACGTATCAGTATCGACGGCCAGGACATCCGCAGCGTCACCCAGCACAGCCTGCGCGCCGCAATTGGCATCGTGCCGCAGGACACCGTGCTGTTCAACGACAGCATCTACTACAACATCGCCTACGGCCGTCCCGAGGCCAGCCGCGAAGAAATCGTCGAGGCTGCGCGCGCCTCACACATCCTGCATTTCATCGAGTCGCTCCCCAAAGGCTGGGAAACCACCGTAGGCGAGCGTGGCTTGAAATTATCCGGCGGCGAAAAGCAGCGGGTGGCGATTGCACGCACGCTGCTCAAAAATCCGGCCATCCTCATCCTGGACGAAGCCACTTCTGCGCTCGACACGACGACCGAAAAAATCATCCAGGCCGAACTCAAGGAAGTCGCCAAATCGCGTACCACGCTGACCATTGCTCACCGTCTTTCCACCATCATCGACGCAGATCAAATATTGGTGATGGAGCAGGGCGAAATCGTGGAGCGCGGCAGTCATCGCGAGTTGCTGGCGCAAAATGGCGTGTACGCGCGGCTGTGGGCGATGCAGCAGGAAGAAGGCGTCGAAGCGGTTGCAGCCGCATGAGCCTGCAGATCGAAATGGTAAGCTGGGCGCAACAATCTGCCACGCTGGCCAGCCTGCGTCGCGCCGTGTTCATCGAGGAGCAGGGCGTGCCGGAAGCGCTGGAGTGGGATGGGCTGGACGCGGCTGCGACCCATTTCATTGCATTGGAAGATGGCAACGCGATCGGCTGCGCTCGATTGCTTGCCGATGGCCACATCGGTCGCATGGCGGTGCTGCCGGCCTGGCGCGGCAAAGGCGCAGGGCGCGCATTGCTGAATGCAGTGTTGCATGCCGCGCGTCAGCAGTATCTGAGCTGGCTGTATCTGAATGCCCAGACTCATGCCGCGGGATTTTATGCCCGCTTCGGTTTTCAACCCGTTGGCGCGGAATTCCCCGACGCCGATATTCCCCACCTACGTATGGAGCTTGTTATGGAATACCACATCGATACCCTCAACCAGCAGTTTGCCATTGCCGGCCAGCTCAAATTTGTGGATGCCGAAGCGGGCGTGCCGGTGGTCGAAATTACCACCCCGCACGCAACCGCACGCATTGCGGTACAGGGTGCGCAAGTGCTGGAATGGCAGCCAAGCGGGCAGCAGCCGGTGCTGTGGGTGAGCCGCGCAGCGGTGTACCAGCTAGGTAAAGGCGTGCGCGGCGGCGTACCGGTGTGCTGGCCGTGGTTCGGCGCGGGTGAGGCAGGCAAACCGGCCCATGGTTTTGTGCGCACGCGCATGTGGGAAGTGCGCGAAACCGGGCGGGGCATGGCAGACAGCGTATTTATTCGATTCGGCATGAAAGACGACGAATCCACCCGTGCGCTGTGGGATTACGCTTTTGACCTGGAACTGATCGTCACCGTGGGGGCGGCGCTCAAGATGGAACTGGTGACGCGCAACACGGGTATTGCAGCGTTTGAGATCAGCGAGGGGCTGCATACCTATTTTCGTGTGGGCAATATCCGGCAGACGCGGGTGCTGGGACTGGAAAATACCGAGTACCTGGATAAAGTGCTGGATTTTGTCCGTGACACCCAGATCGGGGCGGTCGGTTTCAGCGGCGAAACTGACCGGGTTTATGTCAACACCACAACCGATTGCGTGATTGATGACACAGAGTTGCACCGCAAGATTCGCGTTGCCAAGTCAGGCAGCACTTCAACTGTGGTGTGGAACCCATGGACAGAAAAGGAAAAAGGTTTTGCCGACATGGCCGCTGGTGAGTACCAGGAGATGCTGTGTGTAGAAACGGTAAACGCGGGTGATGTGCGCGTGACTGTCGCTGCAGGGGCCGCGCATAGCCTGGCGGCATTCGTCAGTCTGGAGCCAGGCGTGTAATTCGCGTGTGCAAAAAGTAAGGAACCGAATGCCGGTTTGGCCTATCTTTAGAAGTCTCGGTCCAATTCAATGGAGGCATGCATGCAAACCTGGGTGATCGTGGCTCTGGTGGTGTTTGTTGGCTTGGTGCTGACGCTGCAACTGGCTACTTACTGGCGTGCTCGACGCGTGCTCGGGCGTGCAGCTCCGGATACCGGCAGCGTAGATGGGAGCGCTGCTGGCGAACGCCGCCGGATTTATTACTTCTTTGCCGAGCATTGTGGCCCGTGCCGGGCGATGACACCGCTGGTCGCGCAACTACAGCAGACGCATCACCATCTGATCAAGGTAGACGTGGCGCAATCACTGGCGCTGGCACGGGCGTTCGGCGTCGCAGCGACGCCCAGTTTCGTTTTGGTGGAAGACGACACGATTCGTCAGGTGCGCCTGGGTGGCATGAGCGAAAAACGCCTCAGGCACATGCTCGAAGCTGGCTGACCTGCAACCCAAACTCATCATGCACGGCGTGCTCCCCAGTTTTATCCGTTTTAATGCGCAATCCTGCCGCGATCTTGCCCAGGCGGAGCGGCGCGAATGGTGGCTGAGCAACGGACTGGGCGGTTATGCTGCCGGCACCATCGCCGGCACGCTGACACGGCGCTACCACGGCCTGCTGGTAGCGCCCCTGCATCCGCCATTAGGGCGCGTGCTGGTATTTGCCAAGGCCGATGCCACGGTGATGCTCGGCAAGCAGTCCTGGCCATTGTTCAGCAACCGCTGGTCGGGAGGCGTACTGGAGCCGCAAGGCCACCTGCAACTTACTTCGTTTCATCTCGATGGGCGTATGCCGGTATGGCGCTACGCTATCGCTGACCTGCAAATCGAGGCCAGAATCTGGATGGTGGCGGGTGAAAATACGACCTGCCTGGCGTGGCGCCTGTTGTCTGCGAACAGCCAGTACGACCAGCCGCGCCTGTGCGTGCGACTGATGGTGAATAACCGCGACCATCATGGCCTGACCCGGCACGCCCTATTCAACCCGGCGCTGGACGTCAGCGAGGGGGATATGAAAGTTCAGCTCGATGGCCATCACACGCTGCAGTTTCGTACCCGCAGCGGGCTTATCAAACCGCAATACGGCTGGATCGAAAATTTTGCGTTGACGCAGGAAACCGAGCGCGGCTTGCCGGATCAAGACGAGCATTTATGTGTAGGGCAGATTACATTGCCGCTGCTGGTCGGTGAGTGGACGGGATTTGTCGCCTCGCTGGAAGCCGACACGTCACCTTATCTGACTGAAGCCATGCACATCAAGCAAACACGTACTACCCAGTTGCTGCGGCGGGTGAAGGTGCAACTGGGCGAATACGGTGCGGCACCGGACTGGATTGACCAGTTGCTGCTGGCTGCAGACAGTTTTTTGATCAAATGCCCGTTTGCCGATGACGCCCATACTGACGCGATCATCGCCGGTTACCCATGGTTCGGAGAATGGGGGCGCGACACCATGATCGCCCTGCCCGGATTGTGCCTGGCTACCGGACACTACGATACCGCACGGCGTATTCTGGAGGGTTTCGCCACACGTTCGGCGCAAGGCTTGCTGCCTAATTCTTTCTCCGGCGCAGGAGAAACGGCTGAATACAATACGGCGGATACCACACTGTGGTACTTCGAAGCCTGGCGCACTTACATCGAAGAGACCAACGACCGCTCCGCGCTCAAGCGCATCCTGCCCCTGTTGCGCAAGCTGCTGGGCTGGTACCTGCGTGGCACCCGCCATGGAATTGCCATGGACCGTCACGATGGCCTGCTCCATGCGGGTGAAGCGGGTGTGCAATTGACCTGGATGGATGCCTGTAATGCCGGCGTGCCAGTAACGCCGCGTACCGGCAAGCCGGTGGAAATCAACGCACTGTGGATCAACGCGCTGGCAACTATGGCCGATTTTTGTCGTCTGGACGGATTTAGCGACCGCTTCTACCGCACCCGCCTGGCGCATGCACGGCAAGGGTTCGAGCGTTTTGTCAAAGGCGATGGAACGGGTTTGTACGACGTGATCGACGGCATTGATGGCAACGATGCCACCCTGCGCCCCAACCAGATCATAGCGGTAAGCCTGAGGCACACCGCGCTGACGCCGCGCATCCAGGCTGAGGTTGTGGGCGTCGTTCAACGCGAACTCCTCACCCCATTCGGCCTGCGCACACTGGCTCCCGGCCACCCGGATTATCATGGCCAATACCGAGATGGGGTAGCCGCACGTGACATGGCTTATCACCAGGGTACGGTATGGCCATGGCTGCTGGGGCATTATGCGCTGGCGGAATATCGCGTGAGCCTGGATGCGGAACTGGCACAGTCGCGGCTCGATGCCATGGGCGGGCACCTGTGCGAGGCAGGGCTGGGCAGCATCAGTGAGATTTTCGATGGCGATGCGCCGCATCATCCACGCGGCGCTCCGGCACAGGCCTGGTCAGTGGCGTGTGTGCTGGATGCCTGGTATCGCCTGGAACAAGTGAAGCGGCGCAACCGGCATGAACCACGGCACGCTTGATGCCAGGCATTTGCGCTAGGCGTAATGAAAGCTATATGATCCAGTCATGAACGCGATACGTCTGCTGCTGATTCTGCTTGTGAGCCTCGCGCTGCCGGTTAACGGCTACGCGGCGCTGGCGGCCGTGTCGCCATGTTGCCCCATGCAGCAAGACCAGGACATGACTTCGATGCCGAGCGGTCAGGCGTGTTGTTGTCACCACGGCGATAGCGGGGACAAGAACGGCAAACCGTGCAAATGTGACCAGATGTGCAAAACCGCCAATCCGTTCCAGGCAGTGGCGGCAAAATCCGTTTTCTTTCCTTTACCGCAATGGCAGCCCTTGCTGCAATCAACCGTCCGCGTCATTTCCTTCGACGCAGCCGGCGTCTGGCGTCCGCCGCGTCTGCTCTGATTCTCTGATCTGGTTTGCCCCTCACCCGGCGTGAGGGGCATGTGCGCCCATGGCGCGCCCATCCTAGGAGTTTTGGAGCATGATTTCATTCCCGTTACCGACATGGCGGCAAAATGTGCTGGCTATGGTCGTGGTGGCATTTGCTGGACCCGCCGTAGCTGCGCCCCTGAGTTTTGAAGCAGCCTTGCAACTGGCCGAGCGTAACGCGCCTTCGCTTGCCGTGGACAACGCGCGGATCGAAGCAGCCCGCCAGGCAGCCATTCCTGCCGGAGAACTGCCCGACCCGAAACTGGTGCTCGGTATCGACAACTTACCCATCAATGGGCCGGATCGCTTTAACCTCAACCGTGATTTCATGACCATGCGCCGCATTGGGGTCAGTCAAGAAGTGCCCAATTCAGACAAGCGTCAGGCACGTGTCGACGTGGCGCAGAGCACGATAGATCGGGTGATAGCGGAGCGCCGCATCGAACGGCTCAAGGTGCGGCGCGAAACCGCGCTGGCCTGGATCACCCGCTATACGGTGGAACGCAAGCTGGCATTATTTGATGCCCTATATCGTGAAAACCGGCTGCTGGCGGAGGCAGTGAGCACCCGTATTGCAGCTGGACGCGGTCTGGCAATGGACACCATACTGCCACGCCAGGAAGCGGCCGCACTGGCGGATCGCCACGACCAGCTGGAGCGCGAACGCAGCGATGCCGAGGCGGCCCTCAAGCGCTGGATAGGTGCAGCCGGGGGCGAACCGCTGGTGGGCGAAGCGCCGACTTGGCCGATAAGCTCTGAAACGCTGGCACACCATCTGCATCATCACCCCGAACTTGGCGTTTATGACTCGATGACGAATCAGGCCGAAGCTGAAGTGCGCGAGGCCGAGTCCACGAAAAAGCCCGACTGGGCTGTGGAATTCGCCTACCAGCAGCGCGGCCCTGATTTCAGCAACATGGCCTCCATCCAGTTCACCTTTGACTTGCCGGTGTTTGCGGCACGCCGCCAGGATCCGCAAATCGCTGCCAAACGCGCAGAACTGGTACGCATTGACGCCGAGCGCGAGACAACCCTGCGCGAGCACGCCCAGATGCTGGCGACCGACCTGGCTGCCTACCGGCAACTCGACCGCGCCGTACAGCGCCAGCACGCCAGTCTGATTCCGTTGGCACAGCAGAAGGTCCAATTGGCACTGGCTGCTTACCGTGGCGGCCAAGCCGATCTGGCGACAGTGATTGCCGCACGCAGTGAGTGGATCGATGCCCGCCTCAAGGCCATCGACCTTGAAGGCCAGCGCGCACTGGTTGCCGCCCGGCTCCACTATGCCTATGGGGAGAATAAATGATGAATGCAAAACACCTGAAACTGGCCGCGCTGATGCTGATATTTTTGGCCGCAGGTGCGGCGGGTGGCTACTGGTGGGCAAACCATACACGAATGAACTCAGGCCCGGCAATGACTGCGTCTTCGCAAGCCCCAGCCGAGCGTAAGCCGCTGTACTGGTACGACCCGATGGTACCCCAGCAGCATTTCGACAAGCCGGGTAAATCGCCGTTCATGGATATGGCGCTGGTACCGAAATATGCCGATGACAGTGGTAATAAAGCGGATGCCGGGTCGGTCAAAATCGATCCGAGAGTCGTGCAAAACTTGGGCATGCGCACCGCCAGCGTAACTCGGGGCAGTTTGACGCCGAAGCTGGAAGCCACCGGTGTTCTGGCTTTCAACGAGCGCGATGTGTCCATCGTGCAGGCGCGCGCGGCGGGGTTCGTGGAACGGGTATTCGCACGGGCGCCGGGTGACGTGGTCGCGGCGGGCAGCCCGCTGGTCAGCCTGCTGGTGCCGGAATGGAGTGGCGCGCAACAGGAATTTCTGGCGCTGAAAAAAAGTGGTGATGCGGCGCTGATAGATGCCGCCCGGCAACGTATGCAAGTGCTGGGGATGCCATCTCAATTGATCCAGCAGGTAGAGCGCAGCGGCGTGCCGCATCCGGTGGTGACCGTGAGTTTCCCGATGGGTGGCGTGATCCGCGAACTCGATGTGCGCGCCGGCATGACGGTGACCAGCGGTCAGACCCTGGCCAAGGTGAATGGCCTGGGCACGGTCTGGCTCGATGTGGCCGTGCCCGAGGCGCTGGCCCAGCAGATACGGGTCGGACAAAGCGCGCAGGCGCGGCTGCCTGCACTGCCGGGTGAAGTCATCCAGGGACGCGTGACGGATATCCTGCCGGAGGCCAACCTCGATACCCGCACTCTGAAGGTGCGGGTGGAGCTGCCGAATAAACATGGCCATCTGCGCCCGGGGCTGACTGCACAGGTGCAACTGGCGGACAGCAATAAGCAAAGTGTGCTGCTGGTACCCACCGAGGCGATTATCCGGACAGGTAAGGGCGCCATGGTCATGGTGGCCGAAAGCGGCGGCCACTACCGGCCGGTGGAAGTGCAAACCGGTGCCGAGGCGGGCGGACAAACAGCGGTGCTGGGCGGCTTGAGTGAAGGCCAGAAGGTCGTCACCTCCGGCCAGTTCCTGATCGATTCGGATGCCAGCCTTCAGGGTATTTTTGCCGCTGCCGACGCACCTGACACCGGCACAGCACCAGCATCAACACAGGTGCCAGCGCCCATGGCGCTGCACGAGGCAGAAGGCCGTATTGTCGGCATCGGTAAAGATGAAGTCACCATTGCGCACGGTCCGTTCAAGACGCTCAACATGCCCGGCATGACCATGAGCTTTCCGCTGGCGAATGCGCACCTGATCCATGGATTCAAAGTGGGTGACAAGGTGCGCGTCGGCATGCGCCAAACCGATAGCGGCCTAGTGATCGAACGCCTCGAGAAAAACGGAGGCGCCAAATGATCCGGCGCGTCATCGAATGGTCAGTCAATAACCGCTTCCTGGTGCTGCTGGCGACCCTGTTCGCCACAGCCTGGGGAGTGTGGGCGGTGATGAGCACGCCCATCGACGCGCTGCCGGACTTATCCGATGTGCAGGTGATCATCCGTACGCCTTACGCGGGACAGGCGCCGCAGATCGTGGAAAACCAGGTGACCTATCCGTTGGCTACCACGATGATGTCGGTACCCGGCGCGAAGGTAGTGCGCGGTTATTCGTTTTTCGGCGACTCCTTCGTCTATGTACTGTTCGAGGACGGCACCGATCTGTACTGGGCACGCTCGCGGGTGCTCGAGTATCTCAGCCAGTTACAGGGCAAGCTGCCGCCTGGCGCCAAACCGTCGCTGGGCCCAGACGCAACCGGAGTAGGCTGGATTTACGAATATGCGCTGGTGGATAGTACCGGCCGGCACGATCTCGCCCAGCTACGCGCCCTGCAGGACTGGTTTCTCAAATATGAACTGAAAAGCCTGCCCAACGTCGCCGAGGTCGCGACCATCGGCGGCATGGTCAAGCAGTATCAGGTGGTGCTCGATCCGGTGAAACTGGCCAGCTTTGGTGTGACGCACGAACAGGTCATCAAAGCGATACGCAACGCGAATCAGGAAACCGGCGGCGGCGTGCTGGACATGTCAGAAACCGAGTATATGGTACGTGCTTCGGGCTATCTGAAAACGCTGGATGACTTCCGCGAAATTTCGCTGAAAGTGGGGCAGGGCGGGGTGCCGGTCACCCTGGGCGAGGTGGCGCATATCCAGATCGGCCCGGAAATGCGTCGCGGCGTCGCCGAGCTCGACGGGCAGGGCGAAGTCGTCGGCGGCGTGGTGATCTTGCGCTCCGGTAAAAACGCGCGCACCACCATCGCGGCAGTCAAGGCCAGGCTGGCGGAACTGAAAAAAAGCCTGCCGCCGGGAGTGGAGATCGTTCCCACCTATGATCGCAGCCAACTCATCGACAGCGCAGTGGAGAACCTCAGCCACAAGCTGATCGAGGAATTCATTGTCGTCGCGCTGGTGTGCGTGATATTCCTCTGGCATCTGCGCTCCTCGCTGGTGGCGATCGTGTCGTTGCCGCTGGGGGTGTTGATCGCCTTTATCGTCATGCGCCATCAGGGGATTAACGCCAACATCATGTCGCTGGGCGGCATTGCTATCGCCATCGGTGCGATGGTCGACGCTGCCGTGGTGATGATCGAGAACGCGCACAAGAAGATCGAAGCCTGGCAGCATGCGCATCCGGGCGAGACGCTACAGGGCGAGGCGCACTGGCAAGTGATTACGGCGGCTGCCGTTGAAGTCGGCCCGGCGCTTTTTTTCAGCCTGCTGGTCATTACCCTCTCGTTCATTCCGGTGTTCACGCTGGAGGCGCAGGAGGGGCGGCTGTTCGGCCCGCTGGCCTTTACCAAGAGCTACGCCATGGCGGCCGCGGCTGGCCTGTCGGTCACGCTGGTGCCGGTGCTGATGGGATACTGGATACGCGGGCGCATTCCCGACGAGCGCAGCAACCCGCTCAACCGCCTGCTCATCGGCCTCTACCGGCCATCACTGAATGCGGTGCTGCGCCGACCCAAATTGACCTTGCTGATTGCATTGCTGGTCTTCCTCACCAGCGCCTGGCCGGTGAGCCAGCTGGGTGGCGAATTTTTGCCGGCCATGGACGAAGGCGACCTGCTGTATATGCCGTCTGCGTTGCCCGGCTTGTCCGTACAGAAAGCGACGCAATTGTTGCAGCAGACCGACCGCATGATCAAATCCGTGCCTGAAGTCGCAAGTGTATTCGGCAAGGCAGGTCGGGCCGAAACTGCAACCGATCCGGCGCCGATGGAAATGTTCGAAACCACCATCCAGTTCAAGCCGCGCGATCAATGGCGTCCCGGCATGACCCCTGCATTGCTGGTCAAGGCGCTGGATAAAGCAGTCCAGGTGCCGGGTCTGACCAATTTGTGGGTGCCACCCATTCGCAACCGTATCGACATGCTCGCCACCGGCATCAAAAGCCCGATCGGGGTGAAAGTGGCGGGCAGCAATCTGGAGCAGATCGACCGCGTCACCCAGGCAATTGAACAGGTTGCCAAAACCGTGCCGGGGATCAGTTCTGCGCTGGCAGAGCGCCTCACTGGAGGGCGCTATATCAATGTCGATATTGATCGCCGCGCCGCTGCCCGCTATGGGTTGAATGTGAACGACGTGCAGTCGGTGGTGGCGAGTCTGATCGGCGGCGAGAATGTGGGCGAGACAGTGGAAGGGCTGGCGCGTTTCCCGATCAATGTGCGCTACGACCGTTCCTGGCGCAGTTCGCCCGAGGCTCTGACGCGTTTGCCTATCCTCACCCCCACCGGTGAACAAATCACCTTGGGTACCGTGGCTAAAGTCAGTATCAGCGACGGCCCGCCCATGCTCAAGAGTGAAAATGCGCGCCCGACCGGCTGGGTCTATGTGGACGTCAAGGGCCGCGACCTAGCCTCGACCGTGGCCGATCTGCGCCAGGCGGTGGCACGCCAGGTCAAGCTGGAACCCGGCATGAGCGTGGCATACAGCGGCCAGTTCGAATACCTGGAACGCGCCAACGCACGCCTCAAGCTGGTGGTGCCGGCGACCTTGCTGATCATCTTTGTGCTGCTTTATTTCATCTTCAAGCGTTTTGATGAAGCCAGTTTAATCATGGTCACGTTGCCGTTTGCACTCACTGGTGGTCTGTGGTTTCTCTACCTGATGGGCTACAACCTGTCGGTGGCAACCGGGGTGGGATTCATTGCGCTGGCCGGCGTATCCGCCGAATTCGGCGTGATTATGCTGCTCTACCTGAAGAACGCCTGGGATGCCCGGCGTGACGCAGGGCAAGACGATGAGGCCGGGTTACTCGATGCAACCCGCGAAGGCGCGGTATTGCGGATACGCCCCAAGGCCATGACGGTGGCCGTCATCATTGCCGGTCTGTTGCCCATACTTCTGGCTACCGGCACGGGTAGCGAGATCATGAGCCGTATTGCTGCGCCCATGCTGGGCGGGATGGTGACCGCGCCGCTATTGTCGCTGTTCGTCATCCCTGCGGCGTACCGGTTGATGCGGCGACGCGAAACGAGAGCCGGCTAAATATTGCATAGACACCCATGACAATGTTCCGGGTACAAAATCACTTTGTGGTGATGGCGTTGCGATACAATTCGGGTAGATGAATACAAGCCAGATTAAACCATGAACACTCCCCCAGCCGCCTGTACTTCGGACTGCGATGTACTGGTCATCGGTGGTGGCCCAGCGGGCTCGACAGCCGCTGCGTTGCTGGCCGAGCGCGGCTACCGTGTGACCCTGCTGGAAAAAGCGCACCACCCGCGTTTTCACATCGGCGAATCGCTGCTCCCCGCTAACCTGCCACTTCTGGAAAAACTTGGCGTGGCTGACGCCGTCAAGGCCATCGGCATGGAAAAATGGGGCGCAGAATTTGTCTCGCCCTGGCATGATCACAAACAGGCATTCGAATTTGCCGATGCCATGGACAAATCCATGCCCATGGCCTACCAGGTGCGCCGCGCCGAGTTTGACGAAATCCTGATCCGCAACGCCAGCCGCAAAAATGCCCGTGTGGTGGAAGGCTGCCAGGTACAGGACGTCAATTTCCTGCCCGACAATGCCGGTGCGCTGATACAGGCACGCCACGATGGCGGCAGCGTCGAAACGGTGCATGCCCGTTTTGTGCTGGATGCCTCGGGCCGTGACACCTTTCTCGGCAATCGCTTCAAAGCCAAGCAGCGCAACAAGAAACACAACAGCACGGCGATCTACGCGCACTTCTCGGGAGCCGAGCGCAACCCGGGCAAAGCGGAGGGCAATATCACCATTTTCTGGTTCGAACACGGCTGGTTCTGGTTCATTCCGCTGGCGGACGGCACGACCAGCGTCGGTGCGGTGACCTGGCCGTATTACCTGAAAACCCGCAACAAAAAATCGCTCGAACAATTTATGCAGGAAACCATTGCATTGTGCGCGCCGCTGAGCGAGCGGCTGCAACACGCGCAACTGACTTCGGCGGTTGAAGCCACCGGCAATTTTTCCTACGTATGTGACCGTACCCACGGCAGCAATTATCTGCTGCTGGGCGATGCCTACACCTTTATTGACCCGGTGTTTTCTTCCGGCGTGATGCTGGCCATGCACAGCGCTTTTATCGGGGCAGACACTGTGGATACCTGCTTGCGCCATCCGCAGCAGGCGGCCGCTGCATTGAAAAAATTCGACCGCTCAATGCGCATTGGTCCGAAGGAATTTTCCTGGTTTATTTACCGGGTGACCAATCCCACCATGCGCAATATGTTCATGGGCCCGCGCAACATTTTTCGCGTAAAAGAAGCGCTGCTATCGGTACTGGCCGGCGACGTGTTTGGCAAAACCCCGATTCATGGCCCGTTGCTGATCTTCAAGGGACTGTATTACACGACATCCTTGCTCAATTTCAGGCGCACATTGCAGGCATGGCGGATGCGCAAACACAATATCCGGGCGGTGGATGAAACTGGCGCCGTGGTGAGCTGATGCGCGACACGGTATCGCCCCTGCATGGCGCAAACCTGTCCATTGCAGCGTTTTTGAAACAACCGGCACAGTGGCAAAACAGCGTGCTCGGCGCGCTCTGCTTTTCTGCGGATGCTGGCGAGAGCCCAATGCAAGCGGGTATGGATATTCCCTGCATGCGCGTACCCATGCAGAGACTGGATGCCGGCGATTCAATCTGCGAAGTCTGGCACAGCAGCGGTCAGCTGACGCAGGGCCAATCTGGCGCCATCCATTATCGCCATGACGATGATGTATTGTTTGGTGTGATTGTTTTGCCTGAAACCATGTTTGCAGCCGGCGCTGACAAAACGCCACTGCAGCAGGCCACCGAGTCGGCCTATCGCCAGGTGTTTGCGCTGCTCGACACGCTGCGCTACCCGTATCTGTTCCGCTTCTGGAATTACATTGCCGACATCAATACCCACAGCTTCGGACTGGAGCGCTATCTCCAGTTCAACCTTGGACGGCAGGATGCTTTCCTGGCTCACGGACGCGATGTGGTGGGGAATGTTCCTGCCGCGTGTGCGCTGGGTTCGGCGCAGGGACCATTGACCATCGCCTTTTTGGCCGGACGCGTGGCGCCGCTGAACATTGAAAACCCGCGCCAGATCAGTGCCTATCAATATCCGCAGCAATATGGCCCGCGCAGCCCGACATTCTCGCGTGCCAGTCTGGTACGGCTGGGACAAGACGAGGTGTTGTTTGTATCCGGCACCGCCAGTATTGTCGGCCATGCCACCCTGCACCCCGCCGATGTCGTCGCACAAACCCGCGAAACCATGGCCAATATCGAGGCCGTGCTGGCGCAGGCCAACCGTCTGGTGAGCCAGCCGAAGTTCGATCTGGCCAGCCTGCATTACAAGGTATATGTGCGCCACGCTGCCGATCTGGCGCAGATTCGCAACGAACTTGAGCGCATAGTTGGCACCGTACCCCATGCAATCTACCTGCAGGCTGATGTCTGTCGTCAGGATCTGCTGGTGGAAATCGAGGCCACGGCAGGGCATCCGTTTGTGTTCATGCCCGGCAGCGGGGACTGATCATGCGCGCCGTATTGCGTGTGTTGCTGAATGCCTACGATTACCTGGTACTGTATCTCGGCCTGGTCTGGCTGGGGGTGCTGTGCCTGGCATGGACGCCGTTGGCGATCATTGTCTACCCGCTACTGTCGGAGCGCCGGGGACGGGCGCTGGGACGTTACGTCATCATGGCGGGATTTCGCTTGTATCTTGCCAGTCTGAGCGTGTCGCGCCGCTGCAGCTTTGACCTGGGAGCGCTGGATGCCCTGCGTGATGAACCGTCGCTGATTATTGCGCCCAATCATCCGTGCCTGCTGGACGCGGTGATGGTGATTTCGCGCTTGCCGAATGTCGCCTGCGTGCTTAAGGCCGATCTGATGAACAATCTTTTTCTCGGCGCAGGTGCACGGCTGGCGCGCTACATCCGCAATGAACCGGTGCGGCGCATGGTGCAGCAGGCAACCCAGGATTTTGACAGCGGCAGCCATCTGCTGCTGTTCCCGGAAGGCACCCGCACCACCTCGTGCCCGGTCAATCCGCTCAAGGGCAGTATCGGCGTGATTGCGCATCATGCGCGGGTGCCGGTGCAGACGGTACTGATAGAAACCGACTCGGCATATCTGAGCAAGGGCTGGCCGCTGTTCCGCAAACCGCCGATGCCGATCCATTACCGGGTGCGCCTGGGGCGGCGCTTTGATCCACCGCAACATACCCAGAATTTCATGGCTGAACTGGAACACTACTTTGCGCATGAACTGGTACAAGGTTCGGCGTTTTGCCCGACTAATTCACTACTCATGCAGCCTGACCGTAAGCTCTAATATTAAAATTACAAATGCAAGCCACGGAGTTCACCGAGAACACAGAGATGATGCGGGTTCTGCGTATTTTTGCGAGTTGGGCGACAAGCCACCCATCCCTGCCTACCCCGTTTCCTCTGTGAACTCTGTGTTCTCTGTGGCTAACTTTTTCCAGGTTTATTCGCCGTCATGATTGCTGCTTCGACCACGCATCTCGTCCTCATCCCCAGCTATAACCCCGGTGCCAAAGTCTATGAAACCGTGCGCGCGGCACGCCAATACTGGACCCCGGTGTGGGTGGTGGTGGACGGCAGCAACGACGGCAGCGCCGAGGGTTTGCTGGCGATGGCAGCAGAGGATGCCGGCCTGCGCGTGATCGTCCTGCCGCGCAATCAGGGTAAGGGCGCGGCGGTGCTGCACGGCCTGGAACAGGCGGCAGCGGCGGGATTCAGCCACGTATTGACCATGGATTCGGACGGCCAGCATCCGCCCGAGCGCATCCCGGCCTTCATGGCGGAATCCGCGCGCCAGCCGGCGGCGATGATACTGGGCGTGCCGGTATTCGATGCCAGTGCCCCTGGCCTGCGTGTGAAAGGGCGGCGTGTTTCCAACTGGTGGGCCAATCTGGAAACGCTGTGGGCAGGCATTGGCGACTCGCTGTTCGGGTTTCGCGTGTATCCGGTTGCAGCGTTGCGGCAGGTGATGCACCATCAGCCGTGGATGCGCCATTTCGACTTTGATCCCGAAGCCGTGGTGCGCCTGTGCTGGCGCGGGGTCAGGCCGGTCAATCTGCCCGCCCCGGTACGCTATTACCGCGCGGAGGAGGGCGGCGTATCGCATTTCCGCTACCTGCGCGACAACGTGTTATTGACCTGGATGCACACGCGCCTGTTTCTGGGCTTTGTGTTGCGTTTACCCGTGTTGCTCATGCGCCGTGCGCTCGGCCGCTTTTGAACGCGGTGGCACCGGGATGCCGATGCGCGGCAGCCACGCGCGCAAAAATGGGCTGGTGATGACGGTACTGAAAATCGCCATGATCACCAGAATGGTGAACATCTGCTGCGAGATCACCCCGAGGTCGTAGCCGACGTTAATCACGATCAGTTCCATCAGTGCGCGGGTGTTCATCATGATGCCCATGACTTTGCCTTCCTGGTGATTCATTCCCGCTATACGTGCCGCCAGGTAGGCGCCGCCGTATTTTCCCAGCGTGGCGAGGAACACGATGAGCGCGCACCAGCCCCAGGCCGCTGCGCTGTCGAGACTGCCGATATTGGTGCGCAGGCCGGTATAGGTAAAAAAGATCGGCAGAAAAAACACCATCACGAACGGGCTGATGCGCGCCTTCCAGGTGCGCACAAAAGCGTGCTCGTCATGCAGCAACACGCCCATCATGAAACCGCCAAAGATGGCGAAAATACCGAGCTGGTAAGTGGCCATTGCCGACAGGAAAATGGCCGCCAGCACGATTCCGAGCAGGTTGTGCGAGAGCGCGCCAGAGCGTGCATCGCAGCGATGCAGGATGCGCTTCATGATCGGGCGCACGCCAAACCAGCTGAGCAGGAAAAATCCCAGTACCAGTAGCACCTTGATGGCAAAGCTGGCGGCATCGAAATCGGACAGTGTGAGCGTGGTGATCAGCGCCAGCAGCAGCCAGCCGATGACGTCATTGATCGCCGCCGCGCTGATGGCGATCACGCCAATCGGTGTGCGCGTCATGTCGAATTCCATCATGATGCGGCCGAGTATCGGCAATGCCGTGATCGAGAAAGCGGTCGCTACAAACAGCGCAGACCCCAACGCATGCGCGCCGGGGGACAGTACCGGCGCGCTGATCTGGCCGACGGCAAAACCCAGCGCAAACGGCGCAATCAGACTGGCGCCCGCCACCCACATCACTGCGCTGCGGTTGCGGCGTTCGCTCAGGTGCGAAAAATCGAATTCCAGGCCGATCTGAAACATCAGCAGCACCAGGCCGATTTGCGACAGCATCTGCATCGGCTCCGGTGCGCCGGAGTGAAACACATACTGGAATACGTCGGGTGCAAGCAGCCCGAACAGCGAAGGCCCCAACAGAATGCCGATCACAATTTCACCGACCACCGCTGATTGCCCGATGCGCAGCGCGATCCCGCCGCCGATGCGCGCGGCGAGCACGATCACGGTGAGTTGCAGCAGGGTGAAAAACAACAGCGCTTCGGTTTTATGGGCAGCGATGTGAACGGCTGTTGTCATGGGATTTGCGAGAAATTTGCTGATGTTACGCACTGTCCACGAAACGCACAAAAAGCACGAAAAGGATTCACACTTCACCCCATCCAACTGTAGTTTCCAGGTTCAAACATGGTTCCTTGTATCTGACAACACGCTGTACCCCATCCCTCATTTTTCGTGCCTTTCGTGTTTTTCGTGGACCGAACCTTCTTCCATTATGTACGTGCGGAACATCCGTTAGCCAGGCTGGCCGGGATCGGCCTTGATCGCCTGATATTCGGAGAACACGCCGACTTCCAGATGCCGCTTGACCTGGGTCAGCCGCGCTGCGCTGAGCGTGGCCACGACTTGTTCGGGGGGGACGCAGGCTTCGATGCTATCCCAGTAATAGCGCCAGATCGTTGCAGTATCCTTTTGCCGGGAAACGAATCGCGTCAGCAACGGGATCACGCCGCGCATGTAGCTTTTGAGTAGCCATTGCCCGAAACGGCTTTGCGCCTGGGTGATTTCGAGTATGCATAGACGGCCACCAGGTTTCAGTACCCGTTCAAACTCCGCAAACGCCACACCCAGATCGCTGATATGGCGCAGCGCATAGCCCATGCTCAGAAAATCGAAATGATTGTCGGGAAAAGGCAGGGATTCAGCCCGGCCTTCCATCAACACCATGGTCTTGGGCAGCTTGCTGGCGGCCATCATGCCGGGGCTCGGGTCAACCCCGGTGACCAGGGCAGGATCGCCGGTCAGAATGCAGGCTTGCGCTGCAACCAGGCCGGTACCCACGCCGACGTCGAGCACCTTCATGCCGGTTTTCAATCCGCCGCGCATCAGCGCCTGGCGCCGGTAGCGGGAACCGGAACCCCACGCCAGCATCGCCTCGATGCGGTCGTAATCCGCTGCGGTGTTGTCAAAAATCTGGCGCAGATAGGCTTGCCGGTCCTGCTCTGTCTGGTAGTAATCGGTGAGCGGGATATGTGGTGCATGCACCGGGGTGGGGGTGGGTGTATTCATGTCGTCATTCACCGTTAAATCATGCCGCCGTTGATGGAGATAATCTGTCCGGTAATATAGGCCGCCTGCTTCGAGGCGAGAAAGCCGATCAGGTCGGCAACTTCTGCCGGACTACCCGCGCGTTTCATCGGCACCAGACGCGCGATATCCTGGGCGTCGAACGCAGATTCGCTCATCGGGGTGTCGATAATACCAGGCGCCACCGCGTTGACGGTGATGCCGCGGCTGGCGACTTCGCGTGCCAGTGACTTGGTCGCCGAATTCAGCGCGCCCTTGGCAGCGGAATAGTTCACCTGACCCGCATTGCCGGTCAGCGCGGCGATGGAAGACACATTGATAATGCGCCCCCAGCGGCTGCGGATCATCGGCATCATCAGCGGCTGGGTGACGTTGAAAAAGCCGTTGACGGATACGTCGATCACCCGGTGCCACTGCTCGGCGCGCATGCCGGGGAACACGGCGTCGTCATGGATGCCGGCATTGTTGACCAGAATCTGGATCGGCTGGTGTTCGACGAGCGGGGTCAGTACATCGGCTACCGCTGTGCTGTCAGTCACATCAAATGCCAGCGGCTGTGCGCTGCCACCGCCGGCACAAATGTCATCGGCCAGCATCTGTGCGGCTTGCAGTCCATGATGGGCATGAATGTAAACATGGCAGCCATCGGCAGCGAGGCGGCGGCAGATGGCAGCGCCTATGCCGCCGCTGCCGCCGGTAACCAGGGCATTTTTCATGGTGCGTCTCCTGAAGTGGGGGTGAGTGCATCCGCATTGAGCACGACGGCGGCGCGTCCATCCAGCAGCAGGCGACCCGCTGCACTGACGCTGAACTGATAGAGAATATTGTTTTCGCTGCGCGTGATGCAGGTGGCTTCGACCTGCAGATCGGCGGCGATGTCGTCCAGCCGGGACACGTGTAGCCGTGTGCCGCGCACGCTGACCAGATAGCCGACGCGTGCGCTGGTGCTATCCGGCGGCGCCAGCAAGGCACCGTGCACGGCCATGGCCTGTGCCGCGTATTCGATACCGCAGGCGGCACCGAGTCGGCCGTAAGCGCGTAACGGGTTGTCGGCGGCGCGGTGGCTACTGGCGCGACACTGGATGCTTGTCTCATCCCATGCCTCCACGTAATCCAGCAGGCACATGCTGCCCTGATGCGGGATGTGACGGGCGATCCATGCGTGATCGAGTTTAGTTTGATTCAGCACAGCGTAATGGCCACAGCGAGACGCGCGGTGTCGAGGTAATCCAGCACCACATGCTGGTCTTGCCGCAGTGCGATCGCACGCAACAGTGGCAAGCCACGCGCGGCGGGGATGGCGATGCGCAGGCTTTCAAGCGCGGCGTCGTCGAGCCGGTCTGCGCTGGCGTCAGTCAGGCTGACGGTGATTTTCGCCACTGCCTGTGCGCTGCGTTGCGGTGCCAGCACCAGCGCAATGCCAAACGCATCGGGGATGGGGCGGGCGCTGTAAAGTGGCTCCGGGTAAGCGGTGTCGCACGCCAGCAAAACGCTGCGCGTGTTATCCACCACCACCTGGGTGAGCGCTTCCAGCAGGCCTGCGCCGAAGCTGGCGTCGAACGCACTCAACACCGATGATGAGGTCATCGCGCCGGTGGCGATACTCCAGTAGCCGGCGGCAGCGTTATGCACCGAATTATGAAAGCGGGTCGGGGAGATTTGCCGGTCATCCGAAGCGAGCATTTCACAGATGGCGTGACAGTTTTCCCCATCGCCGCCGGACGAAGAAAACACGCTGGGCAATCTGGCCGCGTCGAGTCCGGCTGCAGCGATGGCTTCCAGCCCGGTCGCCAGGGTGAGTTTGACGATCGCGCCGCTGCGCCGGCGTTCTGCCGCCGGCAGCAACGCGGGGGGCGGCAGCACGGTCCTGTGCGATTGATAGGGTTGCTGCCCGGCAAGGACAGCCTGACTGCTTGGCCAGTCGGTCAAACCGGGGCCGAGCAGGCCGATGCCTTCGATGTATGCGGTGAGCATCATGAATTGTCCGCCCGTCCAAAAATCAGGCTGCAATTGGTGCCGCCGAATCCAAACGAGTTGCTGAGCACGCGTGCCACCGGCTGCTCACGATTATCCAGCAGATAATCGAGATCCAACGCCGGGTCGAGTTGCTTGGTATTCAGCCCGGCGGGCAGTAAGCCGTGTTGCAGCGCCAGCGCGCAAATCACCGCTTCCACGCCACCGGCTGCCCCCAGGGTGTGGCCGGTCGCACCCTTGGTGGAGCTGCACGGCGTGTTCGCGCCGAATAAGGCATTCACGGCTTTACCTTCCGCCGCATCGTTACTTTGAGTAGCGGTGCCGTGCAGGTTGATATAGTCAATTTCAGCGGGCTTCAAACCCGCCATTTCCAGCGCATCCTGCATCGCCATGCGCGCACCCAGTCCATCCGGATGTGGCGAAGACATGTGATAGGCATCGCTGGATTCGCCTATCCCGAGCAGCAGCACGGCATCGGCATCCAGGTGTTCCGGGGTGCGTTCCAGCAGCGCGAAGGCAGCCGCTTCACCGATCGAGATGCCGTCGCGCTGTGCATCAAATGGTCGGCATGCCTGTTCGGAAATCAGGCCGAGCGAGTTGAAGCCATACAGCGTCGTCAGACACAGCGAATCCACGCCTCCCACAATGGCCGCGTCTATCAGTCCCGCCGCCATCATGCGCCGCGCCGAAGCAAATACCTTGGCGCTGGACGAACACGCCGATGACACCACCACCGCCGGGCCGGTCAGGCCAAAATAGTGGCGCGTAAAATCCGCGACGGAAAAAGTATTGTGCGTGGTGCCATAAATAAAATCGGCAGTGAGTGCGCCAGTCACCGGGTCGCGCCGCCGGTAGGCCAGCTCGGTTTGCAGAATGCCGGAAGTGCTGGTGCCGAGGAACACACCAATGCGCTGCGCTCCGTATTTTGCGATGGCAGAACGCACCGCTTCGGCAAAGCCATCCTGCATCAATCCCAGCAACGCGAGCCGGTTGTTGCGGCAATCAAAGTCGGCCAGCTGCGCGGGAAGCTGTACATCATCCACCCCGGCGACCTCGCCGATAAATGTTGCCAGCTCCACCGTATCGAACGCGCAAGGCGTCAGTCCGGCGCGGCGCTGGTGCAGTGCGGCAAGGGTCTGGTCGAGACCGCGACCGATGCTGCTGGTGGCGGTGAAATGGGAAAGCCAGAGTGGGTTCAAAAAAATTAAGCCTATCGTAAGTACAGCAAGCTGTTAACAAAAAAAGTTGAAGGTGAGGGCTTGGGGCGTTGAGGGGTAAAAAACCTTCACTTGAACGGCTGCTTGCGACCCAGCGGAAGTTGGCCGACTCGGAAATCAGACGTTCAACGTGCGAATTCAGCGGGTGGCAAAAAACGTAGCGTTTTGACGGTCCGCTGGAATGGGTTAGGCACGAAAGTAAATACCATGTTTAATATCAGAAGAGGCAATTTCAAATAGCCTTTCAACAAGGCTGGCTTTGTGTTGTAAGAAATAATCTATATGAGTATTTAAGCCGACCGAATAAGAAAGGCTTATTTGTTGATTGTTGAGATAGGCAATTACGGTATAAGAGTCAGCGCCCCCAAAAAGGCGGAGCTGAAAATTATTACCATCGTGAGTAAATTCACGCTCTTCAATTTGATTTTGCATAATTTTCCTTTAGGCCTAACGTCCGCTGGAATGAAAGCTTGGAAGTCATAGCGCCACTAGTGCAAGGATGGCCGATAAGACGCCGAGTACAACTGATAACAACCCGAGCAAGCCAGATAAACGAATTGTTGGGTCTGGATGAGAAACGGCGAGCCGCGGAAATTGCCACCAACGCGCTTCGGAGAACTCAAGCTCAATAGGTCCGTCAACATCATCGGCACGACCAAACAGATCAAGCCAACCAGGCCAATCAATGACAATTTGCCCTGAACCTGCTTTTGGGCTGCCCTCAAGACTTGCAGAGAATCGAAGAATGCGAAATACCTCCCCATGAGTACTCTTGATCTTGAACCATCGACCATGCGATAGACGACGGTTAGATTTCTCCGGCATCCACCTATGCGATATGACGAACCAACCGGCCGGTATACCGATTTTCTCGAGGAAGGCTGCGGGTGAGACACGGGTGAACTGAGCTTTCATGACTTCCAACGTGCAGCTTGAGGGGCGCGGAGGCAGCAAGCGAAGCTTGCTGGTGGAGCGTCCCGCTCGAAGCGTGGGTTAGCCATCACGTTTCTCGATGCCACGAAGGGCACCCTCAGGCAACGCCTGATATAAAGCAGCAATTCTCTTTGGCTCGGCAATTCGATTGTCAATAATGAGATTAACAAGGCCAAAGAGAGCCGACACGATTTCCGGGTTGTCATCGACAAGCAACTCTCCTGGGTGTACTGCGTTATTGCCTGTAACTCGGACGACATCAAGCGCTTGTTGTATTTGAACTGGAAGCCCTTTTTTTACTAAGGCCCGTATGTCGTCATTTATGTTCTGGCCAGATTCGCCGAGGTGCTTACAGAGTTTCTGTATTGCCAACCGCAACAGAGCGGCTGCTCCTCTAGGCGATAAGGTACATATGTTTCGGGCTTCTACATAATCAGCCTTTACATCCTCTGGCATATCTTCATGTGGAAGTGGAGCATTGGCCATTCCGATTGGCCAGAGCATGTAAGAGTTGTATTCATTAACGAACCATACAAGGCGCCCGTGGCAATGGGTACAAGTCGCGATATGGAGATCATTGTCTTGGAACCCTCGACCACCGCCCTGTAGGCGAACCTCTTCTTTTGCTTCCTTCCACCAGAAGCTTGAGTAGACGTCGCAATGTGGACACGTAAAGGCTGCTTTCTTAAACTCTGGTGGTTCGTACTTCATACGATCCTCGTTGTGATGGCTAACAGTTATTCACCAGACCGGTCAGTCTGTATTATTAAAATTCTCAGAACATGCTGATGCGTAGTAACTGATTGATTCACAGTTTGTTTGCCGAGGTTGTCTGTCCGTATATGCAATGATAATACAGACAGATGATGCTGGTGTGCTGTGGAGGTTTTAACCCTCGGCCAGAGGTGGCACCTTGTCCCTAACCTGCTTCTCACCAATCTTCGACTCTTTTTGTTAATGGCCTGTAAGTAAAGCAGGATTTTAGCAAATTCCAGCGAGTGGTTCAGATCATATGGATGGGCGGCGGACTTTACTGATGACGCCCGCGTCCATGCGTTGCCACAATGACAGATAGGCAGGCGTCACCCCCAGCACCAGACCGGCCAACACATCCACCGCGACATGCTGGCGTGTGGCCATGGTGGAATAGACAATGCCGATACACCACATCCAGTTGACAATAAGTATCCACTGCGGCGCGCCAAAGCGGCGCAGCAGGTGATGCAGCCAGATACCCGAAAAAACCGCTGTGGTGACGTGTAGCGAAGGGCAGGCATTGCCCGAGGCATCCATGCTTTTAAGGAAATCCACGTTGGGATACCGAGCCCAGTCGATATTGGCTGCGGGTACTGTCGTGGGCCAGAGGTAGAAGACGATCAGCCCGGCAAGGCACGTCCCGGCCATGGCCAAGCCATAGTCATACAGCTCGCGCCGCGTCGCCAGTAATGCCGGGGGCAGGGAAACATAGACCCACAGCGATAGATACATGGGCAAGGCCAGCGGCTGGAATCCGATCAGACGATCCAGCCAGGTAGTGGGCATCACTGTTGTCGGGTAGGCCGGGTCTTTGAGCAAATAGAAGTAGGCACCGAAAAACAGGCCGATGAAAAGCGTTGTTCCGATACTTTTAAGATATACATGCCTGGGCAAGACCGCTGCAACTTGACGGTACCAGGGCATCTGCTGACTATTTTCCTTCAAAGCTTGTTCTCCATGGGGTGCTGCGATGCCGACACGCGTCACGCAAGGGCGTGACGCAAGGTGACTAAACGCAGATTAGCTGCCGCAGCGGAGGCCAGAACAGTGGGAACCACTTCCAGAATAACAGGGATGCCGTCGGGTGTGCGTGCGGCGTTGCCATCGTGCACCAGCAAAATGGCACCCGCGCGCAGGCCGCGTAACAGCCTGTTTTTAACGCGCTCAACGTCGCCGGTGCGGGTGTCGAAACCGCGTGCTGACCAACTGGCAAGCTGTAGCCCCAGTCGGGCAAGCACCGGGTCGAGAAAAGGGTTGCGCAAGCCGGCTGGCGCGCGAAAAAACAAGGGACGCTGGCCGGTAACCGTGGTCAGCGTGTCCTGGGCAGTCTGCAATTCATGCAAGAAGCCGGAACGTCCCATCAGTGAAAAATCATGGCGATGATGCTGGCTGTGGTTTTCCACAGCATGGCCGCGGCGCACGATTTCGCGGCACAAGTCCGGGTAGCGCGCGGCTTTTTCACCGATGCAGAAAAAAGTCGCCTGGGCCGCGTAACGATCCAGCATGTCCAGTACCTGCGGGGTGACGATGGGATCGGGACCGTCGTCGATGGTCAGGGCGATTTCATTTCTGGCGGTGGCGGCGGCGGGCAGCCGGGTCCAGTTCGGCCCCAGCCAGTGGCTGCGCGGCCACAGTCCGACCAGTGTGAGCAGCGCGTGATTGGCCAGCACGGCGCCCAGCACCCAGCGCCATTGCCCGGGTTCTGCGATCACTATCAGCAAGGCCAGCACATGCAGCACGATGGTTGCGCGGATCAGCAGCGTCGGTTGCCAGCGGCTATTACGCATGGGCTTTCCGGGCAAAAATGGCGGAGTAAATCAGCGCCAGGATGACGCCCGGTGCCACGGTGACGCCCATGGCCTGCAATATCGACACGCTGGAAAACGAAAGCAGGCCAAAGCCCGCGACGGTAGTGAGGTTGGCAAACAGCATCGAGGCCAGGGTACGCGGCGAGATGGCGTGGGCTATCTGTTTGGGTTCAGCCAAAGCATCCTCTTCTGCTGGAAGCGGATGATCGGACCGGTCAAAAAACAGGGCGTAATTGGAGCCCACTGCTACCACCAGCAACAAGCCTACCAGGTGCAGAATAATCAGTTGCTGGCCTAACACGGCCAATCCCGCCGTGACGGTGATGACCGCGGCCGCCAGCGGCGCGATGATGCGCAGCACGCGCATGGGCGAGCGGAAAACAAATAGCAGCAATCCGATAATGGCAACCAGCCCGCCGAGCGACAACAGGATGGCTTCATGCAGGTATCCTGAATACAGGCGGTCGGACTCGGCTTTCATGTCCACAAACAGCACGTTGGTCAAACCCGTGGCGCTCAATGCAGCGCGAATCCGGTTTGCGTTGATGCTGACACCCTTGGCTGCGGTAAGCGGCAACAAGGCACTCCAGTGGCGATCCTGGCGGATGAGCAGGGCATCCATAGCCATGGCCATCGAGGTCTGTTGAAGATCGGATGCTTGCAGCAAGGGCTGGCGGCGCGCGGCCGCGACATCGGCAAGAAACGGCGCAAACAGTTGCGCGCGCACCGGCAATCCCTGAACAGCTTGTGCCAGGCGCGTTTCCAGCACGGCGGAGGAGGGCAGGCTGGCCTGGCGTGCGCGCTGCGTGGCTATGCTGGGAAGATAACGGCTGGGGCTTTCAAATCCGGCGAGTTCGCCTTGATCGACCTGCGTTTGCAGCACCGTGGAAACCTGTTCGGCGGAGCGCAATACGGATTCCCGGCTCGCGCCGGATACCACCACCAGATAACGCACATCGGGTGCACCCATGTCGGCGCGCAGGCTGGCATCCAGCGCCACATCGGCCTGCGATACCGGACTTAACGAGGATATCTTGTCATTCCACAAACTGGCACGGTGTTCGACGAGGACGGCACAGGCCAGCAGCAGCAATATCGCGGCCGGCCAGCGCAGTGCGGCGGCACGCTGTACCAGACGGGACAGGACGACGCCGATAGCCGATACGTCATGGATGCGAAAGTTCGCCGGCAGCAGATGAGGCAACACGAAGCGGGTCACCGTTGCGGCGGCGATCAGACCGGCAATCGAATACAGGCCGAGTTGCGCCAGACCCGGAAAGCCGGACAGCAGCAGCGAAGCAAAGCCGAATATCGAGGTCAGCACACCGAGGCGGACAGTGGGCCAGAAGCGCTTGATCCAGTTCTGCTGGTCTGAACCGCCCTGTTCGGATTGCACAAACAGGTAGATTGAATAATCCACCGCCTCGCCGATCAGCGCGGTGCCAAATCCCAGGGTGATGCCGTGCACCGCTCCAAAGCCCAGGCTGACTGCCGCGATGCCCGCCAGCGCGCCGCTGATAACGGGCAAAAAACCCAATGCCAGGGCGGTGAAGGAGCGATAAACCAGTAATAGCAGCGTGGCGATGAGCGCCACGCTGATGATGGACAGACGGCTGACCTGGCTTTTGATGGTGTCGCGCGACGTTACCGAAAACACGCCGGGGCCGGTCATCACCAGCCTGGCGGCAGGGGTTGCGCCGGGAGCTTTGTCAAACGCCTGCCGGATGGCGGCCATGGCGCGTTGCTGGGCGTCGGTATCGGAGCCGGAAGCGCGCGTTTGCATCAGCATCAGCGCGCGCGCGCCGTCGCGTGACGCCCATGCGCCATCAACCAGCGGCGGGCGGGTGCCGCTGTTGAGCTGGTCGAGCAATTGCACCATTTCACCGGTCGGATCGCGCGGCAGCAGCGACTTGACCAGCAGCCCGGCAGGCGAGGCGAGCAGGTCGATGCTGTCGCTTAGGGCGGCATGCAGTCCTTCCACGCTGAAGCGTGCGGGCGCCACTGCCGGGCTGAGCAGGTAGCGATGGTTGAACAGATAAGCGCGGTCGCGCTCGGCGCTGACGGGCTCGCCGTTATTGACGCTGACAAAGGCGGGATCAGCGCGCAGACGCTGGGCGATTTGTTTGGAAAGCCTGGCACGAGTGGGCGCATCGGCGCCCTCGATGCCCACCAGAATCAGGCGCGAGGCCAGGCCGTCGCGTATCTGCTCCAGCAGCAATTGTTGTGCTGGCGTGGGGCTGCGCGGCAAAAATGCCGATAAATCGGTGGTGAACTGGCTGCGGCTGATGATGATGCCGCAGGCGAGGATAAATGCCAGCCACAGGGCGATCGCCGTGCGGCCGCGTCGCGTTGGGGCTGGCCTCACGGTGTGGCCGGCTTTTCGATGAGCATCATCGAGCTGTCGCCGTCGGCCTGGGAGATTTCGATGCTGCGCACCGTGTCGCGCACGCCGGCGATGCGGATGCGCTTGACCACGGCCTGCATTTTTTCATCCGTCGGCACAAGCTGCAGGGTCCAGTGTTCGGCGCTGCCGTCCAGGCTCAGCCGGTAATTGCGTTCCAGCGCCTTGCGGTCGCCCGCCAGCGTGCCGCGGATGCTGTCGATGAAAGCTGCCAGTTCCGGATAATCCTGCAGTTGCAGCCGATATTTCTGGCGGCCGCGCTCGATTACCAGGCTGTCGCCATCCACCGTCATGGATTCGGGTTTGGGCTTGAGGGTGCGCTTTTCCAGGTGGTCGGGTGCGCTGTAGAACAACTCGCCGGAAGATTCCACCGGCTTGTCGAGCATGGCGATGGATTTCTTTTCGACAAAGCTGGCGTGGTCGGAACGGGTTTGCGCCAGGCCGCGCATCAGCTGGTCGATATCCCAGTCGGCGGCGTGACTGATGGCGGGCAACAGCATCAGTGCCAGTGCAGCGAGCATGCGCCGTATGGCACGCAGCGAAAAGACGGGGGAGGGCAGTGTCATCATGATTTTGTAGGCATTGTAGTCGGCGGTACGGGCTGCCAGAAATCGAAAAAATTAAACCAGTTATACGGCGCCTTGCGGCAGTATTGATCCAGCAGCGCGGCGTAACGGGTGATGGCGGCTTGCACGGCGGCATCGCGCTGCCCGCGCGCAACGGCAGAAAAATCGGCCAGGCTATCGAAATGGATGGCGTAACGGTTGCCGCCCAGATACAGCCCGGCCATGAATACCACTGGCCGCTGCAGCAATGCGGCCATGCGGAACGGCCCGACGGGCAAGTTCGCGTCAGCATCGAGGATTCGCACCGGGTACAGGATGTCGTTGCCGGGGGTGCGATCGGCCAGCATGCCGACAACACTGCCGTCATCCAGGCGCTCGCGCACCTTGAGCATGGAATCAACGTGTCCCAGGCCAATGATATCCTGCACCGCCTCCGGATTAATGGCAGCCAGCATGGCGTTGATTTTTTGTGCGTTATCCTCGTGCATGACCATGGCGACACGCAAATTCGTGTCTTTCCGGCCAATCGCGCGGATCACTTCGAAGCTGCCCAGGTGCGCGCCCATCAGGAACAGGCCATTGCCGTTGGCCAGCAGACTACGCAATGTGTCCTCGCCGTGCACTTCAAAATCAAACAAATCGAAGCGGCGGTTGACCAGATAGATGCGGTCATGGATGGTGGCGGCAAAGGTGAAAAAATGCCGGTACAGATCGCGCCAGTGGGCAGGACGGCCTAACGCACGCCTGAGATAAGTGCTTGAGGCACGGCGACTGGCCGGTGCAAACAACAGAAAATAAGCGGCGATCAGATGCAGCACGCCGCGCGCTGCGCGCCGCCCCAGGCGCAGTGAAATCCACGTCATGACGCGCAACATGAGCATGTTGCTGCGTTCCGGGGTATGCGCCCATGCGGTGTGGCTGGCTGCCGGATGCGGTGTCATGCAGACGATCCCGCCACAATATTTCCACTGGCAATTTTGCGCGTATCAGCCACGATATTGAAATGTATTGTGCCGCTGGCCAGTACCGTGTGCTGAATAAGCAGTTCGTCGCCGGGACGCGCCGGGCTCAGAAACTTGACCGAACTGATCTCGCAGAGGTCCAGCGCGATCCCGCTGGCAGTGGCAATTGCTTGCAGTGCCACGTCCAGCAGCACGACACCGGGGAGGATGGGGGTGCCGGGAAAATGCCCGGGAAAAGCGGGGTGGTCGAGCGGAACAGTCCAGTGAGTGGTTTCATTCATGCGGATTTCCGTGCGCTGCATGCCTGAAACAGCGCCTGCAGCGCTGCGCGCGGCAGCTTTCCTGTGCGATTGCGCGGCAATGCATCCACAAACAGCAAGGGGCGCGGCAGGAAAACCGGGTCAATGTGTTCGCGTAGCGCCGCCAGCAGTTGGGGCGCATCCATACCCGGAGCCACCACACACGCGGCAAGCCGTGTAGTGTGATCATGTCCGGTTTCGTCGGGCATGTAAAAAGCGCCGTCCACCACGCCAGGCAAGGTATTGAGCAGGTGATTGAGGCTTGCCAGCGAATGTCGTTTGCCCGCGATATTGATCAGGTCGGCCATGCGCCCGTGCAGTAAAAAATGCTCGTCTGTAATCGGTTCAATCATGTCGCTCATGGCTGTCGGTGTCTCGATGTGACCGCCGCAAGCGCGCACGCAGTCGCCCTCGACGACCAATTTTATCCCGGGAAGCAACTGCCATTCTGCGCTTTGCGTGGGGCGGCGGGTAGCAATCAGGCCGGTTTCGGTACTGCCGTAAATTTCCATAAGCGGAGCATTGCAACGTGCCTCGACGTCCTGCGCGAGTTGGGCGGACAGCGGCGCAGTGGCGGATACCACCCGTGCGATCTCCGGCAGCGCCACCCCCGCATCCAGCAGGGCGCGAAGATGCACGGGCGAGGACACCAACACGCGCGGCGTGGGCACAGCTGCGAGTGCCTGGCAAATATCGGCCGGGTAAAACGGCTGCGCATGGCTGAGGGCGTTGCCACTATGCCATGCCATCAGTACCGTGGATTCAAACCCGTACATGTGTTGCGGCGGTACCGTGCCAACCAGGGTGCAGCACGTGTCAGGCAACAGACCCAGGCGCAATGCCTCGGCCTGCACACTGCCGACCAGTGCGCCCCAGGTTTTGGGATGCGGTTGCGGGGTACCGGTCGAGCCTGAAGTGAAAACCACCGCAATGCGCTGGCTGTCATCAATTTGCGGAATGGCAAAGGTGTCCGTTGGGCTAACGCTCATGACCGGGTAGCGCAACTGAGGCAGATCCACCGTGCACTGGTCGCTGTCCGTCAGGCAAAACGCATCCGGCGCAAAAACCTTGATCTGGCGCACCATTTCCGGGGTATGGGTAGACGGCAGCAGGCTGACTTTGTCGGCCACAATGGCGGCCGCCAGACCCACGCTGAAACGGTAACGATCGCTGCACATATTGAGCAGGTGAGCCCCTGCTGGAAGCAGGGCGGCAAGTTGCCTGACCTCGGCCAGGAACTTGCGCAGCGTGACGGCACCATCGGCGCGATGGGCGATAATGCTGTCCGGGGAGGTGTGAGATACCAGCGGCAGTGGACACATGATCAAGGCTGGAACAATCAGCGCGGGCGCGCCGGGGTATTGCGGAATGCGCGTACCGCATCAAGGATGTGCACGTTCTGTATCTCGGGGAGCACCCATCTGCGTACCCAATATTCGGCAATGAACATCAAGGCGACCAACGGCAGCGTCAGGAAATTGGAAAAAACCGACCATATGGCTATTGGCGCCAGAAAAAACAGCAAGGTGGAGGTAAAGGCCATACCGGCAAAAAACAGGGTCCAGGCGACCGTGACCTGACGCGCGTAAATTTCATGCTGCGGCGTCAATGGTGCATGCACTGCTTCTGCGAAGCGGGTACACAGCGGCTGGCGCCCGGCGAACAGGGTACGACCAAAAGTCATGAACAGTACGAGCTGCATGCCCACATTCTGCAGCCAGTAAACCAGCCCGAAATGGTGCTCAAGCATCGACCATCCAGCCCACAATGCCGCACACGCCAGCCCCAGTGCGCCCAGCATGGCAATACGCTGGGGTGAACGCCAGGCCAGCATCAGTGCAATCAATACCACAGGCGCAATGGCCACCAGCGCGCCCAGGTTGCCGCTGTGCGCAGATTCGTTAGTGTAATGCGCCAGTAGCGGATAGCCGATAACCAGCGTGGCAATTCCCAGCCAGCGCAGGATGCGACGTGCCATTAGCGGGTTCTCTGTGCTGCGATATAGTCGGTGAGGCTGCGCAGCGAGCTGAAAATGTGCTGGTTGTCTGCGCTGTCAGCACGCAGTTGCAGGCCATAGCGCTTGGAAACCACCAGCGCAACTTCCAGTACATCGATCGAATCCAGGCCCAGGCCTTCGCCATACAGTGGGGCATCCGGGGTAATTTGATCTGCCGCAACCTCGAGGTTCAGACATTCGATCATCAACTCAGCAACTTCACGTTGCAGATCTGTGGTGCTGGCGATGGCAGGTTTCTGATTATCTTGCATGGTGTTTATAGACGTGAATTGAGCCAGAAGCAGTAGAGCGTCAAGCGGTTTATCGAAGGCGCATTTTACCCGCTGGAACTGGATTGCTTCAATAAATTAACTTATTTAACATAATATACATTATGCGAAGTTGTGGACAGGAAAGCGGGGTGGATTTCCAGCCGTTCCGCCCCTGAAAAACCTGTTGCGCAAACGCACCCCTGTTTCGCTCCCGATCTGCCCCAGCGGCAACGCGACAACGAGGAGGAACGACGAGTGACAGCGAGCCGCCGGGTTTTGGCCACCGGTAAGGCTCCCGGTACTTGCGACGGCCAGCGCTCCATGCTGGCCTATCTGCCTCGAAGTCGCCACCGAGGGCAATGCAAGTCAAACGAAGTGCGCCTGGCTGAATTTGTCCGGTTGTGCCCAAGGGCACCGGCGCCCTCATGCAAAGCCGCTTTTGACTTTCACCCGGCCAGCTCCTCGCATGCGCTCCGGTCTGGCCGCGTGACCGCTCAGACGGGTACTAGTAATACCCGTCTTTTTTCTCACCGTGAGAAAGATAGCATGCATGAAAAACCCTTCGAATCCCGCATGCCTAAAGGGCTAGCGGCGGTTCGTGTGGGTTGTAAACCTGTTTCGCAGCAAACAGCCTCAAAAGCCGAAGCCAAGCCGGCGCGCTCCGGCGCGTTGGCGCAGTCTTCGGCTGCTCCTCCCGGAAAATTTCCCAAGGGGGTGGTAACACCCCCCTTTTGTGCCAAAAGTGACACGGGATGCATGCATGCAAAACCCTTCGAATCCCGCATGCCTAAAGCGCTGGCGGCGTTTTTTGGTGCCCTCGAAACCTGTTTCGCAGTGATACCAAAGGTGCGGGGTGCCCTATGAGCCACCAGAACGGCATGTCCCTGCGCCAGTTTGCCGAGCAAACCGGCTTGAACGAACACCTGCTGCAGCACTACTGCCGCACCGAGAAAATCATCGGCGCGCGCAAGCATCCCCTGACCAAAAAATGGTGGATTTATCCGCCGGCCTCGTTCGCCATGGGCTGGGCCAAGATGCCCACCCTGAAAGGCGGTGCCGCATGAACGAATACACCGCAAGCCTCAACGCCTGGCACCTGGAGTTGGGCATCGCTCATGACGCCATCTCGCGCCTGATCCGCGACCTGTCCGACTACGACGAAGGGCTGGCCGCCACCGGTCACGTCCTCAACCTGCGGCTGCTGGCCTTGGTCGAGTCCTGCCCGTTCCCGCCGCGTGAGGTGCCCCATGGCTAAGCCCCTGCGTCCGCGCTTCGTGTTCGTGTGCCGCGAAACGTTCTACCTCGAGCGCCGCACCGCTGGCCTGACGCGCAAGGAAGCGGCCGCCTTTCTCGGCGTGACCGTGCGCACCATCCGCAACTGGGAGAACGGAAGCAGCCGTATCCCCTACCCGGCCTTCAAACTCATCAGGATGCGCGCCGGAGGTGTCGTACAGGCTCCGGGCTGGGAGGGTTGGCGTTTTGGGCGTGGCGGTGCCTTATACAGCCCCTGCGGGCGTTCGTTCCTGTCGTGTCAGTACATCCAGGTCAGCGAGGCAGGTGAGCCCCACGGCTCGCCGCCTCGCCTGGATCCGGTGGAGGTGCCAGCATGATCTTTGATTACACCGTTGCACAGGCCGCCCAGATCCTCAAGCTCTCGCCGCAGCGCGTGCGCGTGCTGCTGGTCAAGGGCCGCCTGTTGGGTTATCAGGCGGTCAGCCCCGGCGGTCGTGTGGTCTGGCGCATCCATTTAAGCCTGCGTCGAACCCCCGGCAAACCCGGACGCCCACGCGCCAAGCGAGCCTCAAAGAATGTATTTCTTGTGAACCATAAACGATCGGAGGTAGCATGAAAACGCCATCAGCTTTTTTTATCGGCCAGCCGGGGAAAGCTTTACCCCATTCAGAAAACTTATGCAGTCCGGTTGTTACGCGAGGTTTCGACGCTAACGCCATGATTTGGCAAGACTATACATTATGCGAAGTCATGGAACGAATAGCACAATGGTGATCAGTATGATTTTTAATGCTGAATCGCCCTTGTAGGCTATTTTCCGGAAGAATTCAGGCGCTGATAGATGGTCTGTGCATCTTGTTCAGCGCGCGCTTGAGTGCGCATGGATGGATCGTCATCGTGCATGATAAAAAAATCGGCCGCTTGTGCCTGCATGACCAATTTGATCGCCGCATCATCACTCAGGTCGTACATTTCAGTAATCAGAGTGGTGACCTCATCGAGATATTCTTCATAAGTCATGTTCGGTTCCATTTTCAATGGCTCAGGCGGCTGCCAGATTGGCAGCCTGTTCCAGATCCACGGTTACCGTCCGTGAAACGCCGGATTCCTGCATGGTGACGCCGATCAACTGGTGCGCGGCTTCCATGGTGATGCGGTTGTGCGTGATGAACAGGAACTGCACGTGCTCGGACATCTGTTTGACCAGGCGGGCGTAACGCTCGGTGTTGCTGTCATCCAGTGGAGCGTCGACTTCGTCCAGCAGGCAGAACGGCGCCGGGGTGAGTTTGAACAGGGCGAATACCAGCGACAGCGCGGTCAGGGCTTTTTCCCCGCCCGATAATAGATGAATCGAGCTGTTTTTCTTGCCCGGCGGCTGGGCGAATACCTGTACACCGGCGTCGAGCAGTTCATCGCCAGTCAAAATCAGTTGCGCCTGACCGCCGCCAAACAGCGTGGTAAACAATTCGGACATGGACTGGTTGACGGTATCAAACGTGGTTTTGAGCAACTCGCGCGTCTCGCCATCGATTTTCTGGATGGCCGACTCCAGCGTAGCAATGGCCTGATTCAGGTCATCGCCTTGCGCTGCCAGATATGTTTCACGCGCCTGTGCATGCTGGAGTTCATCCAGTGCCGCAAGGTTGACTGCCCCCAGGTCTTCGATTGCGCTGCCCAGCCGTGCAATTTCTGCATTCAGCCCGCTGACTTTGGCGCCCTTTTCCAGGCTGGCAAGCATGACGGTTTCGTCTGCCTGTAACATACCCAACTGCTCTTCACACTGCGCTTCAAGCAGGCGCGCTTCTTGTTCATTTAAACGCAGTTCTTCCATGCGGTTACGCAATGGAGTTAAACCTTGTTCGAGGCGCATGCGCGCCTCTTCCAGCGCGCGTAGCTGGCCGTTGGCTGCTTCCAGTTCGTTGCGGCGTGAAGCGAGTGCGTGTTCCTGCGCCTGACGCACGGCAACGGCTTGTTGCAGGTCTGCTTGCTGATCGGACTCATCGATCCGTGCCTGCTCGGTGCCGAGCTGTGCAAGCTGTTCGCTCAACCGGTCCTTATTGTCTGAATTAACTTTAATAGCGTTATTCAGATCATTGATTTTATTGTCACATGATTGCAGCGTAAAGCGGATTTCCTGCAATTTTCGTTCGCTCAGGCGCTGGGCCTCGCGTTTCTGGTTGAGCAGGTTTTCTGCATCACTGCGCGCGCGCCGGGCGTCATCCAGGTGTTCGCGCACAAAGCCCGCCTGGGTGCGGTGCTCGTGCAGCCGTTCGCTGGCGGCCTGCTGTTCACTGCGCTCCTGTTCCATCAGGGCTTCGACTTCGGCCAGCTCGGCGGTGATCTGTGCGTTGCGCTGGGTGACACGCTCCAGCGCCTGTTGCGCGCGCATGGTGTCCATCTGCAATTGATGCTGGCGCTGCTGGGTCTGATTGAGCTGGTTGCGCAACACGCCGAGGTTTTGTTGCGCATGGCGCAGCGCATCTTCGCCATGGACCAGCTGTTCTGCCAGCATTTCCTTTTGCACAGCCGATTCTTCCGCCTCGGCGCTGAGCCGTTCAATTTCTTTCTGCCGCGCCAGCACGCCCTGCACGGCAGATTGTTCGGCATGGAAGCCAAGCGTATGGCGCGTGAATACGTGGCCTTCCGGGCAAACCAGGTGAGCATTGGCGGGCAATTGCTCACGTAGCGCCAGCGCTGCCGCTGCGCTATCGGCCACATAAACTTCGCCGATCCAGTCCGCCAGCGCCCCGCCCTGCCCTGTTTTCCAGCGTACTTTGTCCAGCAGACGCGGCAGCGTGGTGGCGGCGGATGCAATCTGTGCAGCGTTGGGATCATAAAAACTCACCCGGCTGGGGGGAATATCGCTGATGACGCCCGTCAGGTGCGCGCCGGGTTCTGCCAAGGCGTTGACGCGTTCACGCAGGACTGCTTCCAGCGCGGTTTCCCAGCCGGTTTCCACGTCGATTTGTTGCCACAGGCGCGGCAACGAGGCGAGTTCGTGTTGTTTGAGCCAGCCATCCAGTTTGCTATCGGCGTCCAGATGCGTCTGAATCTTGTTGAGGCCGGCAAGCTGACCTTCAGCCTGGTGCAGGCGGCGCGTGACTTCTTCCAGTTGCGCGCGCAGTTGCTGGCGCTGCGCTTCCAGCGCGGGCAGATGCTGCTGGGCTGCGTCAGTCTGCTCGCGCAGACTTTCCAGCGTCTCGCCGAGCGTTTCGAGTTCGGCTTCGGCCACGCCCAGCGCCGCCCGGTCGGGCTGGGGCAGGCCGCGCTGCTCGTGGGTCAGCCGGGTATGGCGCGATTCCAGCTGCTGCAGGGTTTTCGCGCCATGCTGGTGATGCGTTTCGTCAATCTGGCGCGACTGTTCGCATAGCGATAATTCGCGCTGCAAATCGGCGACACGCCTTTGGGTATCGGCAAGCAGGCTTTCCACCTCGGGCAGCGTGTCGCTGGCTTCGGCAAAAGTGATTTCAGCGTCTGCCAGCGCGGCGCCGGTTTCCAGCAAGCGCTGCTGCCATTGCGCCAGACTGGTGGTCATGTCGTTGTGCTGTTTTTCCAGGCTGTCGCGCTGTTCGGTGAGGTTATGGATTTGCGCGGCCAGCCGCGCACGCGTGTCGGCGAGATGGCGCAGGCTTTGTTCCAGACGTGAAACTTCGGCGGTCGCGGCGTAAAAATCACCCTGTGCAGTGTTCAGCGCATCGGTGGCGGCATAGTGCGCGGCGCGGGTTTCCTCGATTTGCAGTTCGGTCTGGCGCAGTTGCGCGGTTTGCGCTTCGATTTGTGTGCCGGTGTCCTCGATCTGGCGCGTAAAGCGTTCGCGCGCAGCCTGGGCGTCACGCTTTTTGACCAGCCACAGCATTTGCTGCGCGCTTTTCAGCTCGCCTTGCAGCGCGTGGTATTGCTGCGCCACCTGCGCCTGTGCCTGCAGGCGGCCAATCTGTTCGGTGAGTTCGCGGCGGATGTCGTCCACGCGCAGCAGGTTTTCACGCGTGTCTTTCAGCCGGGATTCGGTCTCGCGGCGGCGTTCCTTGTATTTGGAGATGCCCGCCGCTTCTTCCAGAAAGCCGCGCAACTCATCCGGCTTGGCCTCGATGATGCGCGAAATCATGCCCTGTTCGATAATGGCGTAGGAAGTCTTGGTGCCCAGGCCGGTGCCGAGGAAAATATCGGTCAGGTCGCGGCGCCGCACATGCTGGTTGTTGACGTAATAACTGGAATCGCCATTGCGGTTCAACACGCGCTTGACCGATATTTCGGCATACTGCGTCCACTGTCCGGCGGCGCGCCCCAGGCTGTTGTCGAATACCAGTTCGACGGATGCCCGCGACACCGGCTTGCGCGTGCCGGAGCCGTTGAAAATCACGTCCTGCATGGATTCGCCACGCAGCTGCTTGGCCTGAGATTCGCCCAGCACCCAGCGCACTGCGTCAATCACATTGGATTTGCCGCAGCCGTTTGGCCCCACCACACCGACCATCTGGCCGACAATGGGGATGTGAGTGGGGTCAACAAAGGATTTGAACCCGGCAAGTTTGATGGCGGTTAGACGCAATTTTTACGAAGTGGCACAAGAATAGTTCTTATAATTTTTTAATTTTACCTGAATCGGGCGCGATTGATGTTCTACCTCGGACTGGATTTTGGCACATCGGGTGCGCGTGCCTGTGTTATCGACGCTGCCGGGCAGGAGGTATTCGCGGCGCACGCCGAATATGTCGTTCCGCAACAACAGGATACAGCCGACTGGCGTGTGGCCCTGTTCGACCTGCTGGCGCAAATTCCCCCCAGGCTGCGCGCAGCATTGGCAGCGATAGCCATGGACGGCACCTCCGGCACTGTACTGCTTGCCGATGACGCGCTGGAGCCGCTTGCGCCGGCTTTGCTCTACAACGATACGCGCGCCGCTGCAGACACAGGCGCAGTGCCGCTGCCAGGCAGTCTCGCCAAAGGCATGTGGCTGATGCAGCAGCCAGGCACCGCGCGCGCGCGCTATTTTCTTCACCAGGCCGACTGGCTGGCAGCCTTGTTGACTGGCGCGGGCGGCGTCACCGATTACCATAACGCACTCAAAACCGGCTTTGACCCGCACGCCCTGAGTTGGCCAGCGTGGATACAGGCGCTGCCCATTGCACAACTGCTGCCACGAGTGGTCGCACCCGGCACCCGGCTAGGCCGCATTAACCGCCATACGGCACGCCATTTCAACCTCAACCCCGCCTGCATCGTGCGTGCAGGTACCACCGACAGCATTGCCGCTTTCATTGCCACCGGCGTTGAGCAACCCGGCTACGCGGTGACTTCGCTGGGCACCACCCTGGTGTTGAAGCTGCTCTCGACGGCGCGGGTCGAATCCGCAGAATACGGAGTGTACAGCCACCGCTTCGGCAATTTATGGCTGGCGGGCGGCGCATCCAATAGCGGCGGCGGCGTGTTGCGGCAATTTTTCACCGATGCCGCCCTGGCCGAACTGAGCATGAAAATCCATCCCGACCAGCCGAGCGGCCTCGACTACTATCCCCTGCCCCGCCCCGGCGAGCGCTTTCCCATCCACGCCCCGGAGATGCTGCCGCGCCTGGCGCCGCACCCGCTGGATGACGTGCAATTCCTGCACGGCTTGCTGGAAGGCATGGCACGCATCGAAGCCCAAGGCTATGCCAGACTGGCCGAACTGGGTGCAACGCCATTGCGGCGCGTGATCAGCGCCGGTGGCGGCAGCAAAAATGAAACCTGGCGCCGCATCCGCGAAAATCAGCTGGGAGTGCCCGTCGAGACGGCTCAACAGGGCGAGGCTGCATTTGGCGCGGCCAGGCTGGCCCAAGCAGGCGTAAAATCATTCCCATGATCCGCATTACCCGCACACTCTCCATCGCAGACAGCGAACTGCAGGAACAATTTATCCGTGCCTCCGGGCCGGGCGGGCAGAACGTCAACAAAGTGTCCTCGGCAGTGCAATTGCGCTTTGACGTCGTGCACTCCCCTTCCCTGCCCGAGGACGTGCGCGCCCGGTTGATCGTGCTGGCCGGCCGGCGTATTAGCCAGGACGGTGTGCTTACCATCGAAGCTCAGCGTTTTCGCACGCAGGGCCGCAACCGCGACGACGCACGGGTGCGCCTGGTTGAGCTCATCCGTCGCGCCACCGAAGTACCCGAGCTGCGCCGGGCAACCAAGCCAACCCGGGCTTCGCAAAGACGCCGATTGGAAAGCAAGCAGAAGCGTGGCGATACCAAGAAACAGCGCAGGACAGTGGCGGGAAATGATGGCTGACAGTGCGCAGTGTTAGGGATGGCTTCCTAGCTCATCGCGCGTGGCGGGTGTAAGGTTCTACCTGTAATGACGACTCAGCCTATTCAAATAATCAACCAAATGGAGAAACGAAAATGAAAGCTATTCTTCTGGGAATAATCATGACGCTGACTTCGATGACTGCGCTTGCGCAAGACAATGGCCTGATAACCAAGGCGAGCAAATTCGGGTTTCAAGAGACGCAAGCGCGTCTGGAGACTGCAATTAAAGACAAAGGACTGACAATCTTCGCCAAGGTGAATCACGGCGAAGGAGCGGCTCAGGCAGGGTTGAAAATGCCACCGGCGATAGTGACGATTTTCGGTAGCCCGAAAGGTGGCACGCCTTTCATGTTGGCCGCACCCACTGCAGGGATCGATTTTCCGCTCAAAGCACTGGTATGGGCAGATACAGCCGGCAAGGTGCATGTGAGCTACAACACCCTGGATTACGTGAAGGCGCGTCACGGTATTGCCGGACTGGATGAGTTGACCAGGAAACTCGATGGCGTGCTCGCGAACATTGCCGGCACGGCGACGGAGTAATTCAGCGAGGCAAGCTCCGGCTCTGCCGGAAGAGCCACCGAGGATTGACACCATGTGATCCCGATACTCGCATTGCAGCGAACACGGCGCCCATCGCCGCTTGTCCGATCGCCAACGAGTATCTCGCCCATCTCAACTGGATACCGACTCCCACTGGCGCCGCGCTCAGAACCAAATCGATAATTGCATGTGTCTGGCCAAGGTGACCGTCTGGCTCTGCCAGGCGGACGCTAATAAAGCGGTACAGGAAGAGGCGAAACATGAAGCTCACCCAGCACGACGCAGTTCAGCCGCGTAGCCAGAATGTGCTGGCCAGGCTCGCGCTGGCAGGTATGCTGGCTCTGGCAGGCGGCTGGATGATGCACATCTCCGATGCACTGGCTGCAGCGCCGTCACCCACTACGCCCGGCGTAAAGTTTGACGGCAAGACCTATACCAATCGCCTGATCCACAGCCATGATCCCTACCTGCTGCTGCACGCGCACAATCCGGTGGACTGGTACCCGTGGGGACCGGAGGCGCTGGAAGCGGCCAGGCGCGAGAACAAGCCGATCTTCGTCTCCATCGGCTATTCCACCTGCTACTGGTGCCATGTCGCCGAACGCGAGATCTATTCCGACCCGCACATCGCCAAACTGATGAACCAATGGTTCATCAACATCAAGGTCGACCGCGAGCAGCGCCCGGACATCGACCGCATCTACATGCTGGCCACGCAGATCATGACCAGCGGCGGCGGCTGGCCGAATAACGTGTTTCTCACCCCGGATCTCAAGCCCTTCTATGCAGGCAGCTATTTCCCGCCGCAGGATCAGGGCAAGCTGCCCGGATTCCCGACGGTATTGAAAAGCATGCATCACGCCTGGACCGAAGATCACGCCCAGGTCGTGGCGCTCGCAGATCAGGTGTATCTGGCGCTACAGCAAACGGAGCGCGGCCTCAGTACGGCCGGCCCGGCAGCGCTGGCGCCGCAGCAATGGCGGGACAAGGCGATTGCCGAGGCCGCAAGCGGTTTTGACGTGTTTGACGCCGGCTTTGCTGACCGTGCCAGCAAGTTTCCGAAAGCGCCGCTGCTGTCGATGCTGTTAAGCGCCGACGTACGCAGTCACGCGGCCAAGGCGCAGGGCATGGCCACGCAGACACTGGAGGCCATGGCTGAGGGCGGCGTCATGGATCAGCTGGGCGGCGGCTTCCATCGCTACAGCATCGAGCCGAGCTGGTCCATTCCGCATTTCGAGAAGATGCTCTACGACAACGCTCAACTACTCGGTCTTTATACCCAAGCCTATGCGATCACCAAAAACCCGCTGTTCCGGCAGGTTGCGCTGCGTACCGCGCACTACCTGACGGCCGGGATGCAGGCGCCGGGCGGCGGATTCTATAGCGCACAGGATGCCGAAGTGGGCGGTAGCGAAGGCGCCAGCTACGTGTGGACGCGCGCGCAGATCGAAGCGGTGCTGGGTGCGACCGACACGCAGCGCTTCCTGGCGCTGTATCAGTTGGTGCCGATGCCGCCGGCACCCGCAGGACATGCGCAGCCGGAGGGCGACGTGCTGCGACTGCAGCGCGACCACGCCCAGAAGCTGGCACAGAAAAATCAGCTGGCGTCTGCCATCGCGGCGTTACGACCCTTGCGCGACAGACTGCTGGCCGCGCGCCAGAAACGCCCGCAGCCGGCACGCGACGAAAAGATCGTCACCGCCACCAACGCGCTGGCGATCATCGGTTTTGCCCAGGCGGGTCACTGGCTGCACGATCCTGCGCTGACCAGGACAGCGCTGCGCACGGCCAACTGGCTATGGCGGCACGCCTTCGATCCGGCATCCGGCGAACTCAAACATCAGTTCTTCGCAGGCCGCCCCGGCGACGCCGGCTTTCTTGACGACTATGCACTGCTGGGCCAGGCTTTCCTGACGTTGCACCGGCAAACCGGCGATGCCGTGTGGCTGGCGCGTGCACGCCGGATTGCCGATGTCATGCTGCAGCGTTTTTCTCGTCCCGACGGCCATTTCGTCGAAACCGGAGATCAGGCCGATTTATTGCTCACGCCGCCTGCGGAGGGCGACTCGGTGCAGCCATCGGGCCAGTCTTCCGCCATCGTGCTGCTGCTGGAGCTGTCCGTTGTCACCGGTGATCATCGCTATGCCAGCGCCGCGCGCCGGGGACTGACGCCGCTGTCTGCGCAGATTGCCGCCGAGCCTTCCAATTGGGGGGCGCTGCTGGGACCGCTGAGCCGGCCGCAACTGATGGCGGCGCTGGAGAAGGCGCCCTCGGCAGAAGCCGCCAGGGCAAGGTCGCCGGGCTTGCTGGATTCCGCCGATCACGTGCGCGCCCAGGCTCATCTTGTCCCGGCCGGGACTGGCGCCGATCTGATCGTGAGCATCGAGATTGAGCCTGGTTATCACATCAACGCCAACCCGGCTTCCGACCCCAACCTGATTCCCACGCAATTCATGCTTCCGGGCCATCCCGAGCTGAAAATTGACTACCCGGCGGCGCAGATTTTCAAGGCGCCGTTTGCGCCGCAAGGTATCGCAGTGTACGAGGGGCGCATCACGCTACAGGGACATTTTCCGCAGCGGCCGGCTCAACTGCCATCCGCCGCTAGCCTTCGTGTACAGGCCTGCAACGACAAGGTGTGTCTGGCTCCGGCAACCGTAAGCGTGCCGGTCCGAGGGCAATAATTCGCATATACACAGTAGTGCGATGGTCGCGATGCTCTGTTGCAGGGGGTCTCATGTTTGTCGAGGTGTATAATTCGTGCGCATGTCAACCGCATTGACAAATAGCTGATTGATGCAATCCGTCATCACATTTCTCCGCCCATGGGAATTCTCTCCCACCGTACTTGCCAGTTGCGTGCTGCCGGCAGCAGCTTATATTCGCGGTCTGGTAATCGCCAAACGCAACCACGAGGTCATCGGATTTTGGCGGCCCCTGTCGTTTTTTCTGGGACTTGGACTAATCTATATTGCGCTACAGACTTACTTTGATTTTCTGTCGCAGCATATGTTCTGGGTGCACCGCCTGCAGCACCTTATTCTGCATCACATCGGCCCGTTCCTGATAGTGCTTGCCGCCCCGATGGATGTGATATCCCGTGGTGTGCCGGTACGCTTTCGAGAGCAGGTTCTACGACTTGTGTGGCACCATCGGGGAGTACAAGGCATTTACGGCTTTTTGCAAAATCCGATAATCGCGCCAGTGCTATTCGTAGGCCTGATCTATTTCTGGCTTTCCCCTGCGATCCATTTCACGGTCATGCTCAATGAAGACCGTTACCGGCTGATGAACTGGAGCATGGTGGTAGACGGAATCTTGTTCTGGTGGCTGATGCTTGCCCCACGCACTACGAACGGGCATGCCAATATCAGCTATATGAAGCGCATCCTGATTTTATTTATTGTAATGATTGGTCAGGTGTTGCTTGGTGCCTATATTTTCCTGCACAAATCGATGCTCTACGATGTCTATGGCATCTGTGGGCGTGCCTGGGAAATCAGCCCGATGACCGATCAACAAATCGGCGGATTAATTACCTGGATCCCGCCATCCATGATGTGTGTTATTGCCGTTCTCGTGGTGCTGAGCCGCATTCTGCATGAAGATGAAGAAGCCGTGCCGACATCCTCCTCCGCCCTGGCAGACGTAATCACCTCGAAAGCAGGCTAACCATGACAGCATCAAAATCCGCACGCAACACGCGATTCACACGCCATCGCCGTATACATCCATTTGGCCTGATGATGGCGGTGATCATCGCCTTGTTTACCTGCTCTCTGGCGCTTGCCGCCCCGCACGTCAGCGTAAGCAATGCGCGCATTCGCCTGCTGCCGGGTGATCTTCCTCTGGCAGGTTATTTCGATCTGACGAATCGTGGTGACGAGGATCTGGTTTTGGTGGGGGCGTCCAGTGCCGCTTTCAAAATGGTCCACATGCACCGCAGCCTGGAACATGGCGGAACCTCGAGCATGGTGCCGGTCGGCCGCCGTGAAATCAAACCGGGCGCCACGGTGCATTTTTCTCCCGGGGGTTACCACTTGATGTTGATGCAAGCCGCCGCACCCTTGAAAGTGGGTGAAAAAGTGCCGGTGGCATTGCAATTCGCGGGCGGTCAAACGCTGCAAGTGATGTTTGCAGTCAATGGCGCGGGGACCGAATGATACGGAACATTTTGATGGCCTGGCAGCATTGGCGCTGGATGGCAATTGCTTCAGTCATCGCGCTGTTCGGCTTGACGGCTTGCCAGCAACAGGAACCCTGGGCGCTCGACAACATTACCGGCCTGATGCCCAAACTCGAATTCAAACTGACTAACGATAATGGGCAAGCGGTTACGGCGGATGCATACCACGGCAAGCTGGTACTGCTCTACTTCGGTTATACCCATTGCCCGGATGTGTGCCCGACGACGCTCGCCACACTGGCCCAGGCGTTGCGCGGTCTGGGCACTGACGCTGACAAGGTACGCGTGCTGTTCGTGAGCGTCGACCCAGCCCGTGATACTGCGCCGGTACTCAAAAGTTATGCAGCGGCGTTTGGCCCGCAATTCGTCGGCTTAAGCGGAGACAAGAAGGCGCTCGATGCGCTCACCCGGCGTTATCGCGTAGTCTACAGTCTCGATAAATCCGATGCCCAGGGTAACTATGCGGTTAATCACAGTAGCGGAGTATTCATCTTCGACGGTAGTGGCAAGGCACGACTGTTGGGTTCCAGTTCCAGCAAAGCCGCCGAAATTAGCCGGGATCTACGCCGTTTGCTAGCCTCCGGCTAAAACTTGACTCATCGCCAGCTGAACATTTTAACGATGCTGCCATGACCGGCGAACTGGTGCCACAAGGCGATGATGGTATGGCCATACAGATAAACCCACATGACCGTCGCCAGGGTCGAATGCACTTCCATCATAGTGTGCACATTGGCATTGACGACATTGGCGGGCCACAAGCCGATATAAAGTATGCTGCCGGTGACCGCCATTGCCGTGGCAATCAGCAGGCCCAGGCCGTGTATCGTTCCGGCCAGTGCACCGGTATCCGCCAATACCTTCCATTTCAATGTCAGAAACTGACCTGTTTCGGTCACCAATGCCTTGCGACCGGTGGCGTTCATCCACGGAAACAACTGCCCCTGCCCAAGGCGTTTGAAATTCGCCAGCCGGTAAATCCAGCTCGCCAGCAAGACCGCCGTTGCAGCCAGCCCCACCCATTCATGCCATTCGAACCAGAACGCACCGGCCTGGCTCATCGGCCGGTCGGCTTCCGGATGGTCCATTGCGAAACTGACAAAGAGCTGAAAGTTAATAGTCAGGGCGATCAGCGAATGCAGAATGCGGGTTGTGCGGTTATAGGTCATGCGAGTTCCTTTTATAGATCGGCGTTTTCTGTTTTCATCTTGTGGATGTGCCGGTGAAAGTTCACGGCCACCCGAATGGAAGGCATGGAAAAAATTGCAGCACCATGCATCTGAAATGCATACAGGAATTGTAGCCGTGATGCGTGCGTGATTTGCCATTCTTTTTGCGGCAATCGAATTCCGGCGGATCGTTATGGAACTATCAAAAACGTCATGAGTCACTCTATCCGTTGAATCTATCATTAATAACGGACACGATCGCCATGACGGGAAATTCGCTCGCCCAACAAGCATTTCAGTCTCTGCAACAACACGTTTCGCAACACATCATCGGTCAGGAAATCCTGGTAGAACGGCTCCTGATAGCACTTCTGGCAGACGGTCATCTATTGGTCGAAGGCGCACCGGGTCTTGCCAAGACACGCGCCATCAAGGTTTTGAGCGAAGGCATCGACGGCGATTTTCACCGCGTGCAGTTCACGCCGGATCTGTTACCCGCCGATCTCACCGGCACCGATATTTTTCGTCCTCAGGATGGTTCTTTCCAGTTCCAGCGCGGCCCGCTGTTCCACAACCTGGTGCTGGCCGACGAGGTGAACCGGGCGCCGGCCAAGGTGCAGTCGGCGCTGCTCGAGGCCATGGCGGAGCGGCAAATCACCGTGGGCAGCACGACGTATCCATTGCCAAGACTGTTTCTGGTCATGGCCACGCAGAACCCCATCGAGCAGGAAGGAACCTACCCGCTACCGGAGGCACAGCTCGACCGCTTCCTGCTGCACGTAAAGGTCGATTATCCAAAGGCTGAAGCCGAACGACAGATACTGCAACTGGCGCGCACTGAAGCGTCGCAACAACTGCGCAAGACAGCGCCGCCGGTGACCAGACTGAGTCAGGAAACCCTGCTTGCCGCACGCCAGGAAGTACTCGATGTTTTCATGGCCGACAACCTGGAGCGTTATCTGGTCGAGATTATTCTCGCCACCCGCAACCCGTCATCCTACAGCGCAGATCTGGGCAGCTGGGTGCAATGGGGCGCCAGTCCGCGCGCCACGATTGCCCTCGACCGTTGCGCGCGCGCCCATGCCTGGCTGGCTGGTCGCAATTATGTGGGGCCGGAAGATATCCAGGCGCTGGCTTTTGATGTGCTGCGCCATCGCGTGTTATTGAGTTATGAGGCAGAGGCCGACGGCCACACTCCCGATCACTTTATCGAGAAACTGATCGACCTGATCCCGGTACCATGATTCCCCCATTCGGGCACAGCAAGCCCTCCTACACCCGCCCGGCTTCCGCGCCGGCAGACCCGTCGAATCAGGACGATGGCGTGGTGCGCATCAGTTTGTCCTCCCTGATTGCCCTGCATCACGATGCGGAATCGCTGTCGCTCAAACCCGGGCGGATTCGTTCGCCTGTCAGCGGCGGTTATCGTTCGCCGTTCAAGGGACGCGGCATGGAATTCGATGAGGTGCGTCCCTACATGCAGGGCGACGATGTGCGCATTCTCGATTGGCGCGTCACCGCGCGTACCGGCCGTCCGCATACCAAGCTGTTTCGCGAAGAACGCGAACGCGCCGTGCTGCTCTGGGTTGACTTGCGCCACACCATGTTCTTTGCCACCCAGGGTGCATTCAAGGCAGTGCGCGCTGCCCAGGCGGCAGCCCTGCTGGGGTGGCGCGCCGTGAATCAGGGCGACCGGCTCGGCGCCCTGCTGTTCTCTGAAAAGACGCACATCGAGCTGCGCCCCAGGCGCGGTAAAGCAGCACTGCTGCATGTGCTGAGCCAGATTGCCGATCATGCGGCCTGGCAACAGCCGGCAGCCGGCAGCGGCGCAATGACGGCAGCCAATGCGCTGAACCAGACACTGGCCCGGCTGCGCCGGGTGGCGCAGCCGGGCAGCCTGATCATCCTGCTGAGTGATTTTTCCCATCTCAATGGCCAGGGGAGCGCGCATCTGGCCCAGCTGGCCCGCCATAACGATCTCATTCTCGCCGACATTCACGACCCGCTGGAGGCCGAGCTACCTCCGCCCGGACATTATCGGGTGAGCGATGGCGAGCGTTTCCTGACGCTGGCAACCGAAGATACGCATGTGCGCGAGCGCTACCGCCAGAGCTTTATCCAGCAACAGGCGGCGCTGCAACAGCTATGTCGGAGATATGGCATGACCCTGCTGCCATTAACCACCGCTGAAGAGCCATTGGCTGCGCTGCGGCAGGGGCTGGGGATGCGTACATGAATCCGGCATTGAGCCAGCTGCATGATATTCATCTGCCCGCGCGCATCTCCTGGTGGCCGCCGGCACCGGGATGGTGGCTGCTGGCTGCAGCCGTCCTGCTGGCGGCAGTTGCTTTATACGGGTTGCATCGTCGCCGTAGCAGGAACCACTGGCGCCGATTTGCACTGAGCGAACTGCTCCGCCTGCGCGAACTGCATGCGACGCAGCCACCCGCACCCCGCACGCTGGTCAGCGAACTGTCGATCCTGCTGCGGCGCGTGGCGGTCAGCCGCTTTCCCCGTGAACAGGTGGCGGCGCTCAATGGTGACGAGTGGCTTGCTTTCCTCGATCGCAGCCTGGGCGAAAGCGCCGCTTTTCAGTCGGACGCCGGACGTCTGTTGACCACGGTTCCGTATCGTCCGGAAATGGCCATCGATCCGGACTCCCTGCGTGCCTTGTTAGCGCTGGGCGAACGCTGGCTGAAGAAGCTGCCAAGAGGCAAAAAATGATCCACTTCGAGTGGCCATGGCTTTTTCTCATTTTGCCGCTACCGCTCCTGGTGCGTTTTCTGCTGCCACGCGCCGATGAAGTCAAGGAAGCCGCGCTGCGCGTACCCGGGCTTGAACCGTTTGCCATGGAAAGCGCTTCGAAACCCGCCAGGCTGGCGCTGCGGCGCGGCCGAACATGGCTCGGCGCGCTGGCATGGCTGCTATTGGTGACCGCAGCGGCACGCCCCATCTGGGTGGGTGATCCCATCGATTTGCCGGTCAGCGGGCGCGACCTGATGCTGGCGGTGGACCTCTCCGGCAGTATGCAAACCCGGGATTTCGTCATAGGCGATCAACGGGTGAGCCGCCTCGACGCCATCAAGGAGATCGCCGGCGACTTCATAGACCGGCGCGTCGGCGACCGCATCGGACTGATCCTGTTCGGCACCCAGGCTTATTTGCAAACCCCGCTGACCTTCGACCGCAAGACCGTACACAACATGCTGGACGAGGCCGCCATCGGTCTGGCGGGCGAGCAGACGGCTATCGGCGATGCCATCGGCCTGGCGGTTAAACGCCTGCGCGAACTGCCGCAGGGCAATAAGGTTTTGATACTGCTCACCGATGGCGTCAGCAACACGGGCGAGCTGACACCGCTCAAGGCGGCACAGCTGGCTGCCAAGGAGGGGGTCACCATCTACACCATCGGCATCGGCGCCAGCGAGATGCAGGTGCCTTCGCTGTTCGGCATGCAAAGCGTCAATCCTTCCAGCGACCTCGATGAAGATACGCTGCGCGCCATCGCCAGGACGACCGGAGGGCGCTATTTTCGCGCCCGCGACACCGAACAGTTGGACCAGATCTACAGCATTCTGGATAAACTGCAGCCGGTCGATCAGGAGAAGCAGACCTTCCGCCCGCGCAAGACGCTGTTCTACTGGCCGCTGGCCATCAGCCTGCTGCTGTTGCCGGTAGCGGGAAGGAGATGAAGCCATGGAAATGATTTCGGCCTTTCATTTTTTGCGTCCCCTTTGGTTGCTCGCTTTGCTCCTCCTGGCTGCGCTGCTCTGGCTGATGTGGCGCCGGCGCCTGGTCAGCCGCAGCTGGCAGCGCGTGGTCGATCCGCAGCTGCTGGCCCACCTCCTGATCGGAAAAAATGCCCGGCAAGGCCCCTGGGTTATGGTTGCCGTCGGCTTCGGCGGCCTGCTGGCGATTCTTGCACTGGCCGGTCCGGCATGGCAGAAACTGGCGCAGCCGGTATTCCGCCAGCAGTCGGCATTGGTGCTGGTACTCGATCTGTCGCGCTCGATGGATGCCGCTGATATCAAACCGAGCCGGCTGGAGCGGGCAAAACTGAAACTGCGCGATATCCTCAACCAGCAAAAGGAAGGTGAAACGGCGCTGATCGTCTATGCTGCCACGCCGTTTGTGGTCAGCCCGCTGACCACCGATGCGCAGACCATCGTCAGCCAGCTGGAGGTTCTCACCCCCGCACTGATGCCGGCGCAGGGTTCGCGTCCCGACCGCGCGATCAGCCTGGCGCAGAATCTGCTCAAGCAGGCCGGCGTCGCTCACGGTGGTGTGCTGCTGATTACGGATGGCCTCAACGGCAACGAGTCGGATTCGCTCAAAACGGCCATCAGCCATCTGGTCGAGGCCGGGCACCGGCTGTCGGTATTGGGTGTCGGCACCCCGGCGGGCGCGCCCATTCCGGATCCCAATGGCGGATTTGTCGAGAGCGGCGACGGTGCCATTGTCATTCCCAGACTGGACGACGCCAGCCTCGCAGCGCTTGCACGTCAGGGCCATGGCGCCTATCGGCGTCTGAGCCCTGACGACAGCGATTTTCACGCATTGCTGGCGCCGTTCCAGCACATGCTCGACCAGCAACAGGATAAAAAGGTCGATGGCCTGATGAGCGATCAGTGGCGCGACGAAGGCCCGTGGCTGCTGCTGCCGCTACTGGTGCTCGGTGCGCTGGCTTTTCGCCGCGGCTATCTGGTTGTATTGCTGCTGATCATCCTGCCGCAGGCGCATCCGGCCTATGCGTCCGGATGGAACAGCCTGTGGCTGCGCGACGATCAGCGCGGGCAGCAGGCCATGGACGCCAGACAGCCGCAATTGGCTGCCAGCCTTTTTCACGATCCACAGTGGCGCGCCGCTGCGGATTATCGGGCCGGAAATTACCAGGCAGCGCTGGATAGCCTGAAAGGCATCGACACTGCCCAGGCTGATTACAATCGCGGCAATGCGCTGGCGCAACAGGGGCGCCTGCCCGAAGCGATGCGCGCCTATGACGCCGCATTGAAACGCGACCCCAGGCTCAGTGATGCCAGCTATAACCGCAATCTGGTTGAAGAACTATTGAAAAAACAGCAACAAAATAAACAACAAAACCAGCAACACGCCGGCAATCAGCAGCAATCTTCAAAAAACGGGCAACAGGGGAAGCCCGGCGGACAATCGCAGCAGACACCGCCGCAATCGGCGCAAGGCAATCAACAGTCCAACAAGAAATCAGGCCAGGCTGCGCAGAACCAGGGCAATGCCGGCAAACAGAATCCGGATACCGGACATCAACAGAACAATGCCGCTGGGCAGGCCGGGGCACAACCGCAGAACCAGGCAACTCAAAAGCAGGACCAGGGTCAGCCACAACCGCTACCGCAAGCGGCAAACCGGGGCGCAGCGCCTGCAGGCAGCGCGCAAGCGACGGCCGATGCGCAGGCACAGCACAAGCAATTACAGCAGGCAGACGAGCAATGGCTGCGGCGTATTCCCGACGACCCGGGCGGCCTGTGGCGGCGCAAGTTTCTCTATCAATATAAACAGCAGCAGCAATTCCAGAAGAGTGAAAAACAGCCATGGTAAAAGCTCGTTTTAACCGGTTTCTGATTCTCGTGATCACGGCGCTGTGTGTGCTTTACTCCACGCAGTCGTCCGCCTCATTACAGGCCCAGGTCGACCGCAATCCGGTCGCCGTGAACGAGTCGTTCAACCTCACCCTGCAAAGCAGCGACAACAGCAGCGGGGAGCCGGACCTGAGCGCGCTGAAGCGGGATTTTGATATCCTCGGCCAGAGCAAAAGCAGCAGCTTTCAGATCATTAATGGTCAGATCAGCCATAACACCCAGTGGCAGATCAGCCTCACCCCGAAACATGCCGGACAGCTACAGATTCCTGCAATCTCTTTAGGGGGGCAGTCCAGTCCTCCGGTCAGTCTTACGGTGACGGCTGCAAGTCAGGCGGACACCGCGCAACAGAGCAAGAATCTGTTTGTGGAAGTCAGCGCAGAACCGCAGACGGTTCATGTGCAGCAACAGATCATCTTTACCGTACGTCTGTACAGTGCGCTCAGCCTGGGCGACGGCAGCAATCTGAGCGACCCCGAATTTCCGAAGATGGATGCGGTGGTGGAACGGCTGGGCACCGATCGCCCGTTCCAGGTCGTCCGCAATGGCCAGGCCTATTCGGTGATAGAGCGACGCTACGCAGTTTTCCCGCAAAAAAGCGGGCAATTCAACAGTTCTCCGGTGGTCTTTGATGGCAGTGTCGTCGAGGAAAATCAGGGTGGCGGCGGCTTCATGTTTAATCCCTTCAGCCAGAGCACACGCCACCTGCGTCTGAATTCAAAAACCATCGCATTCTCGGTCAAACCGGTCCCCGCTGGCTTCGACAGCAGCCAATGGCTGCCGGCCAGCAAACTGCAACTGGAGGAACAATGGTCGGAAAATCCACCCAAATTTACCGTTGGCGAGCCGATCACGCGCACGCTGACGATTACGGCTAACGGCCTGACCGCTTCACAACTGCCGGCACTGGATAGCAGCAAAATCGATGGCCTCAAGCTCTACCCGGATCAGCCCACGCTTAAAGACAGCCAGGATGGCAACGGCATCGTCGGCACGCGCGAGCAGAAGATCGCCTTCATCCCCACCCGCCCCGGCAATGTCACCCTGCCGGCTATCGAAATCAAATGGTGGAACGTCAATACGGACAAAGAGGAGGTGGCGCGTTTGCCTGCTCGCAGCATCTCTATCCTCCCCGGCAGCCCGAACCAGGTATCCGCGCCGCCGCCCACGCCCACTACCCCAACGACAGAAGCGCCTGTTCCCTCGGCTCTGCCCACAAATGCCTCCCAAGCGCCTGGCACCAGCATCGCAACCGTTGCTCCCGGCTGGTGGCCGTGGCTATCGCTGTTGCTCGGTACGGGCTGGCTGATCACGCTTCTCGCCTGGTGGTGGCAGTCGCGCAAAAAATCTTCGCTAACGGAAACAAATACCGCGCATGAAGAAACCCTCGGGCAGCTGGAAAAACAGTTCAAAAAAGCTTGTCTGGCAAACGATGCATCCGAGGCAAAAACACAACTGCTTGCATGGGCAAAGCAGCGCTGGCGCCAGAATCCACCAGCCAGTCTCACCGCGCTGGCGCGCCTGTGCGAGCCATCACTGGCCGACGCAGTGACGCAACTGGATCGCGCTCTCTATGCGCAGACGCAGGCGCACTGGCAAGGGGATGCCCTGTGGCAGCTGTTCAGTCAACACAAACCCGTGGATATCCGGATCAAGACCGAAAACAGTGATGCCCTGGAACCGCTGTACAGAAGTTCATAATGATGGGTTAACGTAGCCGGCAAACCCGCGCTCATGCGCCGATGGATTGCACGCTACGGCAGAAGGAATATGGATATGAAAACCCGCCGGATCATGGCAACCCTTTGTTTGCTTGCCCTGGCGCCATCCGCTTTTGCAAACGACGCCAGCCTGATGAGTGCCATTGACGCGCTGAGTCATGGTTGGGCAAAAGTCAATTATCAAATACCCAAAAAAGAACGTGCAACTGCTTTTCAGCCACTGATCAGTCAGGCAAACAGTCTGCTCCAGACCTATCCTGATGCACCTGAAGCCATGGTCATGGACGCACTCATCCTGTCCAGTACCGCCGCAGTTGAAGGCGGTGTGGGGGCGCTTATCAAAGTAAATGAGGCTCATGAATTGCTGCTGCGTGCGGAAAAGATCAATCCTCGGATACTGGACGGAGCTGTTTACACTTGCCTGGGGAGCTTGTACGCCAAGGTGCCCGGTTGGCCTATTTCTTTCGGTGATCAGGATAAAGCCCGGAAGTACTTGAAAAAGGCATTAAAAATCGATCCAAAAAGCATCGATGCGAACTATTTCTACGCCGATTTTTTAGCAGATAAAGGCGAATACGCCCAGGCCCTCACCCATCTTCAGCTAGCTTTACAAGCGCCGCTTCGTGCGGGTCGCGAAGATGCCGACACAGGCCGCCGTGACGAAGCGGAAAAATTACTCGACAAAATCAATTTGGCGCGCGGACATGAAATCGCCGCGCACTGAAATTCAGCGCTCCACAAACTCCAGCGCATTCCCATCCGGGTCGCGGCAAAACAGCGCGGGCCGGCCGGACCGGCTCAGGGTATAAGCCACGTCTGCATTGTCCAGGCGCGCTTTGAGTTGGGCAATATCCGTTACGGCGAGCGCGATATGGCGGTCGCGCCCACCATGCTCGGGACGCGCCAGACCGGCTTCCGGGTTGGGCAGGCACAGCAGATGTATCTGGCACGCGCCGATGTCATACCAGACACCCGAAAATCCCATCTCGAGGCGGTCGGGGCTGGCAGTCAGCCCCAGCACCTCCTCGTAAAAAATCCGCGCACGGGCAAGATCCTCAACCAGCAACGAGGCATGCAGAAGGCGAGTAATCAGATTCATGGTCACGCTTTATCTTTATGTTCGAGATGGCCGGAAAACAGGCTGGCCGCGATAATCATCGCCGCACCCAGCCATTCCTTGCCTTGCAGTGACTCGCCCGCCAGCAGATACGCGGAAATCGCCGCGACGATCAACTCGAACAGCAGGATCACGATGGCGCGATTGGCGGCGATGTGGATCAGCCCGTACTGTATGCAGAGCGTCACGCCCACCATGGCCAGCGCCACCAGCACCAGCCCGCCCCACACCATCCCGCTCCATCCGGCCAGCACGCTGAAAGCATGGCTCTGCGCCAGCAACAGGGGCAGCGAGACAATCACCGCGCCCAACCAGACGCCGAGTGATTTTGCCTCGATGCTGATTGCTTGCGCACGCCGCGACAGTACATTGGTGAGTGCAAAGCACATCCCCGCCGACATGCCGAACCATTCTGCGCGCGAGGCCGGCAGCGGCAAGCGTCCGTCCGGCTGCCACAGCATGACCACGGCACCGCACAGCGACAGCAGCATGACGAGGTAACCCACGCGTCCCAGGCGCTCTCCGAGGATCAGCCGCGAGAACACGATGGTCCACAATGGCGCGAGGTAAAACAGCAGCATCACGCGCATGATCTCGCCGTCAATCACCGCCAGCACGTAGGCGATATTGGTCCAGCCCGAGCTGAGCACGATTGCCAGCCACAGCCACACGCTGCCGCTTACTGTGCGCAAGGCTTTGAAATAAAAAGGCACGCCGATCAGCAGCGCCAGCCCGTAGGTGATGAATGACGACATCAGGCCGGATACCCCCGCCTCGCTCAACAGGCGGTAGGGATACCAGATCAGCCCCCACAGGGTGGCGCTGGCAAGCAGGGCGAATATCGGCAAAACCGGGCTTTTGTTTGAGTGCTGTAGCGTGTGCTGCATTATAATTGCGCTTTTTCCATTGTTTGCGGCCATGAACCCATACCTCGACCGCCTCCAGCCTTATCCGTTCCAGAAATTACGCGAGCTGTTCAACGGCATCACGCCGAACCCGCAATATACGCCGGTCAATCTATCCATCGGCGAACCCAAGCATGCCACGCCGCAGTTTATCAAGGATGCGCTGATTGCCAACCTGGACGGACTGGCGAATTATCCGCTGACCGCAGGCGTGGAACCGTTGCGCTACGCGATTTCTGCCTGGATTGCCCGTCGTTACGGCATTCCCGCGCCCGATGCCGGCACCCAGGTGTTGCCGGTGAACGGCAGTCGCGAGGCGCTGTTTGCGTTTGCGCAGACGGTGATCAACCCGTGCTTCGCCAGCCCGGTGGTGATTTCGCCCAACCCGTTTTACCAGATTTACGAAGGCGCGGCATTGCTGGCCGGCGCGCAACCGCATTATCTGCCCACGCTGCCGCAAAACGGCTACCGCATGGATTTTGCCAGCGTGCCGGAAACCGTGCTGGCCAGCACCCAGCTGGTCTATGTGTGCTCGCCCGACAATCCCACCGGCCGGGTGATGGACCTGGACGAGTGGCGCGAACTGTTCGAATTGTCCGACCGTCACGGTTTCATCATCGCCGCCGACGAGTGCTATTCTGAGATCTACTTCGACGAAGCCCTGCCCCCGCTGGGCGCGCTGCAGGCCGCGCAGCAACTGGGGCGCAGCGACTACAAAAATCTGGTGGTGTTCTCCAGCCTGTCCAAGCGCTCCAACGTACCGGGCATGCGTTCCGGCTTTGTCGCGGGCGACGCGGCGCTGCTCGCCAAATTCCTGCTCTACCGCACCTACCACGGTTCGGCGATGTCGCCGACCATCCAGATGGCCAGCGTGGCTGCGTGGAACGACGAAGCGCATGTGATCGGAAACCGCCGCCTGTACGCGGAAAAATTTGCCGCCGTGCAGCCGCTGCTGGCGCAAGTGATGCCGGCTCCGATGCCCGATGCTGCGTTCTACCTGTGGGCACAGGTGCCGGGCGGCGACGACACCGCCTTCGCCCGCGACCTGTACCGCGATTACCATGTCACCGTGCTGCCGGGCTCGTATCTGGCGCGCGATTTTGCCGGGGTGAATCCGGGCAAGGGTTTCATCCGCATTGCCCTGGTCGCTGCGCTGGCCGAATGCGTGGACGCTGCGCAAAGGATTCATCAATTACTCGAACAACACACTTCAACCAATTAAAAGGAAACAAAAATGACCGAAATCCAGCAACTCATTGAAGAAGCTTTCGAGCGCCGTGCCGACATCAACCCGCGCAACGCCGATGCCAAGCTCAAGGACGCCGTCGCCCACGTGATTGAAGAACTCGACAAGGGCCGTTTGCGCGTTGCGTCCAAGGAAAACGGCGAATGGGTCACTCACCAGTGGCTGAAAAAAGCCGTGCTGCTGTCGTTCCGCCTGGAAGACAACTATTTCATCAAGGGCGGCTTCACCAACTATTTCGACAAGGTGCCGTCCAAGTTCGCCGACTACAACAGCCGCGACTTCCGCGACGGCGGCTTCCGCGTGGTGCCGCCCGCCGCCGCGCGGCGCGGCTCATTCATCGGCAAAAACGTCGTGCTGATGCCCTCCTACGTCAACATCGGCGCGTATGTCGATGAAGGCACCATGGTCGACACCTGGGCCACCGTCGGCTCCTGCGCCCAGATCGGCAAAAACGTCCACCTGTCCGGCGGCGTCGGCATCGGCGGCGTGCTCGAACCGGTGCAGGCCAACCCCACCATCATCGGCGACAACTGCTTCATCGGCGCCCGCTCCGAAGTGGTCGAAGGCGTCATCGTCGAAGACAACGTGGTGATTTCCATGGGCGTGTACATCGGCCAGAGCACCAAGATCTACGACCGCGAAACCGGCGAAGTCATGTACGGCCGCGTCCCCGCCGGCTCCGTCGTGGTCAGCGGCAACCTGCCCTCCAAGGACGGCAGCTACAGCCTCTACTGCGCGGTAATCGTGAAGAAAGTGGATGAAAAAACCCGCAGCAAAGTGGGGATTAATGAGTTGCTGCGCGGGATTTAAGGCTATTGTTGGGAGGGGGGCTGGTCAGCTAATCGCTACGAAGGTCTGCTTTTCGGCCAATGCGGACAGTCGCTGGAAACCCTTGGTGGTTTGCCAATGTCCGCTTTCCGGAACCATAATCCAACGGTCGCTATGTGCTAATTGCGGACAATAGAAAGCATGCATAAAGCGGTGTATTGAAAGACATGCATCCGGCCTATCATATTTGGTCATTAACCACGGAAATGGCATCGTTCAGAGCTTTCTGGACTTCTTAAAAACGTGAATCCATAATCGTCCAATGGCTAATGTCCATCATGGCCGAATTGGGGACTGTATATGGATCGCAAGCAACATTGGGAACAGATTTATTCCATAAAAGCATCTGACACTGTAAGTTGGTTTCAGGAACACGCGGAGCTATCACTACGGCTGATTCACAATACTGGACTAAGCAAGGACGCGGCTATTATCGATGTGGGCGGCGGAGCTTCTACTCTGGTGGATGACCTTGTGGCGAAAGACTATGCCGACCTGACGGTGCTTGACCTTTCGTCGTCGGCGATTTCTGTTGCAAAACAGCGTCTAGGAAAACATGCTGAAGCTGTGGATTGGATGATAGGCGACATTACCCTTGCAGAGTTTCCAGTTCACCGATTCGACATTTGGCATGATCGAGCAGTGTTCCATTTTTTAACCAATCCTAATGACCGCCATGCTTATGTGGAACGGGTCATGCACGCAGTTCGCCCGGGTGGGTACGTGATCATTGCCACCTTTGCCGAAGATGGCCCGGAAAAGTGCAGTGGCCTCCCGGTGATCAGATATCGACCCGAATCGCTGCACGCTGAATTTGGAGACGCTTTCCTGCTAGTCGAGCATAAGAAGGAAGTTCACCACACTCCTTCCGGTTCAAATCAGCAGTTTGTCTATTGCTACTGTCGCAAGGGCTGTAGCTAACCCCTTAGTGCTTGTGGAGGATTCAATAACCGAAAGGTCGGGAACGGACATCGCGATCGGCAGCGCTGTGCCATTATGTAAAGCTTTGCATGACGGCCAGAAGCTGACGGTCAGCTTGGTGCCATAACTGGACTTCACGCGCTTTCGAACCGCCTGCTCTTGAAGCTGACGGTGCGTTTATAGGCTTCCATGCTGCCTATGCGGCGGATATCCGCCCATGTTCCCTTGTAATAAGGAATGATGTTGCGGTCCACCCAGTCTGTGGTGACATCATCCTGAATGCCGTTGATTTCGCCGAATACCATGAAACTCTGGCTCGATTTGATGTCCTTCTCCAGATAGGCCATGGCGTAGGTAGAACCGAAATCATTGTGCACCTCCACGATGTCGCCCGATGCGATCCCCAGCCCATGGGCGTCTTCGGGATTCATCTCAATATATGCCATCGGGTACCGGCTTGTGACGAAATCGTTGTACTGGTCGTGATAGACGGTCTGCCAGACTTCGTTGGTGCGGCCATTATTGATCCAGAACCGGTACTTGGCTTTTTGGGCTGCAACCGTGTTGGCCAGACCGGGCCATTTGGCTGGCTTGAAGTGCGCTTTGCCGTCGTCCGTGCTGAATTTGTTGTCGGTGTAGATCATTTCCGTGCCGATCAGTTTGCCGTCTTTGTATTCCTTCACAGGCAACTGCACGCCGTTGTTGCCCATCGCACGTAACCGCTCATAAGTGACGAGATAGCCTGTATCACCGCCCTGACTGTCAATCGGACCGGCACCGGGTCGCCCCGCCATGCGGAAGCCGTCATTGAATGCATCCATCTCGGTTTTCCAGTCGAACCCGCCGAATCGTGCCGCCATTTTTGAATTCCCCTCGGCCTCGTACATGCGCTTGAGGGTATTAGCAATGTCGGCTGCAATGAGGCAGTCCGCCTTGGCCGTGCCTGGGGGATCCATGAATTTTTCAGAGAGACGGATGCGGCGCTCGCCGTTCATGGAAGTGAGGTTAATTTCACCCGGGTGTGCCCCGGGCAGCATCAGATGCGCCGCTTCGGCCAGCATGGTGGGATAGAGATTGATGCTCACCACGAACAGCCCGCCTTTGGTGCTCACTGCATCATAGACAACGTCGACAAGCTCGGCCGTTGTGGCACCCTTCGCTTGTGCCATGGCATCCTTGACGATCTGGCTGCGGCGCAATATCACCTCGCGGTGCTGTTCGGCATTCGTGGTCGTCTGGAACGGATTGGCACCCCAGAACGTGTACATTTTTCCCTTGCCGTGGATCACTTCCTGATCGACGTATATCTTGTGGTCGCCGGGATAGGGCGGGCGCGTATAGCCTTCCTGATGTCCTCCCATACGCACGACCCCAGTACCGCGTCTTCCTACATTGTGCGTGGCCAGTACCAGATCCACCAGGGCGGACTGGATCAGATAGTTGTCGTTGCCCCAGATGATGCCTTTCTCATAGGCGTGCATGGCGCGCGGCCGATGGCCTGAAGTCTTCGGTTTATAAGCCCATTCCGCCGCCTGTTTGAGTTTGGCAACCGGCACGCCAGTGATCTGGCTTGTTTCTTCAAGACTCATGCGGTTGGTTGCCAGCGCTTCGTCAAAACCTGTGGTGTGACTGGCGATGAAATCCTTGTCTGTCCATCCGTTATCCACCACGTAAGTGAACAGCCCGTTGAATAGGGCGATGTCCGTACCTGGCTGAATATCCAGGTGGAGCACATTCTCCTTGCCTGCCGCCTGTTCGGCCACGGCGATCGACGGGGTGCGACGGGGATCGACGAAAATGATCTTGGCGGGTTCCGCTGTTTCTCCTTTGAACCACTGTTTCTTCTTGTCAACGGTTGACCCTCTTAGATTTGGCAACCAATGAACCAGAAAATAGTTGGTTTGGGTTTCGTAGGGATTATTGCCGATCGACAAAATGACATCTGCCAGCTCGGCATCCTCATAGCTGTTATTGAGTTCGCCAATCCCCATGTCCCGAGTAGCGTGACATTCCGAGTTGTAGGCGGGACGGTTGTGAATGCGCACCATGGGTGTTTGCAATGCGGTGAACATCAATTTGCCGGTTCCCCAGGTGTTTTCGAAGCCGCCCCCAGCACCGCCGTGGTCAAAAGTATCGAACACGATGTCACTGGGGCCAGCCTTGTCCAGGATTTTCTTGGTCACGCCAGCGTATAGTGCGAGCGCGTCATCCCAGGTTGTATCAAGCCACAGATCGCCGATGTAAAGACGTGGGTATTTCAAACGCTCCTTGGTCACGCCGTCCGGGGAGTACATATAGGTCGCCAGTTTGCCCCCACGGGTGGAACTAAGGCCCTGGTTTACCACGCATTGCTTATCCGGAATGATCATGATGTTGTGTTTGTTGCCCTGATTATCGGTAATGACGTTCTGCATGGGCGGCGTCATGACCACGGCCAACGGCGGAAGCTGCTTGCGGAAATCCAGCCCCAGCGCATTCTGATTCGGCGCACGCCCGCCTTCGGTGTTTTCCGGCCATTTATAGACGTGGTATCCGCAGCCGACAATACAGAAATGGCAGGCCATATTGGTTTTTTGGGCGTTTACCGGAGGAAGTGCTACGCGGTCTTTTCGAATAGTCATGATTCATCCCCTGTCTAGAGCATGTTCGACTGGCGGCCGTAGATCAGGCCTTCAACACCCACTGCCACAACCGTGCCGTTCTTGCCGTTGTAATCAAGAACAATACGCGGCAGGTTTTCAGTTGCCTGGCCACAAATCATTTGCCCCGTTTTCTCCGGGTCAAACATGCTGAAATGGCATGGGCACTTGAAGGTACGTGCATTGGCGTCGTAGCTGACCGGGCATCCCATATGGGTGCATAACGTGCTGTAAGCAACGATGTCAAGATCAGGGCCAACCCCGCCCGCTACGGGTGCACCCATTTTAATGATGACGCAAGGCGAAGAGGTGTCGGGAAACAGGAAGGGAGTTGGGTGATTAATCTGTAACGAAGCCGCTTTAGCGATAACCTGGTGTTTATAAGGCAGCGTCGCGCGCCCTACGTCTGCCGGTGTTGCCGCCACGGCGGTGCCGATGCCGGTTACAGCAACCGTCGCGCCAGCGGCTGCACCGCCACTCAATTTCAGGAAATCTCTCCGCGATAAAGAACCGTTCATTTTCTTCTCCTCCGGTGATTCATCCAATAAATGAAGTCATCCAGATTTTTTATAGTACATTTATTTATATATGCAATATATGCTAGTCGCTTAATTGGACTTTCCTTTTGTCCGACGAGATTGGTGACCGGCAGGAAGGTCAAATTAGAGTTGGGTTCTGCTGATCGCCACAGTCACAGATGTACCAAAAGATGCCATTGCAACTGTCAGCACTATTAAAAATGCCCGGAAGAAAGCGTCCGGCCAATAACCGTAGGCCCAATAAGAGATAACGTGGTTGGCCGTGCCTTTCAGACCGGCCCAATCGTAAATCAGCAAAGTGGCCAATGCATCGAACACAATGTGCAACCTATTCTGATAAAGTGATTGTTCCCGGTCACGGGAAGGTCTGCGACTTGCCGAAGGCACGCCGGGAAACCAAAGACTACCTGGTCCTGCTGCGCAACCACATGCGGAAGGCTTATGACGCCGGAAGCGACCTGCGGACAGCGATCGACACGCTGGATCAGCGCGCTTTCGGACACCTGGAAAATTACGAATTGCTGAAGGGCGGCAATGCCAGCCGCGTTTACCTGGAAATGGAGTCCGAATGATAAAAAAGGCCATGTTCATGAGTGTTGCGGCGGCGCTGCTGTTTGCGTTGCCGGTTTTTGCTGCCAGCGACCAGGACACTCGGCAAATGGTCAAACTTCCGGACATGATGAAGCAGCACATGCTGGGCAACATGCGCGATCACTTGCTGGCATTGCATGATATCCAGGTTGCACTGGCGAAGGGTGAACTGGACAAGGCCGGAGACATTGCCGAACAGCGCATTGGCATGAGTTCCCTTGCCTCGCACAACGCAGCGCACATGGCGCCCTACATGCCCAAAGCCATGCAGGACATCGGCACCGAAATGCATCACTCGGCCAGTCGCTTTGCGATGACGGCAAAGGAAGGCGACACGCTCCGTGCGCTGGATAGCTTGTCCAAGGTGACGCAGCAATGCGTCGCGTGCCATGCCGCCTATCGTCTGAATTGACGTCACGCGGTAGCGAGGTGCTGATTTATCAGACTTCCAGGTTAAATGAACTCCAGCCCTTATGGCTAGATGACCGTCCCAAGCCTTGTCCAAAGGCGCAGCAGGCTCAAAAATATATTTCATAACATGTGCTAAGCTGAATTTGCGAGCCTGCTTTTATGTGGCCTGTACATTATTGCCATAGGTGGGTAGTGAGACTGTCGCGGTTAGCCAGTTAACTAAGGGTAAGTACAGGGTCTCCAAATGAGTCTGGTCAACGCGAACAATCTGGTCAAAACCTATCGAGCCGGCGACATTGAGGTGCAGGCCATCAAGGGGGTGGACTTTGCGATTGAGCGGTCTTCCTTCGTGTCGTTCGTCGGTCCTTCCGGCAGCGGCAAGACCACGCTGCTCAACATGATCGGCTGTCTGGACCATCCCACCAGCGGCAAATTGACCGTGCTCGACACCGACATCTCCACCCTTGGCCGACGCGAAGCCGCGGAGTTCCGCGGAAAGCACCTCGGCTTCGTGTTCCAGGATTTCAACCTCATCCCGGTACTTTCCGCCTACGAAAATATCGAGTATCCGCTTCTCATGGTGCAGAGCTGGCCTGCCGAAAAGCGCAGTCAGCGTATCCTGACTCTGCTGGAGGCGGTCGGCATGAAAGACCAGGGAGGCAAGCGGCCCGATCAGCTTTCCGGCGGTCAGAAGCAGCGTGTGGCAGTAGCGCGGGCGCTGGTGACCAATCCCGAACTGGTGCTCGCCGACGAGCCGACGGCCAACCTCGACCATGCAACCGCAATGCGCATCATCGAACTGATGAAGAGCATGCGCGACGAATACGGCACCACCTTCGTATTTTCCACCCATGACCCCAAGATCATGGCCGAAGCCGAGGTGACCTTCACGCTGGAAGACGGTCGGCTCCAGGGGAACAGCAATGCAGAGGAGGTCAGCCATGCTTAACGTGCTCAAGATGGCGGGACGGAACCTGATGCGCTACCAGCGGCGCACCCTGCTCACTTCGATGCTGATCGTGATTGGCATTGTCGCGGTGCTGCTGTTCATTTCCATAACCGGCTCTTTCAAGAGCGTGATGATCGGGCAGTTTACCGATTCGGTGCTGGGCGATCTGGAGGTTCATGAGAAGGGGTACGTTGCCTCTATCGACAACCTGCCGCTGGACCTGAACATGAGTGCTGCCGTGACCAGCAAGGTGGAAGGCACGCTGAACCGCGACAAGGCGATTGCCGCCTATTCGCCGCGCGTGAAGTTACCAGCGATGTTCAGTAACTTCACCGAAACCACCAGCATTCGCATCAACGGCATCGACCCGAAAATGGAAGATGCCACTTGTCCGCTGCTGCGGGGCCGGATAGTGGAAGGCCCGAAGGGTGGGCCGTTGCTGAAGCGCGGGGAAATCCTGATTCCCGTGCTGCTGGCGAGAGGTCTGAAGCTCAAGGTGGGTGACACCATCGTGCTGGTCGCCACCAACCGGGAAGGATCAGTCAACGGCAAAACCTTCGTGGTGGGCGGTGTGCTCGAAAGCATTTCCGGGCCAGGTGGACGGGATGGCTATATCGACATCGCAGACGCGCGGGAGCTTCTGAGAATGACCAACCCTGAGGTGAGCGAAATCGCCATCCGGCTCAAGGATCCATCGCAGCTTAATCAGGCGACTACCGCGCTGAGAAAAGATATCTCTGGAATCACCGGCAAGGACCGCAAGCCCGTGCTGGAGGTACACACCTGGGCAGATTTGTCCCCCTTCGCCAATCTGGCCCGGATGATCGACGTAATGACCCTGTTCATAAAGATCACGCTGGTCGCCATCGTCCTGGTTAGCGTCATGAACGTGATGATCATGGCCGTTTATGAGCGCATCCGCGAGATTGGGGCAATTTCCGCCATCGGCACGCCACCTGGGCGCATCATGGCCATGTTCTTGAGCGAGGGGCTGCTGCTCGGCCTGGCTGGTACGGTAATAGGCACTGCCATCAGCCTGGCGACGATTTATGCACTGAATGTGTGGAAAATCAGCTTCACCTTCGGCCAACAACAAAACATCGTATTGGCGCCGGCGATCGGTGCCGGCGATGTAGCCACCATAGCCATTCTGGTGATTGGCATGGCGGTCCTGGCGAGCCTTCAGCCCGCATGGAAAGCCGCGCGAATGGATCCAATCGGAGCACTGAGGCATGTGTAAGACAACCCAAATGTACTCTCCCTGTATGGCCATGCTGGCCGCAAAAGCCTTGTTCTGCCTGTTGTTGGGCTGGATGGCCGTTCCGGCATGGGCGCTGGATGGCACACAAATCCTGCAAAAGGTGGATCGCAACCTGGAGCCCGAATCCTACGAAATGTACCGTACGCTCATCAATATCGAGCCGGATGGCAGCCGCAAGGAATACCTGCTCTATTCGGTGAAGAAGGGTCGGGACAAAATCGTGGCCCTGTTCCTCTCGCCGGCGAGCGACAAGGGCCGTGCCACGCTTCGTCTGGGCGAAAACATGTGGCTCTATATTCCTTCCGTGGGAAGACCCGTTCGGATTACGAGCTTGCAGTCGGTGGTGGGCGGGGTCTTCAACAACGCCGACATCCTGCGCATCGACTACACCGCCGAGTACAACGTGGAATCGGCTCAGGAAGAAAAAGACACTTACCTGCTTTCCCTCAAGGCCAACACCAATGCGGTGGCCTACGACCGCCTGAAAATGGTGGTGGATAAAAAGAATCTGCTGCCCATCACCATCGAAGCCTATGCCGCTTCCGGCCTCTTGATCAAGACGCTCCACTACAGCGGCATCAAGGATTTCGGCGGCGGCATTTTACGGCCCTCGACCCTGGAAACCGACAGTCCGCTGTATAAGGGATACAAGTCCGTGATGAACTACCTGCGAATCAAGAAACGCGAATTTCCGGACGAGGTATTCACGCTCAACTATCTTCCCCGGATTGAAGACCTGCGCAAATGAACGCCGCATCGGGATTCTGGCGGCTCTGTGTGTGTGCTGCCTTGGCCTTGCACGGCTTGGCGCAAGCCGCCGAAGAGCCCGGAATCGCCATCCCGGAACTGGAAAAAAAGCCCTTCGAAATCGGCGGCTACGTTGAACTAAAGCAGGAAGATTTCAGGCTCAACCGTGGCGCGCCTTTTTATGAACTCAATTTTCCAGACCAATCCGGTCGACGCACTCTGGACCGTACTACCGGCACCTTGCAGTTGAACGGAAAATACACCGCAGGCATCGGGACGTTCAACTTCCTGACCAATTCGGACATCACCAGGGATCAGACGACACACGATCACGACAACAAATTTTTCGAAGCGTATCTGTCGTTGAAGCCCAATCCCGGTTTCACCCTTGATGCAGGCAAGAAGACGCTGAATTGGGGCAAGGGGTACGCCTGGAACCCGGTCGGCTTCATACAGCGCCCAAAGGATCCAGATGATCCGACCCTCGCCAGGGAAGGCTATACTTTTGTCGCCGCCGATTTCATCCGCAGCTTCGAAGGCCCGCTCCAAACCATCGCCTTCACTCCCGTGCTGCTCCCCGTGAGTTCCGACGTAAACAATGATTTCGGCAAGACCGGACACGTCAACGTCGCAGCCAAGCTCTACTTTCTCTACCGCGATACCGACATCGACCTGATGTATTTGGGCAATGGCAGCAAGACACCGCGCTTTGGCTTCGATTTTTCGCGCAACCTCGGCACCAATATGGAGATCCATGGCGAATGGGCGCATATTTCCGATTCGCAGAAGCAGGTCGTGAATGCAGCCGGCCAGACGAGCCTGCAACTGGCAAACATCAGCAGCTATCTGCTGGGCTTGCGCTATCTCACCGAAAAGGACACCACCTACATCGCCGAGTATTATCATAACGGCCCCGGCTTCTCGGACAACGAGGCAACCGGCTTCTACCAGTTCGTCGATAACGCCGTGGCCCAATACCAGACCACCGGCAACGCCAGCCTTCTCCAGCGCGCGCAGTCGTTAAGCCAGGGCGCGTATGGACGTCCCAACACCATGCAAAACTATCTCTATTTCAGGGTCAGCCAGAAGGACGCCTTCGGCATCGTCTATTTTTCTCCCGCTGTTACCCTGATGGCGAACCTGAACGACAAAAGCTTTTCTGTGACACCGGAGTTGCTGTACACGGGAATCAACAACCTTGAACTGCGGTTGCGGCTGTACCTGTTGAACGGAAGCCGTGTCAGCGATTTCGGTGCCAAGCAGAATAGTTCAAGGCTTGAGCTATATGCGAGACGCTACTTTTAATGGACGTTGTCTTGTGAACCATATGACCGATGAGATGCGAGGGCAACGGCTCGGCGTTAGCACAGCGCGAATTGCCCGCGATACTCATCGCAGTTTCCCCCGCAGCCGCACGATGTCTTCTGCGTATTCTTCGAGCATGCGCGGCGCTCAGTGTGTCCGGCGCGCAGGATGGAGATGGGTGCGCGCAGCCACTCAACCGAGCCATTACGTGCGAGTATGAAACCCTGCAATGTGAAATATGTTGCCGGCTCTTTGCTGGCATGCACGATGCTGATGGCCCCGCGTTTAGCGCTGGCGGGTCCACCGTTCATGACGGACGATCCCGAGCCGGTGGAATATCGGCACCACGAGTTATATATCTCCTCGCAGCTAGTGAAAACGCAAGACGGCAGAAGCGGAACGCTTCCTCATCTCGAATACAACTACGGTGCAGCGCCCGATCTGCAACTGCACATCATCGTTCCCTACGCCTTCAACAGCCCGGTGCACGGGCAACGCGAAAGTGGACTGGGCGACGTTGAGCTGGGTATCAAATACCGCTTCATGCAGGAAACCGACAGCCGGCCAATGGTGGGCATCTTTCCGCTTGTCGAAACCCATACCGGCGACGCCAGCAAGGGACTCGGAAACGGCGCCACCCAGGTGTACCTGCCTGTTTGGCTGCAAAAGAGATGGGGCAAGTGGCAGAGTTATGGAGGCGGCGGCTACTGGATCAACAACGCAGCGAATGCCAGGAACCACTGGTTCTTCGGCTGGCAGTTACAGAAGGATGTCTCGGAGCACCTGACGTTGGGTGGTGAGATATTCCACAACACTGAGCAAATCTCTGGCCAGGGAGGGAACTCGGGCTTCAATCTCGGTGGGTTCTATAACTTCGACAAGCACAACCATCTGCTCTTTTCAGCTGGCCGTGGTCTAACAAACGTGAATATGACAAACCAGCTTTCATCTTATGTTGGCTATCAATTGACGTGGTAGATTCCCGATGTTCACCACTAGCATCGTCATTGAAGACGACAGTCTTGGCCTGCATAATTGATCCGGCGAGAAAAATACCTGAATATCGAGATTACGTTGCTTTGTGCCTGCTGACCGATAGGCGCGGCTCATGGAGAGTGTAAAAAAAGTCCGCAACCGTTTGCGCCCGGTTAGCCTGCAAATGGTTCTGCACCAAGCCACCATCTATAAATGATTACATGGTCTGGAGAAACATCCGATGAGAACGACACCCGGCGTGCTGATCACCGGCGCCAATCGCGGCCTGGGTCTGGAATGGGCGCGGCAGTACGCCGAGGCAGGCTGGCGGGTGTATGCCAGCTGCCGCCGCCCCGAGGAAGCCGAACACCTCAAGGCCCTGGCCGGCAGGCATCCGCGGGTAAGCGCGCATCGTCTCGACGTGACCGACAGCGAGCAACTGCGCACCCTACAGCTTGACCTGGAGGAAGCAAGGATCGACGTGCTGCTCAACAATGCGGGCGTGTATCTGGACAAGTTCATGGGAGACTTCGGAGGGATCGACTACGAAGTCTGGCTGCGCACCTTCGCCGTCAACACCCTGGGGGCGGTGCGGGTGAGCGAGGCATTCATTGGGCAGGTGGCCAGAAGTGAGAAAAAGCTGGTGGTGGCGATCACCAGCCACATGGGTTCCATCGCCGAGATCACGGCGCCCGGCAACTACGCTTACCGCTCCAGCAAGGCGGCCCTGAACGCCGCCATGAAGGGTCTCTCGCATGCGCTCGCGCAACGCGGCATCGGCGTCCTGCTCTTGCATCCGGGCTGGGTGAAAACCCGCATGGGCGGCCCGGATGCGACGCTCACCCCCGAGCAGAGCGTCCGCGGCATGCGCACACTGGTGGAGAGCTTCAAGCCGGAGATGAATGGGCGCTTCTTCCGCTACAACGGTATCGAGATTCCGTGGTGAAGGAGGGGGCTTTTTTGACCAGCGCCCAACGCACTTCGGCCTGCCAGGCTGAGCAGGTAGACAGGTCGTTGAAAAAATAACCGGGGACGGCCTATTTTTTGCTTTTTCTGAAGGTCTGTTCAGGGTCGAAAGCACCAGTTAGCCTTCCAGGAAAGCAGACATCCAACAGCCTGCTGGGTAACCGCTTTTTGGCATGCTGTGCATGACTGATTTGACCGAGAACCGGACGTTAGATGAGGCCAGCCTGCAATATTATGATCGTCAAGAATGCTTCGATCTGACCAGCCCCGTTATACGAAATAGTGGGTCGGTGTGACGCGCTGAGCAACATAGCGCAGGTGACAGGCATTAAAAAAGCGCCTGGATATCCAGGCGCTTTTGAATCTTGCCGCAAACCGCCTGCGGCAAGGCAGCAGAAAGCTTACTGTCCCACGGTGGGGTTGCCCAGGTTGGTCCACTCGGTCATCGAACCGGCGTAGAGCCTGGTGTTCTTGTTGCCCAGGATTTCGTTGGACACGAACCAGGCACCGGAAGCCAGGTGACCCGTGTTGCAGTAGGCGACGGTGGGTGCGCTCGGATTGATGTTCAATTGCGCGTAGATTTTCCTGTAGTCCTCGGCGCTCATGAACTCACGCGCTGCGCCCACGGGCTTGACGATTGCATCGGTCGGGAAGGAACGTGCACCGGCCAGATGACCCGCCGCCTTGTCGACCGGGGCTTTCACAATGCTCAGGAATTGCGCGGTCGGACGGGCATCGATGAACTGGTCGGAACCATTGCGCAGACCTTCCTTGACCTGTTCCATCGAAGCCAGAATGCTTTTGTCTTCGCCTGTGGCGACCCAGTCGCCCCTGGTCGTGGCGGCCTTGTCCGTGCTCACCGGGTAACCGGCCTGAATCCAGGCATTGACACCCCCGTTCAGAATGGCCATCTTGCCACGCGCTTCACCGAAATAGCGCAACTGGAAGTACAGGCGGGCGGCCATATCCATAGCATCGACGGTCTCGCCGGTGGAAACAATGACCAGCGGCTTGTCGGTCTTGTTCAGGCCGAAGTCGTCCATGGCCTTCTGGAAATGTTCCCTGGTCGGGAGTTGGGCCTTGATCTTGACCCCATCAACGGTGTGCTCCTCACGGATCTTGCCGAACTCCACCGGGATGGCGCCCGCGATGTGGCCACCGGTTTCCAGCAGGGTTTTCTTGCCGGTTTTTTTGTCGACATCGAACCTGGGTTCAGCGGTGAAAGTCTTCATGTCATCGCGAATGTCCACCACGGTCACTTCATTTTGATGGTCCTTCAGCCACTGCGCGGTGACCAGAGGCCCCGGCAGCGTTGCAGCGCCTGCGGTGTGTGCTGCGGCGATGGTGATGACACTTGCTCCTACCCATTTCATTAGTTTCATGGTCCGCTCCTCGTTAAACAGCTATTATTTTGGCGATGTTCCTGATGGAACAAACGCCGCTCCTCCAGTGCAAGAATCTGCCTGGAAAGTGTAGGAGTGCGCCGATCTTCGGTCAAGTTAAAAACCTGCTGGAAATTCATGCTGGGGTATGCCGAACAGAGGTCTCGTTCGGGCAGATGCGGATACTTCAATTAAACAGCCACAGCGATCAGTTTTCCCGTTTCCAGGTAATCATGCGCAACGCGGGTACTTTGATTTCCGCTCGCCTCCCCCGCTTCCGTCAGCCCGGAGCCCAGCCGTTTAGCCATCGCTTCGAGCGCCGTCCATAACTCGAAGAAGCGCCGCTGTTGCGCCGATCCGCTCAACCGATTCAGCGCCTTGCAGTCTTGCGCGCTGAAATACAGCGCGGCGACATCTTCCATGCCCGGCAGCTCGCGCACCTGCTCGATATCCACGCCCACCGGCTGGTTGCGGCACAGCGCGATGGCGCACCAGCCGTCGCGGCGCGCGAGGCTGAAATGCAACTGATGGGTATGCGGTGCGGCAAGGACGGGTTTGCCGTGGTCTTGCAGCGCGTAGGCGATGGCGGCCGGGGAGCAGCCGAGGTAGTAGCCGAGCACGGCGCGCAGCAGAACGCGCGAGGCGGTGAAGTGCCGGGCGGCGACGGGGTTACCATAAGCTGTTGCGCGCTGGCGCTCGCCGGCGTCGAGGCAAGCTTCTGGTGCGTCTTGCGGGAGCCGGACTGCGAGGTATTCGGCGCCGCCCGCCAGCTTTGGCAGGGTTTGCGGGGTGAGGCCGAAATGAGCGAGCAGCGTGGTGCTATCTGTCGTCAAGCGGCTTCCTTCTGCGCCGGGGCACCGACCCAGTGGGTGTCTTGCGGCAAGGTTTCGCCTTTCATCATCAGCGACAGTGCGCCGAGGCTGGAGCCGGGTTCCATCACGGTATCGTAGAGCACGACGCCGCTCTCTCCCACGGCGCAGCCATCGCCCACCCGCACGTGGGACATTTTCATGATGCGGTCTTCGAACAGGTGCGTTTGCAGCGACACGTCCTGAGAAATGACGGCGTCGTTGCCGATGTGCACCAGGTCGAATTCGGTGAAGAAGGTGGTGGCGATGAAGGCGCGCTTGCCGACCTTGACGCCGAACAGCCTCAGTATCCAGCCTGCAAACGGAGTGCCCAGCAGCGCCGCGAGCAGCAGCGGCGCAGCGGTGTTTTCATACAGGCCGGTGACGAACTCGGAGCGACGCACAAAGTGACTCCACAGCGGTTCCACACGCGGCTTGTAGGTACCCACCATGAGCCATTTGACCGCGGCGGCGAACAGGGTGACGGCAATCACGACGGCGATGGAAACCAGCGGCAGCAGCGCCAGCACCACTGGCAGATCGTAAGCGTCATCCAGCCAGTCCTGAGCCTGCAGCACCACGGCGACGGCACCGAAGGACAGCGCGGCAGGTAGGATAATCCGCAGCAGCTCGTAGCCGTAACGCATGGCGAGCTGGCGACGGCTGGGGCGATAGGTATCGGTTTCGCTAAAGCCTTCCACCATCTGTCGGCGCGGCAGAAAGAAGCTGGGCAAGCCGACCCAGGCGCTGCCCGCCGGCATGGACTGGCGCGGCGGAGTAGATAGCACGCCGATCAGGCTGCCGTCCGGTACCGTTGCCCCCACCGGCAGCGCCGCGGCATTGCCGATGAAGGCACGCGCGCCGACCCGTACCGGTTGCAGCGTGACGTGACCATGGTGCACGCGTGCCGCGCCGACCGAAACCTGATCGGCAAGAAAGGTTTCTTCACCGATTTCGAGCAGGTCGGGGGTGATGTTGGAGACGGTGGAGATTTCTGCGCGCGCACCGATCTTGGCACCCAGCATGCGCAGGAACGGCGGCAGATAGAGCGTGGCGTACAGAGCCTGGTTGAACAGCAGGCTGGTTTCGGCGAGCTTGTCCACCAGCCATTTGCGCAAATAAAAGGCGGATTCGACCGGATATATGCCCGCCTCCAGTTTGGGCAGGATCAGGCGTTTCAGTGCCACCACCAGTGCAGACAAGGTAATTACATACAGCAGGCCGGCAGGCAGTAGCGCCACCAGATAGCCGGCAAGACCGGCCTGATGCTCCAGATACAGGATCAGCACCAGCCCCGGCACGATCGCCAGCGCGGGTACCAGCGGCAGCACGGCGAAAGCGGCGATCCAGTAACTGGCAAGCATGGACCAGCCTGGCAAGGGCTGGGCCGGGCGTGCCTGGGTGCCATTCAGCAACGTTGCGGACAGGCCCACCGGCCGTGCCGGCGAGCCCTCCCACGCCTCATTTGCGGGAATCGTCGCCCCGGCGGGGAGCAGGGATTTTTCCAGCAGGGCTGCGTTGTCGCCGATCTGCGTATGAATGCCGACCACGGCCTGGCTGCCGACATGACTGCCAGCGCCCAGGGCGATCGGCCCCAGCTCAAGGCGCCCGTCGCGCACGGCATAGCCCAGCAACTGGGCGTTGTGGTTGACGCTCGCATCCGCGCCGATCTCCAGCATGTCAAAGGCGACGATGTGCTGGGTACCGATGTGGCTATGTTTGCCGACCCTGGTGCCCATCAGGCGCAGATACAGACGCATCAGCGGAGAACCGGCGATGAGGTGCAGGGGAACCAGGGCCGCCACCCGCCCCGCCAGCCAGAAGCGGAAATAATAGCTGCCCCATAGCGGATAGCTGCCCGCACGGTAGCGGCCAATGACCAGCCATTTCACCGCCGCCGCCAGCAGGATGGTGAGTACCGGATAAGTCAGCGCGATGAGGCTCACCGTGCCCAGCAGGCCCACCGCCTGCATCAGGCCGTCTTCAGTGAGGATGATGCCCCCCACCGTGGCCAGCATCAACGCGGGCAGGAAGAACAGCAAATACAACGCAAACGCCTGCCCTGTGCCGGTCAGGATATAGCGCAGATTACGCAGCCAGTCGGGTGCGGCGGCGTGCGCAGACGGCGACACGCTGGCCTGCGGATGTGCCTTGGCCAGATAGTGCGCCAGGCGTTGCACGGTAGGATGGGCATAGAGATCGGACAGGCTGACATGCGTCATGCCGGGTTGCTTGCGCAGCTGCGATACGGCCAGCGCGGCAAACAGCGAATGTCCGCCCAGATCGAGGAAGAAATCATCCGCTGCAGACACTTGCGCCAGCCCCAGCACTTCGCCCCAGACGCTGGCGATGGCGGTTTCCAGCGCGCCTTGCGCTGCGACATTCTGGCCGCTGGCAACCAGCCGGTGAAAGCCGGGCTTGGGCAGCGCACTGCGGTTGATCTTGCCGCTGGGCAGCGTCGGCAGATCGCCGACGATCTCGAAATACGCCGGGATCATGTAAGCGGGCAGATCCTGACGCAGCAGCGCCGCCACGTTCTTGTGGTCGATCCCGCTGCTGGCTTTGGGCACGATGTAGGCAACGAGTTCTTCGATGCCGTCGTCCTGTTTGGCGACGGTCACGGCAGCGGCCTGGATGTCGGCCGCGCGCAGCAGCACCGACTCAATCTCGCCCAGCTCGATGCGGTAGCCGCGCAGCTTCACCTGCAGATCGGCACGCCCCAGGTATTCGATTTCGCCTTCCCGGTTGAGCCGCCCCAGATCGCCGGTGCGGTAGAGCCGCTCCGGTTCCAGCGCGTGCGGATTGGACAGGAAGCGCTCGGCGGTGAGCTGGGGGCGATTGGTATAGCCGCGCGCGACGCCCACGCCGCCGATGTAGATCTCGCCGATGGCGCCGTCCGGCACCGGCTGCATCGCCTCGTCGAGCAAATAAATCGTGTAGGTGGGCAATGCGCGGCCGATGGTCACCGGCTTGTTGGGGGAAAGCTCCGCCCAGGTGGCCGACGCGGTGGCCTCGGTCGGGCCGTAGGTATTGATAAAGCGCAGGCCCGGGCGCGACCAGCGTTGGACCAGATGCGGCGGGCAGGCTTCGCCACCGACGTTGATGAAACGCAGCGTGGGGATATTCTTATCGATCAGCGACAGCAGCGTGGGCACGGTGCACAGCACGGTCACTTGCTGCGCGTTGAGAAAATCCGCCAGACGATCGCCCAGCGCGGCTTCCTTGTCCGCCGGGCCGGCAATAAGCGTGGCGCCGGCGTTGAACGTCGTCCAGATTTCCTCGATGGAAAAATCGAAGGAAATGGACAGCCCCTGATACACGCGGTCTTGCGGCACGATGCCGTAAATTTCGGTGGCAACCTGGATGAAATTCACTGCGCTGCGATGTTCGACCTCCACGCCCTTGGGTTTGCCGGTGGAGCCCGAGGTATAGATGATGTAGCACAGCATGCGCTCCGGGTTATCCGGCAGCTTGCTGTGCGGGCGCGTGGCTGGCAGCGCCCGCAGGTGGTCGGTTTCCTGATCGAGCAGCAGATACGCGCAGGGCAGATCGGCCAATAACGGAGCGTAACGCGAGTGGCTGAGCAGCAGGCTGAATGCGGCATCCTCCGCAATGTAGGCAATACGCTCGGCCGGGAAGCTTGCATCCAGCGGCACGTAGGCGGCGCCCAGCTTGAGGATGGCAATGACCGAGACGTAGGTTTGCAGCGAGCGGTCCAGCAGCACGCCCACCTTGTCCCCCGCCGTCACCCCGGCACTGTGCAGGCGCCAGGCCATGCGGTTGGCGAGCCAGTCCAGCTCAAGGTAGGTGTAATCCACCCCTTCGCATACCAGCGCTGTCCGATCCGGTGTGGCATCTACCGTATTTTCAAACAACTGCTGCAGGCAGTCGGTGCGTTGCTGTTGGGGAGGAAAAAATTCCGCGGAAGAATCGGATACTGCCTGCAAATTCATTGGGTGCGACCTGAGTTGGATTGGCACAGCTATTAACGTGCCAGCACCGCCAAGGTTTACACAACAATGTTAAATATTGATAGGCGTGTCGCCGTGTATCCATACCGGCGTCCCTGCCGGTATGCGTTCAAACAAATCCGCCACATCGGCATTGCTCATGCGGATACAGCCGTGCGAGCCGGGCAAACCCATCGGCTGGTCATCCGGTGTGCCATGGATGTAAATATAGCGGCGCATGGTGTCCACTTCGCCGAGACGGTTAAAGCCCGGCTCCCTGCCGGATAGCCAGAGTATCCGCGACAGTATCCAGTCACGCCCGGGGAATTGCGCCGCCAGCGCCGGCGTCCATATTTCTCCGGTCGGGCGACGGCCGGCCAATACCGCGCCCAGTGGCAGCCCTGCGCCGATTTTGGCGCGCACCAGGTGCCGTCCGCGCGGGGTCCGGTAGCTGCCGGATAGCTCCCCTGCCCCATTGGCCGCGGTGGAAACCCGGTAGCGTTTGACCAGCTGGCCTGCGTCATCCAGCAGATCGAGTGTTTGTCCGGCGATGGAGATTTCGATTTTCATGCCTGTTTTGCTGCCTGCCGCCGTTCGGCGAAAAAGTCCGACAGCATCATTCCGCATTCCGCAGCCAGCACACCGCCGGTCACGCTGGCGTGGTGATTGAGCCGGGTTTCCGCAAACAGATCCAGCACACTGCCTGCCGCACCCGTCTTGAGGTCTGCCGCGCCGAACACCATACGTGCCACGCGCGCGTGCATGATCGCTCCGGCGCACATCGCGCAAGGCTCCAGCGTGACATACAGGCTCACACCGGGCAGACGATAGTTGCCCAGGCGCTGTGCCGCATCGCGCAGCGCCATCATCTCGGCATGGGCGGAGGGATCATGGCGTGAAATCGGCGCGTTAAAGCCGCGTCCGACAATGGCGCCGCCCTGCACCACGACTGCACCCACCGGCACCTCGCCCGCATCCCGGGCCTGGCGCGCCAGCAGCAAAGCCTCGCGCATGTAAAATTCATCGTTCATAGGACGCATGATAGCGTTTGCCAACCTGCCATGCCCACGGAAATTTTTTTCAAAAAAGCCCTGCGCGGCAGCTCAATCCCTGCTTACCCCTGTGCCGTGATTGCCAATCCATGTCTGCAATGGACGGGAACTTTCTTCTTGGCATGGTCTCGACCTAAGAGAAATATCTGTTCCCCATGACCGGCAAGGTCTCTGTAAGCAGCGTTAAATCCCACCCGGAGTGAACCCATGAACAGACGGCAGATGTTGCCATTTCTTTGTCTTTTTTTTATTTCATCAGCTCAGGCCGATCAGGTATTGCTCAACAATGGCGACCGTCTAAGCGGCAAGATCATGCGCATGGAAGGCGACAAACTGATTTTAAAGACTTCGTGGGGATTGCCCGGCAAGGAGATCGGTTTGTCCTGGTCTTCCGTAGCGCAAATCGAATTATCTACCCCGGCGCGCGTTGTATTACAGACCGGAGAATTCGATGGCACGGTCGAACCGGATGGCCGTGGCGGCATGCAGGTTGCCACAGGGCAGATAAATGGCAAGGTTCTGCGCCGCGACGACATCCTGGCCATCAATCCCGTGCAGCATACCGATCCGAACGCCTTCAAACATTCGGGCCGGGTGGATGCCGGGCTGGGCTTCGCACGCGGCAATACCGAAACCAGCAATTATCATTTTTCCGGGCAGATGAAGTTCGAAAACCGCTTGAACCGCATCACCTTCAAAGGTGATACGCGTCATGAAACCGGCAGTAATTCCGTTATCACGACGGAACGCAGCCGGCTGTCCAGCAAGTACGACCGTTTTCTCAGCCAGCGTATGTATGTTTATGCTCAAGGCATAGCTGAACAGGACAAGCTCGCCAGTATCGATCTGCGCAGTACCTTGGGCGCCGGCTCGGGTTACCAGATATATCGAGGTGAAAACTTGAATCTGGGGGTGGAAAGCGGCCTAAGTTTCATTCGCACCAACTTCAAAAATGCGCCGACGGACAATGAAACCACGCTGCGCCTTGGCGCGAATTACGATCAGTATTTCTGGAACCGCGGATTGAAAGTGGAAAACTCCAGCGAAATATTTTTGCCCGTAGCCGGTTACGATGACCTGCTGCTACGTAGCAAAACCGCCTTGCTTGTTCCCATCGGGAAGAACATCACCAGCGGCCTGTCATTTACCGTTGACTGGGACCGGACGCCGGCGCTGGGGAAAAAATCTCTGGATCGTAGCCTGCAAGCCACGTTCGGCTATGGATTTTGAAATTCTTGATGCCTGATTGCCGGCCTGTTCCGTTCAGGCAGCAATCAGGGTGTCGATATCTGCTTGCTGCGCCGCCAGAAATGGCCCATCAGCGGCTTGACACTGATACCGTGGAGAAGAATGGAAAGCGCCACCACTATTAGCGTCAATTGCATCAGTTCCAGCGCCAGCGTTTCGGGCAGCCCGTGCCGTATGGCATACATCAGATAATAGAGCGAGCCGATCCCGCGCACGCCGAACCAGCCGGTCATGCTGCGTATTCGCCACGGAGTGCGCGTGCCCACCAGGCCGGCGAGGACACTTATCGGACGCGCCACCAGGAACAAAAACAGGGCCAGCCCCACCGCTTCCCAACTCCACGAGTCCAGAAACAGTGTGCCGCCGATCAGAAGAATCAGGACAACTTCGGATAGCCGCTCCAGATGTTCCTTGAATACCAGCGATCCTTCGCTGACCGTTGGCGGTGGCTCGGGATCAGGGTATGCATAGGTATCTATGCGCACGATTTCCTGTGTCGTGCGTCCGCCAATGGAATCCCGGTCAGCTTTGGCCAGCTTCAGCTCGGTCTGGCGCAGTGCGACCGCGGCAAAAAAAACCGCCAGAAAACCCCAGGCATGAATCAGCACACTCAAACCGTAGACGACACCAATCAGCCCGAGGCCGAGAAAGTCGTCCATCAGCTCTTGTTTGAATGGTTCACGACGCAGTTTCCACCCCAGGCGAGCCAACGCGACACCCGCAACGACACCGATGGCAATGCCTCCCAGTGTGGCCCATAGCACATCCATCAATACCCAGCTCAATCCAAAATCGCCGATTTCATGCAAGCCCAGCAAGCCCATCCCCAGCATCACAAACGGAAAAGCGCTGCCATCATTCATGCCCGCCTCGCAGGTCAAGGTGAAGCGTAGCAGGTCGCGGTCTCCGGGATGGCGGATTTGCACATCGGTTGCCAGCACCGGATCGGTAGGTGCAACGATTGCGCCCAGCAGTACGCCTGCACCCAACGGCAGGCCAAGTACATAATAGGCAAAGGCAGCGACCATCGCGACGGTGATCGTCATGGATACGGTTGCCAGCAGAATCGGCGTGCGCCAGCGGGCGAAACTGAACGGTACCGGCATTTTGACGCCGGCAGAAAACAGCGAAATCAGCACAGCAACTTCAGTCAGCACTTCCAGCAGCGCTGATTCCTTGAGCGGGTTGAAGTGAAACAAATTGAGCACAGTAGGCCCGACCAGCAGGCCCACCGCCAGATAGATAATGGCCGACGTGACCGGCGAGCGCTTGAGTATGGAGGTAGTAAGGCCCATGACCAGCAGCAGACCGCCTACGAGCATGAACCATTGTGCGTCAGTCATCGTGGTAGCCGTTTGCATACGAGGGAACCCGCCCGATATTGTTCATGATGAAACGTCAGGATTCTTTCACACATTTATTATTGCTGACGGTAAGGCAAGCAGGAACATGAGATGTTCAATCGGATCGGAGATCAGCAAAGATTGATTTTTTTCCATTGTCTCCTATGGTACTAAATCAAGGCGCTTTAAATCAGCCGGGACGTATCGATCCGGTGCAAGCCATTTCGTAGAGAAATAAATGATGTCACAACATGACCCTATCGTTCCTGCTACGAATGTTTTTTACTATCGGCATAGCTTGCCAATACGCATCATGCACTGGATCAACGTGATCGCTTTTTTCCTGCTGCTCATGAGCGGCCTGCAAATCTTCAACGCTCATCCGGCGCTTTACTGGGGGAAATCCTCCTACACCGGACGCCCTCCGATACTGGAAATGGATGCAAAACAGACCGCACAGGGCAACATCATCGGCGTCACGAAGGTTTTTGGCCATGAATTCAATACCACCGGCGTGCTGGGTTGGGCCAGAGGCGCGGATGGAACCTTGACCGAGCGGGGGTTTCCCGCCTGGATGACGCTGCCGGGAACCCAGTGGCTGGCCATGGGGCGGCGCTGGCATTTTTTCTTT
>DATKUZ010000043.1:0-3533 GCA_035530335.1 Sulfuriferula sp. | reverse complement strand
GATGAACACATCGCACCCGGCGACAGGCTTGAGCCCGGCACCGCGCGCCGCCTTGTAAAACTTGATCAGGCCGAAGAAATTGTTCAGGTCGGTCAGCGCCAGGGCCGGCATCCCGTCGCGCTTTGCCATTTCCACCGCTTCACCGACGCGCAGCATGCCATCCGAAATTGAATATTCGCTGTGCAAACGCAGATGGACAAAAGAGGGTTGCGACATGATGGAATTCGAATAATTCAAGACGCAATTTTAGCACTGCCGGAAGCGCAATTTTCTCTTATCGCCACTGGTAGAATGCACGCCTTAGTAATCAACGCGTTCCATCATGCAATCCGCGCTCACTCCGAAACGTGAACGATATCTACTGTTCACGCTGGCAGGAATCCAGTTCAGCCATATCCTCGATTTCATGATCATGATGCCGCTCGGTCCGATTCTGATCAAGGCGTTCGGCATCAGCACGCACGAGTTCGGCCTGCTGGTCGCGTCCTACAGTTTCAGTGCCGCATTGTCCGGGTTGCTGGCGGCAACATTCATCGACCGCTTCGAGCGCAAGCGCCTGCTGCTGACGATATTCGGACTGTTTGGTGTTGCGACGCTGGCATGCGGGTTGGCGCCCAGCTATGCCATGCTGCTGGTGGCGCGCGGCCTGGCAGGGACCTTTGGCGGGGTGATGGGCGCAATGGTACAGACCATCATCGGCGATGTGATTCCATTTGCACGCCGTGCCCGGGCCAGCGGCATCGTGGCGACCGCATTTTCCCTGTCCACGGTCGCGGGCGTGCCGCTGTCCCTGTGGCTGGCGAATCATTTCCTGTGGCGCGCGCCGTTCATTCTGATCGCGGTGTTGACGGCACTGTTCATCCTGGTCGGCGCGCGCATCCTGCCGGAACTGCGCTATCACATCAGCGACAAAAAACGCGCCCACCCGTTCTCGGCGATGTTCGAGGTGCTGCGCGAACCCAACCACCTGAACGCCCTGCTGTTCTCAACGCTGCTGGTTTTTTCCGGTTTCACGGTGATCCCCTACATCACCATTTACGCGGTGGGGAACGTCGGCATTTCGCTCGGGGATATCCCGTTCATTTATCTTGCGGGTGGAGCGGCAACCCTTTTCACCGCACGCCTGATCGGCCATTGGGCCGACCTGCGCGGCAAGATCAAGATCTACCGGATCATCGCCAGCGCCGCGCTGTTGCCGCTGCTGGTGGTGACCCATATCGGTGCCGCGCCGCTATGGCTGTGGCTGGTCTGCACCACGGCATTCTTCGTGCTGGTCTCGGGACGCATGATTCCGGCTATGGCCATCATTACTTCGGCGGCGCAACCAAAATTGCGCGGTACCTTCATGTCGCTCAACGCCACCATGCAATCACTCGCCATGGGAATGGCCACCACCCTGGCCGGCTTCATCATCACGCAAAACGATGCGGGCCGGATCGCTCACTATGGCTGGGTGGGCGTTGTCGCGATTACCGGAAATGTGCTGGCGATCCTGTTTGTCTCGCGCATCGTGATGCACGACCAGCATGTCGTTGTGCCGGATATCGCGCTGAAGTGAACCGGATCGAACCGCCGGCAGGCTCAGCGCGGGCCGAAGATTTTGGCCAGCATCTGTGCCGGGGGGGCGCCTTGTATCTTTTGCAAAATGCCGCTGGCGTCCTTGTAGAAGATGGTCGGAGTGGCAGATGACCCGAGTTGCTGCATCAAATTCTGGTTGGCGTCGAGCTGCGCGCGAATCTGTGCCGATATCCGGCCCAAGGGCTTAACGCCGCCTTTGGCATACTGTAGTTCGTGCCGGGTCAGCGCAGCTTGCGGATCCTTGGCGGAGAGCAGCGCCGCCGCCTTGCCTGCGCTGGTGGGCGTGAGAATGGCAACGATGATATCGCGCAACTGAACCTTGCCTGCCGTGACCCAGGGGCGGGCATCATTCCAGAACTTGTTGCAGTAGGGGCAGTTGGGGTCGGTAAAAACGTACACGATACGCGGGGCGCTGCTGCTGCCATCGGCTATCCAGGTGCTCTTTTCCAGCTGCTTCCAGACTTTCACGGTCATCGGTTTTCTGACCAGCTTGTCCAGGGGTTCCTCGCTCAGGTTGGCCCCTGTTGCGTCGACCATGGTGCCGATGATCGCCTGCTTTCCGTCGGCGGTCAGGTAGATGGCCAGCGGATGCTGATCGATCGTGCCGGCATAGCCGGTCAGCCCGCCTGGCGCAGCAAAGGTACCCATCACCTCAACGCCCTGGGCTTCGATGGCCTTGATCGGTGCCGGCAAGTCTTTTGCCTGTGCAGCAAGGGTGGTGCCGAGCAAGCAGACCGCGATGACAAACTGAACGAATGGTATTTTTAGCATGATGACGAATTCCTTATTTGTGAGCGCGTGAGCGCAGTTGGTTTAATTTGCTGGCCAGCGAAGCGGCCGACAGTTCACCCAGGCGGGTATCCACCAGCCGGCCGTTGGCGCCATAAAATAGCGTGGTCGGCAATGCCGTTGACCCGACTTCGCGGCCAAAGCTGGAACCCGGATCGAGTAGTACATTGGCCAGGTCGAGTCGCGCGCCGGTGAGAAAGTTCCGGGCCGTCGTCCCATCTTCGCCCTGATTGACAAAGACAAAACTCACGCCCTTGTCCTGTTTTTGCGCGGCGGCGAGCACCGGCATTTCGCGGCGGCACGGCGGGCACCAGCTCGCCCACAAGTTGACCACCATGGGCTTGCCGGCCGCCAGCGCAACCAGGTCTACCGGCTCGTCCGCGAGTGTCGTCAACGACACCTTGGGCAGCGCCGTATTGTCCATCATGATGATCGAGCCGAACATCGCCCCCCAGGCAAGCGCCCCTGCCGCCAGGCCCAGGATCAGCGGTTTGCGCAGTGCCGCACGGCGCCAGCCACGCCAGAGCGCCACCAGCAACGCCGCGACCAGCCCGACCCAGGGTATGAAGCCGCCGTCGCGGATATCCAGCATGGACCAGGGCGCGCTACGGTAAGTGTCGAACCAGACGGCAACGAAGGCGATGCGTGCCGCCAACACGGCTGCGATCAGCATGTCGGTCAAGATGTTGCCGATAACGGCTTGCTGGCTACGCCCGACCAGGCGTCCCACCGACGCCGCAACTAGCAGCGCCATCAGCACCATCAGCACGGTGACCGGCACGGGGAGCGGTCCCAAATTCATTGTCAGCATGCTCAACTTCCTGTTCTGTTTCTGATGTTGCCTGTCACCCGGATACACAGCATGGACAAGCGGACACGTAGCCGATCACGTACGCCTGAGCATCGGGCAAAGTGATTGCCCTTGTTTGGGAACCCAATGATTGATATACCAACAATTACTAAAATCACGCCTGACCATATCTATGAAAGAAGCATTAGCTCGTTATCTTACAGAGTATTGTCGTTGGCAAGCTGGTTACGCTGAATATCCTCTGTTGCATCGAAGTGTGGATAGAGATTGCGTTCATATAAGTGTGTACCTGGTCAATCCCTATGGCGCAAAATAACAATTACTTACAACTTAATGAAACTCCATGCAAAGCCAT
>DATKUZ010000042.1:0-5390 GCA_035530335.1 Sulfuriferula sp. | reverse complement strand
TTCGAGTGCCCGCTCCACCAGTTTCTTGGTGAGCTGCTTGAGCAGCCCATCCGCTCCAATCAGGTCTTCCGGTTTCTTGTAATCAGCCAGCAGGCTGTCCAACAGTTCGTTGCTTACGGTCATTACAGCTCCTTCGTCCAGGCCGGCAGTTTCCTGCCAAATGACCGTTTACACAAAAATTCTTACACCCTCGGCTTTCGGTGTTAACGCTTGACCTTGATGCGAGAAATTTTTGTACCTTCTATACTGAGGCTCGCCATCAGTCCCTGCTGGTCAAAAATGAAGGCGTAGGCATCGTCTTTCAATGTCGACGATGACAGATTTTTGGCAACTCCTTCATTTGCCACGACCACCGTCGGTCCCACGCCGATTTCCCATCCATGCGACTTGTAGAGGTATTTGACGGCTTTGTCGTTCATGAGAAACACGACGTAGCTGTATGACTGGGCACCAGCCTGCCATCCCCAAGATGCAGATACGGAATTGTAGTAGCCAGCGACATGCGAACCCTTGAACAGTACGCCTTCACCATAACTTCCGCCGAATACCAGTCCGGCCTTGACAATGTTGGGGAACACTAATATTGCCTTGGCCTTTTTCGAAATATCTTCTGCAACAGGATGGGACTTGTACAAAGTTTGCAGCGTCTGAGCTGCGTCCTTGTTCAAATCTTCTCTGGTTGCTGCATTCGCGTGGCTGCTAATTGCACTCAGCGAGAATATGGCGGCTGCCACGAAAAAGAGGTTAAGCAAAGTGCGTCGCATATTAATCATGATGGATCTCCTGATATAGAAAATGCATTTAAGAATCGGAACGCAAGAAATAAATCCTATTTTAAGTATAGGAAATTTTATGGTGCGCTGAGAAGCTTGGTAGTTCTGTGCGTTACCGTACAGAATGCGATTAGCCGCGGCCAGTCGATAACTGACCCAGCTGCCCAAGTTGAATCCTAACAATCCCAATGCTGGCAATCCGGGCAAACGCTCTTTTTTCGTGCTTTTGCCATCATTGCCCATGACCAGAAGGCCACCATCACGTAAGGCCTGGACCACCGTTGTGGCATTCAATCCAGCGCAAATCCAGGTTTTAAACGTCTCGGGCAGGATGTAATATTCCGTGCGATTATCATCTGCTACACGACGAAATCCGGCACGATTGCTCGGTCAATTCAACAACCGTTCAACACGTATTCAACGGGTGTTACATGGCGTTACCTGTAGCAATGCTTGGTAGATGCTCGGAGCATTCAGTGACGGCTCAGTGAGTGCTATTTATTTCGGGTTTGCATGATGCCAGCACCCTGCTAGCACGGTGCAAGACTGGTGCTCGAAAACATCGGGTAATTTCCCCAAACGTAACCCCGGCGTAACCCCACGCCACAAATAAAAACGGCCTCCATCGCTGGAAGCCGCTTGCCTACTGGTGCCGATGACCGGAATCGAACTGGTGACCTTCGCATTACGAATGCGCTGCTCTACCAACTGAGCTACATCGGCGCAAGGCGTGGATTATAGAGAACGGCCGGGTTTACGGCAATCTTGTTGCATGGGAATACCTGGAATTGATTCCATGGTTGAACTATGCAGGCAACCCGGGGGATAATCGCGCCTTTCGCCCATAGATAAATCCATGACGCTATCCGAACACGATTTGCGCGAACACTTTTCCGAGGCATGGCTGGCACGCGGGCGCGACCTGGTCTGGCGGGAACGGGTGCTGGATATGGAGTGCAGTGCGGACAAACGCTATATGTCAGCCCGCGTGCAGGGTTCGCGCGCGCAACCTTACCCAGTGACCATCCGCGTGAATCACAGTCCCAAGGGCTGGTATCCGGTGGGGCATTGCGGGTGCCCGGTGGGTTACAACTGCAAGCATGTCGCTGCGGTGCTGATTGCAGCATTGGGCGAGGGCGTGCAAGCTGTGGATGGGGTGCCAGCCGGGCTGGATCACTGGTTGCAGCGACTGGGGGTGGCAGCGCTGGCAGATAAGCCGGAGGGGCAGTTCGCGCCGGAAGTACAGGATCGCCTGCTGTATGTGATTGAGCAGATGGCAGATGGGCGGCTGGTCGCGCGGCTGATGAAGGCGCGTTTGCTGCAGAAGGGTGGCTATGGTTCGTCCAAGCCGTGGTCGGGGTTCAAGTCATTGTACAACCCCAACCCCCCGCAATTTGTTTCACCAGCCGACTGGGATGCGGTTGAATTACTGCGCACGCTCGAGCGCAGCATGGACGCCACCCCGAGTTTTTATCTGAGTGGTCATCGCGGCGCACTGGCATTGCGCCAATTGCTGTTGACCGGACGTGCGTTCTGGCAGTCTGCCGAAACGCCGCCGCTGCGCTATCAGGGAATACGTCCGGCGCTGCCGGTCTGGGTGGACGCAGCGGATGGCGACCAGCGTTTGACGTTGCAGCCGCAACCGCCCGCGCAGGTATTGGCGCTGGCGCCACCGTGGTGGCTGGATGTGGCCACACATGAATGCGGCGAACTGGAATCCGGCCTGACCGATGCGGTCGCCGAAGCCATTGCCGGCGCGCCGGCCGTACCCGCGCAAGCGATGGAAGCGGTAGCACAACGCCTGGCGCAAATTCCCGCCGCCCTGCCTGCGCCGGCGCGCTTGCAGACCCGGCATATCAGCGATGTCATTCCGACGCCGGTGCTCAGGCTCAGCAGCCAGCAAATGGATGGGCCGCCACTGGTGCATTACGGTTGGCAGCGCCCGGGACAAACGGTTCACGTCGATCTGGCGCGGCTCGAGTTCGATTATCTGGGCACACGGGTCAACATTCATACCCCAGGCGACAGCGTGAATCGTCGCGTCGGTAGTGAATTGCTGGCCATCCACCGTCACCAGCCCACCGAACGTGCCGCACTGCAGCGGCTGGAAGCGTTGAATTTCTTTTCTGCAAAGCGTCTGGATTTACCTGGTGCAAGCAAGCTGGGCGATGCATTTACGCTGGATGATGAAGATAGCTGGGCGGATTTCGCCATGCAGCACCTGCCTGGCCTGGTTGAGGCTGGCTGGCTGGTGGAGAGCGAGCCTGAATTCCGCTGGGATATCGCCGAGGCAGAGGATGAATGGCACGCCGATCTGGAAGAAACTTCCGGTACCGACTGGTTTGGCCTGGAGCTCGGCATCACCGTGGCGGGAGAGCGCATCAGTCTGCTGCCGATCCTGGCCGGGCTGGTGCGCGATTTGAGCGACGAAGCTCATGCCGCGCTGTTGCGGGGTGAATCGCCTGCAACCGGGCATTATCTGGCCGCGCTGCCCTCCGGCAAAAAAATAGCCCTGCCGGCAGAGCGCGTGCGCGGTCTGCTGTCAGTGCTGGTGGAGCTGTTTGATGGCGATGCGCTGGATGGCGCCGGACGGCTGGAGATGAATGCGGTGCACGCAGCGCGCCTGGCTGATATTGATGCCGCCGCGCGGCTGCGCTGGCTAAGCGGCGACAAGCTGCTGGAGTTGGGGCGCAAGCTCCGCGAATTCTCCGGCGTGACCCCAGTGTCACCGCCCGCCGGCTTGCACGCCGAGTTGCGACCCTACCAGCAGGACGGCCTCAACTGGTTGCAGTTCCTGCGTGAATACCAGCTGGGCGGCGTGCTCGGCGACGACATGGGGCTCGGCAAAACCCTGCAGGCACTGGCGCACATCCTGGCCGAAAAAGAGGCCGGACGAGCCGACCATCCCAGTCTGGTGGTCGCGCCTACCAGCCTGATGTTCAACTGGCGCCGCGAGGCTGCACGTTTTACTCCCGATTTGCGGGTGCTGGTATTGCACGGACCGGATCGCGCAGTGCATTTCGACAATATCCACGAATATGACCTGGTATTGACCACCTATGCCCTGTTGCCGCGCGACAGCGCGGTGCTGGCGCAATGCCAGTTTCATCTGCTGATTCTGGACGAGGCGCATTTCATCAAGAATCCCAAGGCGCAAGCCACCCAGGTGGTGCACAAGCTGGTGGCGCGTCACCGCCTGGCACTCACCGGCACGCCGATGGAAAACCATCTGGGCGAACTGTGGTCGCTGTTCCACTTTCTGGTACCGGGGTTGCTGGGCAGCGAGGCGCAGTTCAAGCGTGTGTTCCGTAACCCGATCGAGAAATACAACGATACCCTGTGCCGCGATGCGTTGGCGCGACGTATCGCGCCATTTTTGCTGCGCCGTACGAAAGCCGAAGTGGCGCAGGATCTGCCTGCCAAGACCGATATCCCGCGCACCTGCGAGCTCGTCGGTGCACAGCGTGACCTGTATGAAACCATACGCGCCACCATGCAGGACAAAGTGCGCACCGCGATTGCCGAACAGGGTTTCAAAAAGAGCCAGATTGTCATTCTCGACGCGCTGCTGAAGCTGCGCCAGGTATGCTGCGATCCACGCCTGCTGGCGATCCCGGCGGCACGCAGGGTGAAGGAGTCGGCCAAGCTGGAATTGCTCATGTCGCTGTTGCCGGACATGCTCGCCGAAGGTCGTCGCATTTTGCTGTTTTCGCAATTTACCAGCATGTTGACCCTGATCGAGCAGGAACTGGATGAGCGCGAAATCGACTTCGTTAAACTGACCGGGCAAACGCGCGACCGCGAGACCCCGGTGAATCGTTTCCAGGCGGGTGAAGTGCCGCTGTTCCTGATCAGCCTTAAAGCGGGCGGCACCGGCCTGAACCTGACCGCTGCCGATACCGTGATTCACTACGATCCGTGGTGGAACCCGGCGGTGGAAGACCAGGCCACCGGCCGTGCTCATCGCATTGGCCAGCTCAATCCGGTGTTTGTGTACAAGCTCTACACCGAGGGCACGGTGGAAGAAAAGATTCTGGCACTGCAGGAGCGCAAGCGCAGCATGGTTGCAGGCGTTCTGGGGGATGGCGAACACGCCGGCACGACGCTGACAGCGGAGGATTTGCGGGTGATGTTCGAGCCGCTGGGTTAACCGTTCTCAGGCTTGAACGGCGGTGCCAGGGCGGATGCGTACGATAATATCCACACCTTCAGTGACCACGCCCTCGGGCAATTGCGGCAGGCCGCAAATGGTGACGCCGTCGGCAGCAATGTCGGTCAGCTCGCCGCTGGATACATCGTAAAAATGATGATGCAACTGGGTATTGGGATCGTAGAATACCTTGCTCGGATCGACGATCACTTCGCGGATCAGCTTTTTTTCCAGGAACAGATTGAGCGTGTTGTACACCGTGGCCTTGGATGTTTCCGAATGGCGGTTGTTGACGATGGCCATGATCTGATCAGCGGACAGATGCTGCTGGCGCGAAAACAGCGCATAGGCAATCTCGATACGCTGATGGGTGGGGTTGATGCCGTGGCTGCGCAGCAAATCCGCCATGTTGTCGCGACTGTATTGTTGCACCATCATGTCCATAGCCGGTAATTGCCTTTGTATTC
>DATKUZ010000041.1:0-34313 GCA_035530335.1 Sulfuriferula sp. | reverse complement strand
CCAAGGATATTTCCGACCTGTGGCGCATTCTCGGCCGCCCGGTGGTCAACGGCGGTTATATCGCCGGCACGATCATCAAACCCAAGCTGGGGCTGCGCCCCGAGCCATTTGCGAAGGCTGCTTACCAGTTCTGGCTGGGTGGCGACTTCATCAAGAACGACGAGCCACAGGGTAACCAGGTATTCTGCCCGGCCAAGAAGGTTATTCCCTTGGTCGCTGATGCGATGAAACGCGCCCAGGACGAAACTGGCCAGGCGAAATTGTTTTCAGCAAACATCACCGCTGACGATCACTACGAAATGTGCGCCCGCGCCGACTTCATTCTCGAAACATTCGGACCGGATGCCGACAAGGTCGCATTCCTGGTCGACGGTTTCGTCGGCGGCCCCGGCATGATTACCACCGCTCGCCGTCAGTATCCCAACCAGTACCTGCACTACCACCGCGCCGGTCACGGCATGATCACCTCGCCCTCCGCCAAACGTGGCTATACGGCGTTTGTGCTGGCCAAGATTTCCCGTCTGCAGGGAGCTTCCGGCATCCACGTCGGCACCATGGGCTACGGCAAGATGGAAGGCGAAACCTCCGACAAGATCATCGCCTACATGATCGAGCGCGACGAGTGCCAGGGCCCGGTCTACTTCCAGAAATGGTACGGCATGAAGCCCACCACCCCGATCATCTCCGGCGGCATGAACGCGCTGCGCCTGCCCGGTTTCTTCGAGAATCTGGGGCACGGCAACGTCATCAATACCTCTGGCGGCGGCGCTTACGGCCACATCGACAGCCCTGCGGCCGGCGCGATCTCCCTGCGTCAGTCCTACGAGTGCTGGAAGGCCGGTGCCGACCCGATCGAATTCGCCAAGAGCCACAAGGAATTCGCGCGTGCGTTCGAATCCTTCCCTGGCGACGCCGACAAGCTGTATCCCGGCTGGCGTGAAAAGCTGGGCGTGCATAAATAATCAGGTTGTGCACTGAGCTGCAAGAAACGCCTCCGGTTCGCTGGGGGCGTTTTTCTTCCGCAACGAGGAATGAAAATGATCGATAAAGACCAGTACAAGGTTGAGCAGGAACCCTTCTACCAGCAGCAGAAGAACGAAGTCGCGCTGTACGAGGCCGCCTACCGCAACCGCCTGCCGGTGATGGTGAAAGGCCCCACCGGCTGCGGCAAATCTCGCTTCGTCGAATACATGGCGTGGAAGCTGAACAAGCCGCTGATTACCGTGGCCTGCAACGAGGACATGACCGCCAGCGACCTGGTGGGGCGCTATCTGCTGGAAGCCAACGGCACCCGCTGGCTGGACGGCCCGCTCACCACCGCCGCGCGCATCGGTGCCATCTGCTACCTCGATGAAATCGTCGAGGCACGCCAGGACACCACCGTGGTGATCCACCCGCTCACCGACCACCGCCGTACCCTGCCACTGGACAAGAAGGGCGAGCTGATCCATGCCCATCCCGATTTCCAGCTGGTGATTTCCTACAACCCCGGCTACCAGACACTGATGAAGGATCTGAAGCAGTCCACCAAGCAGCGCTTCACCGCCTTCGATTTCGACTATCCCGATGCCGAACTGGAAACCCGGATCGTGGCGAAGGAAACCGGCATGGACGCAGCGGTGGTCGCGAAGCTGGTGAAGATCGGCGGTGTGGCCCGTAATCTAAAAGGGCACGGGCTGGACGAGGGCATCTCCACGCGTCTGCTGGTGTATGCGGCGACGCTCATCAAGGACGGCGTGGAACCGCGCGACGCCTGCCGCATGGCCATGGTGCGTCCGATCACCGATGACGCCGACATCCGCGAAACGCTGGATCATGCCATCGACGCGACGTTTGCCTAAGACTCGAACGTGACCACGGAAACCGAATATCAGCACCCGCTGATGGCTGCCTACTGGAAGCAACTCGACACCCGTTTCCCGCAGGTCGAGGAAGTGTTCGAGGACTGCATGGCCGAGGCGCTGGCGGTGCTCACGCGCGAGGGGCTCGATGCCTACCTCGAAGCCGCGCGCGTCATCGGCAAGCTGGGGCGCGGCGTCGAGCCGATGCTGGCGTTCATGGAAGCGTGGCCATCCACTGCGAAGGCAGTCGGCGAATCCGCGTTGCCGGCGGTGATGGCGCTGATCCAGCGCATGCAGAAATCGCCCAACGGCCGCGCCATTACCCCTTTCCTGCAGACGCTGGCGCCGGTGTCCAAACGGCTGCTATCGCAGGAGCAGTTGCAGCATTACCTCGACATCACCTTGAACTTTATGGAGCGCACCACTGGCTCCATCCACGGCCATCACACCACCTTTCCCAGCCCGGGTCTGCCGGAATTCTTCGCCCAGGCGCCGAACCTGCTCAGCCAGCTCACGCTCGCCGGCCTGAAAAACTGGGTGGAATACGGCATCCGCAACTACCGTACCCACCCCGAGCGGCAGAAGGATTACTTCAGCCTGCAATCGGCCGACAGCCGCGCCGTGCTGCAGCGCGAACGCCACGGCACCTTATTGGTGGACGTGGAGCGCAAGCTGGATCTGTATCTGCGTGGCCTGTGGCAGGACAGCGACCATCTGGTGCCTTACTCGACCGCGTTCGACGAAATCCGCAAGCCGATTCCGTATTACGACAAGCTCGGCATCCGTTTGCCGGACGTGTACGACGATGCGGGCGACGTCTCCGGCCTCGACCGCTACCGCGCGGTGCTCGCCCACATCATCGGCCACCGCCGCTGGTCAGAGGCGCAGGTCGCCGACAACTGGAGCCCGTTCCAGCGCATGGCGGTCGAGTTCTTCGAGGACTGCCGCATCGAGACGCTGCTGATCCGCGAATACCCCGGCCTGCGCCGCCTGTTCCTCGCGCTGCACCCCAGGCCGGTGGAAGGCGCTTGCGATCCGGAAACCACCTCCTGCCTGCGCCACCGCATGGCGATGCTGTCACGTGCGCTGCTCGACCCGGATCACGGCTACGCCGATGCCGACCTCAACGACTTCGTTGCGCGCTTCCACGACGTCATGGCGCAGGGAGAATCCAGCACCCAGGAGATCGCCGCGCTGGCGCTTTCCTACGTCGCCAAGACCCGCCGCCAGAGCGATCAGTTCGCCAAGGTCCACTTCGACGATACAGTGGTGGATTACCGCGACGACAACCGCCAGCTGTGGAAATTCATCGAGGCGGGCGACGAGGAAGAAGCCTTCGACGAGAAGCGCAAGATCGAGCCGGATCAGGAAATCCACGGCCTGCCGCCGCGCCATTACCACGAGTGGGACTACAGCAGCCAGACCTACCGCCCCGACTGGGTTAGCGTGTACGAAGCGCTGCACGCCAGCGGCAACGCCGCCGACATTGACCGCTTGCTGCAAAAGCACAGCGCGCTCGCCAAGCAGCTGAAGAAGATGCTCGACCTGCTGAAGCCGCAGGACAAGGTGCGCATCCGCTACCAGGAAGAGGGCAGCGAGCTCGACCTCGACGTCGCGATCCGTTCGCTGATCGACTTCAAGGGCGGCGCCACGCCCGACCCGCGCATCAACATGAGCCATAAGACCAGTGGCCGCGATATCGCCGTCATGCTGCTGCTCGATTTATCGGAATCGTTGAACGAAAAAGCCGCAGGCTCCGACCAGACCATCCTCGAACTGAGCCAGGAGGCAGTGTCGCTGCTGGCGTGGGCGATCGAGAAGCTGGGTGACCCGTTCGCCATCGCCGGCTTCCACTCCAACACCCGCCACGACGTGCGCTACCTGCACATCAAGGGCTACGGCGAACACTTCAACGACGACGTGAAAGCGCGCCTGGCAGCGATGGAAGCAGGGTACTCCACCCGCATGGGCGCGGCGATGCGCCACGCCGCGCATTATCTCGCCGCGCGGCCAGCCGACAAGAAACTCATGCTCATCCTCACCGACGGCATGCCGTCCGACGTGGATGCCCACGACGAACGCCTGCTGATCGAGGACGCCCGCCAGGCCGTCAAGGAACTCGACCGGCAGGGCATCTTCCCCTACTGCATCAGCCTCGACCCCAAGGCCGACGAATACGTCGGCGACATCTTCGGCCGCCAGTTTACCGTCATCGACCACATCGAACGGCTGCCGGAACGGCTGCCGCAATTGTTCATGGCGTTGACGAAATAACAGGGGATTGAGTTTGCGATTCACGGAGTAAAACCATGCGGTCAAGAATGATTGAATGCCGCTTCTCTGTCGTGTCCCGCTGGATGTAAATTGATACGCCGATTTAAAAGATCGGCCCCGCCCAGGGTCAGCGGATATCCAAAAATGGTTTGAGCCAGTTCATGCGTATGTGATGTTCTGGTGCAATTTTCCCTGATCCGCCGAGTTGATATCCTGAAAAAATTTTCAACTCAATCATGGCGTCGGCATGAATTCCATTTTCCCCGGCATCATTTCGATTGCCTGGCGAACACAGCGCATGTTGCTGGCTAGACTGGCTAAGAAGGGCCGTTTAAAGCTTAAGCACGACGAGCAATAACATCTATCCTTAAAATTTGTAGGGTATCGGTGCAGCATCGAGAGTGGATGTCTCGCATCCCAGTTCGGGACGAAAGCGCCTATGGAACAACAACAAGATACGCTGTGGTACAAGGATGCAGTCATTTATGAGTTGCACGTCAAGGCCTTCTTCGACGGCAACGGGGATGGCACGGGCGATTTCTCCGGACTGACCGCCAAGCTCGATTACCTGCAGGAGCTGGGGGTCAATACGCTGTGGCTGCTGCCGTTCTATCCGTCTCCTGGGCGCGACGACGGCTACGATATTTCCGATTATCGCAAAGTCCATCCGAGCTTCGGCGGGATAGCGGACTTCCGCAGGTTTATTGATGAAGCCCATCATCGCGGTTTGCGCGTGATCACCGAGCTGGTGGTCAACCATACGTCGGATCAGCATCCGTGGTTTCAGGCCGCGCGTCGCTCACCGCCGGGCTCTGTCAAGCGCGACTACTACGTATGGAGCGATACCGATACCAAATTCAGTGAGACGCGCATCATTTTTTCCGATACGGAAAAGTCCAACTGGGCCTGGGACGAGGTCGCGCAGGCTTTTTACTGGCACCGCTTTTTCTCGCACCAGCCGGACCTTAACTACGGCAATCCGCATGTGTTCAAGGCGATGATGCACGCGATGCGTTTCTGGTTCGATGCCGGAGTGGACGGCATGCGCCTGGATGCGGTGCCGTATCTGTGCGTGCGCGAGGGCACCAGCAACGAAAACCTGCCGGAAACGCATGCGGTGATCAAGCAGATGCGCGCCGAGCTGGATCGCCACTACACCAACCGCATGTTCCTTGCGGAAGCGAACCAGTGGCCGGAGGACGTGCGCGAGTATTTCGGCGACGGCGACGAGTGCCACATGGCTTACCACTTCCCGCTGATGCCGCGCATGTACATGGCGATCGCGCAGGAGGACCGTCATCCGATCGTGGAGATCATGGAGCAGACGCCGGACATTCCGGACATCTGCCAGTGGGCGGTATTCCTGCGCAACCACGACGAGCTGACCCTGGAGATGGTGACCGACCGCGAGCGCGACTATCTCTACCAGACCTATGCCAGCGACCCGCAGGCGCGCCTCAATCTCGGCATCCGCCGCCGGCTCGCGCCGCTGCTGGACAACGACCGTCACCGCATCGAACTGATGCACCTGCTGCTGATGACCATGCCGGGTTCGCCGATTCTCTACTACGGCGATGAGATCGGCATGGGCGACAACATCCAGCTGGGCGACCGTAATGGCGTGCGCACGCCCATGCAGTGGAGCGGGGGGGCGAACGGCGGGTTTTCCACGGCCGATCCACAGCATCTGTTTCTGCCGCCCATCGCTGATCCGGTATATGGCTTCGGTGCCGTCAACGTCGAGTCGCAGCACCGCAATCCGTCGTCTCTGCTCAACTGGATGCGGCGGACGATCGCCATGCGCAAGGCACAACGCGCCTTCGGTCGCGGCACGCTGCGCTTTCTGCGTCCCGGCAACCGCAAGATTCTTGCCTATCTGCGCGAACATGAGGATGAAACGATACTCTGCGTGGCCAATCTGTCGCGGGCGCCACAACCGGTAGAGCTGGACCTGAGTCCGTTCCATGGCCGGGTACCGGTGGAATTGATGGGCCGCAGCAAATTCCCGCCCATAGGCGCCCTGCCCTATCTGCTCACCCTTAGCGGCCATGGTTTCTATGCCTTCCGTCTGGCGGCGGACGTGGAAGCGCCGTCCTGGCATGAGGAACGCCCGCTGTCGCCGGATCTGCCCGTGCTGGTGCTGGTGGAGACCGGGTGGCGCACCCTGTTCGGGCGCGGCGAGAACGGCGAGGTCGTGAATCAGTTGATGGTGCGTCGTGCGCGTGACCAGCTCGAGCGGCAGATCATTCCGCGCTTCTTGCGTTCCCAAGCCTGGTTCGTGCATAAAGACGCGCAGGTGGAGAAATTCGAGATCGGCGAGATGCGCGAGTGGTCCATGGACGCCGGCAATTGGCTGCTGACGACGGTCGCGGTCACACTCAGCAACGGTGAGGTGCATCAATACGCAACCCCGCTAGCACTGGCTTGGGAAGACGAAGGCGATGCGCATGCGAGCGCGCTGCTGCAAGGCACACTGGCCAAGGTTAGACGGCGTGCCCGCATGGGCGTGCTGTTCGATGCCTTCTGGGACGATGCTTTTTGCTGTGCGTTGATATCGGGCATGGAGCGTGGTTCGACGCTGGAATTCGACAGCCGGCGATTGCAGTTCCAGACCACCAGCGCCTTCCCCGGCATTCCCTGTTTGCCCGGGTCGGCGACGGTGATGCGTACCGTGTCCGAACGCGGGCGACTGCTGGTGAACCTGGGTGATCAACTGGTGTTGAAGGGCTTCCGCTGGCTGCTCGCCGGCGTACACCCGGAACTGGAAGTGTCGCGTTTTCTCACCGAGACGGCGAAGTTCACGCATATGCCCCAACTCGCAGGTACGGTGGAGTATTCGGGTGACGATGGACCTTCGTCCACTTTTGCCATCCTCGAGCGCTATGCGGAGAACCAGGGCAGTGCCTGGGCCTACACGGTGGATTATCTGGAGCGTTTTCTGGACGCCTGCCGCGCCAGCCCAGAGCGCCCGCCGGATACGCGGCATATCGTTTATATGGGGTTGATGAAAACCCTGGGTCTGCGCACGGCGGAATTTCATCGGGCGCTGGCATTGCCCGATGCAGCGGGGGCCTTCGGCAGTGAGCCGGTCAGCGCGGAAAACATCGCTGATTGGGTCGACCAGGTGCGGCACGAGATGGAGGCGATGTTCGAATTGCTCGAAATGGAATTGCCGCGACTTCCCGATGCCGCCCAACTGGTCGGCAGCGACCTGCTGAGTATGCGGCCGCGCCTGTACCGCCGCATCATGCGCGCGGCATCGATGCGTCCACACGGCATGAAAACGCGCTACCACGGCGACTACCATCTCGGCCAGGTGTGGCTGGCGAGCAATGATTTTCTGATCACCAACTACGGCGGCGAACCCGGCCGCCCCTGGGAGGAGCGTCGCCGCAAGCACTCCCCGCTGCGCGACGTGGCGGGCATGCTGCTCTCCTTCGCGGAGGCAGGCGCGGCGGCACTGGACCATGTGGCGGGTGATTCGGCTGAGGTAGCTGCAGCGCTGCAGCGCCATGTCGACGATTGGGAACTGCTGGCGCACAAGGCGTTCTTCAAGAGTTACCGCAAGGCCATGACCGGGCACCCATCGCACCCGGCCGATGCCGCAGGGGCAGAAGCGCTGATGACGTTGTTCCTGGCAGAGAAGGCGATATTCCATGCAGGCAGCGCCCTCGCGCTGCATTCGGCCACTGTCGGCGCCACCATGCGATGCCTGATCATGGTGGCGAAACGCTGAAAATGGGAACGGGCATGCTGACACGACGACACGACATGCCCTTCGGGGCGCAGGTCACGCCGCGTGGCGTGCGTTTCCGCCTTTGGGCGCCCGGCTGCGAACGGGTGATGCTGTGCCTTGAGAATGTGCGGCACGAACCGTCGCTGCCGATGGGCCACGGCGGCGACGGATGGTTCGAGTTGATCGTTTCCGATGCTATTGCCGGGACGCGCTACCGCTTCGAGATGAAGGACGGCCTGCGTGTGCCGGACCCGGCATCGCGTTACAACCCGGACGATGTCCATGGCGCAAGCGAGGTCATCGACCCCGCGGCGTTCCATTGGCAGGACGCGGCATGGCGCGGGCGGCGCTGGGAGGAGGCGGTGGTGTATGAACTGCACGTGGGCACGTTCTCGCCGCAAGGGACGTTCGCCGGGGCGATGGAACGGTTGGATTATCTGGTGGAACTGGGCATTACCGCCATCGAACTGATGCCGGTGGCGGATTTCCCCGGGGCACGCAACTGGGGTTACGACGGTGTGCTGCCGTTTGCGCCGGACAGCCGCTACGGCCGACCGGAGGAACTGAAGGCCCTGGTGCAGGCTGCGCACGCGAAGGGCCTGATGATGCTGCTGGACGTGGTGTACAACCACTTCGGGCCGGAGGGGAACTACCTGCACGTCTATGCGAAGACGTTCTTCACCGAGCGCCACCATACGCTCTGGGGGGCGGCGATCAATTTCGATGGCCCGGGCAGCCGCACGGTGCGCGAATTCTTCATTCACAATGCGTTGTACTGGCTGCAGGAATATCACTTCGACGGCCTGCGCCTGGATGCAGTGCATGCGATTGTCGACGACTCCGGCCAGCACATTCTTACTGAGCTGGCCGAATGCGTGCATACAAGCATTGGTCCGGAACGCCTGGTGCATCTGATCCTGGAAAATGACGCCAACGAGGCGCGTTATCTCGATTCGGGGCATTACACCGCCCAGTGGAACGATGACATGCACCATGCGCTGCATGTCCTCTGCACCGGCGAGGCGGATGGCTACTACGCCGATTATGCGGATGCGCCGATCCCCCACCTCGGGCGCTGCTTGACGGAAGGCTTTGCCTACCAGGGCGAAGTGTCGATCTATCGCGGTCTGATCCCGCGCGGCGAGAAAAGTGCGCATCTGCCGCCGCAGGCCTTCGTGTCCTTCCTGCAGTGCCATGACCAGGTGGGCAACCGTGCATTCGGCGAGCGTATTACCCAACTCGCGCCGGAGCCGGCGGTGCGCGCGGCTGCAGCTGTCTATCTGCTGGCGCCGGGCATTCCGATGCTGTTCATGGGAGAGGAATTCGCCGCGGCTGCACCGTTCCGATTCTTCTGCGACTTCGGTGGCGATTTGCGCGATGCGGTAACGCAGGGCCGACGGCGCGAGTTCGGCAAGTTCGCGCGCTTCGCCGATCCGGTGATACAGGCAGCGATTCCGGACCCCAACCTGGAACAGTCCTTTCTCGATTCCAGACTCGATTGGGGCTCGCTCAACGACGTGATGCGGGCCGGTTGGCTGGCCTATTACCGGAAACTGCTGGAGCTGCGCCGGGAAGTCATCCTGCCTCGCCTGCGCGGCATGGGTGGGCACGCAGCGCATTTCGAAGTGCTGGTGCCGCGTGGCTTGCGGGTTCGGTGGCGCCTGGGTGACGGTTCGACGTTGTGGCTGCTGGCGAATCTTTCCGCAGACAGGCTGAGCGCAGTCGCGCCGCCGGGGGAAAGCCTGTTTGCCACCTCGGTCGCGGCGGGCAATGGTTTACTGGAGCCGTGGTCGGTAGTGTGGACGCTCGATGATAAGAGAGGAGAGACATGAGCGACCTGCTAGATCAGTTATGCAGCCTGTGCGGTGTGCTGCCCCAGTACAGTGATATCTGGGGCAATGTCCATCACACCTCCGATGCGATTAAGCGCGCCCTGCTCGCCGCCATGGGGCTGGCGGTCGAAAACGACGAACAAATCGCTGCGGCGCTGCACGGCTTCGAACGCCGCAACTGGGAGCACCCGCTGCCGCCAGTGCAGGTAGTGCGTGAGACGGCGCGGCCGTATCGCATCGTCATTTCCTTGCCGGTGAGTGAGGAGAAATGGAACTATCGCTGGTGTCTGCGCCGCGAGTCAGGTGCCGAGGACCGGGGGGAGGTTTCGCCGGCTGCATTGGAAGATGCAGGGCGCTGCCAACTCGACGAACAGGATTTCGTGCGCCGCGTGCTGGCGCTGGACTTCACGGTAGAGCCCGGCTATCACCGTTTCTCTCTCGAACGCGCCGACGGGCATGGTCCCGTGAGCGAGATGCCGCTCATCGTTGCGCCCGCCTCTTGCTACGTGCCGCCCGCGATCCAGGGCGACGGGCGGGTGTGGGGCTTCGCTGCCCAGCTTTACGGCATCCGCTCCGAGCGCAATTGGGGGATCGGCGACTTAAGCGATCTGCGCCACATGCTCGAATTCTGCGGCGAGGCTGGAGCGAGCACGGTGCTGCTGAACCCCGTGCATGCGCTGTTTCCTGATGTGCCGGAGCATGCGAGCCCATACAGCCCATCCAGCCGTACCTATTTCAACACGCTCTACCTGGACGTGGAGGCCATCGCCGATTTTGCCGAATGCGAGGAGGCCCGTGCGATGGTGCATGCGCCGCAGTTTCAGGCGCGGCTGCGTGCGCTTCGTGCCGCGGAGCAGGTGGACTACCGCGGCGTGGCGGAAGTGAAATCGCAAGTCCTTGAGCGCTTGTATGCGCATTTCCGCAGCCACCACCTGGACCGCAACAGCAACCGGGCGCAGGGGTTCCACGCCTTTCAGGCTGAGCATGGCGAAAGCCTGCGCAAACAGGCGTTGTTCGAGACGCTGCAGGAACACTTCCGTGCACGTGACAGTGAGGTGTGGGGCTGGCCGGCATGGCCGGCAGCCTACCGCGACCCGCGCGCGCCGGAGGTGGCGGCGTTCTGCGACGAGTATCTTGAGCGGGTGGAATTTTTCGAGTACCTGCAATGGCAGACGGCCGGCCAGCTTGCCGCAGCCGGCACGCGTTCCTGGGAACTGGGTCTCGGCATCGGGGTCATGTTCGATTTGGCGATTGGTGTGGCGGAAGGCGGCGCAGATACCTGGATGCGGCGTGAACTGTATGCCCTGAATGCGAGCGCGGGCGCCCCGCCGGATGAGATCGGCCGCATGGGGCAGAACTGGGGTCTGCCGCCATGGATTCCATACCAGCTGACTGATGCGGCCTATGGACCTTTCATCGAACTGCTGCGCGCCGGCATGCGCGAATCCGGTGCGCTGCGCATCGACCACGTGATGGGGTTGCGCCGCCTGTTCTGGGTGGCGCGCGGGTTGCCGGCGACCGAGGGCGCCTACGTCGCCTATCCGTTCGACGACCTGCTCGGCATCCTCGCGCTGGAAAGCCAGCGCAACCGCTGCCTGGTGGTAGGCGAGGATCTCGGCACGGTGCCGGACGAGGTGCGCGCCGCGCTCGCGCCGCTGGGCGTGCTGTCGACACGGCTGCTGTACTTCGAGCGCGAGGACGACGGCCGACTGAAGCCGCCGCAGGCCTATCCGGTGAATGCCGCGGTTGCTGTAACCACCCACGATCTGCCGACCCTCGCGGGCTTCTGGCAGGGGCTGGACATCGACCTGCGCGACCGGCTGCACCTGTTTCCGGGCGACGATGTGCGGAATCAGCAGGTGGTCATGCGCGCAGAGGATCGCGCGCAGTTGCTGGTGGCGCTGGAGAGCGAAGGCGTACTTCCAGCCGGCAGCGGCTTGCATCCGATAGGCTTCTCCGAAATGACGGCGGAACTGGCGGCTGCGGTGTACAACTACCTGGCACAGGCGCCATCAAAGCTGCTGATGGTGCAGATGGAAGACGGCTTCGGCGTGCGTGAGCAGCCCAACCTGCCGGGCACCACGGAGCCGGATTACCCTTGCTGGCGGCTCAAAATACCGCTCAATCTGGAGGAGTGGCACGGCAGTGCCTATCTGCAGGGTATCCTGCAAGTGCTGCGCCAGGAGCGGCCGGTGCCGCATGTGCCCGGCCCCGCCGGCGGCGGGGCGGCGGAGAGCATGCGCCTGTGGATTCCGCGCGCGACTTACCGCCTGCAATTGCATCGCGATTTCAATCTGAGGCAGGCGACGGATCTGCTGCCCTACCTGGACGAGCTGGGTATCAGCCATTGCTACCTGTCACCGCTTCTGAGGGCGCGCCCCGGCAGCCGCCACGGCTACGACATTACCGACCATAGCAGCCTCAATCCGGAGATTGCCAGCGCCGAGGACTTCGAGCAGTTCGTGGCAGAACTCAAGCGTCGCGGCATGGGGCAGATCATGGACGTGGTGGCCAACCACATGAGCATCATGGGCGCCGACAATGACTGGTGGCTGGATGTGCTGGAGAATGGACCGGCTTCCCGCTTTGCTGGCTACTTCGACATCGACTGGTACCCCATCGTCGGGGATCTGCCGGGACGCGTGCTGCTGCCGGTGCTGGGCGACCACTACGGCGCGGTGTTGGAAAACGGCGAACTGAGGCTCGCCTTCGACGCCGCGGAGGGGTCCTTCAGCGTGTTCTATTTCGAGCACCGCTTCCCGGTGGACCCGCGCGAGTACCCGCGCATCCTGGGTTACGATTTTGAGCGCCTGCTGGCGCGATTGGACGCGGAGAATGCGGTGCTGCTGGAATTCCAGTCGCTGGCCACGGCCTTCGGACATCTGCCGGCGCGCGACAGCGTGACGCCGGAAGGGGTGGCCGAGCGCGCCCGCGACAAGGAAGTACACAAGCGCCACCTGGCCTCGCTGTATGCGGGCAGCGCCGACATCGCGCAGTTCGTTCAGGAAAACGTGGCGGAATTCAACGGCGTCGCGACCGGCGCGGCGAACTTCGACCTGATACATGAACTGCTGCAGGCCCAGGCCTATCGTCTGGCGTTCTGGCGCGTGGCGGCGGACGAAATCAACTATCGCCGTTTCTTCGACATCAACGATCTGGCGGCGCTGCGCATGGACAACCCGGAGGTGTTCGAGGCCACGCACCGCCTGGTGCGCGAGTTGCTGGCGCGTGGCTACGTGAACGGGCTGCGCATCGACCATCCGGATGGTCTGTATGACCCGCAGGAATATTTCGGGCGCCTGCAGGCGATGGCGGCGGCGCTTGCGCCCAAAACGGCAGAAGAAAACGAACGGCCGCTTTATCTGGTGGTAGAGAAGATTCTTGCCGCCCACGAGCATCTGCCGCAGTCATGGCCGATCCACGGCACCACCGGCTACGACTTTGCAGCGGCTTGCTGTGGCCTGTTTGTCGACGGCGGCAGTGAAGAGTATTTCACCCACATCTACCAGAGCTTCATCCGCGCGCGCCCGGACCTCGGCGAAATGCTGAGGGCCAACAAGCATCTGATCATGGAGACCGCGCTGGCGGGCGAGCTGCAAGTGCTGGCGAGCCAGCTGACGCGGCTGGCCAAAGGGGACCGACGCACCTGCGACTTCACCTTCAACAGCTTGCGCGGCGCGCTGGCCGAAATCGTTGCCAGCTTTCCGGTCTACCGCACCTATGTGGCAGACTGCGAAACCTCGCCGGACGACGTCCGCTACGTGGAATGGGCGGCGGGAGTGGCGAAGAAGCGCAGCCAGGCGGCAGACACCAGCATTTTCGATTTCGTGCGCGAGGTATTGCTGGCGCGCCATGGGCAGGGACGCGACGACGATTACCGGCAGGCGGTGTGTGCCTTCGCGATGAAGTTCCAGCAGTACAGCAGCCCGGTGATGGCCAAGGCGGTTGAAGACACCACCTTCTACCAGTACAACCGACTGGTCTCTCTTAACGAAGTGGGCGGTGATCCGCACCGCTTTGGCGTGACGCTGGCGGCCTTTCACCACGAGAATCTGGAACGAGCCCGCCGCTGGCCGCACGCCATGCTGACCACTTCTACCCACGACAGCAAGCGCTCGGAGGACGTGCGGGCGCGACTCAACGTGCTTTCTGAAATACCGGACGAGTGGCGCAACGCCCTAACCCGCTGGAGCAAACTCAACCATAACAAGTGCAGAAAACCGGGAACGGAGCGCAGCGCGCCCAGCCGTAATGACGAGTATCTGCTGTATCAGACTTTGCTGGGGATATGGCCGTTCGAGGCGTTGGGCGCGGAGGGCTTGGCCGAGCTGACACAGCGCGTCGAGGCTTACATGCTCAAGGCCGGGCGCGAGGCCAAGGTGCGCAGTTCGTGGGTTGATCCGAATACCGATTACGAGGAGGCGACGCGCGATTTCGTACGCGCGCTGCTGTCGCCCGAGCCTGGCAATCTGTTCCTGCGCGATTTTCTACCGTTCCAGGAGCGGATTGCGAACGCGGGTGCCTTCAACAGCCTGTCGCAGCTGTTGCTCAAACTCACTTCACCGGGGGTGCCGGACATCTATCAGGGAAACGAAATATGGGACTTCAGTCTGGTGGATCCAGACAATCGACGTGCGGTCGACTACGGGGCGCGGCATGCAGCCCTGCGAGCGATCAAGGCCGTGTACGCCGATGTGGGTGCAGCCGCGTGTGCGCAGCACTTGATGGAGAGTTTGCCGGATGGCCGGATCAAGCTCTATCTGACCTGGAAGACGCTGGCATTCCGGCGCGAGTTCGAACCGCTATTGCGGGATGGGGATTATCTGCCACTGAAGGTGCATGGTGAGCGTGCGGAGCAGGTATGCGCCTTCACCCGGCATTACGGAGACGAAAGCATGTTGGTCATGGTGCCGCGGCTGCTTGGTGGGTTGATAGGAGAAAAGGGTCGGTTTCCGATCGGCAACGCAGTGTGGGGCGATACTTGGGTCGAGCTGCCGCCGGAGTGCGTGTACGAGAAGTGGGCCAACATACTGACCGACGAAACTATCAGCACGCAGCTGTTGGGAGAAGGGCGTGGGCTAGCACTCGCACGACTATTCAAGGCGTTTCCTTATGCGGTGCTGCGAGCGTATAAGACAGGAGGCTGATCGCAGTGAAATTTTCATTAGAACAGAATGGGCTTGACTGAATTCAATATGGGAAATCAGGAAGTCGGTGCGGTGGGGTTCTGCTAGCGCTTGTCAGGTACGGTGGGTGTGGTGTCGTGGCGTCCGAGCAGGTAGTCGAGAAACGCCCGCGCCACCACGGAGAGCTGCCGGCCGGCCGGATAGACGGCGTACCAGTGGCGCAGGATGGGAAAGCCCTGCACGTCGAGCACGGCAAACTGGAAGGCGCTCGTACAGATAGCCAAAAACAGCATGCAGAAGGACGGCATGGGCAAAGAAACCATGTCCAAGGACGCGATGTCAAAAAAATACAAGTCCAAACACGGCATGGGCAAGGACGGGATGAAGCAGTAAATCGCCGGACCGGTCTGCCGCATGCGAGGTTCGCGCGGCCAGCGACCGCCACGCAGCAGGCCTTCCGGATTCCATTTAGGCTTTGGTTCTGCCGAATCAAAGCAAAGGAGTACGCATCATGAATCGATTTTTTTCTGCAGTCGTCGCACCGATCCTGGGCATCGCGCTGGCGGGGTGTTCTGCCGCTTCTGTCGCCACGCCCTTGCCCGATCCTGCCGTCGACATCCCGCTTGCCAGGGCGGCCGGCGTCCAGACGGCCGTTCTGGCCGGCGGATGTTTCTGGGGCGTGGAGGGCGTGTTCGAGCACGTCAAGGGCGTCACCCGGGTGGTGTCGGGCTACTCAGACGGTGCGGCGGAAACGGGCACCTATCCGCAGGTGAGCACCGGCCGCACCGGCCATGCCGAATCGGTGCAGATTTTCTACGACCCCGCGCGCATCAGCTACGGACAGCTGCTGAAGGTGTTCTTTGCAGTCGCGCACGACCCGACCGAACTGAACCGGCAGGGGCCGGACACCGGCACCCAATACCGGTCGGTGATCTTCTACGCCAACCCGGACCAGAAGCGGGTGGCCGACGACTACATCGCCCAGCTGCAGAAGGCCCATGTATACCCGCGCCCCATCGTCACCCAGGTCGTGCCCCTGAAGGCGTTCTACAATGCCGAGGCCTACCACCAGCATTATCTGGACCGTCATCCGAACCAGCCGTACATCGTCATCAACGACCTGCCGAAGATCGCCAATCTGAAACGGGAGTATCCATCCCTGTATGTCACCAAATGAACCAGGGACTCAATGAGGCAAGCAATTATGGACAGACGCACATTCTCAAACTGGCGGCGGCAAGTGCCTCCGTACCCCTGTTAATCGCCCTGCCTGGGCAGGCCATGGCCGCGGAGCGCATCGAAAAACTCGTCCGCAGCAACGCCGAGTGGAAAAAGCTGCTCACCCCAGAGCAGTACTACATCCTGCGCGAGGACGGCACCGAGCCACCCTTCAGCAGCCCGCTCGACCATGAAACGCGCGACGGGCTGTACCTGTGCGTGGCCTGCGACCTGCCGCTGTTCCCGTCCCGATTCAAATACGACAGCGGCACCGGCTGGCCCAGCTTCTATGACGTGCTGCCCGGCCACGTGGAAACCAGGATCGACCACACACTGCTGGTGCCGCGCACCGAATACCACTGCGCACGCTGCGGCGGCCACCATGGCCACGTGTTCCATGACGGCCCGAAGCCCACCGGGCTGCGCTACTGCAACAATGGTGTTGCACTGAAGTTCATTCCAGACAAGGCGTAACCACGCAGGCACGACCCTGGCTGCGTAGCCTCAACAGGCTTGTCAGGCCTGATTTTCAGTGTTGGCCAGGTAACGGTCATATATCATCCGTGCAGTTTCGGGATTCCTGCTGTTAGTGGTTGCCATGAGGTCGGCATAGGCAAGTAAGGGAGGAACGGTGTCATTGGGATATCCTCCTTGCCAAGCCGCTTCTTCGCCCACGTCCCAGAATGCTTCCAGCACTTCGATATCACCATTTACATCGGGTCTGAGTCGTTGTTCCAGGATCAGATTGTTCAAGTTGTTTTGATGTTCGCGTATCGTGAACGTGTGATAGTTATGAACAAGAGGTCGGGTCGCTTCCTCTAGCACATTGATAATTAGAGTTTTTTGCGTTCCTGCAGCTTGGTAACATCATGTTGTCAAGCCAGGAATTTAGCGGTGATGGCTTGGGCGTGGCTGCCGGCCGACGTCCCTTTGTTCCACTGCCTTGTACTCCCGTTCGCTATTTCCTTTTGCCCGCCGCAGCCGGCGCGGCATCCCCTCGTCCGAGCAGGTAGTCGAGAAACGCCCGCGCCACCACGGAGAGCTGCCGGCCGGCCGGATAGACGGCGTACCAGTGGCGCAGGATGGGAAAGCCCTGCACGTCGAGCACGGCAAACTGGCCGGGTTGATTCAGCGTGAGCGTGTGGCGGGATAAGGCCGAGATGCCCAGACCGGCAAGGATGGCCTGCTTGATGGCCTCGTTGCTGCCCAGTTCCAGGCGCGGGCGGATGTTGATTCCCTGTTCGGCAAAGCGCCGTTCGATGGCGTTGCGCGTACCCGAGCCTTTTTCGCGCATCAACCATGGTTCCTGCGCCAGGCGTTCCAGCGTGATTTGCTTCTTGTGCGCCAGCGGGTGGTCCGGTGCGGCCAGCACCACGATGGGATTGTCCATGATGGGGGTGGAGATGACGTCGATGTCTTCCGGCGGCTGGCCGAGAAAATACAGGTCGTCCAGATTGTCGGCGATGCTGGCCAGCACCTGTTCCTTGTTGGTGACGCGCAGGCTGACGTCGATGCCCGGATACAGCTTGGCAAATTCGCCCAGCAGGCGCGGGGCGAAATAGGAGGCGGTGGTGATCGCCATCAGGCGTAGCTGCCCCTGCTTCAGCCCCTGCCGTTCCGCCACCGACATGGTGTAGCGATCCATGATGCTGAAGATTTCGCGGGTGGCCTGCGCCAGCTGCTGGCCGTCCGGGGTCAGGTGAATTTTCTTGCCGACCTGTTCCACCAGCGGTACCCCCACCGTCTCCGCCAGTTTTTTCATCTGCATGGAAACCGTGGGCTGGGTGAGAAACAGCTCTTCGGAGGCGCGGGTGAAGCTGCCCAGGCGGGCGATGGCCTCGAAGATTTCCAGCTGGCGGAAGGTGGTGTGGTGGCGCATGGGATTCGTACCGGATCATTTATCGATAGATAAAAGTCTATCGTATAAATAGAAAAAATCGACTGTTATTGATGATTTAACTCCTGCATGATGCATCCCATCGTGCTGTTGCCGCTGGGGCATGACACGAAAAACCGATCCCTTTGCTGGAGGAAATCATGGCTGTAAAAACTTATAACGCCGGTGTGAAAGAATATCGGCAGACTTACTGGATGCCCGAATACACGCCGCTGGATACCGACCTGCTGGCCTGCTTCAAGATCACCCCGCAAGCTGGTGTAGACCGTGAAGAAGTCGCTGCTGCGGTGGCTGCCGAGTCCTCGACCGGCACCTGGACCACGGTGTGGACCGACCTGCTGACCGACCTGGACTACTACAAGGGCCGCGCCTACCGCATCGAAGACGTGCCCGGCGACGACACCTGCTTCTACGCATTCGTTGCTTACCCGATCGACCTGTTCGAAGAAGGCTCCGTCGTCAACGTGCTGACCTCGCTGGTCGGCAACGTGTTCGGCTTCAAGGCGCTGCGCGCCCTGCGTCTGGAAGACGTGCGCTTCCCGATCGCTTACGTGAAAACCTGCGGTGGCCCACCTCAAGGCATCCAGGTTGAGCGCGACAAGATGAACAAGTATGGCCGTCCGCTGCTGGGCTGCACCATCAAGCCCAAGCTGGGTCTGTCCGCCAAGAACTATGGCCGTGCCGTGTACGAGTGCCTGCGCGGTGGTCTGGACTTTACCAAGGACGACGAAAACGTCAACAGCCAGCCGTTCATGCGTTGGCGTGATCGCTTCGAATTCGTGCAGGAAGCCACGCTGAAAGCGCAACGTGAAACCGGCGAGCGCAAAGGCCACTACCTGAACGTCACGGCTCCAACGCCTGAAATGATGTACGAGCGTGCCGAGTTCGCCAAGGAAATCGGCGCACCGATCATCATGCACGACTACCTGACCGGTGGTTTGACGGCCAATACTGGCTTGGCCAACTGGTGCCGTAAAAACGGCATGCTGTTGCACATTCACCGCGCCATGCACGCCGTACTGGATCGCAACCCGCACCACGGTATTCACTTCCGCGTGCTGACCAAGGTGCTGCGTCTGTCGGGTGGTGATCACCTGCACTCCGGCACCGTCGTCGGCAAGCTGGAAGGCGACCGCGAAGCCACGCTGGGCTGGATCGACACCATGCGTGACGATTTCATCAAGGAAGACCGTTCACGCGGCCTGTTCTTTGACCAGGACTGGGGTTCGATGCCTGGCGTGATGCCGGTAGCAAGCGGCGGCATCCACGTGTGGCATATGCCCGCGCTGGTGAACATCTTCGGTGATGACTCGGTGCTGCAATTCGGTGGCGGTACGCTGGGCCACCCATGGGGCAACGCCGCTGGCGCTGCTGCCAACCGCGTCGCGCTGGAAGCCTGCGTGGAAGCGCGCAACCAGGGTGTTGCCATCGAAAAAGAAGGCAAGGAAATCCTTACCAAGGCCGCCGTGAACAGCCCGGAACTGAGGATCGCCATGGAAACATGGAAAGAGATCAAGTTCGAGTTCGACACTGTGGACAAGCTGGACGTCGCCCACAAGTAAGCGTGACCGTTTGCCGGGGCAAAGTGCTCCGGCATGCCAACCCAATTCAGGAGTGATGCAATGAGTGAAGTATTGGACTACAACTCCCGTCTGAGCGACCCCGCCAGCCGGAAATTCGAAACTTTTTCCTATCTGCCTGCAATGTCGAAAGAGGACATCAAGAAGCAGGTGGAATATCTGGTATCCAAAGGCTGGAACCCGGCGATTGAGCACATCGAGCCGCAGTACCTGATGGATTCGTACTGGTATATGTGGAAGCTGCCGATGTTCGGCGAAACCGATGTGGATAAAGTGCTGGCCGAAGCTGAAGCCTGCCACAAAGCCAACCCGGACAACCATGTGCGTTTGATTGGTTATAACAATTTCAATCAGTCACAAGGCGCGTCCATGGTGATCTATCGCGGCAAGACTGTTTAAGTCGCGGCGCGGGCAACCGTAGCGAAGCCCCCGCTGCCGAGAGGCTGCGGGGGCTTTTTCTTGCAGGTATAAAAACAGGTCGCAATACAGGATTTACACGATTTTTCAGGATCGGCAGGGCGCAGCATCGAGCCTGAAAAATCCTGTTGATCCTGTCCAATGAATCATTTTTTCAAGCATGGAGTTCGATATGAGTGACCAGATCGCGCAGTACCGCATCGAAAAAGAACCCTATTACCGTGGCGTGTCCGACGAAGTGGCGCTGTATGAAGCCGCCTACTCGGTACGCATGCCGATGATGTTGAAAGGTCCGACCGGCTGCGGCAAGACCCGTTTTGTTGAATACATGGCGTGGAAACTCAACAAGCCGCTGATTACCGTGGCGTGTAACGAAGACATGACCGCTTCCGATCTGGTCGGGCGTTTCCTGCTCGACGCCAACGGCACGCGCTGGCAAGACGGCCCACTTGCCATTGCCGCGCGCCATGGCGCGATCTGCTATCTGGACGAAGTCGTGGAAGCGCGTCAGGATACCACGGTGGTGATCCACCCGCTGACCGACAACCGTCGCGTGCTGCCGCTGGAGAAAAAAGGCGAACTGATCCATGCGCACCCGGATTTTCAACTGGTGATTTCCTACAACCCTGGCTATCAGTCGCTGATGAAAGATCTGAAGCAGTCCACCAAACAACGCTTTGGCGCACTCGACTTCAACTACCCGGATCACGCCATCGAAACCGAGATTGTCAGCCACGAAACCGGCGTCAGCGCCGAGGTGGCGGGCAAGCTGGTGTCGATTGCCGAACGCGCGCGCAACCTGAAGGGCCACGGCCTGGATGAAGGTATCTCGACGCGCATGCTGATCTACGCGGGCAGCCTCATCGCCAAGAATGTCGAGCCGACCGCTGCCTGCCGCATGGCGCTGGTGCGGCCGATTACCGACGATCCCGACATGCGCGATGCGCTGGACGCTGCGGTCAGCACGTTCTTTTGAAGGTGCGCGTCTAAAAGCAATTTAGCCACAGAGATCATAGGGGACGCAGAGAATAGCCAGGACAATTCGGCAGGCGGACGAGGATTCGCACGGCCGAACCAGGAATTTCTCTTTGACCTCTGCGGCAATCGAGAGGAAATAAGCCATGTCCATCAATCTGGAAGACTACGAAGACATACTCGGCGAGCTCTCGGAGAGTTCGCGTCTGATATTGCAATCAGCCTGGCATGACGCAGCGCGCGTGTTCAGCCCGGCGGGTCTTGAGCACTATCTGCAGGGCGCCAAATCGTTGCGCGGTCTGGGGCGCGGTTGCGATCTGGTGGCTACCTATATCCAGAATGCCCCGGCCATCGCGCGCGTGGTAGGGGAGGACGTGGTTCCCGAACTGGTGCACAGTGCCATGATGATGGCGTCCAAAACCAGCGGCACGGTGATCGAGCTGGTGCTGGCAACGGCGCCCACCGCTGCCGAGCGTCTGGGCGACGCCGAGTTGTTCGGCAAGTATTTGCAGCTGCTTAACGTGCTCCTCGCCAGCGCGCCGCGCGGGGTCAAGCCCATGCTGGAAAATCTCGATACCCTGTTCGGGCAACTTACCCTCGGCGGTTTGCGGCGCTGGGCGACCTGGGGCGCACAGGCGCACCGCACCAATTACGAAGAGCAGATCAAATATTTCGGCCTGCAGACGCTGGAATCCAAAGCCATCCTGCAACAGGAACGCAAGGGCACGCTGTTCGTGGACGTGCAGCGCCGCATCAACATGTATTTGCGCGCGCTGTGGGGGCGGGACTTTTTCATGCGCCCGACTTCGGGCGACTTCGAAAAACGCGAGGGCTACCGCCCTTATATCGAGGATTACCTGATGCATCTGCCGGATGCGTTCGACGACTTTGTGGTGCGCGCAGATGATGGCAGCGAGACAATGCGGATTCCCGGCCTGGAACTGTACCGTGCCACCGCCGCGCACTGTGCGGCGCATATTGTTTACACGACCGTACCGATCTCGGCGGAGAGCCTGAACCCGATGCAGATGGCGGTCATTTCCGTCATCGAAGACGCACGCGTGGAGCGCCTCGCCACCCATGCTTTCCCCGGCATGGGGCAGCTGTGGGCGCACCTGCACACGGCGACGCCGGCGCAGTCGAAAACCTTTGGCGACTACCTCAACCGCATCGCACGCGCACTCGCGGATGCGACGTATCAGGACGACCATCCCGTCATCAGCCAGGCACGTGTGTTATTCGCCGCCGGGCAGGACAGGCTCGCCGATAACCAGCTGTCCTGGGATATCGGTGTGGCACTGGCGCACGAACTGAGCCTGCTGCGCATCCCGTACCAGCCGCGCACCGATCTGCTGACGGCACCGTACCGCGATGACAACCGTTATTTCTGGGAATTCGTGGAATTCGATTTCGACAAGGCGGCGGGAGCCGGTTATGACACCATCCAGCAGGTGCGCAAGAATGTCAGCCTGATGGAGTTCGTCAACGAGATTGACTGCGAACTGGCGGGCGACGATGCTCAGGAAATCTGGGTATTGGGCAGCGAGCTGTATCCGTACGAAGATATGGGCAAGTCCTACAACGAGATGGAGGGCAAGGAACCGGTTTCCGCGCCCTATCATTATTCGGAATGGGACTACCAGATTCAGCTGGAGCGGCCGAGCTGGGCCACGGTGATGGAAAAACGCGCCAAGGCCGGCGACATGCAAATCATCGATGACATTGCCGCGCAGTACAGACGCGAAATCCAGCGCATGAAATTCCTGCTCGACGCGATGCAGCCGCAAGGCGTGCAGCGCATCCGCAAGCTGGAGGACGGTGATGAAGTGGACATTAACGCGGCCATTGCTGCGATGATCGATATGCGCATGGGCAACCAGCCCGACCCGCGCATCATGATGCGCTCGGTGCGCAAGGTGCGCGATATTTCGGTGATGGTGCTGCTGGATTTATCCGAATCCACCAACGACAAGGTTGCCGGGCAGGATTTCTCGGTGCTGGACTTGACGCGTCAGGCCACGGTGTTGCTGGCCGATGCCATCAACAAGATCGGTGACCCGTTCGCCATTCACGGTTTCTGCTCGGATGGCCGGCACGACGTGGAATACTACCGCTACAAGGATTTCGACCAGCCTTATAACGAAGTTCCCAAGGGCAAACTGGCGGGCATGACCGGGCAGCTTTCCACGCGCATGGGTGCGGCCATCCGCCATGCCGGACATTACCTGAAGCAGCAGCACTCATCCAAAAAACTGCTGCTGGTGATTACCGACGGCGAGCCCGCCGACGTCGACGTGCGCGACCCGCAATATCTGCGCTTCGATGCCAAGAAGGCGGTGGAGGAAGTCGCCAAGTACGGTGTGACGACCTATTGCATGAGCCTCGATCCGCGTGCCGACCAGTACGTGTCGCGCATCTTCGGCGCGCGCAACTATATGGTGGTGGATCACGTCGAGCGCCTGCCGGAGAAGCTGCCCATCCTCTATGCCGGGCTTACGCGTTAATTCGGGACACTGAACATCTCCTGCCGCGCTGCCGTGCTGATGGCCAGCACCGCAGGGTGAGTCAGGCGGCGTTCGGTGGAGATGGCGTAAAACTGCTCGGTCACCTGGTCGGTTTGGCCCAGCCGCACGCTCCCCGTCTGTGCCTGGATCAACTCGGCAATGGTGCTGGGCACGGCGTAAATCCCGGCGCCTTCTTTACCAAAGGCGTTGAGCAGGGCGCTGTCGTCAAATTCACCGACGATACGTGGGCGAATGCGCAGTTCATCGAGCCAGCGCATCAGTTTCGGGCGCACGGCGGCATCTTCGCCAGGCAGCAACAGCGGTGCGGTATCGAGTAACTGCGGAAAATGGCCCGCATGGGTCGCCGCCAGCGACGGCGCCGCCAGAAAAGTGAGCCCGCACTCTCCAAGCAAGTGACTGAATCCCCGCACGTTTAATTTGGTCGGCATGGGGCGGTCGGCAATCACCAGATCGAGCCGGTGCACCGCGAGTTCCCCAAGCAGGCTGTCGAGACGCCCTTCGCGGCATTGCAAGCGCGGCTTTTCCTCGATGCGCATGGCCGGTTCCAGCAACTGATATGCCACCGACTTGGCCACCATATCGGCAATCCCGACGCGAAATTGCATGCTGCGACTGGCGGGTTGCTGGCGCAACGCCTCCTGCAACTCCTCACCAAGCACAAATATTTCTTCGGCGTAGCCGAGCACCATGCGCCCGGCTTCGGTCAGTTCCAGCGTGCGGCCGACGCGACGAAATAATTGTGTGGCAAGCGCCTCTTCGAGCACACCCAGCTGGCCGCTGATTGATTGCGGGGTGAGATTCAGTCGCTCAGCGGCCTTGCCCACTCCGCCGGCTTTGGCGACGACCCAGAAATAATGCAGATGTTTGTAATTCAGCGCGCTCATGATTGCTCCAATATTTCGAATGATCATTAAAGTATATTCGAATAATAATGATTCTGAGAGCGTATAGAATTCAGGAGTCGTTTATCCGCCAGGAGCACCAAACATGAATCCTCTACGCTCAATGAATTCTATCCCCGTGGGGCAGGGCGCTGAAATTAGCGCGCTGTCGACCAACAAGGTCATTCGCAACACGTACATGCTGTTGTCCGCCACGTTGCTGTTCGCGGCATTGACTGCCATGGCTAGCATGGCGCTGAAGCTGCCTCACCCCGGAATTGTCGTTACGCTGGTGGGGTATTTCGGCCTGCTGTTCCTGACCAGCAAATTCCGCGATAGCGCAGCTGGACTGGGTTTTGTGTTTGCGCTGACCGGCTTCATGGGCTACACATTGGGCCCCATCGTCAGCCATTACCTCGGCCTGCCCAACGGCGGCCAAACAGTAGCGATGGCGATGGGACTGACTGCCGCGATTTTTCTTGGGCTATCCGGTTATGCCCTGACCACGCGCAAAAACTTCAGCTACATGGGCGGTTTCCTGATGGTGGGCATGATCGTCGGCATCGTCGCCAGCCTGGCTGCGGTGTTTTTCGAACTGCCGGCTTTGTCGCTCGCGGTGTCGGCGATTTTCGTGCTGTTGATGTCGGGCATGATTCTGTACGAAACCAGCAACATCATCCATGGCGGCGAAACCAACTACATCATGGCTACGGTCGGTTTGTTTGTGACGATATTCAACCTGTTCACCAGCCTGATGCAGTTGCTGGGCTTCATGAACAGCGATGATTGATTGCATATCATTTTGGTGCGGCACAAATGAAAGCCATTGAACACTTCCTTGAAACGCTGATCTTCACCAGCCGCTGGTTGCTGGCGCCGCTGTACCTGGGCCTGGTCGCTGCAATTGTGATGTTGGTGTGGTACTTCGGCATCGAGTTCATGCACCTGATTCCGATGGTGACGCGTGGCGAAGGCAGCGTGGTGGTGGGGGTGTTGTCGCTGGTCGATCTGGTTCTGGTCGCCAACTTGCTGATCATCATCATTTTTGCCGGCTACGAAAATTTCGTGTCCAAGATCAATGTGGGTAACCATGAAGATCGTCCGGACTGGATGGGGCACGTGGATTTCGCTGATCTGAAAATGAAATTGATCGGGTCTATCATTGCCATTTCGGGGATTGAATTGCTCAAGGCGTTTATGGCAGCGGGCGCTTACACCAACGAACAGATGGCGTGGAAGGTGGGTATCCACCTGACCTTTGTGGTAACCGGGGTGATGTTCGCAGTGACCGATCGCCTGGGTGGTTCGAAAAAACACGGTGCCGGTGGCTGAGTCGGTTTAACTTCAAGGAGTTGACATGAAACGCATATTTTTATTTCTCGCCACCAACCTCGCCATTGTGCTGGTGTTGTCCATCACCCTGCGCGTGCTGGGTGTAGAGCCCTATCTCACTGCGCAAGGACTGAATCTGGGTTCGCTGCTGGTGTTCGCCGCCGTCTTCGGCATGGGCGGATCGTTCATTTCGCTGGCGATTTCCAAGTGGACGGCCAAGCGCTCGGTGGGTGCAGTAGTCATTGAGAATCCGCGCACGCCCGCCGAAATCTGGCTGGTGGGCACGGTGCGCCGACAAGCCCAGCAGACCGGCATCGGCATGCCCGAAGTGGCGATTTACGATTCGCCCGAAGTGAACGCATTTGCCACCGGCATGAATAAAAACAGCGCGCTGGTGGCGGTTTCCACCGGGCTGCTGCAATCCATGACCAGGGAAGAAGCGGAGGCGGTGCTGGGGCATGAGATTTCCCACGTTGCCAACGGCGACATGGTGACGCTGGCGCTGATTCAAGGGGTGGTGAATACGTTCGTCATGTTCCTGTCGCGCGTGATTGGACATACGGTGGACAAGGTGGTGTTCAAGACCGAGCGCGGAACCGGACCGGCGTTTTTCGTCACCATGATCATCGCCGAACTGGTGCTGGGCATACTCGCTTCCATCATCGTGATGTGGTTCTCGCGCCAGCGCGAATTTCGCGCCGATCGCGGCGGTGCAACCCTGGCAGGGCGGCCGAACATGATTGCCGCGCTGGAGCGCCTGAATCGGGTGCACGCCGCGCCGTTGCCGGAAAAAATGGCCGCATTCGGGATTGCCGGCAGCGTGGGCAGCGGCCTGAAGCGCCTGTTCATGACCCATCCGCCGCTGGAAGAGCGTATTGCTGCGTTGCGCGCCGGCGTGTGATGCCTTACTGGGCGCGCTGCCATGCGTGAGCTGAGCGGCAATGCCTTCGCGCGCCGGATCATGCTTGGCGTGTTTCTGGCCGGGCTGGTGGCGGCAGTATATATCGTGCTCAGCCCCTTCCTCGCCTCGGTGGCGTGGGCCGCCATCCTCGCCTATATCAGCTGGCCGGGCTATGTCCGGCTGTGCCGGCGTCTGGGCAATCGTTTCAATCTCGCTGCCCTGATCATGACCATGCTGGTCGCTGCCGTGCTGATCGTCCCTGTGCTCGGCGTTGTCGTGTTGCTGCAGGGCGAATTCATGGGCGGCGTGCATCTCGTCGTGGATCGGCTGGCGCGCGGTGATCTCCGGCTGCCTGACTGGATGGCCGGACTGCCCTGGGTTGGGCCGGAGTTGCAGGACTGGCTGGCGCGTGCCAGCGCCGCACCGGGCGGGATCAACGCACAGCTGCAGCAACTGCTGGCAAGTTTTCGCGGCGAGGCAGTTGCCCTGCTGGGTGGGGTGGGGCGCAACCTGATCAAGCTTGCGTTTGCGCTGCTCACGCTGTTTTTCCTGTATCGCGATGGCGAGCGTGCGCTCGGCCAGCTGCGCCAGGTGCTGGCAGACATGATTGGGCCGCGTATTCACGGCTATTTTGATGCAGTGGGCAATACCACGCGTGCCGTGCTCTACGGTATCGTCCTGACCGCGCTGGCACAGGGCGCACTGGCCGGGCTCGGTTATTGGGTGGCGGGCGTCAATTCGCCGCTGGCGATGGCGGCATTCACGGCTACCATCGCGCTGATCCCGTTCGGCACACCGTTTGTCTGGGGCAGCCTGTCGGTGTGGCTCTACCTCAACGGCCATCACGCCGAGGCGATCGGGCTGTTTCTGTGGGGTGCACTGGTGGTGAGCTGGGTGGACAACCTGATCCGCCCCATGGTTATCAGCGGCGCCACGCGCATCCCCTTCGTGCTGGTGATGTTCGGCGTGCTGGGCGGGGTTGCCGCGTTTGGTCTGATTGGCCTGTTCATGGGGCCATTGATATTGGCGGTGGCGCTGGCGGTGTGGCGCGAATGGCTGGAGGACAGCCGCGTCATCAGCCAGGGCAGCCAGTAGCGATTTTAATCTGAAGAAAGTGCTTCATGAACGGTATTGAATCTTTTGCCACCCCGGACATGTGGGCGGGGTTTGTGGTGTTTGTCATCGCCATGCTGGCACTGGACATGTTCGCGCTGGGCGGGCGTCATGCCCACAAGGTGAGCGTCAAGGAAGCGTTGGGCTGGTCGTTGTTGTGGGTGACGCTGTCGTTCGCCTTCGCCGGTTTGATGTGGTGGTATCTGGACGGCAGCGCCGGGCGCGAAGTGGCTAATACCAAGGCGCTGGAATTCATCACTGGCTACCTGATCGAAAAATCCCTGTCGGTGGACAACATCTTCGTGTTCCTGATGATATTCAGCTATTTCGCGGTGCCGGCTGAATACCAGCGCCGGGTGCTGTTGTACGGGGTGCTGGGGGCGATCGTGCTGCGCGCGATCATGATCCTGCTGGGTGCGTGGCTGGTGGCGCAGTTCCACTGGATACTTTATGTGTTCGGACTGTTTCTGCTGGTGACCGGCTTCAAGATGCTGGTGTTTGCTGATCAGGAACCCAGTCTGGAAGGTAACCCGGCGCTCAAATGGATGCGCGGCCATCTGCGCATTACCCGCGACTATCACGCCGAGAAATTCACCTGGATGCAAGACGGCGTGCGCTGGTTCACGCCGCTGTTTCTGGTGCTGATCCTGATTGAAACCTCCGATGTGATTTTCGCGGTGGACAGTATTCCGGCCATTTTTGCCATCACCACCGATCCGTTCATCGTGTTCACCTCGAATATTTTTGCCATCATGGGTTTGCGCGCCTTGTATTTTTTGCTGGCGGACATGGCCAGTCGCTTCCACTTGCTCAAGTATGGGTTGGCCCTGGTGCTGGTATTCGTCGGTGCCAAGATGCTGGTGGCGCACTGGTACAAGGTGCCCATCGGGCTGGCGCTGGGGGTGGTGGGCATCATCCTGCTGACTTCGGTGCTGGCCAGCCTGGTGGCAACACGCAATGGCAAAAAAGGCGGCACGGCTTCGTAATCCCGGGCAAGTCAGCTAAAATGCCTGCCTGATCCAGATCAGGCAACGCCTGGGCCAGCCACATAATCGCCACGCATTGCGCATTGGGTCGAACTGCTTCCCTTATCGCGAAGATGGCGTGGATGGCGAATAAAGAAAGATCAAAATGAATACACCTCAAATTGGCATCGTGATGGGTAGCAACAGCGATTGGGAAGTGATGCAGCACGCCGCATTGATGCTCAAGTCGCTGGGCGTGGCTTTTGAAGCTAAAGTCGTCTCCGCCCACCGCACCCCGGATCTGCTGTTTGACTATGCCGCCAGCGCCGCACCGCGCGGCCTGCGCGCCATCATCGCGGGTGCCGGCGGCGCGGCGCACCTGCCGGGGATGCTGGCTGCCAAAACCACTGTGCCGGTGCTGGGCGTGCCGGTGCCTTCCAAATATCTGAAGGGCATGGATTCACTGCTCTCCATCGTACAGATGCCCAAGGGTATTCCGGTTGCCACGTTCGCCATTGGCGAAGCGGGGGCGGCCAACGCCGCCCTGTTCGCTGTCGCCCTGCTGGTCAATGGCGACGCGGCGCTGGCTGCCCGGCTGCAAGCATTTCGCGTCGAGCAGTCCGCGACCGTGCTCAACATGAGCCTGCCGGAAGCCTGACCGATGAACCCGATGATATTGCCCGGCGCCACCCTGGGCATGCTGGGCGGCGGCCAACTCGGGCGCATGTTCACGATTGCCGCCCGCACCATGGGCTATCGTGTGATGGTGCTTGATCCCGATCCCCTCAGTCCGGCCGGACAAGTAGCGGATATGCACCTGCGCGCCGACTACCAGGACGCCGTGACGCTGTCGCGCATGGGGCGCGAATGCGCGGCGGTGACCACTGAATTCGAGAACGTCCCGGCGCAAACCCTGCGTGCCCTGGCGCTGCATTGCCCGGTCAAGCCGGGCGCCGAGGCAGTGGAAATTGCGCAGAACCGGGTGGCGGAAAAAACCTGGCTGCATGCGCATGGTTTTGCCACCGCACCGTTTGCAGTGGTCGCAGCGCGGGCGGATATCGCCGACGCCTGCGCACAGGTCGGTTTTCCCGCCGTGCTCAAGGTGTCGCGCTTTGGCTATGACGGCAAAGGCCAGGCGCGCGTTGCCAGTCTCGTCGAAGCGCAGGCTGCCTTCGCTGCGATGGGCGGCGAGGTGTGCGTGCTGGAGAAAATGCTGGCGCTGGAGTGCGAGCTGTCGGTGGTGTTGGGGCGCAATGAAGCCGGCGAATGCGCGCTCTACCCGGTGTCGGAGAACATTCACGAAGCGGGCATTCTCGACATCAGCATCGTGCCGGCACGGGTGAATGAAGCTCTGGCGCACACTGCGCGCGTCACCGCGCAGGCGGTGGCCGACCAGCTCGGCTATTGCGGCGTGATGGCGGTGGAGTTTTTCGTAGTGGATGGCGGCAAGCTGGTCGTCAACGAAATCGCCCCGCGCCCGCACAACAGCGGCCACTACACGCTGGACGCCTGCCTCACCAGCCAGTTCGAGATGCAGGTGCGCACCCTGTGCAACCTGCCGATTGGCGCCACCACGCAACACACGCCTGCGGTAATGGTGAACCTGCTGGGCGACCTGTGGGGCGACAGTCAACCCAACTGGGCGGCACTGCTGCAGCACCCGGCAGCCAAGCTGCACCTGTATGGCAAACAATCCGCCCGTCCCGGGCGCAAGATGGGACATTTCACTTGCGTGGATGCCTCGCTGGAAGCCGCGCTGGCACTGGCGCGAACCATCCGCGCGCAGTTATAAGTCGTTCCGTTTTTTTCATACCCTGCTAGCATGTAAGGACGCCCTCTCAAACGGAGGTTATATGTCCGAATTTCATGAGTATCTGATTGTCGGCGCCGGGCTGGCCGGCGCCTCGGCTGCAGAAGCAATCCGCGAGCTCGATGCGGATGGCAGCGTGCTGATGCTGGGTGCCGAGCCGGCCCCACCCTATCATCGTCCCCCCTTGTCCAAGGGCTTATGGCTGGGCAAGGACAATCCCGACGACATTTTTGTCAAAACTGCCGAGCAATGGCTGGCATTCGGCGTGACCCTGCGCGTGGGCGATACTGCGATAGCGCTCGACGCGGATGGCAAGCACATCACTACCGCCAGTGGCGCGCGCATCGATTTTGGCAAGCTGTTGTTGGCGACCGGCGGCACGCCGCGCAGTCTGGCCGCACCACCCGCGCTGGCCGGACGTATCCACGGCCTGCGCACATTGGCCGATTACCACCTGTTGCGGTCACTGGCACACGAGGATGCGCAGGTGCTGATTGTCGGGGGGAGTTTTATCGGTGCGGAAATGGCGTGCGCGCTGGCTGCCCAGCCAGGAGTGGGTGTCAGCATGATTTTCCCCGGCGCGGCACCGCTTGCCCGGATACTGCCGCCGTCACTCGCCCAGGTATTGGTCGAGCGCTATCGGGCGCATGGCGTGAGCCTGTATGCGGGGGATCGCGTGGCCGAGTTCAGCCCATGCCAGCGCGGCATCGCTGCCCGCACCGAGCAGGGCGTGCAGATTGAGGCCGATTGGGTGCTGGCCGGGGTGGGGCTGGATTTGAACCTGGCGCTGGCCCAGAGCGCGGGTTTGGCAGTGGACAACGGTGTGCGCGTGAATGCGCGCTTGCAGACCGGCCACGACGACATCTACGCGGCCGGCGATATTGCCAATTATCCTGATCGTGTATGGGGCGAGGCCATCCGTACCGAACACTGGGATCACGCGCAGGCGTCAGGGCGTGCCGCTGGACGCAACATGGTGGGTGCGGATGAGCCTTACACCCATCAGAGCATGTTTTTCAGCGATTTGTTCGACATCGGCTTCGAGGCGGTTGGCACGTTGTCGAGCCAGCTGGAGACCTGTGTCGATATGGCCGATCAGAACAAGGGTGTGGTTTATTATTTGCAGGACAATCAGGTGCGCGGTGTGCTGCTGTGGAATACCTGGGATCAGGTGGACGCCGCGCGTGAACTCATTGCCGCGCGGCAATTGGTAACGGTGGACGGCCTGATGGGGCAACTGGGCTAGTTGCGCAGTTCCGGCTCAGGGCGCTAGTGTTCGATGCTCATACCTCTGATCACCTGCTCGACGACACCGAATTTGCTGTGGTCAACGCGGATTTTCACCGGCAGGTAGTTGTAATCTTCCGCCAGCCACACATCAATCGCGTCTTCACCCGCCTCCGCGCTGCGCGCCAGGTGCAGCGTGCGTAGCTGCCCCAGCGGCGTATCCAGCAGGTCTTCCCCCACCACATGCGCAGTATAGGGTTTGAGGCCCTTGCCGGTAGTGACATATAGCAGTTGCTCGCCCTGGAACGGGGCCAGCATCGCCAGCTGGAAGGTTACGCTGAGGATATCCTGCGCACCCGGTAGCAGCGGCACTGTAGTTGCATGACTCATCTTGCCTACGGTGACGGTGTGTTGCAGGTAATCGAAGTGGGCGGCGGAGGTTTTGTCTGGTGTGGGTTTGCCACGCTGGATCCAGAAATCATCCGGAGCCAGTCCCAGCGGGGTGATATGCCCCTGGCTGATCTGCACCAGCTTGCCCGGCTGGATCAGCGCGATCAAGCCGGTGCCTTCGGTAATGCTGGTCAGCACGTAATGATCGCCATGCACTTGCCAGATATAGGCGGCGCGCCCCACCCTGAACCCATTTGTGCCCCAGTAGAAGGTGTACTGGATTTCGGCCTTGCCCGGCATGGCGTTCAGTGGCGGCGGCGCAAGGGCATCTGGCGTGCTGGCGGGTACATCGGCAGGTGCTTCCTGGGATGCCGCGGGCGGTGTGTCGGGTGGTGCGGCAGGCGCCACGGCTTCAGTTGCGGGGGTGGGTGACGCTATCGGTTCGGGCACTGGTCGCGCCGTAGGTGCCGGTTTGACGCGCGGCTTGCGCGGGGCCTTGATGACCGGTTTGGGTTTGAGAACCGGTTTGGGCTGGATAACCGGTTTGGGCAGCGGCAGCGGTTCGAGACGCGCCTGAATCAGCGTTTCCTGACTGTCGTCGGCAGGCAGCTGGAAGCCGGGCGCTGCCAACAACAGCAAGTGCGCCAGTATCGATAGCGCCAGCGCCAGCAGGAAAATCCCGCGTACTCGCGACGAGGTGTTCAAGGCGTTGAACCGGTCACGCGCGCCAGTCATGCCGGGTTTATTCGATCTTGATCTGGCTGAGTGTTTGCAGGGCGGTGGCGCCGTCGTCGACGATGCGGACTTGGGCAGGCAGGTAGCGCTTGTCGCGTGCCAGCCACACCTCGATCTGTTTTTCGCCCTTTTCCGGCTGGTTGCGGTAGTGCAGGGTTTTGAGCGCACCCACCGGCGTGGCAAGGGTCTCCTCGCCCACCAGCGTATAGACCTCGTGGCTCAGGCTGTGGCCGGTGGAGACATCAAAATCCAGTTTCTTTGCTCCCGGCCTGACGAACATGAACTGATACAGCACCGACAGCCGATCCTGCGCATCAGCAGGCAGTGCGACGGCCTCGCTGCGATCCTTGCTGGTGTGCGTGACTTGTTTGGTTTTCCAGTCAAAGCTCGAGCTGATGTTCTTCTGTGGAGCGTCGCTGCGGGTTTGCTCGAATTTTGTTGGACGCAAGCCGTGTGCGGTGATTTTTCCTTCGCTGATGCTCTCCAGCTCGCCCTTGAACAGTACGGCGAGCGGACCTGCAGCGCGGGTCTGGCTGTCAATGCGATAGCTGTTGCCCCGGCGCGTGTAGGTTTCGTGCACGGTGCCGACTTCGAGGCCGTTATGCGACAGGTTGTAATCAATCTCCACCTGGCGTGGTGCGGCGAGCGCGGGCACGGCAATCAGGGCAAGCAGCAGTGCAGCATAGCGAGTCATCATGGTAGTCCGGTAATGAATATTGCCTGTTCAGACCCGCTATCGTCGCGCAAGTTTACCCGGCCGTCATTTTGTACCAGCAGCCGCCCCTCGGCAAACCAGGCAATTGCCTTGGGGTAGATGCGGTGTTCGGCGGCCAGCACGCGTGCCGCCAGTGTGTGCGGCGTATCGTCGGATCGCACCGCCACCGCCGCCTGCAGGATGATGGGGCCATGATCCAGCGTGGGGGTGACGAAATGCACCGTGCAACCGTGAACTTTTACGCCTTCCGCCAATGCGCGCGCGTGGGTATCGAGGCCGGGAAAACTGGGCAATAGCGACGGGTGAATATTCATCAGCCGCCCTGCGTAATGCGCCACGAAACCGTCGGTGAGAATGCGCAGGTAGCCTGCCAGCACCACCAGATCGGGCTGGTAACGGTCAATGGCCTCGATCAGTGCACTGTCAAAATCCGCGCGGCTGGCGTGCTGCCGGTGATCCAGCGCCAGCGCCGGGATGCCGTGGCTACGCGCCAGATCCAGCCCGGCGGCGTCGGGACGATTGCTGATGACGGCGGCGATCTCCGCCGGGAGCCGGGCATCCAGTATGGCTTTGAGGTTGGAGCCGCGCCCGGAAATGAGAACGACCAGCTTCATCAAGCCACGCCGCGGCTGGCCAGGTAATCCTCGTAGTTGCCGTCGTACACGGTTGGACCCTGCTCGGTGATCTCGATCACGCGGCTGGCCAGCGAGGACACGAAGGAACGGTCGTGCGAGGCGAAAATCACCGTGCCCTTGAACAGTTCCACCGCCGTGTTGAGCGACTCGATGGATTCCATATCGAGGTGGTTGGTGGGTTCGTCCAG
>DATKUZ010000040.1:0-53044 GCA_035530335.1 Sulfuriferula sp. | reverse complement strand
GCCCCTGGATGCCATAGCGATATTGAGCTTGTTTGTAGCTCATTTCGCCTTTTTCGACTTGGTCTACTACGCTCAATTTAAAAGCCAGTGTGTAATCCCGTTGACTCCTTCTTTCCCTCGATTCCATTTGACACTCCTTTCATCATCGCAAAAAGTGTCAACTTATTTCAGGACGGGTCACACCAATAAAAAAGGGCAGGGATTACCCCTGCCCTTTTGCACACTCTGCCTGATTATTTGGCAGCAGGGCTCATTTCTTTAGATTCTTCTTTCTTTTCTGCTTTTTTGGTTTCTTTTTTGGCGTGGCGTTTTTTAGCAACGTGCTTCTTGGCGGCGTGTTTTTTCACTGCAGGTTTGGCAGCTTCAGCTTTAGGAGCTTCAGCAGCAGGCGCGGCAGCATCAGCAGCAACAGCGGAGAAAGAAACAGCAGCGAAAGCGGCAACCAGCAGAGCGGACAGCAATTCGTTCATTTGGACTTCCTTTTTAAAAACAATTGATCAATGGTTTTTGGGTAACACAATACAGCATGTGTCACGGCAACTAACGCAGCTTTATTACAGTCGGTTGACAGATGCTCATTAAATTAATGCGGCGACTTCCGTAGCGGTCGCCTCGCGGTACTCGCCCGGCATCAGTCCTGTCAGGGTAAACCAGCCAATTTGGCTGCGAATCAGACGCAGGGTGGGATAGCCGATTTTGGCCGTCATGCGCCTGACCTGGCGGTTTTTCCCTTCTTTCAAAACGAGTCCGACCCAGCTGGTGGGGATATTCTTGCGTTCTCGAATGGGCGGATTGCGTGTCCACAGATTCGCAGGTTCAGATATAGAGCGTGCCTGGGCGGGCAAGGTGACAAAATCGCCCAGGTCGACACCGCTTTGCAGGGCTTGCAGTGCGGCGCTATCGGGTATGCCCTCAACCTGTACCCAATAGGTTTTCGGCAATTTCTGGCTGGGATGCGCGAGGCGATGTTGTAGCGCACCATCATCGGTTAAAATGAGCAGGCCTTCACTGTCTGTATCCAGCCGCCCGGCAGGATAAATGTCGGGAATAGGGATGTAATCCTTGAGTGTTGGGTGTTTGTCGTCCGGGCTGAACTGGCAAATGACCCCGTAGGGCTTGTTGAACAATATAATGCGGCTCATCTGTACCGGCTATCGCTGACTATAAAGCGACCATTCTAACTTGTTGAAATAAGGTAATCATGTACCAGCATATCCAGCTGCCAACTCACGGCGAAAAAATCACGATCAACGCCGACGCTTCGCTTAATGTCCCCGATCAGCCGGTTATTCCCTTCATCGAAGGCGATGGTACCGGTGTGGATATTACCCCGGTGATGCGTCGCGTGGTGGATGCGGCAGTGGCCAAGGCGTATGGTGGCAAGCGTAGCATCGCCTGGATGGAAGTGTATGCGGGCGAAAAAGCCGTCAAGGTCTATGGTGGCGACAACTGGCTACCCGAGGAAACGGTAGCCGCCGTACGCGAATACGTCGTCTCCATCAAAGGACCGTTGACTACGCCGACTTCCGGCGGCATGCGCTCCCTGAATGTGGCGTTGCGCCAGTTACTGGATTTGTATGTCTGCCTGCGCCCGGTGCGTTATTTCGATGGCGTGCCCAGTCCGGTTAAGGCGCCGGAAAAAGTGGACATGGTGATTTTCCGTGAAAACACCGAGGATATTTACGCCGGGGTGGAGTGGGAAGCTGGCTCGGATGAAGTGAAAAAGGTTATCGCGTTCCTGCAAAACGAAATGGGCGTGAAGAAAATTCGCTTCCCGGAAACTTCCGCTATCGGTATCAAGCCGGTTTCCGTTCAGGGTAGCGAGCGCCTGATCCGCAAGGCGATTCAGTATGCCATCGACAATGGTCGCGAGTCCGTCACTTTGGTGCACAAAGGCAATATCATGAAGTTTACCGAAGGGGGCTTCAAAAAATGGGGTTATGAACTGGCCAAGCGTGAATTTGGCGCGGTGGAGATCGATGGCGGCCCATGGTGCAGGCTGCCCAATGGTATTGTTATCAAGGATGTAATTGCCGATGCATTTTTGCAACAGATCCTGCTGCGCCCGGATGAGTACGACGTGATTGCGACGCTTAATCTGAACGGCGATTACATCTCGGACGCGCTCGCGGCAGAAGTGGGTGGCATTGGTATTGCGCCGGGTGCCAATCTGTCCGATTCAATTGCCATGTTTGAGGCCACGCATGGTACTGCACCAAAATATGCGGGCAAGGATTACGTCAACCCGGGCTCGATCATTCTTTCCGCAGAAATGATGTTGCGCCACCTTGGCTGGCTGGAAGCCGCTGATATCGTCACCGCAAGTATGCAGCGTACTATTGCTGCTAAAACCGTAACCTACGATTTTGCTCGCCTTATGGACGGTGCGACGCAGGTTTCCTGTTCAGCGTTTGGCGAGGCTATGATCGCGCGTATGTAAACTTACTCGGGCCCGGCGTATTCAGTGCGAACATGACCGGGTTTGGGCGGTGGTTCGATGCCACTGCCGCGCAGTAAACCGATCAACTCGTCGGCGATTTCGCCGAGTTCATCGCGCATGGCTTCAAGGCCCTCCAGCAAATGCGCAGCCTCGGTTGGTAACATGCTGATCTGTGCAGTCTGTTTGTCGAGTGCAGAAATGTTCATGGCAACCTCCTATTTCGTGCCGGGTTGATGCGCGCCCGGTTCCCAAGCATGAGGTGGTTGTCGGAATTGGTTTTCCGCATCGTAATGCGCTTCGTTTAGCAGGTAGGCAAAATCCAGCAGGGCGGTATGTGCATCTTCAGCGTGCTGGATGACAGTTTTTGCGAAGTCTCGTGCCTGCTTCTGGCTCATGTTCAGAAGCAGGGAGCCATCAGGCTGGTGTTGAATGAGCATGTTCTGTTCTCCTTGAAAAGGATGTGTTGCAGATGTTTCAATCTAGCACAGTGCTTTTGAAAAGCCAGAACTCAAAAAACCAGGAAGCCAGGGCGAAAAAAAACGCGGAACCAGGTTCCGCGTTTTTAAGTAATCGATGAAACCGATTTATGCAGGCTGAATGTTGGAAGCCTGTTTGCCTTTCGGGCCTTGGGAGACCTCGAATTGGACTTTTTGACCTTCCTTCAGGGTTTTGAAACCACCCATGTTGATGGCGGAAAAGTGAGCGAAAAGATCTTCGCTGCCGTCGTCCGGGGTAATGAACCCAAAGCCTTTAGAATCATTGAACCACTTTACAGTGCCAGTTGCCATTGCTACTTCCTTGATAAAAACAGGCCAAAACGGCCAGGGGCTGTTTGAAAATCAAGATCGCACAACGGCATTACCAGACTTGCAGGAACCTTGACGCCAAACTCCAGATTGCTTTTTACGCCTGCCTAATTGATTTGGCAAGTGCCAAGCAAATCTTTTTTTACTGGATAGCACTTGAAAATTTCGTCCCAGTCGTCAAAATGGTTCCTGACTATCCGGAAACTATCCAGCGACATGGCAACTAAGCACCGCGATGACACCGTTCTGGAAGCAAGCGAAACAAAACTCAAGCCGCCGCCTTTGTACAAGGTGATGTTGTTGAATGACGACTACACGCCAATGGATTTTGTGGTTCTTGTGATTCAGAACTTTTTTTACAAGAGCCGTGAACAGGCTACGCAAATCATGCTCAAAGTACATAGGGATGGCATGGGAGTGTGTGGCGTATTCCCCCGCGATGTTGCGGCAACCAAGGTAGAGCAAGTGGTCGGGTTCGCCCGCCAGCACCAGCATCCGCTGCAATGCGTGATGGAGGAGAATTAGATGATTGCGCAGGAATTGGAAGTTAGTTTGCATATGGCGTTCATGGAGGCGAGACAAAAGCGCCATGAGTTCATTACGGTCGAGCACCTGCTGCTGGCGATGCTGGATAACCCATCCGCCGCTGAGGTGTTGCGCGCCTGCGGCACCAATACCGACGAACTGCGTCGTGGGCTGGCTGATTTCATCACCGAACACACTCCTACTGTTGCAGGTAGTGAGGAAGTCGATACCCAGCCTACACTCGGATTTCAGCGCGTCATTCAACGCGCCATTTTGCATGTGCAGTCGTCAGGCAAAAAAGAAGTGACCGGCGCGAACGTGCTGGTGGCCATTTTTGGCGAGAAGGATTCACACGCGGTGTATTTCCTGAATCAGCAGGGTGTATCGCGTCTGGATGTAGTGAATTTCATCTCCCATGGCGTGAGTAAAGTGCCGCAGGGCAGTACTGCGCGTCCGGAAGCGACCCCCGAGGCGGGTGAGGAAGCTGCGCCCGCAACGGCGCTCGAAACCTATACGCTAAACCTGAATGTGCAGGCGCTGGCGGGGAAAATAGACCCGCTTATTGGGCGTGCGCTGGAACTGGAGCGGGTCATCCAGACATTGTGCCGTCGGCGCAAGAATAACCCGTTGCTGGTTGGTGAAGCCGGGGTGGGTAAGACTGCCATTGCTGAAGGCCTGGCGCGGCGCATTGTTGAGGGGGTGGTGCCGGATATTTTATCGGACAGCACGGTGTATTCGCTGGACATGGGCGCCCTGTTGGCAGGCACCAAATACCGGGGTGATTTTGAGCAGCGTCTCAAGGCCGTATTGAAACAGCTATACGAAAATCCTCAGGCGATTTTGTTCATCGATGAAATTCACACACTGATTGGTGCAGGTGCGGCTTCTGGCGGTACCCTGGATGCTTCCAATCTGCTTAAACCAGCGCTTTCATCTGGCCAGCTCAAATGCATCGGTGCAACCACTTACAACGAGTATCGCGGCATTTTTGAAAAAGACCATGCCTTGTCGCGGCGTTTTCAGAAAATCGATGTGAATGAACCCTCGGTCGAAGAGACGGTGGAAATTCTACGTGGACTCAAATCACGTTTCGAAGCTCACCACGGTATCAAGTACACGGCGTCGGCGCTCACCACGGCAGCGGAACTGTCGGCGCGCTACATCAATGACCGCCACCTGCCGGACAAGGCAATCGACGTGATCGACGAAGCCGGCGCGGCGCAGCGTATTCTGCCCAAATCACGCCAGAAGAAAGTCATCAGCAAGCGCGAGATCGAAGAAATTATTGCCAAGATTGCGCGGATCCCGTCCAAGAATGTGACTAGCGACGACCGCGATGCGCTAAAAAATCTCGATCGCGACCTCAAGGCGGTGGTATTCGGCCAGGATAAGGCGATCGATGCGCTGGCTTCCGCGATCAAGATGGCGCGTAGCGGTTTGGGCAATCCACAGAAGCCGGTAGGCTCTTTCCTGTTTTCCGGCCCCACCGGGGTAGGCAAGACCGAAGTGGCGCGGCAACTCGCCTACACTATGGGCATTGAGCTGATTCGCTTCGATATGTCCGAATACATGGAACGCCATGCCGTGTCGCGGTTGATCGGTGCTCCTCCGGGGTATGTCGGATTTGACCAGGGAGGGTTGTTGACCGAGGCGATTACCAAGCATCCCTACGCGGTGCTGCTGCTCGATGAAATCGAGAAAGCACATCCGGATGTATTCAACGTGCTGTTGCAGGTGATGGACCACGGCACCCTTACCGACAACAATGGGCGCAAGGCGGATTTCCGTAATGTGGTGATAGTCATGACCACTAATGCAGGGGCGGAGTCGCTCAACAAATCGGGCATCGGCTTTACCCAGGGAAAACAAACCGGCGATGAAATGGCAGACATCAAACGAATGTTTACACCCGAGTTCCGTAACCGGCTGGATGCGATGATCTCGTTTGCACCCTTGTCCCAGGAGGTTATCCTGCGCGTGGTGGATAAATTCCTGATGCAGCTGGAAGACCAGTTGCATGAGAAAAAGGTCGAGGCGACATTTACCGACGCGCTCAAGGCGCATCTCGGCAAACGCGGTTTTGACCCCTTGATGGGCGCGCGCCCTATGGCCAGGCTGATCCAGGACGAGATACGCCGGGCACTGGCGGATGAATTGCTGTTTGGCCGGCTGGCCAACGGTGGTCACGTGTTGGTGGACGTGGACGAATCCGGCACAATCAGACTGGCATTCGACGAGGAAAACGTGGCGGTTTGAATATTGCCTGTATCGGGTAATCTGGTGGCTGGCTTCCGCAGAGGGGGTCAGCCATTTTTTATTATCATTAGCATTTTGTAATTCGATTGGTCTATTGTTGTTTATTGCGCGACAAACGATAATTGGTCAGCATTGGCGCCAAGTTGAATCAACCCGCAAAATATATCAAATTCAGGGAGATGACGTGAATGAAATCGCATCCAGTTATGCATAAAATGGCGCTTATGCTGATTCTTGGCGCAGTACTTGCAGGCTGCAGCAAGCAGGATACGAAGTCTTCAGCCATCGCCCGCGTGAACGGCATCCCCATCACAAGCGCGCAACTGGACCTGGCTTTGTCGCACTTGAACCTGGCGGCGCAGAATTTGACGCCACAAGCCAAAAATCAGGTGGTGCAAGCGTTGGTGGACCAGCAGCTTCTGGTACAAAAAGCCACCGCGCAAAAGCTGGATCAGGATCCTGCTGTGCAGCAATTGCTGCAGGCCGCGCACGATCAAGTCCTGTCCCAGGCGTATCTGCAGCGCGCAGGCCAGGCTGTTGCCAAACCTACCGAAGCTGAGATATCTGACTACTACAATCAGCATCCCGAGTTGTTCAGCCAGCGCCGTATCTACAGTCTGCAGGAACTGGCGATCGCTGCCCCCAAGGACAGGATTGCCGAGCTCAACTCGCGTCTTGAGACCAGTCATGACCTGGGTGGGTTTGTGAACTGGTTGCGTAGCCAGAATATCCCTTTCCGCACAGGCAGCGAAGTCAAAGCGGCGGAACAATTACCAATGAATATCTTGCCGCGTATGCAGACCATGCAGAACGGGCAGTTGCTGGCATTGCCGTCTGCAAACGGGATAACCGTATTGCAGATAGCCTCTATACAATCTGCTCCGATTACCCTGGGCAAGGCGCATACGTTAATCGAGCGTTATCTGACTGCTACCAAACAGCGCGATGTCGCTACCGCTGACATCAAAAAATTGCGTGATGCAGCAAAAATTGAATACATGGGCGAGTTTGCCAGCCTGGGAAAAACGGCTCAAAGCAAGTCCGACAACAGTACCGCCGGGTTACCGGAAATAAAATAAAGACCAACCGGGAATTACCATGATTCTAGTAACAGGCGGCGCCGGGTTTATCGGTTCAAACTTCGTATTGGACTGGCTGGCAGGCAGTGACGAGCCAGTCATCAACCTCGACAAACTCACTTACGCCGGCAACCTGCACAACCTCGCCAGTGTCGAGGGTGACGCCCGCCATCTCTTCGTGCAGGGCGATATTGGTGACCGTGCCCTGGTCGCGCGTCTATTGGCTGAATATCGTCCGCGTGCCGTTATCAACTTCGCTGCCGAAAGCCACGTCGATCGTTCCATTCATGGCCCTGAAGACTTTATCCAGACTAACGTAGTCGGCACTTTTCATTTGCTGGAAGAAATCCGCGCTTACTGGAATGCAATGGAGGGAAAGGAGAAAGCTGAATTCCGCTTTCTGCACATTTCTACCGACGAGGTGTACGGTTCCCTCGGCCCGGAGGATGCCGCGTTTACCGAGACCACTGCCTACGCACCCAACAGTCCGTACTCGGCCTCCAAGGCTGCCTCGGACCACCTGGTGCGCGCCTATCATCATACCTATGGCCTGCCGGTACTCACGACCAACTGCTCCAACAACTACGGCCCTTACCAGTTCCCGGAAAAGCTCATCCCGTTGGTGATGATGAACGCCGTGGCCGGCAAGCCTCTGCCGATATACGGCGACGGACTGAACGTACGTGACTGGCTCTATGTCGGCGACCATTGCAGCGCCATCCGCGCCGTGCTGGCTGCGGGCAAAGTGGGCGAGGTATACAACATTGGCGGTTGCAACGAAAAAACCAATATCGACGTGGTCAAGACCATCTGTACCATGCTCGACGCGCTGCACCCGACTTCGCCCGTCACCCCCCACGAAAAACTCATCACCCATGTCAAGGACCGTGCCGGCCACGATCGTCGCTACGCCATAGACGCGCGCAAAATCGAGCGCGAACTGGGCTGGCGTCCACAGGAGACATTCGAGACCGGAATTCGCAAAACGGTTGCCTGGTACCTGACCAACCCGGACTGGGTAGCCAACATCGCCACTGGCGAATACCGCCACTGGGTAGAAAAGCAGTACGGGAGCCAGGCATGAGCGCGCGCAAAGGCATTATCCTGGCCGGTGGCTCCGGCACTCGCCTGTATCCCGTGACACAGGCGGTATCCAAACAGCTGCTGCCAGTGTATGACAAGCCCATGATCTACTACCCGCTCACTACGCTGATGCTGGCAGGTATCCGGGACATCCTCATCATCTCCACCCCGCAGGACACCCCGCGTTTCGAGCAGTTGCTGGGTGACGGCAGCCAATGGGGGATTCACCTCAGCTACGCTGTTCAGCACTCACCTGATGGGCTGGCGCAAGCCTTTATCATCGGTGCGGATTTCATTGGCGATGCGCCGAGTGCCCTGGTGCTTGGCGACAACATTTTTTACGGGCATGAATTTTCCGCTGACCTGCGCGCAGCCTGCGCCAAACCTGGCGGTGCATCCGTGTTTGCCTACCCGGTGCATGACCCGGAACGTTATGGCGTGGTTGAATTCGACCCACAGGGCAATGCCATCAGCCTGGAAGAGAAACCCAAGCAACCCAAATCGCGCTACGCTGTAACTGGTCTGTATTTTTACGACAATCAGGTCATCGACATCGCCCGCAAACTCAAACCGTCTCCCCGTGGCGAACTGGAGATCACCGACGTTAACCGGCATTATCTGGAAATGGGGCAACTGCAGGTGGAGGTCATGGGACGCGGCCATGCCTGGCTGGACACCGGCACCCACGAATCGCTGCTGGAGGCATCGTTGTTCATCCAGACAATCGAGAAGCGCCAGGGCCTCAAGATTTCCTGCCCGGAAGAAATTGCCTACCGTGAGGGCTATATCGATGCCACCCAGGTCGCGCGGCTGGCAGCACCTTTGCAGAAAAATGGCTATGGCCAATACTTGTTGGCCATGCTCAACGAACGATTGTTTTAACCATGAACATCATCCCCACTGAAATCCCCGACGTGCTTGTACTCGAGCCCAAAGTATTCGGCGACGAGCGCGGTTTTTTCTACGAGAGCTACAACCGTCGCGTCATGACCGAGGCCGGTATTTCCGACGACTTTGTGCAGGACAATCACTCGCGCTCGGCCAGGGGCGTATTGCGTGGCTTGCATTACCAGATTCAGAACACTCAGGGAAAACTGGTGCGCGTCATCAGTGGTAGCGTGTATGACGTGGCGGTGGACTTGCGCAAGTCCTCACCCACGTTTGGCCAATGGGTAGGCATGGAGCTCTCGGCCGAGAACAAACGCATGGCCTGGATACCCCAAGGCTTCGCTCATGGTTTCATAGTGACCTCAGACACTGCGGAATTTTTATACAAAACCACCGACTACTGGGCACCGCAATTCGAGCGCAGCCTGTTGTGGAACGACCCGGCGCTGGGCATCGCCTGGCCTCTGGAAGGCGAACCCACACTCGCCGCCAAGGACGCCGCTGGCCTGCCGCTGGCGCAGTGCGAGGTGTTTGCGTGAACATCCTGCTAACCGGCGTCAACGGCCAGGTTGGGTGGGAGTTGCTACGCACATTGGCGACACTGGGCATTGTAAGTGCGCCTACGCGCAGCCAGCTCGATTTGACCGATGTGGACGCCATCCGCAGCCTCATACGCACCTTGCGCCCGAACCTGATCGTCAATCCCGCCGCGCATACCGCAGTGGACAAGGCGGAATCCGAGCCGGAACTGGCGCGTGCGGTAAATGCGATTGCCCCCGCCATCATGGCCGAAGAGGCCGCAAAACTCGGCGCGGCGATGATTCACTACTCCACCGACTATGTGTTCGACGGCAACAAACCCGGTGCCTACACCGAGGACGACGCCACCCATCCACTAGGCGTCTACGGGCAGACCAAGCTCGAAGGTGAGAACGCCATTCGCGCTGCCGCCATCCCCCACCTTATTCTGCGTACCAGCTGGGTGTATGGCCTGCGCGGCGGTAATTTTCTGCTAACCATGCAGCGCCTGTTCAAGGAGTGTGAGCAGTTGCGTGTCGTCGCCGACCAATACGGTGCGCCCACCTGGTCACGCATGATCGCCGAGGCTACGGCGCAAATACTGGCGCAACAGCCGTTTGGCCGGGGTAAGGAAGCACTGCACGGCACTTACAATCTCACCAGTCGGGGCAGGGCGAGCTGGTATCAATTCGCCCAGGCCATCCTCGACCAAAACATTCAGCCGGGCGCCAAACCCCCTGAACTGATTCCAATCCCGAGCACCGATTACCCCACCCCGGCCCAGCGCCCGGCCAATTCCGTCCTGGCCGGGGACAAGCTGTTACGCAGCTTTGGTTTGACATTGCCGGATTGGGATGCGGCGCTGGGCCTGTGTCTGGATCGCTCCGGAAAAGAGGCGTGATGGGTGTATCCGTGGTATCGAGGCGTCAACCCGTAGCCCACCCACCATTCAAGCGGGTTTGGGCAAGCTGCTGAATTCACTGAACTGATTAAGGACACAGACTAACATGCGCATTCATCCCGTTATTCTTTCCGGTGGTTCCGGTACCCGGTTGTGGCCCTTGTCCCGCGCCGCGTTGCCCAAGCAGTTGCTGCCGCTGGTGTCGGAGCGCACCATGCTGCAGGAAACCGTGCTGCGCCTTTCCGGTATCGCCGATGTCACGCCGCCCACGCTGGTATGCAACCACGAACACCGCTTCATGGTGGCGGAGCAGATGCGCGCGATTGAGGTCACGCCCGAGGCTATTTTCCTCGAACCCATCGGGCGCAATACAGCCCCGGCGGCGGCAGTTGCGGCGCTGGCGCTGATGGCGCAGGATGCCGAGGCGTTGATGCTGCTGTTGCCAGCCGATCACCTGATAGCGGATGTGGCTGCATTTGAGCGCGCCGTTGCCCAGGCTACAGGTGCTGCCCAGGCTGGTCAGCTGGTGACTTTCGGCATCGTGCCGCAGGCGCCTGAAACCGGCTATGGTTATATCCAGCGCGGTACAGCGAACAGTCATTTGGATGGTGTGTTTGCAGTAGAGCGTTTTGTAGAAAAACCCAGCCGCGAAATTGCCCAAAGCTATCTGCAATCGGGCGATTATTTCTGGAACAGCGGCATGTTCCTGTTCAAGGCTGCGACGTTTATCAATGAATTGCGCGAATATCGTCCGGACATTCTCGCCGCCAGCCAGACGGCGCTGGACAACAGCCAGCGCGATCTGGATTTTGTTCGACTCGATCCTCAGGCATTTGCGGCCTGTCCCTCGGAATCGATCGATTACGCCGTCATGGAACGCACCCGTAACGCCGTCATGGTGCCTGCCGACATTGGCTGGAGCGATATCGGTTCGTGGTCGGCGCTGTGGGAAGTCGGTGCCAAGGATGGTGCCGGCAATGTCATGCGCGGTGATATCTACAGCGATGATGCCAGCAACAATCTGATCCGCGCCGAGAGCCGCATGGTCGCGGTAATCGGCGTATCTGATCTGGTGATAGTGGAAACCGGTGATGCCGTCATGGTGGCGCACAAAGACCGCGTGCAAGACGTTAAAAAAGTGGTCGAGCATCTGAAACAGCATAGTCGTACCGAGCACCTCAACCATACCCGTGTGTTCAGGCCGTGGGGTTGGTACGAAGGTATTGATGCGGGGGAGCGTTTCCAGGTCAAGCGCATCATGGTCAAGCCGGGCGAGAAACTGTCATTGCAAATGCATCATCACCGTGCCGAGCACTGGATAGTCGTGAGCGGCACAGCAAAGGTTACGCGTAATGACGAAGTGCTGCTGCTCACCGAGAATCAGTCCACTTACATTCCTTTGGGCAGTACGCACCGGCTGGAGAACGCGGGCAGGATTGCATTGCACATGATCGAGGTGCAGTCGGGCGCGTATCTGGGGGAGGACGACATTGTGCGCTTTGAGGATATTTACCAGCGCAGTTAGAAAATGCAGGCAACAAAAAAGCGGAGCTTTCGAGCTCCGCTTTTTTGTTGGGGATAACCTGAGCTTAGTAGGTCAGGGTTACCACATCTTCATCCATGGCTTGCTGGATGACGTAGGCGCCGCCCACGGTTTCTTCGATCTCGGGGATCAGGTCGTCGCCCCACAGTTCCAGGGTCGGGGTGCACACTTTGAAGTGCACGCCAGCTTCGTGAGCGTCCTTGATAAAGTCGTACACGCTCTTGGGCGAGCCTTCCATCACGAACAGCTTTTCAGCCACGCCTTTTTTGGCCAGTTCACCGGAACGGGCGGTCAGAATCACTTCAACTTCATATTCCATCGCCGCGGCAACGGTCGCCTGGAAGAACGGCGCGCCCAGTTCAGAGCCATTTGCGGGGTCGGTGTTGACCATAATAATCATCAGCTTATCAGCCATACTTCATCTCCGGATTCAAAAATTTAAGGGCGGTCTCAAGTCAAGAGGCAAGATTATAACAATAAAACAGAATACTTATGAACAGCTATTTAAGCGGGAATTTTTGCCAATTGTTTTTGCAGGCGGCATACCACGGTTTCACGCCCTATCAACTCCAGTGTGGCGTCTATGCTTGGCGTTTGTGTCTCGCCGGTGACCAGCACGCGTAGCGGCATGGCGATTTTCGGCATTTTCAGGCCAGATTCTGCCACCACGGCCTTGAGCGTTTCCTGGATGGTCTGGCGCTTCCATTCGATGACCATGAAGTTGTTGGTCAGCGTGGTCAACGCCGGGATCGCTTCGGGTGACAGATGTTGTGCGACCAGCTCCGCGGAAGGCTCAAGATAGCGGTAGAACAACACTGCGGCGTCGGCGAGCTCCTCCAGGGTGCTCACACGCTCCTTCAGCAACTGCACTACGTCTGACAGTGCCGGGCCATTGGCAAGGTCGCCGCCATCGCGCAGCAAGAAGGGTGTGGTCAGCGCGGCCAGACGCGCATTGTCGGCAGTTTTCAGGTATTGCTGGTTGATCCACAGCAGTTTTTCCGGGTTGAACCTGGCCGGGGAACGGCTGATGGCTTCGAGATTGAACCATTCGACAAACTGCGCCATGGAAAACACCTCTTCGTCGCCGTGCGCCCAGCCCAGCCGCGCCAGGTAGTTGAGCAGCGCCTCGGGCAGATAGCCGTCTTCCAGATATTGCATCACGCTTACCGCGCCGTGGCGCTTGGACAAGCGCTCGCCATCGGCACCCAGAATCATCGGCACATGTGCGTATTGCGGCAGGCTGGCACCCAGCGCCTTGAGGATGTTGATCTGGCGCGGGGTGTTGTTGACGTGGTCGTCGCCGCGGATGACCTGGGTAATGTTCATGTCCCAGTCGTCTACCACCACGCAGAAATTATAGGTAGGCGTGCCATCGGGACGAGCAATGACCAGGTCGTCCAGTTCGGTATTGCTGATCTCGATGATGCCTTTGACCAGATCGTTCCATGCAACTGAGCCATCCAGCGGATTTCTGAACCGGACCACTGGCGCGACGCCGGCCGGCGGCACGGGTAAAACCTTGCCTGGCTCAGGCCGCCAGCGGCCGTCGTAGCGTGGTTTGAGTCCGGCTGCGCGTTGCTGTTCGCGCATGGTTTCGACTTCTTCCTTGCTGGCGTAGCAGTAGTAGGCGTGGCCGCTGGCCAGCATCTGGCCGATGACTTCCTTGTAGCGCGCCATGCGCTGCATCTGGTAGAACGGGCCTTCGTCATAATCGAGCCCGAGCCAGCTCATGCCTTGCAAAATGGCCTCGACGGATTCCGGTGTGGAGCGTTCCAGGTCAGTGTCCTCGACGCGCAGGATAAAGACGCCCCCGTGTTTACGGGCATATGCCCAGGAAAACAGCGCGGTACGCGCGCCGCCAATGTGCAGATAGCCGGTCGGGCTGGGAGCGAAGCGGGTACGAATCATAAGGCAGGACGGATAGGTAAAGTCGTTATTTTACGCGAAACGGAAGTCGGTATTAGCCGGCCAACATGTTTTGGTACAGCGCCTGGTAATGGCGTGCGCTGGCTTCCCAGCTGAAATCACGCGCCATGGCATTTTTCTTCACATGGCTCCATTGGCGCGGGTTATGGTAACAGGCCAGCGCACGCCGCACCGCAGCGAGGAATGCTGCCGGGGTGGCTTCGTCAAACATGAAACCGGTGGCGCTGCCGTCTGCAAGCGTAACGCTGGTGGTGTCGGTCACGGTATCGGCCAGGCCGCCGGTGCGGCGCACCACGGGCGGCGTGCCATAACGCTGGCTGTACATTTGATTCAGCCCGCACGGTTCGAAGCGCGACGGCATGAGGAAGATATCCGCCCCGGCTTCAATGCGGTGCGCAAGGCCTTCATCATAGCCAATCACCACGCCCACTTGCGCCGGATATTCTGCGCCTAGCTGGCGCAACCGGGTTTCCAGCAGGGTATCGCCACTGCCCAGCACCATGATTTGCACGCCTTCTTCGATCAGTTGAGGCGCAATGGCCAGCAGCAAATCCTGGCCTTTCTGATGTGTCATGCGGCTGATGACCCCGAATAGGGGCGTGTCCTGACTGCTGGTAAGCCCGTGCTCAGCCTGTAGCAGGCGCTTGACGGCGGCTTTGCCAGACATGCGGCCAGGATGGTAGTGGCGGCACAGGTGCGGGTCGCTGGCCGGATTCCAGTCGTCCGTATCGATACCGTTCACAATGCCGGTGAGCTGTGCGCGGCGATGCCGCAGCAGCCCTTGCATACCGAAACCCAGGGTGTCGTGCTGAATTTCCTCAGCGTAGCTGGGACTGACCGTGCTGAGGTGGTCGGCGTAGTACAGGCCGGCCTTGAGAAACGACAGGTTGCCATAGTATTCCAGGCCTTCGATGCTGAAGCTGGCGGGCGGTAACCCCAGCTCGGTGAGTGTGTGTGGCGGAAAAATACCCTGATAGGCCAGATTGTGGATGGTCATCAGCGTGGCAGCCGGGTGTGCGCTGCCATGCTGCAGGTAGGCGGGCGTCAGCCCGGTTTGCCAGTCATTGCAGTGCACGATATCCACCGGCCAGTGCAACGGCGAGGCGGCGCTGCCTAATAGCGCAGCAATCGCCGACAGCAGACCAAAACGCAGGTAGTTGTCTGGCCAGTCATGGCCGGTGATGTCCTGATAGGGGCCGCCATGGCGGTCGAAATAACCGGGATGATCAATCACGATCAACGGCACGGCGCTGTCCGGCATGATCGCATCATACAGACGCAGCACACCGTGTACCGACAAATCCAGGCTGGCGAGCAGGGTTTTGTCGGGTAGGGCAGCCAGCACCTTGGGATAGCCGGGGATGAGCACGCGCACGTCCATGCCCAGCTTGCGCAGCGCGGCAGGCAGGGCGCCGCTGACGTCGGCAAGTCCGCCGGTTTTGGCTAGCGGATAGATTTCTGAAGTGGCAAACAGGATATTCATTGATGGCCTTTATTGAATAATGCCGCCACCCAGGCACACATCGCCTGCGTATAGCACTACAGATTGGCCTGGGGTGACGGCCCATTGCGGCGTGTCGAAATCCAGCGTACAGCGGTCGGGTTGCAGCGCGCCAAAGCGGCAACTGGCATCGGCCTGCCGGTAGCGGGTCTTGGCGACATAGGCAAGCGCCATATCGGGCGCTGAACCGGCTATCCAGTTGAGGTCTGCGGCGTGCAGATGGGCGCTGAACAGCAAAGGGTGGTCGTGCCCCTGCACTACGGTCAGGCGATTCTCCGGCAGATTTTTGCCAGCCACGAACCAGGCTTCGCCGGCTCCGCCTATCCCCAGCCCCTGGCGCTGTCCCAGCGTATGGTACATCAGGCCCTGGTGGCGTCCGACCACGCGCCCGTCCGGCGTGCACATGTCACCGGGCTGGATCGGCAGATAGCGTTGCAGGAATTCGCGGAACGGGCGTTCGCCGATGAAGCAGATGCCGGTGCTGTCCTTTTTGGCGAAATTGGGCAGCCCGGCCTCCTCGGCGATGCGGCGTACCTGCGGCTTGGTCAGTTCGCCCAGCGGGAACATGGATTTGGACAGCTGCGCCTGATTCAGGCGATGCAGAAAATAGCTCTGATCCTTTGCGGTATCCACGGCTTTGAGCAGTTCATAACGCCCATCCACCTCGTGCAGCCGCGCGTAATGGCCAGTGGCGATGCGTTCCCCGCCCAGACTCAGCGCATGGTCGAGAAACGCCTTGAACTTGATTTCCGCATTGCACAGCACATCCGGGTTGGGGGTGCGTCCGGCCTGGTATTCGCGCAGAAAGTAGCTGAATACCCGATCCTTGTATTCGGCGCTGAAATTGACCGCCTCCACCTCCAGGCCGATGACATCGGCCACTGCCAGCACGTCGAGAAAATCCTGGCGCGCCGGACAGTGCTCGTCGTCTTCGTCTTCCCAGTTTTTCATGAACAGGCCGGTGACACGGTAGCCTTGCTGTTTGAGCAGCAGCGCGGTGACAGCGGAATCCACGCCGCCCGACATGCCGACGATGATATGCGGCTTAGACATTGGGGGAGGCTCCGCTGAGCCAGTCTTGCAAAGGGTAGATGACGGCTGGCTGGCCGTTGTCATGAAACCACGAATCCACGGCGTATTCCTGGCGTGTGGTGCGATCCATAATACACGCTGCCCAGTGTACGTTGACGATCAGCGGTGCGCGTTCCACCCGGGCGAGCACGCGGTGGAAGCGCAGCAAGCCAAGGCGCTCCAGCAGCTTGAGATAAGTAGTGGTGTTGGTGGAGTGGTCGATGCAGTCCATGCGCCCGTCGGCTTCGTTGTCATTGATATTGCCGCCCCGGTCGCGCCAGGTGGGGGTCTGCTCGCCGGCATAATGCTCAAACAGGCCGATGGCTTGGGCGATCGCGCTGCGCTCGGCCGCCGGGGTGGTTGCGGTTTTAAACAGCTGGCGCAGCTGACCTATTTGTTGCGGACTGAAATCCACTTTGGCCTGGCTGGCGCAACTGTAGTTGTAACAGATGCTGACATCGACTGCCCAGGCGGGAAGACTGCTCAGCAGGCCGAGGCTGAGTACAACGGCGCGCATCATGCGTAGTGGGTTAACAGCGCCAACGGATAGCGTTTGCCAGCCAGGTAATCTTCCATGCAGCGGATTACCAATGGGCTGCGATGGCGATTTTGCTGCGCGCGCATCTCGTCCGGGGTTTGCCAGACAGTGCGCAAAATGCCTTCGTCGAGAATGCGATCGGGCTCGCTGCCGGTGATCGTGCCGGTGAAGGCAAAACGCAAATAGGTGCGGTCCCGCCCGGCTTGATGCCACTGGTAAATCCCCAGCAATGCATCCGGAACAAAGTGATAGGCGGATTCTTCCAGTGTTTCGCGTATTGCTGCGGCAATCAGCGACTCACCCGGGTCGAGATGACCGGCGGGCTGGTTGAACAAAATCCCGTCATCGGTTTGTTCCTCGACCAGCAAAAAACGGCCATTCTGCTCGATCACGGCAGCAACGGTTACGTGGGGTTTCCAGATCATGGGAGGCTAAATTGTAGTGAGCAGCCTGCAATTTTACCGCAAAGTCTGTTTGCTAGCCTCCGGTTGCCGACATGAAGCGCACGATCTTGTTCGGTTGTTCGAGGAATTCGTGGCGTTCCGGCTTGAGTTCCAGCGCTGCACAGATGGCGTTTCCCAGCTCGGCATCGGTCGCCCCGCCGCGCAGCAAGGGACGAAACTCGAATTTTTCTTCCTGCCCAAGGCACAGGTAGAGCGTGCCATCCACTGCCAGGCGTACGCGGTTGCAGCTAGCGCAAAAATGTTGCGAAATGGGGGTGATGAAGCCCACTGAAAATTGTCCGTCCGGGCTACCCAGATACCGCGCCGGACCGCCACCCTGAAATGTCGTATCGACTAGGCCGAAACGCTTCTGGATACGCGCCTTGACTGGCTGCAGGTCGAGATACTGGGTATTGCGGCCGGTGTCGCCCATCGGCATCGCTTCGATCAGGCGCAGCACAAAGTTGCGCTCCATACAGAACGCGACCATGTCGTCGATCTCGTCGTCGTTCACGCCGCGCATCGCTACCATGTTGATTTTGATCGGGGTAAAGCCCGCTTGTTGCGCGCTGGTCAGGCCGGCCATGATCCTGTGCAGCACGTCGCGCCCGGTGACGGCCTCGATGCGCCCGGCGTGCAGGGAATCCAGGCTGACATTCAGCCGCGTGACACCGGCGGCCTTGAGTGCTGCGGCGTGTTTGTCCATCCGCGTGGCGTTGGTTGAGAGCGATAGATCTTCGATGCCAGGCAAGCTGGCAATACGCGCGGCGAGCGCGGGCAAATCGCGGCGCAGCAGCGGCTCACCGCCGGTGATGCGCACGCGTTTCAGGCCCAACCGGGCAAATGCGCCCAGCAAACGCTCGATTTCATCAAATGTGAGCCAGTGTGCGGGTTCCTCAAAACCCTTGAATCCTTCCGGCATGCAATAGCTGCAGCGCAGGTCGCAGCGGTCGGTCACCGACAGGCGCAGATATTCAATGCGGCGGCCAAAACGGTCGGTAAGATTGGGCATGAGGGTGGCGGACATGGCTTTGCAGGCAGTCGTTATGTTGTATAGAATATAACGCTATATGAGGCCAAAATCAAAGAAAAAACACATATGAAGGTATTGGGTCTGGCGGGCTGGAGTGGGGCAGGCAAGACCACGCTGATCGAGAAGCTCATCCCGCTTTGCGTGGCGGACGGGTTGAAAGTGACGCTGATCAAGCAGACGCACCACGATGTGGACATTGATCAGCCCGGCAAGGACAGCTGGCGTGCGCGTCAGGCGGGTGCACACGAAGTGCTGCTGGCATCGGGGCAGCGCTGGGCGCTGATGCACGAGATCCACGACGGCGCAGCGCCAGGTTTGCAAGACCTGCTGACACGCCTGGCGCCAGTGGATCTGGTGCTGGTGGAAGGCTACAAGCGTGAGGCCATCCCCAAGCTGGAAGTGCATCGCAGCGCCAATAATCAGCCTTGGTTATACCCAGGCGATGCGGCCATCGTGGCAGTCGCCAGCGATGTGCCACCGCCGGACGGAATACGGCATCTGGATTTGAATGATGCAGCCGCTATTTATCGATTTATCCGAACGACAGTAGGAGTTTGAAGTGCTGACAGCAGACCAGTTACTGGAAGAATTACTCAAGCGCGCGCGCGGGCTGACGCAAACCGAGGTCGTGCCTGCAGAACTGGCCTTTGGACGCGTGCTGGCGCAGCCGGAGGTATCCACGATCAGCGTGCCGCCGCTGGATAACAGTGCGATGGATGGCTACGCCGTGCGTGCCGCCGAATGTGCCCCGGGTGCGCTGCTGGCGGTCTCGCAACGCATTGCTGCCGGACAGGTGGGTGGGGCGCTGGCAGCAGGCAGCGTGGCGCGGATTTTTACGGGCGCGCCGGTGCCGCCGGGGGCCGATGCGGTGGTGATGCAGGAGCATTGCACCGTGGACGGCGACAAGGTGCAGATTAACCACCAGCCCAAACCGGGCGAGAATATCCGCCGCGCCGGAGAAGACATTCGCCCCGGCGACACCATTCTGCCCGCAGGCACGCGCCTGGGTGCCGCCGCGATGGGACTGGCCGCGTCGGTGGGTTTGGTTGCGCTGCCGGTGTACCGGCGCCTCAAGGTGGCCAGTTTTTCCACCGGCGACGAACTGGTGCAACCGGGGACGGCGCTGGGGGCAGGGCAGATTTATAACTCCAACCGTTATACGCTGGCCGGCCTGGTGCAGGGCCTGGGTTGCGAATGGCTGGATCTGGGCAGCGTTCCCGACACCCTGGCGGCCACGCTGGCCGCACTGCAGCGCGCGGCAGCCATGGCCGACGTGGTGATTACCAGCGGCGGCGTGTCGGTGGGGGAAGAAGACCACGTCAAGGCTGCGGTTGAACAGCTTGGCAAAATCGACATGTGGAAGGTGGCGATGAAACCCGGCAAGCCGCTGGTATATGGGCGCGTGGTTGAGGCGGATTTCATCGGTCTGCCCGGCAATCCGGTATCCACGTTTGTCACCTTTGTGCTGTTTGCCCGGCCGTTTCTGCTCAAATGCATGGGCGTGGTGGATGTACTGCCCAAAACCTATCGGGTCAAGGCCGCATTTGACTGGGCAAAACCGGGCGAACGCCGCGAATTCCTGCGCGCGCGGCTGCAAGCAGGGCAGGGCGGCGAACTGGAAGCGCAACTATTCCATAACCAGGGCTCCGGCGTGCTCACCTCCGTCGTGTGGGCGGATGGCCTGGTGGATATTGACATTGGCCATACTGTCACACGTGGCGAGCTGGTGCGGTTTATCCCGTTTAGCGAGGTGCTGGGGTGAAGCTCAAGGTTCTATATTTTGCCCGCCTGCGCGAACGCCTGGGCATGGCTGAAGAAGTCGTGGAACTGCCCGATGGCATGGGCATGGTCGCCATGCTGCTCGACGTGCTGCGCGCACGCGGCGGCGCGTGGGCAGAGGAACTTGCCGCTGGCAAGAATTTCCGGGTGGCGGTCAACCAGGATATGGCAGGCATGGAAGCCCCCATTGAAGACGGCGACGAAGTGGCGATATTCCCGCCAGTGACGGGGGGCTGATGAAAATTCTCGTCGATGACAAGGATTTTGACGTCGGTGCCGAAATCGCCGCCCTGCGCGCTGGCAACCCGCACATTGGCGCGGTGGCGAGCTTTGTCGGCCTGGTGCGTGATACCAATGCGGGCAGTGACGTGGCCAGCATGACGCTGGAACATTATCCCGCCATGACCCAGCGTGCGCTGGAGGCCATTGTGGCCGAGGCTGGCCAGCGCTGGACGCTGCTGGATGTGACGGTGATCCACCGCGTGGGCGAACTGCAGCCGAGCGACCAGATTGTGCTGGTGGCGGTAGCCTCCAGCCATCGCGCGGATGCGTTCTCCGCATGCAAGTTCATCATGGATTACCTCAAGACCCAGGCGCCATTCTGGAAAAAAGAACAGACTCCCGAGGGTGCACGCTGGGTGGAACAGCGCGCCACGGATGAGCAGGCGGCGGCACGCTGGTCTGAGTAATCTGCAAAACAAAAAATCCGCCACAGAGCATGCCAGGAATATACATGGACTTTTTTCAGACCGGGTTCCCAGTTGCGCATCATGGCGGTGGGTTCTAAGACGCATCAATTGCCATCCTTCCCATTGCCGGGGTCACTGGCTGACAGCTGCAGCTTGACCTGGACCGCACTATAGGTCGCGACACAATAGGGAACCATGTAATTGAGTAGCAGGTGGCCGACAATAATGCCCCGGCCTGATCTCAGAGACTCCCATTGGTTGATAAGGTTGAGCGCCGAACCTACAACCAGGGAAATCCTGAAGGACCGACGAACAGTCTGACCAGAAAATGCAAGGGACAACACTTTTGTCATGGTTGAGTGCTTGCTATGTTCATTACAAACACATGTGCCGATCAGGCACGGGGTCTGGAACCTGATAATGACTACAATCCAATATAGTGAGTAAGTAGCTTAAACGGCCAAATTTTTTCCCACAAAAAGTGTTCTACGGGAAAGCCCAGGGTTAACCCAAGCCAGAAGCTGACAGACAGCAGCACTGTTTTAGACTTGTGGTAGCACTTCACCATAAGGCCGTTTTCGTCCATATGCGTATGAAACATCTTAAGCTCCTCAAGTATTAGTCTTGTTGTCGAATGAGCGCTTAGCGCCTCACGGTTGAGTCAACACCATGCACTGGCATGGCGGATAATCTCGTTTACGTTCACACCCAGCTCGATGCCTGGCTGCATCGCGATTTCGGAAATCAATGGGCCGGCGTCAATGAGCCCCGCCCGTGGTGACCATGAACAATTGCGTGCTTTTTCCAGTTTCCAGCGCCCGATTCAGTGTTGGGTTGCGTCTTGTAAACAGACCAGGTCATTCCGCCGTTTTATTTATAGTGGCCGGATGCGTTACGTGCCGTCGTGGAAGTTGGGCTGGAATATGGTGTGTCTGCGCGTTAAAACTTCCAGCCGAAACCGACCCCAAGCACCAGTGGGTCGAGCCGAACATGGCTGATTGTGGCCCCGGTCGCTGCAAGTTTTACATCAGAGCCAATGTAAATTTTTTTGACGTCTAAGTTGATGAATTTGTTCTTGCCCACTTCCACATCGAGGCCCGCCTGGAGTGCGCCACCCCAGCTACTTCTGCCCATATCCAGTTGTCCCACGCCCGGCACGCTGAGGTTGACGTCGGAAAAATGCGTATAGTTGATGCCCGCCCCCAGATAGGGTCTGAATTTCCCATCCGGGGCGAAATGGTATTGGACAGTCAAGGTGGGTGGCAGGTGCTTGGCGGTTCCGATCTTTGTACCATTCAAGGAAACGTCATGCCTCTGGGGGTAGGTTAGAATCAATTCCAGAGCGATGTTTTTCAGCAAAAAATAGCTAAGATCGATTTCCGGCGCCCATTTGTTATTCAAGGTAATCGCATTGGCGGGAACGCCTAGTGCCGAGATGGGATCGGACTGGTTCCTGGGTTGAATATCAAGAGCGCGTATCCGGACCAGCCAATCCCCTTGATCCGCTTGAGCTTGTGACTGTCCGACCGTCAAGACACTGAAAACAAAGGCCAGATATAAATATTTTTCCATTACTTTCTCCCCGATATGAATGACAAGCTGCAGGGGATAAAGCAATACTTATTCCAGAATAAATTATGTTCTAATACAGCATCATACGATATTTTGTAGCCAGGTAATCAGAAGCCGCACTTCTTGGAATGGATGGCTGTTTATCAACAAAAGGCCTAAATAATCAGGGGGAAATGGAATACGAAAAGAATCGGCCCACTGTGAAATTTTATTTCCTCCTTCCATCCGGATTTGGCCAGATAATCTGTCGAAAATTTGAAAATCAACAATTTTACACCATCATTAGGCACAGGGATAAGGTGTGTTCCACCGCTACTGACATTGGCAATAGAACCTTGGTGTTTTTTGCTACTTCTGTTTATCCAGGTGCACGACTTTGAGCCTTGCCTGGGAGCGATAGCTGTTGGGGTCCATGCTGTGTAAATTGAGTTTCTGATGGATCGCCCTTGGTGTAACGCCTAAAGACTTCGCTACCTCGCTGACATTGCCGTGAAAACGGGTAAGTGCCTGCTTGAGGATTAGTGCCTCTACCTGTCCACCCGCCCGCTGTTTCGCCTCTTTGAGGGACAGGTCAACGGGTTGCACGACGCTCGCTGGCGCACTGCTGCTGGTCTTTGGAAGCAGCAGCTCGGTCATAATCGGGCCGGGTGAGAACAGGAACGAGCGTTCCAGTACGTTCTCCAGTTCACGCACGTTGCCGGGCCAATCGTACTGCATCACCCGCGCTATTGCGGCCTCGCTTAATGCTTTGATGACTTTATTGTATTTTGCGGAGAGTTGGGCGAGGATGTGATTGACGAGCGGCAGAATATCCTCGCATCGTTCGCGTAGCGGCGGGAGAAGAATAGGTACTACGTTTATCCGGTAATAGAGATCCATCCGGAAAGTCCCCTCGGCAATGAACCTGTCCAGACGCGTACTGGCCGCGGCGATCACTCGAACATCCGCGGACAGGCGCTGCTTCCCACCAACGCGCTCGAACTCGCCACCCTGTAATACGCGCAACAGACGCGCCTGGGCGGCAAGCGGCAAGGAATCGATCTCGTCAAGAAACAGACTTCCGCCCTCTGCCTGTTCAAACAGGCCGTGGTGGACTTCGTAGGCGCCGGTAAACGCACCGCGTTCATGTCCGAATAGTGTGGTTTCGACTAAATTTTCGGGTATTGCGCCGCAGTTTACTGCGACGAAATTCCTGTTCCAGCGTTCACTCAAAGCGTGGATGCGACGAGCAATGACTTCCTTGCCCACGCCGGTCTCGCCGGTAATCAGTATGGTCGCGGTGGTCGGTGCCACGACCTTGATTGTCTCAAGTGCATTGAGCATGGCCGGGGACTTGGCCACAATGAAAGGTTTGTCGGCATCCTCGGGCTGGTTCGAGCTGACACCGCACCAGGCTTTCCCGTCGCGGCGTTCTCTAATGATCTGCGCTTTGACTGTAGCCCCCCGACCGCGGATGACGCCCTGTTCCCGGTGATATTCGTCTCCCTCAAAGTCGGCGGCAATCTTGGGGTCGGTATAAATGCGTGCCTCGCACATCCCGTTCCCCACCGCAATGCGTTTGTCCAGGATCACTTTCGCATAACCGAAGTTACGTGCTGCAATCCCGCCGAAGACACTGGAGGTCATTTTGCACAGCTCCGGGGCCTGCATAACGGCTTCCCCGAAGGGGCAGCGCGTATTGACCACGCGCACCATCCCAGGCTCGCTTGATGCCCGGGAAAAATTTCCGCCGATTTTATTCTTGATCTCCACGATCATGTCCGCATATTTGTCATGATCCAGGGGGCCGTCTTGCGCCAACTCCTGGCGGTACGCGGTTTCAAAGCAACCGCTCGCGGTGAGGCCGAGCTGTTCGATGTAATTTAGGCGGTCATTCCCGTTGCCGCCCCCCATCTTTGCGCTGACCTCTACGCTTTGGGCAACAAAGGTTTGCAAAAACAGGATGGGATTCAGATGGGAAAAAAGCTTATCGGGCATAGTCATTCTCCTCAAATCCGACACTGTTAACGCAAGTCGCTGTAGTAGCGCGCCGGCTATTTTTCCAGACTACGCCAAAAAATTGATTGCGTTCAAGAATGTTGGCGGTGCCCACATCCGCACCCAGGCCCGTGTACGTGTTTCTCCTGGCCCGGTTTTGGTTGCAGTGAGCGCATTGCCAGATCCCGACCACGCGCCATGCTGCCATGCATCGCGGGGGCCGAGAGGATCACTTTTTCGGTCGCACACCCACATATCGGGCAATCCGGACTGGGCGCGTTGATTGCATGGCGTGCTTCGAATTGCAGCTTGCATTGTGTGCACAGGTAATCATAAGTTGGCATTTTGAACTCCATTATGTAGGTTAGCGCGTTTCTCGGAAACGCCAAGACGTGGACACCTGTTACGTCAGGCGCCCACGCTTGGGTTTCCTTTAAGAAACTAGCCCCAACGCGGTGGTTGCTTCCCCTTGACGCCGAATTGGCTGGAGGTAACGTCGGTCCTGGCCCGTTTTTCGGGATCCCGGGTAGGTGCCCTTAGCCGACGCGTCTCAACCTCCCAGACCCAGCCGCTGATGACCACATCCTTGGGAATGAGTGGATGATTTTTAAATGCCTCTATTGTTTTCATGCAGGTTTCGTCCACGTCGTCCATCATCCCGATCCACTTGGCGAATCCGCCTTTCTCCAGCTTCAGTTCTGGCAGCGTCGGGTCCATCGCGATATTGTCGGTATCGATCCCCTTGTCGCGTAACATCTTTTCCAGATCGGCCGCATTCGCAGACAGCATGCCGCATTGCGTATGTTGCACGATGACGATTTCCTTGGTGCCAAAGAAATTGCAGGTCAGCATCGCCGAGCGGATTGCGTCGTCGGTGACGATTCCTCCGGCATTGCGGAAGCAGTGCGCATCGCCGCCTCCCGCCGGTGTGTCTACGTGAATGCCGAGCGCTTCGTCGACCGGCAGGCGTTCGTCCATACAGGCAAGTACCCACAAGCTTCGGTTGTTATGTCCATCCGGCCCATAGCGGCGGCGTGTTGCCCAGTGATCGTATGCGGCGACGTGTGTGCTCAGTTGCTCTTTGAGAGTTGTCATTTTCAGTCTCCTCGGTAAAAGGCTACAAATTTAAAACCCCCTTGAGCGGCCTAACTTTTTCGTTAGTAGCCCCAGGGGATCGGTAACGGGTGTTTTACCCGCTCCCCAGCTTTAGCAAGCCTCATGCCATATAAATATATATATCAAATACAATCGGTTATGGATTTCAACTCGTCATCAAGCGATTTCAATTTCCTACCGGAAATACGCTGATTGCACAAAACCTGTTGAAAATAATAATAATATTGAAATGAAAAAATACTTCCTGGTGGGAAGCAGCACTACCTTAAACTTGACATTGACTTCGAACACACAAAATTCCTGACACAACCGGGAACATCCTCGCCAACGCATTTTGAGCCCAGTAACGGAGATTGGTGTGTACAAACCATCCAGCCGCAATTTTTTCATCCTTATCTGCGTGATCGGCGGCTTGGCAATACTCAGCTCAACAATGTCGAAGACGCCGGTATTGCCCCTGTTTTCGAAAGCACTGGGGGCGAGCCCTGCGGAAATCGGCTGGATCGTCATGGCCTCGACTGTTCCGGGCATATTGATCAGTTTTCCTGCCGGGGCGTTATCCGATTATCTGGGCAAGCGCAGCATTATCTACGCCGCGCTTTTTGTGTTTGCCACGGCGCCTTTTCTTTACCTGCTGGTGAGCGATGTCTGGCAATTGATCGCGGTGCGTTTCTATCACGGCTTCGCCACCGCCATTTTCGGCACGGTGGTAAACGCGGCTATCGCTGAAAGATATGTGCAGGATCGGGCGGAAAAGCTTTCGGCTTATTCCTCAGCCACCATAGTCGGACGTTCCGTCGCGCCATTTCTGGGCGGTTTTCTCATTTCGTTGGCGAGCTTCCAGATGGTCTATCTGGCTTGCGGCATCAGTGCAGTATTGGCGCTGGCACTTGGATTTCTGCTGCCGGATGAATCGAAACCCGTTACGCGCAGCCATCCCCGCGCTCGCTTCGTAGAAAGTCTGCAAACGGTGCTGAAAGATCGCTATATCCTGGCGACCAGTCTGGTAGAAGCCGCGCTGTACCTGGTATTCGGGGCGATAGAAGCGTTCCTGGCATTGTTCGCTTCATCCAAAGGCATTCCCGCCTGGGAGATCGGCATTATCCTGGGTGCGCAACTGCTCAGCATCGTCTTCCTGAAGCCTTTGATGGGAGCTGTTTCTGATCGAGCCGGCCGCGAACGCGTCATTCTTCCTGGCCTGATTGTGGCGGGAATAAGCGTCCTGCTGTTGCCACATTTTCCCGGCGTGTTTGGCCTGATGGTTCTGGTTTCGATATTCGGCATCGGCTTTGCCGCTGTCACTTCGTCCACTTCAGCGCTGGTGGCGGATCTCACCAAAAACGGCGCGTATGGTTCTTCGATGGGTGTGCTGAGCACCATCATGGACATCGGTCAGTCCATCGGTCCGGTGCTGACCGGCTGGATGGTCGGCCGGCACGGCTATATCGCCGCCTTTTCCCTGCTGGCGGCGATCCTGCTGTTTGCCGCGGTATCATTTGGATATATCGCATGGCTGAGAGGGAAGCGTAAGCCGTGAAACGGCAGCGCTTGTTGCGCAAGTCGCAGAGTGGGCGGCGGCAGGCGACGCGTCTCGCTGTTACTCGATCGTACCCTCGCCGGTTGTCAGCGCAGATGCGAACTCCTGCTCAAGCTGGCCCAGAAAATCCTGGTGGCGTTGCTCCAGTTGGCGATACGCGGCGATCAGCGCCAGCGCTTGCGGGGTAAGGCGCGCACCGCCGCCGCCCTTGCCGCCGGTACTGGTGCTCACCAGTGGCGCATTGAGCGCGTTGCCCATTGCATCCACGGCATCCCAGGCGGCTTTGTAACTCATTTTCATGGCGCGCGCGGCCTGCGAGATGGATCCGGTCGCGCCGATTTTTTCCAGCAATTCCACGCGCCCGCGACCCAGCATGTTTTTGCCCGCTACGGTCAGCCAGATGCGTCCGCGTATGTGTATATTGGCTGTATCCGTCATGGCATTTTCCTGCGGTTAAAATGTCGTATTGTAACCAAGCCGCATTGCGGGATACCTGAGTAAAAAATATTTTCGAGGAGAGCAACATGAAAACGATGCAAATGTTCCTGGCAGTTGTCTTGATGGCATGCTCGCTGGGGAGCCATGCCGCGGGCAAGGATGCATACAGCGTGGTGTATACGACCCACGGCGATTTTGAATTCATCCGCGACGCGGTAGCCGCCGCCGTTGAGGGGCAGGGCCTGAAAATCAATCATTTCAACAAGATTTCCGCCATGTTGGACAATACCGCAGCGGCTGTGGGAGATACCAAGAAAATTTATCTGAATGCCGAGCAGATGGAGTTTTGCAGCGCAACCATCTCGCGCCAGATGATGGAAGCCGACCCGCACAGTGTGGCGATGTGCCCGTATATCATCTCGGTGTACAACTTGCCTGCCGATCCGAACACCATCTATATCAGCTACCGCAAACCGCCCGTCGGCAACACCCCCAAATCCAGAGCGGCATTTCGCGCGGAGGAAAAGCTGCTCGACGGTATTATCAAGGAAGGTATCCAGTAATCTCGGCTGAGCGATTCATGGCTTTTTTCACTGAAGCTTGATACATACGTTAAAACGGATATAATTGCCGCCATGCTCAGCGAACAGGCCTTTTTTGAAATCCTTTGTGACGAGACGCGCCGCCGCATACTCGGCCTGTTAAGACGCGAAGGCGAGTTGTGCGTATGCGAGCTGTATTACGCGCTGGATTTGGCCCAGCCCAAAGTCTCGCGCCATTTGAGCGTGATGCGCGAGGCAGAAATGCTCAGCATGCGACGCGAGGGCACCTGGATTTATTACCGCATCAATAGCCAGATACCCGCCTGGTGCGACCGTATTCTCGCGCAGCTGGGTGAAGTCTGGGTGAGTAGCCCTACGCAACTGCAGGATGCAGCGCGCTTAACCGGCATGAGCAATCGTCCGACACGCTGCTGTGTCTGATTTTTTTGCCTGTAAATATTTGTTTAGGCGCATATATATCAAAGATAGCGGATGCCGACTCAACGAAAGGCTCGTAGATGAGTAATCAAGTTTTCAATGTATTGTTTCTGTGTACCGGCAACTCTGCGCGTTCGATTTTAGCCGAGGCCTTGTTGAATCGTTTGGGTCAGGGCGGTTTCCATGCCTATAGTGCGGGTAGCCACCCTGCAGGCACAGTCAACCCGTTTGCGCTTGAGCTATTGGAAAGCAGCGGTTTGCCTGTTGCTGATTTGCGCAGCAAATCCTGGGATGAGTTCGCTGTACCCTCCGCGCCGGAATTCGATTTTGTGTTTACCGTGTGCGATAACGCGGCCGGCGAAATTTGTCCGGTCTGGCCAGGTCAGCCGATGACCGCACACTGGGGCATAAGCGATCCTGCAGCGGCTGCGGGAGACGATGCCGCCAAGCGCAAAGCCTTCCACACTGCGTATGCCCAGCTAAATCGCCGTCTGGCCATTTTCACCTGCTTGCCGCTGGATAAACTGGACGCCCTGTCATTGAAAAATCAGCTTGATGACATCGGACGTTTGCGCGAACGCGGTGAGTAATTCCACACGATAATGAAATATTTTTTCCGTTTTGAGAGGTGTATATGAGTAATGCCGGGCCGAACAATACCGAGCTGCATCCTTCCATCATCGCGCTGGTGTCGCTGGCGGCCAATGTCGCTGCCAATCACCCCGGCCAGGGCTTGTGCCAGCTGGACCGGCTGCGCCAGTATGGCGTGACGGCAGAACAAATTGATCTGGTGGTCGAAATCGCCCGCCATATCCGCGACGAGGCTGGCAGCAAGCTGGACGCAGGCTTCGACGCCGCACTGGCCGAACGTTCCCGGCCCGCTGCCAGGCCATTGAATATTCCGGTCGCCGCATCGGCCTGTTGCACGCCCACGCCTTCCGGGAAATCCTGCTGTTAATCTTAATCCGGGCTTCATGCCATGCGGGCGGTGTGCCCGGTCAATTCAATGTGGAGAGTAGGTCATGAATAAAAAAACAGTCTTGATCCTGTGCACCGGCAATTCCTGCCGCAGCCAGATGGCTGAGGCGCTGGTGAATCACGATCTGGGTGACGCGGTGCGGGCGATCTCCGCTGGCACCCGCCCCCAGCCGAAAGTGGCTGAGGGCGCGATTGCCGCGCTGCAGGATCTGGGCATTGCGACTGCCGGGCTGCACCCCAAGGACGTGGATGCGGTCATGAACGAGGCGATTGATCTGGTGATTACCGTGTGCGACAACGCGAAGGAAGCGTGCCCGGTATTCCCGCGCGCCATTCCCAGCGTGCACATGCCGTTTCATGATCCGCACGGCGAGCCGCTGGAGAGCTTCATGCGCGTGCGCGATGAAATTCGCGAACAGCTGGTGACAGAAGTCGCGCGACGTTTGGCATAAGCAGCCATGCTGGTTGCGCTGCTTATTTTTCTGGTTACGCTGGCCCTTGTCATCCGCCAGCCCAAAGGTCTGGGCATCGGCACCGCGGCCTGGCTCGGGGCGGGTGCTGCGCTTCTGGCGGGCACGGTGTCGCTCACCGACATCCCCACAGTCTGGCATATCGTCTGGGATGCCACCTTCACGCTGATAGCGCTGATCCTGATTTCACTGATCCTGGATGCGGCGGGATTTTTCGAGTGGTCGGCGCTGCATGTGGCGCGCTGGGCACAGGGATCAGGCCGGGCGCTGTTTGTGCTGATCGTGCTGCTGGGCAGCGTGATTGCGGCGCTGTTTGCGAATGACGGCGCGGTGCTGATCCTGACGCCACTGGTGGTCGAAATGCTGCGCGCGCTGCGCTTCTCGCCGCCTGCGATGCTGGCGTTTGTGATGGCGGCCGGGTTTGTATCGGATTCGGCCAGCCTGCCCTTCAAGATTTCCAATCTGGTCAATATCGTTGCCGCCAACTACGCGGGGATAGGCTTTGCCGATTACGCGGCAGTGATGGGTGCGGTCAACCTGGTGGCGGTGGCGGCCTCGCTGCTGGTGCTGGCCTGGTATTTTCGCCGCGATGTGCCGCCAGCCTACGACCCGGCCCAGCTTGCTGACCCTGCGGGTGCGATTCGCGACCCGTTTGTGTTTCGTGCGGGCTGGGTGGTATTACCCAGTTTGCTGGTTGGCTATTTTCTGTCGCAACGCTGGGGCGTGCCGACCTCGCTGATTACCGGGGCAGGTGCATTGGTGTTGATGCTTGCCGCAGGCCGCGAGCATCTGCTCAGGCGTCAACCCAGGGCGGTCATCCCGGTGTGGACGATCCTGCGCGAGGCGCCCTGGCAGGTGGTGGTGTTTTCGCTGGGCATGTATCTGGTGGTGTATGGGCTGGGCGACCACGGCCTGACCGCTGGCCTGTCGCATGCGCTGGAATGGCTGGCCAGTTATGGCCTCACCGCTGCCACGCTGGGCACGGGCTTCATGATGGCGGCACTGTCGGCGCTGATGAACAATATGCCCGCGGTGCTGGCCGGCAGCCTCGCCGTGGCGCATGCGCAGGTAGACCCGACGATACGCGAGGCCATGGTGTATGCCAACATCGTCGGCTGCGATCTCGGCCCCAAGATCACCCCCATCGGCAGCCTTGCCACGCTGCTGTGGCTGCACGTGCTGGCGCAACGCGGCATGACCATCGGCTGGGGGCAGTATTTCCGTATTGGCATCGTGATTACCCTGCCGGTGCTGCTGGCGACCCTGCTGGCGCTGGCGGGCTGGTTGACATTTTTGCGCTAGGCCACGCTCACACGTTATGATTCGGGGATGGGATTTAACGCATTTTTAGCCATTGGCGTAGGCGCGTCGCTGGGTGCCTGGCTGCGCTGGGGATTGGGGCTATGGCTCAACCCGCTGTTTCCGACGCTGCCGCTGGGTACACTCACTGCCAATCTGCTGGGTGGCTACGTCATCGGCCTGGCGCTGGCGTTTTTCGCCGACCACACCGGGCTGGCACCCGAGGCACGCCTGCTGGTGATTACCGGCTTCCTCGGCGGGCTGACCACGTTTTCCACCTTTTCGGCTGAAGTTTTCACCCTGCTGTCGCGCCAGCAATGGGGCTGGGGGCTGGCGGAAATATTCATTCACGTCATGGGGTCGGTGGCGATGACCGCGCTTGGCGTGCTGACCCTCAAGGCATTCAAAGGCTGAAGCGATGACTGACCACTGGTTGCGACTGTATACCTCCGAAAAACAGAAACACGCCGGCAAGCCGCTCTACGAGTGGCTGCTGGAAACCGCGCGAAACCTCGGTATTGCCGGTGGTACCGCGTTTCGTGCATCGGCCGGTTTCGGGCGCCATGGTTTCAAGGAAGAAAGCTTTTTCGAGCTGGCGGGCGAGTTGCCGATGCTGGTGGAATTCATCGCCAGCGCGGCGCAGATCGACAGCCTGCTCGATCGCTGCGCGCAGGAAAATCTGCGTCTGTTCTATACCCGCACCCCGGTCAACCACGGCATTACCGGCCTCTAAACCTGATGGCTGGATACGGCCATCAGGCGATCCTGTTCGTCGCGTCTTTCGTCGCCAACTGGTTTTCTGCACTGTCCGGCGGGGGCGCGGGGCTGATCCAGTTTCCCATGCTGATTTTCCTCGGGCTGCCCTTCGGCGTGGCGCTGGCTACGCACAAGGTTGCCAGTGTGGCGCTGGGGCTGGGTGCAACTGTGCGCTACCTCAGGGGAAACCATCTGGAGCGGCGTTTTTCCCTGATCATCCTCGGCGCAGGTTTGCCCGGCGTGGTGCTGGGGGCGGGCACCATCCTGCAGATATCGCAGCGCATTGCCATTTTGCTGCTGGGTGTGCTGACCCTGGGTCTGGGGCTGTATTCCGTATTCAAACCCCGGCTGGGCATGGAGCACACGCCCAAAAACCGGGAAGGCAGCGGGCTGCTCACCGGTATGCTCGGCCTGTTCGTGGTCGGCTTTCTCAATGGCTCGATCACTTCCGGCACCGGTCTGTTCCTGACCATCTGGCTGATTCATCATTTCGGTCTCGATTACAAGCGCGCCGTGGCCTACACCCTGGTGCTGTGCGGCTTGGTGTGGAACGGCGCCGGCGCGCTGGTGCTGGGCTATCTTGGCACCATCGCCTGGGGCTGGATGCCGGCGCTGCTGGCAGGTTCCATTCTGGGCGGCTATTTCGGCAGCCACATCGCCATCAAGAAAGGCAACCTGTGGATCAAGCGCGCATTTGAAGTGATTACCATCATGATTGGCCTCAAGCTGATTCTGGGCTGAAACCGCAGTGTCAAATGTGTTTCGCAGCCGGACAAATGCTGCGGGGAGTCTATAGTGGTAGCTGGTCAACACGCCTGTACCCTCGCCATGAAGCGTTTTGCCACTTTGCTGTTGTTGTTGCCTGTACTGGGCTGGAGTGCGCTCGCCTGGGCTGCCGCGCCGGTGCTGCTGTTGAAGGTGGAGGGTGCCATCGGCCCGGCCAGCGCAGATTACGTGACGCGCGGGCTGGAACACGCCGCCCGTGATGGTGCACAGTTGGTCGTGTTGCAAATGGACACGCCGGGCGGCCTCGACACATCCATGCGCAAGATCATCAAGGCGATTCTCACGTCGCCGGTGCCGGTGGCCAGTTATGTCGCGCCCAGCGGCGCGCGCGCTGCCAGCGCCGGCACCTATATCCTCTACGCCAGCCACATTGCGGCAATGGCGCCGGGCACCAATCTGGGCGCCGCCACGCCGGTGCAGGTCGGCATACCGGGGACACGCGAAGTGCAGGGTATGGGTGATGCAGGCGGAAAATCCGCACAGACGCTCAAGGATGCCATGACCCGGAAGGCGATCAACGATGCCGTCGCCTACATTCGTGGCCTCGCCCAGATGCGCGGGCGTAACGCCGAGTGGGCCGAGCAGTCGGTACGCGAGGGGGCCAGCCTGCCTGCCGAAGAAGCGCTCAAAATCAGGGCGATCGATTATGTGGCACCAGACCTGCCGCAGTTGCTCAAGCAGCTGGATGGCAAGCAGGTCAGCGTAATCGGTGGCATGCGCACCCTGGCCACCGCAGGCGCACCAGTCATCGCTTACCAGGCCGATTGGCGCACCCGCTTCCTTGAGGTGATTACCGATCCCAGCGTGGCACTGATTCTGCTCATGATCGGCGTATACGGCCTGTTCTTCGAATTTTTCAACCCCGGCTTCGTTGCGCCCGGTGTGCTGGGCGGCATCTGTTTATTGCTGGCGCTGTATGCTTTCCAGTTGCTACCGGTGAACTACGCCGGACTGATGCTGATTCTGCTGGGCATTGCGTTCATGGTGGCAGAAGCGTTTGCGCCCAGTTTTGGCATACTCGGCATCGGCGGGGTAGCGGCTTTTGTCATCGGCGCGGTGATCCTGATTGACACCGAGCAGCCCGGATTCGGCATTCCCATCGGCCTGATCGTCACGATGGGCGCAGTCAGCGCGGTACTCATCGCCAGCCTGGCCGGCATGGCGCTGAAGGCGCGGCGCAGGGTCGTGGTGAGCGGAGCCGAGCAGTTGCCCGGCAGCGTCGGCGAGGTGCTCAACTGTGAGGAAAAATTTTGCTGGGCGCGGGTGCACGGCGAGTTGTGGCAGGTCAGAAGCACGCAGGCTTTAACACCCGGTCAGCATATCCGGGTCACCGGCAGGGAAGGCTTGACGCTTGTTGTCACGCCTCAATTCGAAAAAGGAGCATGAGCATGGAGTTTAATTTCGGTTTTGGCGGTCTGTTCATCATCCTGATTGCACTGGCGGTTTCGTCAGTCCGTATCCTGCGCGAGTACGAGCGCGGCGTGGTGTTCCAGCTGGGGCGCTTCTGGAAGGTGAAGGGGCCGGGACTGGTGATCATCATCCCCGGCATTCAGCAAATGGTGCGGGTGGGTTTGCGTACCGTGGTGCACGAGGTTCCCCCCCAGGATGTGATCTCGCACGACAACGTCTCCATCAAGGTCGACGCAGTACTTTACTTCCGCGTCGTGGACCCGGAAAAGGCCTTCATCCAGGTGGAGGACTATTTTTCAGCCACCAGCAAGCTCGCCCAGACCACCTTGCGTTCGGTTCTGGGCAAGCATGATCTGGATGAAATGCTCTCCGAGCGGGACAAGATCAACGCCGACATCCAGGCTATCCTCGACTCCCAGACCGAGGCTTGGGGGATCAAGGTAAGCGTCGTCGAGATCCGCAACATCGAACTCACGGAGGACATGATTCGAGCCATCGCCAAGCAGGCCGAGGCGGAGCGCGACCGCCGCTCCAAGGTCATCCACGCCGACGCCGAGTTCCAGGCCGCCCAGACCCTGGTCAACGCCGCTGCCATCCTGGCCTCCGCGCCTGGGGGCATGCAGTTGCGCTACCTGCAAACCCTGGCCGAGATCGCTACGGAAAAGAATTCCACCGTCGTCTTTCCCCTGCCCATCGACCTCATCAAACCGTTCCTGGAGATCATGGAGAAGGCGGCCGGGAAGGGAGATAAAAACACGTCCGCCTCCTAGGCTTGCCCAACGCTGTTACCCAAAATCCCCACAGCGTCCATCAGCTTGCTGGCGGTCGTGAACCAGGCAACACTGACGGGAGACTGAAGTGACCGAACCCCCATTTTTATTTCTGCCGCGTGAGCGTTTCCAGGCGCTGCTGGATACGCTTGCCGCACAGGGCTTCCACTGCACGGGGCCGCGACTGCACGATGGCACCATCGTTTATGCCGAGCTCGCCCAGGCAAACCAGCTGCCGCGCGGCGTACGCGACCGGCAGGCGCCGGGCGAATACCGCATCGAGGCGGGTGCCGATGCGCGTTGTTTCGCCTGGGCGAATGGCGCGCAGGGATTGAAGCCGTATCTGTTCGCGCCGCAGGAAGTGCTGTGGCAGGCCGAACGTCACGCCGGCCAGACGCAATTTCACGAAACCCTGCCAGAAGCCAGGCCCATCGCATTCATCGGTGCAAGAGCCTGCGACCTCGCGGCACTCGCCTTGCAGGACGCGCACTTTTTGCAGCAGGCCTACGTCGATCCCTATTACGCCCGCCGCCGCGAAAACCTGTTCATTGTCGCAGTGGATTGCGGTCATCCCGCCGCGACCTGTTTCTGCGTCTCTACCGGCGATGGGCCTGCGGCATCCGCCGGCTATGACATTGCGCTGGCCGAACTGGAGGAAGGCTATGTGGCACGGGCAGGCAACGCGCGCGGGCAGGGGGTGCTCGAACAACTAGCGCTCGCTCCGGCCAGTGCCGTGCAACTGGATAGCGCAACACGGCAAAATCAGCAGGCGGTCAGCGTACAGACGCGACAGTTGCCCAGCCGCAATCTGCACGATGTCCTGTTCGCGCAACTGGAACATCCGCGCTGGGAGGAGGTGGCCGAGCGCTGCCTGTCCTGCGGCAACTGCACCTCGGTGTGTCCCACCTGTTTCTGCCACAAGGAGCAGGAGCAGCCGCAACTGGACGGCACGCGCAGCGAACATGTGCGTGAGTGGGATTCGTGTTTCACGCAGGGGCACAGCTACATTCACGGTATCGTGGTGCGCAGCGAGACAAAATTCCGTTATCGTCAGTGGCTCACCCACAAGCTGGGCAGCTGGCACGAGCAGTATGGACGTTCCGGCTGCGTGGGTTGCGGCCGGTGTATCACCTGGTGTCCGGTGGGCATTGATTTGACCGAGGAAGTTGCGGCAATTTGCGGGGATGCCAATGAATAACCCTTATCTGCCGTGGGAGGCGGAGGTCGTCGAACGCGTGCAGGAGTCGGACAGCATCTTCACCCTGCGTCTGCGCCTGACCGACCCCGAGGCCAGAAATCACTACCACTTCGTCCCCGGCCAGTTCAACATGGTGTATCTGTACGGAGTGGGCGAGGTGGCGATTTCCATCGTATCCGATCCCGAGAGCGACGCGCTGCTCGATCACACCATCCGCGCAGTGGGGCGCGTCACTCATGGGCTGGCCAGGCTGCAGGCGGGCGAGCGCGTCGGCGTACGCGGTCCGTTCGGGCGCGGCTGGCCGATGGCGCTGGCGGAAGGCCGCGACGTGTTCATCGTCACCGGGGGTCTGGGCTGTGCGCCGGTGGTGGGCGTCATCAACTATGTCCTCGCGCGCCGCGCCCGTTTTGGGCGGATATGTATCGTGCAGGGCGTGAAGCATGCCGAGGATATGATCTGGCGCGAACGCTATGCCGAGTGGAGTGCACACCCGGATGTCCAGGTGCTGCTGGCGGCGGAACACGGCGGTGTTTTATGGCCGTGGCATGTCGGGCTGGCCACGGAGCTTTTCGACCAGGCCGTCGTCGAGCCGTCCAGAACGATCGTGATGATGTGCGGACCGGAAGGCATGATGCGCGCGGCGGCCAAGGGGCTGATGCAGCGCGGCATCGCGCCGGCAGAAATCTACCTCAGCATGGAGCGCAACATGCAGTGCGGCGTCGGCCACTGCGGCCACTGCCAGTTCGGCGGCAGCTTCATCTGCCGCAACGGCCCGGTGTACCGTTACAGCGAAGTGCAGGCATTGCTCGGCGTGAAAGGTTTCTGAAATGAGTAATCGCCCTCGTGTCGCCATCCACAAATTCAGCTCCTGCGATGGCTGCCAGCTGGCCTTTCTGAATCTCGGCGAAGCGCTGCTCACCGCGGCAGAGCTGGTCGAGTTCGTGCATTTCGCCGAAGCCGGGCCGGTTGCGCCGGACGAAAAGGTGGACATCGCCTTCGTCGAAGGCAGCATCTCCACGCCGCATGACCTGGAGCGCATCCAGCAGGTGCGCGCCAATGCCACTTACCTTGTGACCATCGGCGCCTGCGCCACCAGCGGCGGCGTGCAGGCATTGCGCAACATGGCGGATGCCGGGCAGTGGGTTGCCGCTATCTACGCCCAGCCGCAATATATCGAGAGCCTCGCCACCGTGTCGCCCATTGCCCAGCATGTGCCGGTGGATCTGGAGCTTTGGGGGTGTCCGGTCACCAGCCGGCAAATCGTTGCTGCCATCCGCGCGCTGCTGTTCGGCGTGCTGCCAGTGGAGGAAAACGACAAGGTGTGTCTGGAGTGCAAGCGCCGCCAGCAGGTGTGCGTGATGGTGAGCAAGGGCGAGCCGTGCATGGGGCCGGTCACGCGTACCGGCTGCGGTGCATTGTGTCCCAGCTTCGGGCGCGATTGCTATGGCTGTTTCGGCCCCGCCGAGAATCCCAATACCACAGCGCTTTCCCGTCGTTTTGCCGGGCTGGGGCTGCTGCCGGAACAGGTGGCACAACGCTTCCTGTTCATCAATAATGCCGCACCGGCATTTCATGCAGCCGGGCTTAAAGCCAGAGAGGACAGCGATGACTGACGGCGCCGCCACACGCAGCATCAACATCACGGTGCCGGTGCTGGCGCGGGTGGAGGGCGAAGGCGCGCTGGATATCTGCATCGAACAGGATCGCATCGTCGCGGCGCACCTGCGCATCTACGAACCGCCGCGCTTGTTCGAAAAATTTCTCGAAGGGCGCGCCTGGCATGAGGTGCCGGACATGGTGGCGCGCATTTGCGGCATCTGTCCCGTCGCCTACCAGATGAGCGCGGTGCATGCGCTGGAGGCCATCTTTGGTACCGTCGTTGCGCCGTGGGTGCGTGCGATGCGCCGCGTGCTGTATTGCGGCGAGTGGATCGAGAGCCACAGCCTGCACATCCACCTGCTCGCCGCGCCGGATTTTCTGGGCTACGCCAGCGCTATCGAGATGTCCAAAGACTACCCGGAAATAGTGCGGCGCGGCCTGCGTCTGCAGGAACTCGGCAATGCGCTGATACGCCTGCTGGGCGGGCGCTCGGTGCATCCGGTCGGGGTGCGCGTGGGCGGTTTTTATCACGCGCCGGGCACGGGCGAAGTGGCGGAATTGCTGGACCGGCTGCGCGCCGCCCTGCCCGAGGCGGAAGCGCTCATCGCCTGGACGGCCTCGCTTGATCTGCCCGAATCCGCCACGCCCGCCATCACGGTGGCACTGCGCCATGGCGATGAATATCCGATGAACGAAGGCCGCATTGTCTCCAGCACGGGACTGGATATTGCCATCGCCGACTATGAACGGCACTTCGCCGAATCGCAAGAAGCGCATTCGACCGCGCTGTTCAGCCGCTTCGACGGGCAGCCCTATCTGGTCGGGCCGCTGGCGCGCCTCAACCTGAATCTGGATCAACTCGATCCCGCCGTGCGCCGCGCGCTGGATGCCGGCAGCGTGCGCTTTCCGAGTGCCAACATGTTCCACAGCATCGTGGCGCGCGCGGCGGAAATCCATCAGGCACTGCTCGAAGCCATCGCACTGCTTGAGGCCTACGTTGTGCCGGATGCGCCCTATACCGAAGTAACGCCGCGCGCCGGCGTGGGCTACGGTTGCACCGAGGCGCCGCGCGGCATCCTCTGGCATCGCTACGAAACAGACGCTGCCGGGCGAATTCTGTCAGCGCGCATCGTGCCGCCCACCAGCCAGAATCAGGCGCAGATCGAGGCCGATCTGCTGCATACCCTGCAGACGCTCGGCGCCGACAGCCCGCCCGAGCAATTGCGTCTGCGCGCCGAGCAGGTCATCCGCAACTACGATCCGTGTATTTCCTGCGCCACCCACTTCCTCAAACTGAATGTGCGGCGCACATGAGCGGCATCGGCGTATTCGGCGTCGGCTCGCCGTTCGGCGATGACCGCATCGGCTGGGAGGCGATCCGCGCCGCACAGGAGCTGGGATTTGCGCAGCGCCACGGATTGCAGCGCCTGGAAGCCTGCGACCGCCCCGGCACGCACCTGCTGGCGCTGTTGCAAGGGCTGGACAGCGCAATCGTGATCGATGCCATGCACAGCGGCGCGCCACCCGGCACGCTGCGGCGGCTGGATAGCGCCGAGCTCGGGAGCTTGCACGCCACCCACTCGACGCACGGCTTTGGCCTGGCCTACACCTTGTCGCTGGGAAAAATGCTCGATGCGCTGCCGCCGCGCCTGGTGCTGTACGGCGTGGAAATTGCTGCGGCCTCGCCCGAGGATGGATTGAGCGATGCCGTGGCGCAAGCCATCCCGCAACTGCTGCAGGCAATCGCCTGCGAGCTTGCCGGGGATTTGTCGACGAATGCCCCTGCTCGCTCGCCGTCATTGTAGGATTGCGTCTTTGCAGCAACTGGCAGGGATAGTGTGATGGCACCTGGTCGCAACTGGGATATTTTCTGCACCGTGGTGGACAACTACGGCGACATCGGCGTGACCTGGCGTCTGGCGCGGCAACTGGTCGCCGAGCACGGCCTGAATGTGCGCCTGTGGGTGGACGACCTCGCCAGTTTTCAACATCTGTGCCCCGCGATTAACCCGAATCTGTCCGAACAAAGCGTGGACGGGGTGAGCGTGCGGCGCTGGGATAAGCTATTCCCCGATGTCACCCCTGCCGCTGTGGTCATCGAAGCCTTCGGCTGCGAACTGCCGCAAAACTACCTGGTGGCAATGGCCGCGATGCAGCCCAAGCCGGTCTGGGTCAACCTGGAATATCTCAGCGCAGAAGATTGGGTGGAGGGCTGCCATGGACTGCCTTCGCCGCATCCCAGGCTGCCGCTCACCCAGTATTTCTATTTCCCGGGTTTTAGCGCCAATACCGGCGGCCTGTTACACGAATCCGGGCTCACCCGGCGGCGCATGGACTTTCAGCGCGACCCGGCGGCGCAGGCCGATTTCTGGGCATTGCTGAGCGTGAAACCCGCGCCCGATACGCTCCGCGTGTCGCTGTTTGGCTATGAAAATCCGGCCGTGGCGGAATTGCTCGGAGCCTGGGCAGAAGGCGCATCGCCGGTGCTGTGCCTGCTGCCGGAAAGCAAGCTGCTGCCGCAGATCGCCGCATTCTTCGGCGCAACCGGGCTGGTTCCCGGCGACCAGCGGCAGCGCGGCAACCTGATCCTGCACGTGCTGCCATTTTTGCCGCAACCCCGTTACGACAAATTGCTGTGGGCTTGCGACCTCAATTTTGTGCGCGGCGAGGATTCACTGGTGCGCGCACTCTGGGCGGCACGGCCTTTGGTCTGGCACATCTATCCGCAACAGGATGATGCGCACCGGGCAAAACTGGATGCCTTTCTGGCGCGCTATTGCGCAGGTTTGTCCCCCCAGGCTGCCACGGCGTTGCAGGACTTTTGGCATGCCTGGAATGCAGGCAAGGGAGCGGGGCTGGCCTGGCTGAATTACCGGCAGCACCAGACCGAGATCGATGCCCACGCCGGCCGCTGGGTTGATGGCCTGTTGAAAAACCAGGATATGGCCGCACATCTGGTAAAGTTTTGCCAAAGTAAGATAGAATAGCCGGTTAGTTTATCGCCTTCCCCACCAATTTATTCAGCAGGATACAGTATGAAAACAGCACAGGAAGTTCGCGCAGGCAATGTGATTATGGTCGGTACCGACCCCATGGTTGTGTTGAAAGCCGAGTTCAGCAAATCCGGCCGCAACTCGTCCGTGGTCAAAATGAAAATGAAAAACCTGCTTACCGGCTCCGCCTCCGAGACCGTGTATAAAGCCGATGAAAAATTTGAACAAGTGGTGCTTGATCGCAAGGACTGCACCTATTCCTACTTCGCCGACCCGCTGTATGTGTTCATGGACGGCGAGTTCAACCAGTATGAAGTCGAACTCGAAAACATGGGCGATGCGCTCAACTACCTCGAAGACGGCATGAACCTCGAAGTGATTTTCTACAACGGCAAAGCCATCTCCGTCGACATGCCCACCACTGTGGTGCGCGAAGTGACCTACACTGAGCCTGCCGTGCGTGGCGACACTTCTGGCAAGGTACTCAAGCCTGCCAAGATCACCACCGGGTTTGAGCTGCCTGTGGCTGCGTTTGTGGAGATTGGCGACAAGATCGAAATTGATACGCGGACTGGGGAATTCAAGCGTCGTATTGCTGCTTGAATTATGTTAAATACTGTTAGTAAAAAAGGCAGCTTGTGCTGCCTTTTTTATGCCTGAAAGTAACTAAAAGTTCGGGAATAACCATATGTCTGACGGGCTACATAAGAAACTTCTCGATAGCGATTCGAATCAGTCATTTGCCACCGAGGAAGTGGTCGCCTCGACTTTGGAGAAACTTGGATGGAACAGTGTTCAAGGCGCCATATATCTGGATCCAAAGGAACTAAAGGCGAGAGAAATCGACATCTTGGCCCATCGAGTCTGGCGTACGAAAGCTAAAGCCGAACAGGATGCGACTGTTGTGCTTGCGGTGGAATGCAAGACTATGCGCGGTTTCCATATACTTGTGAACGACGTCCCACGTCGCGATCTCAATTTTCAGAACAGTGGTCTTTCGCACTGGCTTGGATATTCCATTCATGATGATAGAGACCGACTCATCGATATTCTGCACAAGCATCAATACTCGGTCTCAGAGATTTCCAAGATTCTCCAGAAAGTGTCTCGGATATGCTATCCAAAAGATATTGCGCGAGTAAACAGATTGATAGTAAAACCCGCGCCAGTTCATTCAAACTTCACGGCATTCAGAGAAACCAACATTGGGGACGAGAAGAATCTTGAATCTTCAGTTTTCTGGCGCGCGATCTTGACACTCGACTCATGTACGAATAGCTTGAAACGCTCGCTGACAGATGGTTTACTGGATGATCTCAAGGTGGATGCAACCGCTTTGGAGCAAGATGATGAAGAAAAAATGTCGGTCTTTTCATGGCCAGCCGATGAATACTCCCGTCGCTTATCGTTATATCATCCCATTGTCGTCACAGACGCAAAATTGTGGTGCTCTAGTCATGGAAAACTTGTTGAACTTGAAGCAGCGAGATATGTCCGTACGGATGGATTCCACGGTGTCGACAAGTGGTTCGATGTGGTGCAGCGCGAGCACTTTTCTGAATATGCGACCCGTCTTGCCACATACTATGAGAAGGCATTTCGCTTGGCACGCGCAAAAGGCCGAGCTCAGTGGCCCAAGACCTAACCTCCATAGGATTAATTTTTAGTCACGTCAGGCCGCGGTTGCCCGGCGCCAAGTTCTTTCTTTGCTCGTGCACCCTCCATGTCAGGATAGATGTCGCCTCCGTTGGTTCAATACAGGAAAATGGAGGGCGGAGGTGGGCGAAAGATGAAGTGGGTTCGATATACCAAGGAACAGCGGGAATGGGCAATTCAGCAAATGATGCCGCCGCTGAACCGAGCAGTGGTAGCACTTGCCAAGGCAACGGGGATCACGGTAGTGACGCTGCGCACCTGGCAACGAATAGCGAGAGCGGAAGGAAGGCTTGTGCCTGGAGACGGCCAACAAAGAGATCGATGGTCCAGCACGGACAAGTTCCGGATCGTGCTGGAAACAGCCCCTTTGAGCGAGGCAGAACTGTCGGCCTACTGCCGCAGCAAAGGCATTTATCCCGAGCAGGTCGCCCAGTGGCGCCTGACATGCGAGCAGGCCAATACGGCGGCAACACCTGCACCGAAGCCGCACGCCGCATCCGTGCCGGATGCCAAACAGGCACTGCGCATCCAGCAGCTCGAGCGCACGCTCAAGAAGCAGGAAGCGCAGTTGGCGGAAGCCGCCGCGCTACTGACATTGCAAAAAAAAGCTGCAGCGATCTGGGGAAAGGACAAGGCAAAATGATCAACGCCCCAGATCGCCGTGAAGCCATGCAGTTGATTGATGAGGCCGTCGGTGCGGGCGCACGGCAGGCGCGTGCCTGTGAGGTGCTGGGGCTGAGTGCGCGCACCGTGCAGCGCTGGCGTCACCGAGCGGAAGATGGTCGGCCTGGCGCGCGGCGTGATCCACCGACCAACACGCTCACTGAAGGCGAACGCGAAGCCGTGCTGGAAGCGGCCAACCGCCCCGGCTATGCCAGCCTGACGCCGCACCAGATCGTGCCTGCGCTGGCGGATGATGGCATTTATCTGGCTTCGGAGTCGACGTTTTACCGTGTACTGAAAGCCGCCGGGCAAGGTCAGCGGCGTGGCCGCAGCAAGCGCCCGGTGCGACGCCCGATCACCACGCATCAGGCCGATGGCCCGAACCAGGTGTGGTGCCAATACTGTTCGGTTAGCTATTTGTGTGTCACACTGCGCGCATCGTCTTTCTGGAGCGAGCCATGGCGCGAACCAAAGCGGTATTGGGAGCGGGTGCACGTTTAAGTGACTACCTCAGCGCCAGCTTGCTGGCGCGGGTTTACCCGGCAGCGATGATCGGCGAGATACTCGATGAACACGGTTGCAACAGTAAACGTATTCGCAGTTTGCCCGCCGTGCCCGGCGTCTATTTCTGCATGGCCCTCAGCCTGTACCCGGAAGCGGCCTATGAACAAGTCTTTGCGGTCGTTTCTCAAGGCTTGTCCTGGATGCAGGGTAATGACTCCGAAGCGATGATCGCCAAGTCCTCCATCAGCGAAATGCGTAGCAAGATCGGATATGTGCCGTTGCAGAATTTGGTGGCTCGTGCCTGTCTGCCGCTCGCCGATGCAAAGCGCCATCCGGACGCCTTCTATGCCCGGCTGCGCTTGGTTGCGATAGACGGCAGCAATCTGGAGGTGGCCGACGAGCCGGACAACGTTAAAGCCTTTGGCTACCCCGGCAGCCGTACCGGTCATGCAGGCTATCCGCAAGCCCAGTGCGCCGTACTCGTCGAGTGCGCAAGTCACGCCATCATCGCTGCCAATCTGGGTGCCTATCGGGAAGCCGAGTGGGCGATATGCAAACCGCTGCTGGCCCGCCTGGAGGCTGGCATGCTCTGTTTGGCGGATCGCGGTTTTAACGGCTATACACACTGGGCAGCGGCACAAGCGACCGGCGCGCAACTGTTATGGCGCTGCTCGAACAATCGCAAGCTCCCGGTAGTCAAGGCGCTCAGCGATGGGTCTTATCTCAGCATGATCTATCCGAGCGGCACGCTCTCTAAAAAGCAGCGGCAGACTTCAACTGAGGGGATCGCAGTGCGGGTAATTGACTACGCATTGCCGAACGCCACTGAGGCGCAGCCACGCTACCGCTTGCTCACCACGCTGCTGGATGAGGAAACGGCCCCGGCCTTGGAGTTGGCGGCGCTGTATCACCAGCGTTGGGAGGTGGAAGCCGTATTTGACGAACTCAAGACCCACCTGTTACAGAAGCGGCGAGTACTGCGCAGCAAGACAGCTGACCTGGTGCGCCAAGAGTTCTACGGCTGGGTGCTGGCGCATTATGCGGTGCGCTGGCTGATGCATCAGGCGGCAACCGAGCACTGTCGACCGGATCGAAGTCTGTCCTTCGCCGCGAACGTGCAACTGCTGCGCCGCGCACAGCCCCAATCCGGGGCCTTTCCCCCCAGCGCGGCCAAGAAAGCGTCGGTGGTGGTTTAATGCTTTGCTTGCCACCGCCGCACGTTCGAGGTGCGTCACGAGCAAAGGGCTGCAAAACCCGCGTATGTTCAAGCGGCGCAATTCGCCCTACGCAAGTCACGACCGCTCAGTTGCGCGCAACATTCAGACGAACTTCTCACCGCAACTGCTTGCGCCACTGCCAGTGCCTCCAAGGAAAATATATGCAAAAAGATTCTAACCGAACAGTATTGACTCGGGTCTTGGATTACTTGCCGCCGTGCTTTGAATTGGAATTGGAATCGGAATCGAACCCATCCAGCTCGCGCTCCATTTCTGCTTCGGAAAGCGGCCGGTATATCTCTGAGTCACGTGGTTTGGGCCTGGAAATAAAACTGGCGACAATAATGCCCAGCTCATACAGCAGCCATAACGGCACTGCAAGCATGGACTGCGAAACCACGTCTGGCGGTGTGAAAATCGCGCCGATGACAAACGCACCGACAACAACATAAGGGCGGATTTCACGCAATTTGGCGACACTCACCCAACCGATCTTGACCAGCAGCACCACTACTACCGGCACCTCGAAAGTGATGCCGAACGCCATGAACATGGTCAGTACAAAATCCAGATATTTACTGATATCGGTCATCACCGCCACACCGACTGGTGCCACTCCGGTAATGAAACCGAACACTACCGGGAACACCATGAAATAAGCGAATGACATGCCACAGAAAAACAGCACCACACTGGCGATAATGAGCGGCACGCCGAGACGCTTTTCGTGCGAATACAGCCCAGGCGCGATGAAGGCCCATATCTGATAAAGCACATACGGCAAGGCGATCAGGAAAGCCGCCATCATGGTGACTTTGATCGGCACAAAGAACGGTGCAGTGACTTCGGTGGCGATCAACTGACCACCTTTGGGAAGGGCGTGCAACAGCGGACGAGCAAGCAAGGTATAGAGGTCATTCGCCCAGTGGAACAGGCCAAGGAATATCACAATCACAGCAATGACCGAACGCAGCAGGCGGTCACGCAATTCAATCAGATGGGAGATGAAGGTTTCCTGCGGATCGGGCGTGCTCATGCTCGGGGTTTGTTTGATTCGGGCGTGACGTGGGGCTGGGGCGCACTGACAGGCTCAAGCGCCAGCTCGGCCTGAGGCGAATCGATGAAGTGTGTTTCTGCTACAGGCGGGCTATGCACAATGGCATCCGACTGCGGCGCGCTTTCAGTCTGCGCCATCTCCTGCAGGGCATGCTGTGCACCGGCGACTTCCTCGGTGATCCTGTTTTCCGTTTGTTCCAGGCTCTGCTTGAATTGCTCGCCGGCTTTTTTCAGTTCGTCCAGTTCCATTTCCCGGCTAATATCGGATTTAATGGTAGATACATAACGTTGCAAACGTCCGAGCAAATGCCCCGCTGTACGCGCGACCTTGGGCAAACGCTCCGGACCAATCACAATCAGCGCCACTACGCCGATCACAACCAGCTCTGAAAATCCAATATCAAACATGGCTCAGCCTGCGCAAATCGTGCTCACGCCTTGGTTTTTTCTTTAACTTCGCCTTCAATTGTATGGCCGCTCTGGGCGTCGTCAATCTTGCCCTGCTCGCCTTCCTTCATGGCGTCTTTGAAGCTCTTGACTGCGCCGCCCACATCACCGCCGATGTTACGCAGTTTTTTGGTGCCAAACACAACCAGCACAATTGCCAGAACGATCAGCCAATGCCAAATGCTAAAGCTGCCCATGATTGTCTCCTTGGTTAAATTAAGTGCGGCATCTTACCACCGCCGTATACGTGTATGTGCAGATGAAACACTTCCTGTCCACCACCACGACCGGTGTTGATCGAGGTCCGAAACCCGTCAGTCAAACCATGCTCATGCGCCAGTTTGGGTGCCAGCAGCAACATGCGGCCGAGCAGACCCTCATGCTGTGTCTGGCATTCCGCGAGCGAGGCAATATGCACCTTGGGGATGATGAGCAGATGCACTGGCGCCGCCGGATGAATGTCGTGGAATACCAGCAACTCGTCATTCTCGAAGACTTTTTTGCTGGGCAAGTCACCCGCCACAATTTTACAGAAAATGCAGTCGCTCATTGCTTGTCCCGTGATGCCTTCTCGGTGTGCCCCGACACGCCCTCGCGCCGCGCCAGTTCGTCGAGTACATCTTGTGGCCCCAGGCCCTGGCTGGCCAGCAGAATCAGGGTATGAAACCATAAATCAGCAGTTTCATACACGATTTTTTTTGGGTCGCCATCCTTGGCTGCCATGATGGTTTCGGCAGCCTCCTCGGCGACTTTCTTCAACATCGCATCCAGACCCTTGGCATACAGGCTGGCTACATAAGACGAACCCGCAGCGCTGGATTTACGCGCCTCCAGCGTGGCGCCGAGGCGCTCGAGAATATCGCTCACTTGTGGTAAATCTCCGCAGGATCCTTCAGCACCGGCTCCGTGACCACCCATTGACCATTTTCATACTTCTGGAAAAAACAGTCATGCCGTCCCGTATGACACGCAATCCCGCCAACTTGTTCAACCTTGAGCAAAACCACGTCCTCGTCACAATCCAGACGTATTTCTTTCACCTTCTGCACATGGCCGGATTCTTCCCCCTTGTGCCACAATTTCTTGCGCGAGCGCGACCAGTACACCGCTTCGCTGGTTTCGACAGTGCGTTTCAGCGCCTCGCGGTTCATCCACGCCACCATCAACACATCGCCATTGCCGGCATCCTGGGCAATCGCAGGCACCAGACCATCTGCCGTCCAGTTCACCTTGTTTAACCAGTTGTCCGATATGCTCACAGCCTGACCTCGATCCCATTTTGCATCATATGCAGCTTGGCTTCGTGCACAGTGTATTCGCCAAAGTGGAAAATGCTTGCTGCCAGCACGGCGTCGGCATGGCCTTGAATCACACCATCGACCAGATGTTGCAAGTTGCCCACGCCACCGCTGGCAATCACCGGGATCGTCACCGCATCCGACACCGCGCGCGTCAGCGGCAGGTTGAAGCCGCTTCTGGTGCCATCGCGGTCCATGCTGGTCAGCAGAATTTCACCTGCCCCCATTTGCTGCATTTTCTGCGCCCATTCCACAGCATCGAGGCCAGTGGCGCGACGCCCACCATGGGTGTAAACCTCCCATTTGCCGTCGCTGCCGGCCTTGGCATCGATCGCCACCACGATGCATTGCGAGCCGAAGCGGGCGGCGGCGTCGGCCACCACCTGCGGGTTGGTCACTGCGGTGGTATTGATGCTGACTTTGTCAGCACCCGCATTGAGCAGGCGGCGCACGTCGTTGACCTCGCGCACGCCGCCGCCCACGGTGAGCGGAATGAATACCTCGGCAGCAACGGCTTCGATAATGTGCAAAATCAGGTCGCGCTGATCGGAACTGGCAGTAATGTCGAGAAACGCCAGCTCGTCCGCGCCTTCGCGGTCATAGCGGCGGGCGATTTCCACCGGATCACCCGCGTCGCGCAGGCCGACGAAATTGACACCCTTGACCACCCGGCCGGCTGTCACGTCGAGACAGGGAATAATGCGCTTGGCAAGTCCCATTACACTTCCGTCAGCTCGTCGGAGAGCTTTTGTGCAGCGGCGAAATCCAGCGTGCCTTCATATATGGCACGACCCGTAATCGCGCCCATGATGCCTTCCTTTTCTACCGCGCACAGATTGCGCACGTCGTCCAGATTGGTAATGCCGCCGCTGGCAATCACCGGAATAGTCAACGCCTGCGCCAACTTCACCGTCGCTTCGATGTTGACGCCGGAGAGCATCCCGTCGCGACCGATATCAGTATAGATCACCCCTTCCACACCGTAGTCCTGGAATTTTCGCGCCAGATCAATGACGTCGTGATGGGTCATTTTGGACCAGCCTTCCACCGCCACTTTTCCCTCCTTGGCGTCCAGCCCGACAATGATATGGCCGGGGAAAGCATTGCAGGCGTCATGCAGAAAACCGGGGGTTTTCACCGCTGCCGTGCCGATGATGATGTAGCGGATACCGTCATCCAGGTAGCGTGCAATGGTGTCGAGGTCGCGGATGCCGCCGCCGAGTTGCACCGGCACATCCTCGCCCACCGCGTCCACGATGGCTTTAATCGCGCCTTCGTTGACCGGCTTGCCCGCAAATGCACCATTCAAATCCACCAGATGCAGGCGGCGTGCGCCTTGTGCCAGCCAGTGTCGCGCCATTTCGGCAGGATCTTCGGAAAATACGGTGGCATCTTCCATCATGCCCTGTTTAAGGCGCACGCAGTGGCCGTCTTTCAGGTCTATCGCGGGAATAATCAGCATGGCATTGGTGCTTGTATAGAGTATCTATAGGGAACAGTTGGTGTTGAAGGTATCACACTGATTGGCAGCAATGTTGCCATCCCAGGTGACAAAATTGCCCAGTAACGCAAGTCCGGCCGCCTGACTTTTTTCCGGGTGGAATTGCACGGCAAAAATATTGTTGGCCGCCACCGCGCTGGTGAACGGAAATGGGTAGAGCGTAAAGCCCGAAACCAGATCGGGATTACCCGCTTCCACATAATAGCTGTGCACAAAATAAAAGCGCGCACCATCGGCAATACCGCCCCACATCGGGTGCGGCACAGTCTGGTGCACTTCGTTCCAGCCCATGTGCGGCACTTTCAGCCGGTTGCCCGCACTGTCATGCATCGCCTCTTCCGGGAAGCGCAGCACACGCCCGGACAAAATGCCCAAACCGGCGACATCGCCTTCCTCGCTGTGCTCGAACAGCATCTGCATCCCCAGGCAAATTCCCAGGAATGGCTTGCTGGCCGCAGCCTGCTTGACTACTTCCACCAGGCCGCGCTCGCGTAACTCATGCATACAGTCACCCATCGCGCCTACGCCGGGGAATACCACGCGCCCGGCATTCAGGATGACATCCGGATCAGCGGTTACCATCACGCTGGCGGCGGGCGCCACGTGCTCCAGCGCCTTGGACACCGAGCGCAGGTTGCCCATACCGTAATCGATTACGGCAATATCCACGCCCATGTCAAAGACTGCCTTTGGTGGAGGGCATCACACCACCCATGCGCGGGTCGGCTTCCACCGCCATGCGCAAGGCCCGGCCAAACGCCTTGAAAATGGTTTCGGCCTGATGATGGGCGTTGACGCCGCGCAGGTTGTCGATATGCAGCGTCACTCCGGCGTGGTTGATGAAGCCCTGGAAGAATTCGTGGATCAGGTCCACATCGAAACCACCGATGGCGGCGCGCGTATAACTGACGTGATATTCCAGCCCCGGACGACCGGACAAATCCAGCACCACGCGCGACAGCGCTTCATCCAGCGGCACATAGGCATGGCCGTAGCGACGCACGCCCTTCTTGTCGCCGATGGCCTTGGCGAATGCCTGCCCGAGGGTGATGCCGATGTCTTCAACGGTGTGATGTGCATCGATGTGCAGATCGCCCACGGCGTCGATCTCGATATCCATCACGCCGTGACGTGCAATCTGATCCATCATGTGATCGAGAAAAGGCACGCCGCTGTTGAAGCGGCTGGCACCCGTGCCATCCAGATTGAGCGTCACGCTGATCTGGGTTTCCAGGGTGTTACGGGTAACTTGGGCTGTACGCATGATTATTTGAATGCTCGAATTAAACGGGCTGGCGCAGGATGTCGGTAAAGGCATCCACCAGCGCCGCACATTGCACATCGGTACCTATGGTAATACGCATGAATGGCGCAATGCGTTCCGGCTTGCTGAAATGCCGCACGATAATACTGCGCTCGCGCAATTTCGCCGTCAGCTCTTTGCCATCATACTGCGGGTGGCGCGCCAGGACAAAATTCGCTGCGGACGGCAATACCTCAAACCCGAGTGCCTGCAGGCTGGCAACGAGTTTTTCACGGGTGCCGATAACCTTGCGACAGCTCGATTCAAAGTAGGCACGATCCTGCATGGCAGCTGTGGCACCGGCCTGGGCGAGCCGGCCCAACGGGTAGGAATTGAAACTATCCTTGACCCGGTCGAGCGCTTCGATCAATTCGGCATTCCCCACCGCGTACCCGACACGCAAGCCTGCCAGGGAACGCGACTTGGACAGGGTATGCGTGACCAGCAGTTGCGGGTAACGCTTGACCAGACCAACGGCGGACTCGGCACCAAAATCAACATAGGCCTCGTCCACCACCACCACTGAATCACGGTTGGATAGCAACAGGCGCTCAATCTCGTTCAACGCCAGCGCACGCCCCGTGGGCGCGTTCGGATTGGGGAAAACAATACCGCCATTCGGTCGCAGGTAATCATCCACGCGTATTTCAAAACTGTCGGTCAGCGCCACTTCCTTATATTCGATGCCGTACAGGCCGCAATACACCGGATAAAAACTGTAGGTAATGTCCGGAAACAGAATGGGCAAATCATGTTTGAGCAGCGCGTGAAACGCGTGTGCCAGTACTTCATCGGAGCCATTTCCCACAAATACATTGGCACGTTCAATGCCGTGATATTCGGCAATGACCTGGCTGAGACGCTCGCTGTTCGGATCCGGGTACAGGCGCAAACTGTCTGCGGCTTCCGCGCGCACCGCCTCCAGCACACGCAGACCGGGTCCGTACGGATTCTCGTTGGTATTGAGCTTGACCAGATTGCCCAGTTTGGGCTGCTCGCCAGGCACATAGGGGGTCAGTCCATGCACCACCTGGCTCCAGAAACGACTCATAAGATTAATCCGGGATGATGCGATATTCAGCGGAACGGGCATGCGCCTGCAAACCCTCGCCGTAGGCCAATGTGGCGGCGATTTTCCCCAGCGTCCGCGCGCCTTGCTCCGATACCTGGATCAGGCTGGTGCGCTTCTGGAAGTCATACACTCCCAACGGGCTGGAAAAACGCGCAGTGCGCGAAGTCGGCAACACATGGTTGGGTCCGGCGCAATAATCGCCCAGTGCCTCGCAGGTAGTTCGCCCCATGAAAATCGCGCCGGCGTGTTTGATCCTGGCCGCCCACACTTCAGGCCGATCCACCGACAGCTCCAGGTGCTCGGGTGCGATGTGGTTGGCGATAGCGATTGCTTCATCCAGGTCGCGCACCTCGATCAGGATGCCGCGGCCGCTGAGCGAGGCTTCGATGACTTCCCGGCGCGGCATGCCAGGCAGCAGTTTCCGGATACTGGCGGTCACGGCGTCAATGTAGGCCGCATCCGGACACAGCAGGATGGATTGCGCCAGTTCGTCGTGCTCTGCCTGCGAGAACAAATCCATAGCGATCCAGTCCGGATTGGTCTTGCCGTCGCAAATCACCAGAATTTCCGATGGCCCGGCCACCATGTCAATGCCCACTGTGCCGAACACGCGGCGCTTGGCAGCGGCCACGTAAGCGTTGCCGGGGCCGACGATTTTATCCACCTGCGGGATGGTGGTTGTGCCATAGGCCAGCGCTGCTACCGCCTGCGCGCCACCGATGGTGAATACGCGTGTGACTCCAGCCACCGCAGCAGCCGCCAGCACCAGTTCATTCTGCACGCCGTCGGGGGTAGGCACCACCATGATGAGCTCGGCCACACCCGCCACCTTGGCCGGTATCGCATTCATCAGCACCGATGACGGATACGCTGCCTTGCCGCCCGGCACATACAGGCCGACGCGATCCAGCGCGGTCACTTGCTGGCCGAGCACCGTACCGTCGGCCTCCGTGTAAGTCCACGACTGCATCACCTGATGCTCATGGTATGCCCTGACCCGCGCGGCGGCTGCTTCCAGCGCATCGCGCTGGGCTTGCGGCAGGTTGTCGAGCGCCGCATGCAGACGTGCAAGCGGCAGTTCCAGCTGCGCCATACTGGCGACATCCAGACGATCAAAGCGTTTGGTATATTCAAGCACGGCGGCATCGCCATCGCGGCGTACATGGCGCAGGATATCCTCCACCGTGCGTTCGATAGCGGCGTCTTGCCCGCCTTCAAAGGCCAGCAGGCGATCAAGCTCGGATTGAAACTGCGGCGAACGGGTAGTCAGCCGTTGGATGGTCAGCATGGTCTCGGTCAATTCTTAAAGCAGCAGCAAGTTGCAGTAAAAGCGAATCGATATTATACCGGCAAAGCCTCTGAATTCGCGGCTATTTATGGCGTCACAACGAATTAGACAGAGTCCAGATTTTGGATTAATATTGCAGC
>DATKUZ010000039.1:0-48456 GCA_035530335.1 Sulfuriferula sp. | reverse complement strand
GCTTCTGGCACTGGCGGGATTGCATGCCGGCAGCATTCGCGGGGTGCGGCTGTGGGCGCTGGCCAGCCTGTACTACAGCCTCGCGAGTTTCATCGCATTCGCTGGTCTGGCATCCACTCGCAGCGGCTGGATGATTGTGCTCAGCGTCGTGCTGGTGATGGCGGGCAGCGGCTTGCAATTTTCCGGCATCCAGGCATTCAAGGAAGAACGCATTGACTGGCGCATTCCGTTGCTGGTTGTTGGCGTGGCGTTTGCCCTGAGTGTCTGGTTCACGATCCTCCATCCCGTTGCCGATGCGCGCGCCATCGCCAATTCATTGGTGTTCGCTCTGATCAACCTTGCCTGCGCCCGTGCCTTGCTCATTCGTATCGAACAGCCGCTGCGCACCGCTTACTGGTTTACCGGAGCATCGTTCGCGGTGCTTGCGGCGGCGTCCCTGACCAGGGCGGCAACCGTCTTTCTTGCGCCACCCGGCACTTTTGTTGGCCTGTCCTCACAGCTGCCCTTCGTTCCCGCGAGATTTCTGGCCAGCAGCCTGATACTGATGTGCGTGACCTTCGGTTTCATACTGATGCTGAATTACCGGCTCATTACGGATATGCAAAAAATTGCATTGCGCGACGGGTTGACCGGCGCACCGAACCGACGCAGCCTGGAAGAAGAGGCCATCCGCCTGCAGGCACGTTGTAACCGTACCGGGGAGACGCTGGCGATCATGATGATCGATGTCGACCATTTCAAGTTGATCAACGACCACAGCGGCCATCCGGTGGGAGACAAGGTGTTGCAACGCCTCACCGCTGTTGCGCAAGCTTCCATCCGTCGCGACGACTACTTTGCCCGCTACGGCGGCGAGGAGTTCTGTATCCTGCTACCGTCCACCACCGAAGAAAAAGCCAGGGTGCTGGCCGATCGCCTGCGTCTGGCTTATGCCGCCCTGACGATGGAGTTCGGTGGCGCAGTCCTGCACAGCACCATCAGCATCGGCGTTGCCGACTCAAATCATGTCGGGCTGGAATTCAACGCACTGGTAACTGCCGCAGACCAGGCGCTGTACCATGCCAAACAGGCAGGCCGCAACCGGGTGGTGGCACATTCGGTGATGGTGTCCGACGCACCCAGGATGATGACCGCCTGAACGACTGATACGGGCACGCTGATAGTGCGTTGTGCTCAACCGCCCAGTTGCTGATACACCGAGTTGGCCACATTCAATAAAGTGGCGCGCGGCAAATCCCCTGACAGGGCATAGCCCCAGTCCAGATCGACCCAATAAAACGTGGCGATGCCGTCCTGCTCGGCAAAATGGAACGCGGTTTCCGGCGTGGGTTGCGCCAGGCTGCGCAGATACAGCGTGATGCGCTGACCTGCCGGGTTTTCATACATGAATTGCGCCGCCGGTTTATTGACTTCGCCCGGCAGCAGGCGTCCGCCCACCAGTCTGAACCCCGTGCTCGCCAGATCGGGAACCTTGAGCTGGCGACCCAGCCGCTTGGACAGCCAGGCCACCAGTTGCTGTTCCTGGGCCGAATAGATTTCAACCGGCCGACGCACATCGGGTACATAGGCGGTATGGGCCACAGCGGCCTGATGCACAAAACGCGGCAGATCGATCTCGCCGCGACCCAAAGCCATGTTAGCCGGCATGCCCGGTGTGCGGGTAAGGTACTGCCAGGTGCCGGCACTGCCTAGCGCCAGCCCGATCAATACCGATGCGGCGATGCTCGCCATCCTGCTCAGCGAAGAGCCGGTCTGGCGCTGTGAAGCCAGGAGTCGCAGAGGGATCGGCTCAGTCAATACCGGGTCGTAGTGGGCGTGCAATGCCTGACGCTGTGCACGCATTCCGGCAACGCGTTCAGCGACAAGCGGGTCGGATGCGATGAGCGCCTCGACTTGCTGGCGCCGTTCGGCATCCAGCTGCCCATCGACATAAGCCATCAGTTCATCCAGCGTAACAGGCTGTGCATGTGCCTTCATTTCACTACCTTTAATCCAACCCTGTGCTCGGGCGATATTGAGCCATCCATGAACTCCCTTAGCCGTTGCCGCGCACGCGCCAGGCGCGACATCACCGTGCCAATCGGGATATCGAGTGCCCTGGCGGTCTGTGCATAGCTGAAATCTTCCAGTGCCACCAGCAACAGCACTTCACGCAATTCAGGCGCTAGCCGGGTCACTGCCGCCGCGATGTCCAGCCCTTCCAGCCGCTCCGCCTGGGTGGCTCGGCTGGCGATCTCCGGCATGTCGTCCAGCGAGGCATGCGCTGCGCGATTCTTGAGTTGCGTCACCTGGCTCACGAACAGGTTATGCATGATGGAAAACAGCCAGGGACGCAAATCCGACCCGATCCGCCACAAGTGCCACTTGGCATAGGCGCGTTCCAGGGTGTCCTGTACCAGGTCGTCGGCGTCGTCCGGGCGACCTCCGGTCAGCGCCCGGGCGTAGCGGCGCAGACTGGGAATATGGTCGATGATCGGATGCTTGAATAGCGGCATGGGTTCGGGCGATGCTTCAAAAAAAGGACGCGGCAGTCAGCGATTCATTCCCCATATACAGCCAGTCGACGCGCTTTATTCCATGCAGGCGGAAATATCCCCGCCATCCGGCAAAAATGACCATGAAACGGCAGAATACTCGTAATGTTTGGGCTCTTGTCCGGGTGTACCAGAATTACGGGGAATATATGAAAGTGCCCTAAAGGTATTTCACCACCTGTTTCACCTGCGCATCATCCGGGTTCTGGCTGACCTGAAAACCGAGCGAGCGCATCATCTCCAGCATCTTCTCATTGCTGTACAACACCTCGCCTTCCACACGTTTCAAACCTTTCTGCCGGGCCACGTCGAACAGACTTTGCAACAGTTTGCGTCCGATTCCCCGATGTTGCCAGGCGTCGGCCACGACCAGCGCAAATTCGCAGGATTCGCCGTCCGGATTGGTGATGTAGCGGGCAATGGCAAGTTCCACTTCGCGGCCGTTTTCCACGGCAGAGGCCAGCAGCGCCATCTCGCGGTCGTAATCAATCTGGGTGAAACGTGCCAGCGCGCCGGGGGAGAGCTCCTGCAGGGTGTCCATGAAGCGGAAATATTTGGTTTCATGGGACAAGCCGCGCACGAATGCCTGCTCCATTTCAGCGTCTTCCGGGCGAATGGGGCGGATAGTCAGATTGGTGCCGTCCGGCAGTTGCCAGTGGCTGACCAGCTGCGTCGGGTAGGGGCAGATCGCCATGTGGGCGTAAGGATCCGCCACCGGCGGCCGCGGCCCGATCACGATGCGCGCATCGGCAGCCAGCGCACCGTGCTCGTCCAGGATCAGCGGATTGATGTCCATCTCCTCCAGCCAGGGTAGCTCGCACACCATCTCCGACACCCGCAACAGCAGGCTTTCCAGCGCTTCCATGTTGGTCGGCGGCATGTGCCGGAATGCGCCCAGCAGGCGCGAGACGCGGGTGGAGGCGATCATGTTGCGGGCGAGGAAGGCATTGAGAGGCGGCAGCTGCACCGCGCGGTCGGCCAGCACTTCCACCGCGGTGCCGCCGGCGCCGAAGGTGATCACCGGGCCAAATACCGGATCGCAAATCACGCCCACCAGCAACTCGCGGCCGTTGGGCTTGATCACCATGGGCTCGATCAGTACGCCCTCGATGCGCGCATCCGGCCGGGTTGCTTCCACAGTGGCGATCAGCTCGTGGTAAGCCGAACGCAAGGCGCTGGCGTTGTTCAGATTGAGCCGCACGCCGCCGGCATCGGTCTTGTGGGTGATATCGGGGGAAAGGATTTTCATGGCGATGGGAAAGCCCAGTTGCTCGGCGATCTGCAAGGCCTCGTTGGGTGAACGCGCCAGCAGCGCCTGCGCCACCGGGATGTGGAAGGCTGCCAGCAGCGCCTTGGACTCCATCTCGCTCAATACGCGGCGGCGCTCGGACAGGGCGCTCTCGATCAGCAGGCGTGCGCCCTCCACGTCCGGCTCAAGGTGGTGGGAAAGCGGCCCGGAGGTTTGCAACAGCAGCTTCTGGTTCACGTAATGGGCAGAGATGCAGGCGAATACGTCCACCCCCGGCTCCGGCGTGCGGAAATTGGGAATGCCCGCCGCAGTCAAGGCCCGCCGTCCCTCGACGATCTGCGTTTCGCCCATCCAGCAGGCCAGCACCGGCTTGGTTGTGGATGCCGCCACCTCGATCACGGCCTCGGCCACTTCCAGGGAATGCGTCATGGCCTGCGGGGTGAGAATCGCGAATACGCCGTCCACGCCGGGGTCTTCCAGACAGGCGCGCATCGCCGCGCGGTAGCGCGCGGCATCGGCGTCACCGATCACATCCACCGGATTGCCATGGGACCAGGTGGCGGGTAGCGCCGCGTCCAGCCGGGTCATGGTTTCCGGCGCCAGTTCGGCCAGCTGGACGCCCCGCTCCGCCACCCGGTCCGCTGCCATCACGCCCGGCCCGCCGCCGTTGGTGACGATGGCCAGACGGTTGCCCTGGCTGCGCAGGTGTCCGGCCAGCGCCTTGGCCGCAGCGAACAGCTGCACGATGGTATCCACCCGCACCACGCCGGCGCGGGCCAGCGCGGCGTCGAACACGTCGTCGGCGCCGACCAGCGCCCCGCTATGCGACAGCGCGGCGCGCGAGCCGCTCTGGTGACGCCCGGATTTCACCACGATCACCGGCTTGACGCGGGCAGCCGCGCGCAGACCGCTCATGAAACCGCGCGCGTTACGGATACCCTCGATGTAGAGCAGCACGCTGTCGGTCAGGGGGTCGGCCACCAGATAGTCGAGGATTTCGCCGAAATCCAGATCGGCGGAAATGCCCACGGATACCACGGTGGAAAAACCCACGCCATTGGGCTTGGCCCAGTCGAGTATGGCTGTGCAAATTGCCCCCGACTGGGAAACCAGCGCCAGATTGCCTGGGTTGGCGCCGCCCCGGCTAAAGGTCGCGTCGAGTCCGATGCTGGGACGCATGATGCCCAGGCAATTCGGCCCGATCAGCCGCAGCCCGTGGCGCTGTGCATTTTGCTGCATGGCCGCTTCCAGCGCCTTGCCCTGCGCCCCGCCCTCGCTGAAGCCGGCGGACATCACCACCGCCGCGCGCACCCCACGACGTCCGGCGACTTCCACCAGATCCGGCACGCTGGCGGCAGGCGTAGCGATCACCACCAGATCGATCTGGTCCGGAATATCGGCGAGGCTGGCATAGCAGGGCTGCCCCTGGATTTCCGTGTATTTCGGGTTGACGGCGTAGATTTTGCCGCGAAAGCCGGCTTGCAGCAGATTCTGCAACACGAAGCCGCCGATCGCCTCCGGCTTGTTGCTGGCACCGATCACGGCCACCGAACGCGGGCTGAACAGGGGGGTGAGGTAATGACTCGCCATGGCTTGAACCGACCGTTAAAAAGTATTTGCAATGTACCATCCATTGGTTACAACATGATCACCCTTGCTGCCAACCGAACGAGACCCGATCCGTGTTCACCGCCATCATCTCCCATCCCGCTTGCGCCAGACACGACATGGGGCCGCACCACCCGGAGTGTCCGGAGCGGCTCGCCGCGATCGAGGATCACCTCATCAGCACCCGGCTGCATGATTTTCTGCACTATGCAGAGGCGCCGCGCGCCACCCGCGAACAGCTGTTGCGGGTACATACGGCGGCGTATCTGGACCGGATTGAGGCCAGTGCGCCTGCCGTCGGCCTGGTCCAGCTCGACCCCGACACCGCGATGAATCCCTGGTCACTGGAAGCGGCCCTGCGTGCGGCGGGCGCGGCAGTCATGGCCACCGACATGGTGATGCGGGGCGAGGCGGACAACGCCTTCTGCAATGTGCGCCCGCCCGGTCACCACGCCACCCGCGATCAGTCCATGGGCTTCTGCATTTTCAACAACGTCGCCGTCGGCGTCGCCCATGCCCTCGCGCAACACGGCTTGCAGCGCGTGGCCATCGTCGACTTCGACGTGCACCACGGCAACGGCACCGAGGACATTTTCCACGATGACCCGCGCGTAATGCTGTGCTCCACTTTCCAGCATCCGTTCTACCCATACAGCGGCGCGGATTCCGGCAACGACCACATCATCACCGTGCCATTGCCTGCAGGCACGGATGGCGCTGGATTCCGCGCGGCCTTCCTGGCAAGATGCCTGCCTGCGCTGGAACGGTTTGCGCCGGAAATGCTGTTCATTTCCGCCGGTTTCGACGCCCACCGCGAGGACGACATGGCGATGCTGAATCTCACCGAGGCGGATTACACGTGGGTAACGCAACAGGTTAAAACCATCGCGCAGAAATACGCCCATGGCCGCATCGTTTCCACCCTGGAAGGCGGCTATGCCCTGCCCGCACTGGGTCGCAGCGCTGCCGCCCATATCCGGGTGCTGGCAGGACTATGAGTCCGCACCAATTCAAACCCATCATCCCGGAATCCGGGCTATATTGTAGAAATCCGATACCCCTGTCGCAATGAGAAAGGAAGCTGCATGGATACCCGCGAGGAAATGCAAAAAATACTGGATGGCCTGGCCCAGCAACGTGATGAGCTGATTGTCCAGGCTCACCTGGCCAAGCTGGAAGCCATGGAAGAATGGGAAAACATGGAAGGCAAACTGACCCAGTTGCGCGCCAAGGCCAGCCAGGTGAGCGACTCTGCAGAAGATGCCGCCAAAGATGTCAAGGCTGCTGCCAGGCAGTTAGCGGATGAAATCGCCCGGGGTTACGACAGGATACGCAAACTGTTTTAACAGCGGTCAATACCGCGCTGGAAAACAGGTGCGTCTGGCGCCAATGGCACCAGGCTGTCCGTTTGTCTGCCGGGTCAGCTGGCGGCGTAAGCAATCACCCAATAGCGCGCGAATTTACCTAGCGCCATATACAGCGCGGCCTGCCACGGATTGAGGCGCAGCCAGCCGGCGGCAAGGCATAGCGCATCGCCGATCAGGGGCGCCCAGGCCAGTAGCAATGTGGCACTGCCATAGCGGCGCACTTTCTCCACGTGTTTGAGCCGCCTGGTTTGCGGCACCAGCCAGCCCATGCCGAAGCTCACCATACCGCCCAGCGTGTTACCCAGCGTGGCAATGCCGAGGGCGGTCCACAGGGTTGCCGGATAGATTTTAAGCACGCCGAACAGCACCGCTTCCGAGCCCCCCGGCAGCAGCGTCGCCGCGAGAAAACTGCTGGCAAATAATGAAAACAGACTGGCGGTTTCAGTCATTCAGCGGGATTAAAGATGGCGGTTTCAGAAGCGTTTGCCGAGGGCAAACAGCGTCATTTGATTACCGGTGAAATTGACGTAGGGATCATAGGCCGTGCGCACGAACCAGGGCGCGTAATCGTAAGTCAGCGCGATACCGTTACCCTCAACGGTATCGCCTGCGCTGGTCTGCCCTCTCTTGTGTGAAAGATCCAATGTGATGCGCTGCTTTTCGGCAAACTCGCGCCGCGCTATCAGGTGGGTGACGCGCTGCCCCGTGCCCAGCCGGTCGTCCTTGACCATGTATAGCGACAGTTCGGTATTGCGGATCGCCCGTGTACCGACACCGAGCGTAATGGCATCGTTCGGGTCGAAATTGAGGTTGTAGTAATCGCGCAGATTGGTGCGGCCAAAGCCGACAATGGCGAAGGTGTCGCCGCCGATCTCGGCATTCGCCGAGCCGCCCAAAAACCCGCGTGAGGCCACCTGTGCAGATAGAACCAGACGCACAGCACCCAAGTCAGTATGGTTCTCATAACCAGCACGAGCCTGCTGGAAACCCTGCCGGTCACGGTAATAGCCAATCCAGCCAACATTGTCGCCGTAATTGGCGCGCAGGTTGAGGTCGGCCGCGTTATTACCGTCGCTGATGCGGTAATAGGAAGGAGTAAGCTTGAACGCCAGCGACGGCTCGCTCACTTCAGGCGTGGGCTGCGCAAGCGCATTTGTCGCCAGGAACAGGCTCATCATGGCCACTGGCAAGATGGAAAAACGGATTTTCATGGGTAGGAAAACAGACATGGATGAGGCCAGTGATTAGGGTATGAGCTCACTCTCAAGTGCCTTCTCTTTGATGTACATGTTCACGAGAGTAGCCTCAATTAGTGCCCGTATCTCGTTGATGTTTGGCAAATCTTCGACGCCCGTTATGGTGTTCTGCACGATGCTGGAAAAATGCTCACCATTCGATTCGTGAATGTAGAGCTTCGCCTCCATGACGGTGAGATCAGAGTGAGCATGGACTTGATCTCGATCGTTAATAATGCGCGTATGTAGAGCCATCGACTCTACGGGAATGCACGAAGTATCCAGGATGAATTTTCTATTTTCGGTTCCGTGTGAAAACTTGTAGGCCTTAGAGTACTCGATTAGAGCGAAGCGAAAGGCGGGACCAATCAGAGAGCTATCCTGCGCAGAAATTATTGCATTGAGAAGGCACCAAGCATTGTTGAGCCAACGAATGCAAGACACGAAATGGACGAAGCCCTCTTCCTGTCTGGTCATGAAATCAATGCGCAATCAATTGGGTAAGACAAGATTTCCGCATTAGCACAAAACACACAATCCGAATCCGATTTATTGTTGTGCATATACTCAGAATATTTGGTTACGCTAAACCGCAAAATTAAGCGGGTTTTCCGCATCAAGCAGACGCATTTCAGCCAATGCAGTAAGGCGCATTAGAGCTTGTCATAAGGCTCATCCCGTGAAGTAGGTGTGCCGCACAAAAAAACTCTACCATGATCAAAAATCACCCACACAACTACACGAAGCCCCTGTTTTATTAGTCAGTCTCTTCCAACTTTACATCCAACTCAGACCGGTAATCCGCAACACGCCCTTCGCGCAGATATTGGAAATACGCGCCGAAGTTTTTGTGTGTAAGGAAGTTGAATTTATAGCGAATTGGGCTGCCTTCCTGAGCCAAATGTTCGTTCACTCGATCAAAGTGGGCCACAGCATACTCGTTCTTCTTGCGATTTTCCTCCGAAGCCTCGCGCAGCTCTTCATTACCCTTAATCTCAACTACGAGAATGAAATTGCCCGCCTTGATAAAAAAGTCCGGGTTGAATTTGCCGCGCTTTGGATGCTCTCCCTTTTTCCAGGCGTAATCAATCTCGTAAAAACGTGTCGCAGTGGATTTGATCCATGCCTGGTAGTGTGGCAGGTTCGCCCCATCGAGCAGTGCTTTAATAAACCGCTGTTCAGGGTCGGAGTCGGCAATTGTTGCATTAAGCGGTGTTTTGAAATCGTGGCGGTTGGCAACGGGAATACATCTAAACCCGCTGCCTGGTTCGGCAATTTCGTCAAAAAATTCAATTTGCTCGTCTTTAAGGCTGGCGCGGGTTTGATCGGTGAAAAATACAGACTTATCGCGCCGTAGCTCCGCCGCACTCACACTATCGGACTGGCGCTGCCGGGTGGACAATGTATGGAAGCGATTCGCAGATAAAGTATAACGCACGTTCTCGGAGGTCTTGCGCCGGAGCGTGCCAAGTGCCTGAAGAAACTTCTGCCGAACGCCGTCAGTCGCCACAGTCATGCCACGCCGCGCCAGCGAGTCTTTGACAAGCTTCTCCAGGCGTTCTACGGGAAACTTGTCGGTGTAATACGTGCGCATTTCCGGATCGGGGTCATCCGGGTCTTGCTCTTCCTCCAGACGGCGGTACATGTGAACTGCGATTTCCCGCGGAGCGTAGGTTTTGTGCTGGATATTGGTCTGCCACTTAAATCGCTCGCCGGTTGCGGCGCGTTCAAATTCGATGCTGACATCTTCGGCGGGAACCTCGGCGGCCAAATCAACATAACCCTTCTCAAAAAATTTGTATCCACCCGTCATTGGTGTTTTAACTGAGACAGCTTCGAGGCTATAGTCGATGTTGTGCAGGTCAAAATGGTGGGGAGAGTCGTCCAGAACGTGTGCGGACAGCCGCTTCTCGATTTCCAGGATTTCATTGACCAAGTGCCGGATACGGGCGGCCCACGCGTCGTGGTTAAAGACCGTCACTTCGGGCTGCGGGCCGTCCCACCCGTTTGGAACGCGCAAGCCGCGCCCGAGCACTTGAGCAATGAGCAGCTTGCTGTCGAACGCACGCTCTTCATGGGGCACGATCTGGAACACGCGCTTCACGTCCCAGCCTTCATTGAGCATGGATACCGAAACAATCCACTCGACCTTGCTGGTAGCGTTGTCTACATAAGGCAGTTTCGCCACATCCGGGGCGTTGTTGTATACTACCAGCACACGTTCGTTCGCCACTTCGGGAGCCAGACCCTCAGTCTCGATCAAAAAGGCCTTAAGCTCTTCCGCCACGTCCTTGCAGCGGTTGATCTTGGGGGGTGACGACAATCGTGAGCGGCAGCAGCTTGTGATGCGTCAGCTTGCGTTTAATGTCTTCATGGCGATTGCGGATCAACTGCCATTTCTCGTCCGGGTCGCCGGTCTGAGGCATTTCCGCCACATAGTCCACGCGCTTGACGTACCGCTCCTCCATTGCCTGCCGCAACGAATAGCGGTAGATCACGTCGGAAAAATAATCGTCGATCACATAGCAGGTACCGGAAACACCCAGGACGTAACGGAAACCGTAGCCTGGGTCGGCCAAAAACTCTTTCCACTTCTTGGATTTCGCTGCAGGCTCGTTGGCAACGTGGTGGGCCTCGTCGTTGAGCACTGCGGTATGCGCGCCCTTGCCCCATAGGCTTGCCCGGATGCTCGAACCCACATGCTGCAAGATCGCGTGGTAGTTCTCCACGCAGATGCTGCCTTCAGTGATCGTCTCGGAGGCGTTGATAATGCGCGGCGATGAAATCTTTGAATCCCCAGGGAGCAAGTCCCGCAGGTCGGCGTTGCCCGCCATTTCCCGGAATTTTTCCAGCAACCCAGCCTCGATCGTCGTCGAAGGACACAGTACCAGCACCCGGTCCACCGCGCCCTCGGCCAGCAGAATTGCTGCAACGCCATAAAGGATATAGCTCTTGCCCGTACCGGTGGCAAGGTCAAGCGAAGCGGAAAGCGTGTCCGGTAATTGAAGATGGCGTTCCATCCCCGCCCAAGAACCGTAGCGCGTTTCCAACACGGGGTTTCCCTCGTAATTGGCTTTGGCAAGGGCTTTCAAATTAGCGTATTCGCCGCCGAGCCAATAACGCAGGGCTGTACGGATGGCATCTTTCTGGTAGTCGCGTCCGCCGCACAGTTCGTCGAGGAACGCCTCATAACGGCCCTCGTCCCAGCGCGCGCGATCCACCGCCGGGCTGACTTTGAGAACCAGGTCTTCGTTGCGAAAAAGTTGACGGTCAGGGCTAGGTGGCATGGCTCAGCTTCGCTTTGGTCTTCTTGGCAACCGGTTTGGAGGGTTGGAAACCAAACTGGACGAGCGGTATCAGTTCCCTGGCTTCGTTTCCATGGATGTCGATGAATACTGCCATCACGTTGTTCCCCAAACTTTCAGCGGGAAAACGTGCCTCCCACCCGGCTTCTTCCATCTGGTGGTTGTAAAAGACGGCATCCAGATCAAACACGTCGCCGTCGTAGTCGAAATCCAGCATCAGCATCGAGAGCGTTTCCATCCCGCCGTGGGTATCTTCCCCGCGCAGCCGCGCCCGGCTCTCGAATTTATCAATTTTCAGGAAAGCCTCTTTAATCAACTGGCCTTTGCGGGCATTTACGCCCACCGTCCATTTCACTTTCGGCGGCTGGATGAAATCGAAACCGACCGAATCCACCGTATCGTTCACCGCCATTTCGTCATTAGGCTGTTTCAGCGCGGTAAACTCGCGCTGATGCAGCTCGTTGATGATCGAGTAGGGAACTCGCATGGCGTAATAGCGCACCCCATCCAGGTCGATGTAGTCCTGCTGAAAGCCGAACACTCCGCGCGGGGCGATGATGTAAAACTTGCGGCCAATCTTCTTGCCGACAGCGGCGTGGATGGTCTTGACGGTTTCTTCGTCTATGCCTACTCCGGGTTTTTCATGGTGGTTGAATACCAGCACGCTCGCCCCCTTGAGCTTTCCGTCCAGTTGCAGCCCGCCAATAGTGTGCAGCTCCTCTTTGCAGCCAAACAGTTGCAGACAAAAGAAACGCCAGTCGGCCCACGGCAATTGCTTGAGCTTGGAGAAGTCATACAGGCCCGCGTTGTAAAGAGTAAATGACTTGGGCGACAACCGTCGGCCGGTATGTCCAATCTCCTTTAATAGATTCAACATACGCTTTTGGATCGTGTAGATAGCGAGCTTGCCGCAATCCACCCCCACCCATCGACGCCCTAACTTTTCAGCTACGGCACAGGTAGTGCCAGATCCCGCAAATGCGTCCAGTACTAAATCTCCCTTATTGGAGCAACTTTCAATAATGCGAGCCAATAGATTCTCTGGTTTCTGTGTTGGATAATCGGTTCGTTCCGCTTTAAATCCGGCGATTATCGAGATGTCCCAGACATCTCGCATTGGCATACCCTTAGTGGGCTCATCGACAGTGATTTTTCTTGTTCCAGTTTCAACGTCCAGAATTTGGGTCTTACCTTGGAATCGCTTGACATAACTTTCTGAAGGGGCCTCGTAGAAGACATTAAATGCTCGCTTTGGATTTGTAGCCTTGGCTGCATACATCAAAATATCATCGTGCATTAACTGAAAGTTTCGGCTGCGTGAAGGCCAGCGTCGATAACTCCAGATCACGTGATTAAGAAAGTTCTGCTCACCGAAAATCTCATCCATCAAAACTTTTGCATAGTGACTCTTCTTTTGATCTAAGTGGACGAATACGTAACCGTCGTCGGAAAGCAGTTCACGTATAAGAACTAAGCGTTTACGCAAAAACTCCAAAAATTGCGCACCCATGATCTTGTCTTGGTAGGCCGCCTGTTCCTGGGCTCCTTTAAAATCCTGTTTCGTCGCAAACGGCGGATCGATGTAGATAAGCCTTACTCCTGGCGTCCCATCGGCATTGCACAGCTTGCCCGCCTTCTTCTGTTCCAGCAGCGTCTTCATCACCTGCAGGTTGTCGCCGAAGATCAACATGTTGTGCCAATCGACACCGTTCTTGCCGAAAGTGCGCTCGGCTTGCAAGGGCACGGCCATGGTGCCGGCGATGATGTCCTCCACCCGCTCCTTGCCGTAGTAAGCCAGCTCATACTCGCGCTTTTCCGGCGGGAACAGCTCGCGCGCCCAATCGGAGGGCAAGTCTTCGCCACGCTGGAGGGCTTGAATCACTCTTTGTCGAAGCTCATCGTTCATGTTTTTGTTTTTTTCCTTATTGCGGGTATGGGCGCCAGCGTCTCAAGGGCCAACTCATCCAGCAGGCCGCTATCGGCGAAGCTGTAATGTCCATCTGCGGCCACGATGACGTGCTCCAGCACTTTAATGCCGATGGGATGGCACGCGGCAAGCAGGTCCCGCGTCAGGAGTTTGTCAGCCTCGCTGGGCGCGGCAGCGCCGGAAGGATGATTGTGCGCGGCGACCAGCGCCGAGGCATTCGCCTGCAAAGCCTGTGCAACAATGGAGCGAATTGGCGGGTGCACATGATCCACGGTGCCTTTGGCAATCAGCGCATCTTCCAAGAGCCGCCCCTGACGATTCAAGTACGCCACCCGGAAATGCTCTTCCGCCAGCCCGCGCAAGCGGGCAGTGAAATATTCCGCTGCCTGCCGTGTGCTCTTGATGATAGTTTCCTCTCTGCTACCTGGCAGCGTAGCGCGCCGCCCGAGTTCGAGGGCTGCTTGCAACTGGGCAAGCTTTGCGTCTCCCAAGCCTTTAATCCCCTCCCAAGCGGAAATCGGCGCAGCCATCATCCCTGGCACGGAACCAAAACGGATCAGCAACTCCCGCCCCAACTCGACCGCACTCTTGCCTTGCATACCGACGCGCAGAAGGATAGCAAGCAGCTCGGCATCGGTCAAAGCATGGGGGCCACGCGTAAGCAAACGTTCACGTGGCCGTTCATCTTCCGGCCAACCTGAAATGCCGGATGTGATTCGTTTTGGATTGGCAGGCATCAGTTATCCGCTGGAATGGGTTAGCTCTCGGCATCCTCTACGGTGCACTTTGCTCTTTGGTAAAGCTCATCAAACGTAATAATTCTGGACGGCTTGTGTCTCTCCTAAAGAGCTCAAACGAGCGGTACTTGTCGATGTTGGTGCCTTGTTCCCATGGGCAACATCGAGGAAGCGAATTTTCATGGCTGGCGATATTTCGCCAGCACATTCTCCATATCCACCGCCTTGATTTCACCGCGCCGATAAACGGCGAGCCGGTCTTCTGCCTCGGCCATCCACAAGCAGTCGATTTCCGGATTTGGTTCGTCAATTGTCGCCAGAAGCGCGCCAACAACTTTTATTCTTTCTAATAATTGCCATGCTTGCTCGATCAACAGATGACTGTGCGAACTCATGGGTACCCCCTTTTCAAAAATAATTGTGCTTTGTTACAGTAGCATGCCAAATATTCCTGGAATGCGGAAAATCAAAAGAAGGGCATAAAGGGGCTGTGCACCAAAGGTGCCGCGTTTTGTACTCTCTCATTTCATCCCGGCAAAACCAATTATCCCGCCAACCCTTTTTTCAACAACTCCGCCACCATCTCGTTCAACCCCATCTGGCGTGCCAGAGCAAGCTCCTGAATCTGCTGCACCAGCTCACTGTTGAGCTTCACCGCAAACGGTACCAGGCCCTGTGCCTGGTCGAGTTTGCGTTGCTCGCGCCGATCCGGCACGGCACTGGCTTCGTCGCCGAAACGGCCGGGGATGCCTGCCTGCTTCATCTGGCCGGTGATTTTGAGCCCCTGGTTTTTGTACAGGTCGGTTTTTTTCATGATGCGTTTCCTTGATCTGTTAAGGCGCTTATTCTACGCGTGAAGGCAGTAGGGCAAGAATGATATAATTTGCCGTTTTTCAGCACCTTATACAAACACCATGGAAGCAGAACGCCTCAATCAGATCGATGCCACCCTGACCGACCTGGTGCACCGCACCGCCGAACTTCGGGGGTATCTTTGACTTCGATACCAAACTAGGCCGCCTCGAGGAAGTCAACGTACTGGCCGAGGATCCGGCCATCTGGAACGACCCGAAACGCGCCCAGGAGCTGGGGCGCGAGAAAAAATCCCTGGAAAACGTGGTGCTTACCCTGCAAAGCCTGGATCAGGGCTTGCGCGATGCGCGCGACCTGTTCGAGATGGCGCGCGAGGAAAACGACGACGCCACGCTGGAAGCGGTGGGCGACGACACGGCGAAGCTGGAACAAACAGTGGAGGGCATGGAGTTCCGCCGCATGTTCGCCAACCCGATGGACCCTGCCAATTGTTTCATCGACATCCAGTCCGGCGCGGGCGGCACCGAGGCGTGCGACTGGGCGTCCATCCTGCTGCGCCAGTACCTGCGTTACTGTGAGCGCAAAGGCTTCAAGACCGAGGTGATGGAAGTATCCGACGGCGACGTGGCCGGTATCAAGTCCGCCAGCATCAAGGTGGACGGCGAATACGCCTACGGTTTTTTGCGCACCGAAACCGGCGTGCACCGGCTGGTGCGCAAATCCCCGTTCGATTCATCCGGCGGCCGCCACACCTCGTTCGCCAGTGTGTTCGTCTATCCCGAGGTGGACGATTCTATCGAGGTGGACATCAACCCCGCCGACCTGCGCATTGATACCTACCGCGCCTCCGGTGCAGGCGGCCAGCACATCAACAAGACCGATTCGGCGGTGCGCATTACCCACATCCCCACCGGCATCGTGGTGCAGTGCCAGAATGACCGCTCCCAGCACAAGAACCGCGCCGAGGCGATGTCCATGCTCAAATCGCGCATGTACGAAGCCGAACTGCGCAAACGCCAGGCCGAGCAGGACAAGCTCGAAGCGGGCAAATCCGACGTCGGCTGGGGTCACCAGATCCGCTCCTATGTGCTGGATCAGTCGCGCATCAAGGACCTGCGTACCAACGTGGAAATTTCCAATACCCAGAAAGTGCTGGACGGCGATCTGGACGAGTTCATTCAAGCCAGTTTGAAACAAGGCGTTTAACCATGACCGATACCACTCAACAGCTCCCCCAGGACGAGAACCAGATCATTGCCGAGCGCCGTGCCAAGCTCGCCAAATTGCGCGAGGCAGGCGTGGCTTTTCCGAATGATTTTGAGCGCAAGGATTACGCTGCCGAAATCCAGACAGCGCACGGCGACAAATCCAAGGAAGACTTCGAGGCCGCGCCGGTGGAAGTACAGCTCGCCGGGCGCATGATGCTGAAACGGGTGATGGGCAAGGCCAGCTTCGCCACCCTGCAGGACATGGGTGGACGCTTGCAGATTTACGTTTCCAACGACATCACCGGCGAAGCCGCGCACGACGCATTCAAGCACTGGGATCTGGGCGATTTCGTCGCCGCCACCGGCACCCTGTTCAAGACCAAGACCGGCGAGCTGTCGGTGCGCGCAACGCAAGTCAGGCTGCTGTCCAAATCGCTGCGTCCATTGCCGGAGAAATTCCACGGGCTGAGCGACCAGGAGCAGAAATACCGCCAGCGTTATCTCGACCTGATCACCAACGAGGACGCGCGCCGCACGTTCGCCGCACGCTCCAAAATCGTCCAGGCAATCCGCAATTTCATGACCGGGCACGGCTTCCTGGAAGTCGAGACGCCGATGATGCACCCCATCCCCGGCGGCGCGGCGGCCAAGCCCTTTACTACCCACCACAACGCGCTGGATATGGAGCTGTTTCTGCGCATCGCGCCGGAGCTATACCTGAAGCGGCTGGTGGTGGGCGGTTTCGAGAAGGTGTTCGAGATCAACCGCAATTTCCGCAACGAGGGCCTCTCCACCCGCCACAACCCCGAATTCACCATGATGGAGTTCTACGAGGCGTATCGCGAGTATCGCTATCTGATGGACTTCACCGAATCCCTGCTGCGCGAAACCGCACGCGTCGCCACCGGCAGCGAACAGGTGACTTACAACGAGCAGCTAATTGATCTTGGCAAACCGTTTGACCGCCTGACTATCGTGGATGCGGTGCGCAAATATCATCCGGAATTCAGCGTCGAACAGCTCAATGACCGCGCCTGGCTGGTGGAATGGTTCAAGGCCAACAAGGCCAAATTCCGCGAATCCGACGGGCTGGGCGGCTTGCAGCTGACGTTTTTCGAGGAAACTACCGAAGCCTTGCTGATCCAGCCGACTTTCATTATCGATTACCCGGCTGAGGTCTCGCCACTGGCGCGCCGCTCCGACAGCCAGCCGGAGATTACCGAGCGCTTCGAACTGTTCATCACCGGGCGCGAGCTGGCCAATGGCTTCTCCGAGCTGAACGATCCGGAAGACCAGGCCGAGCGGTTCATGGAGCAGGTACGCAACAAGGAGGCCGGCGACGAGGAGGCCATGCACTATGACGCCGACTATATCCGCGCGCTGGAGTATGGCTTGCCCCCCACCGGCGGCTGCGGCATCGGCATCGACCGGCTGGTGATGCTGTTGACCGACAGCCAGAGCATCCGCGATGTCATTCTGTTCCCGCAGATGCGACCGGAATAGAACGCTTTACACCCCGTTTGGCCTGAGCTTCCAGATCTCCCGGTTGTATTCCAGCATGGTGCGGTCGGTGGAGAAGAAGCCGCTGGAGGCAGTATTGAGTATGCTCATGCGCGTCCAGCGCGCATGATCCTGCCAGGCCAGTGAAACCTGCTCTTGCGCATCCACATAACTGCGGAAATCGGCCAGTGTCTTCCATGGGTCGTGGGGGCTTTGCAGGGCATCCAGAATCATGTCGAAGATGTACGGCTCGTTTGGATTGAAATGGCCTGAACGCAGCAGCTTGAGCACATCGTGCAGGTCGTCATCCTCGTCGACATAGCGCCACGGGTGGTAGTTGCGCCCCAAAACATCGACCTCGTCGGCTTTGAGGCCGAACAGGAAAAAGTTTTCGACGCCGACTGCGTCCATGATTTCGATGTTTGCGCCGTCGTAGGTGCCAATGGTCACGGCACCGTTCATCATGAACTTCATGTTGCCGGTGCCGGAAGCCTCTTTGCCTGCGGTGGAAATCTGTTCGGAGAGGTCCGTCGCCGGGGCGATGATCTCCATGCTGGATACCCGGTAATTGGGCAGGAACGCGACTTTCAGGCGCCTGTTTACGTCGGGATCGCTATTCACCACGGCGGCCACATTATTGACCAGCTTGATAATGCGTTTGGCCATCACATAGCCTGGTGCAGCCTTGCCACCAATCAGCACGCAGCGGTCGGTCCAGTTGTCCATGCGCCCATTCTTGATGCGCAGGTAAAGATGAATCACGTGCAGTACGTTGAGTAACTGACGCTTGTATTCGTGGATGCGTTTGACCTGCACATCGAACAATGCGGCAGGGTCAAAGTCCACATCGCACTCGGCTTTGACAAGCGCAGCCAGACGCTGCTTATTGGCATATTTAACCTCGCGCCAGCGTGCCTGAAAAACCTCATGGTGCGGCTCGGCATAGGTCTTGAGTTGCTCCAGCTGGCTCAAATCAGCCACCCAGCTATCGCCGATAGTTTCACTAATGAGTGCGGTCATGCCCGGGTTGGCGTAAGCCACCCAGCGTCGCGGGGTCACACCGTTGGTCTTGTTGTTGAATTTCTCCGGCCACAACTGATAAAAATCGTGGAACAGGCCTTCGCGCAATAACTGCGAGTGTAATGCCGCCACACCATTGACCGAGAAACTGCCCACAATCGCCAGCCACGCCATGCGCACATAGCGCTGGCTGCCGTCTTCGATGATGGACATGCGCTTCTGGCGCTCGATGTCACCGGGCCATTTGAGTGAAACCTGGCGCAGAAAGCGCGCATTGATTTCGTAGATGATTTCCAGCATCCGCGGCAGCAGGCGCTCGAACAGCCCCAGCGGCCATTTTTCCAGCGCTTCCGGCAGCAAGGTGTGGTTGGTATAAGCCATGCAGCGCGTGGTGATTGACCATGCCTGTTCCCAAGTCAGGCCTTTTTCATCCATCAGGATGCGCATCAGCTCGGCGACCGCGATGGTCGGATGTGTGTCGTTCATCTGGAACACATTTTCCGCCGCAAAATCGCGGTAATCCCGCGCTTCATGGTGCTCCCATACGCGCATGGCATCCTGGATGCTGGCCGAAGCCAGGAAATACTGCTGACGCAGGCGCAGCTCTTTGCCGTTTTCGCTGCTGTCGTTGGGATAGAGCACCATCGATATATGCTCAGCGCTATTTTTTGCACCCACTGCCTCGGTATAGCTGCCGGCATTGAATTCACCCAGGTTGAATTCGTCGGTTGCCGCCGCCTTCCACAGGCGCAGGGTATTCACTGTTTTGTTGCGATAGCCGGAAATCGGCATGTCGAACGGAATCGCCAGCACGTCTTGCGTATCCACCCAGCGTGCGCGCTGATTGCCATGTTCGTCCCGGTAGTGCTCGCTGCGTCCGCCGAAATGCACACGTTGGGAGTATTCACTGCGCTCGATCTCCCATGGATTGCCGTTGCGCAACCAGCGATCCGGCTCCTCCACCTGATAACCGTTGTCGATGTACTGGCGGAACATGCCGTATTCATAACGCAGACCGTAGCCCATTACCGGCAGTTGCAGCGTGGCGCAGCTATCCATGAAACACGCCGCCAGGCGCCCTAACCCGCCATTGCCAAGTCCGGCATCGGGTTCCTGCTCGACGATTTCTTCCAGCTGCTCGCTTAAATCCAGCATGGCCTGATCGGTCTCGTTCTTGATGCCCAGGTTAAGCAGATGATTACCCAGTGCCCGCCCGATCAGGAATTCCAGCGACAAGTAATAGGCGTGGCGACTACCGGGTTTTAGCTGCGCATCCCAGGTGTTGCGCCAGTCCACCATCAGGCGGTCACGCAGCGTGTAAGCAAGCGCCTCGTAAGTATAGAATGGCTCGCATCCCTGAAAGCGTCCGAGATGATAAGACAGATAACGTTGAAAATCGGTGCCAATCGCCTTGGCATCGTTCGCCAGCAGTGTGAGCTGAACTGGTCGGTAAACGGTCCCCGGGGTATAACCTGGCATGGAAAACGCTCCTTGAAATAATTAGCCTGTGAGTTGATTTTGCACATCGGCAGAGTGGCTATTTCCGCTGAAGCGCCGGATACGGGTTAGCTTTTATAAGTGTTCAACGCCTGCTCCATGCCCGAACGTTGTTAAGCCCGCCTTGTGGTTATCTCTGATTGACCGGGTTACCGGCTCAATGTATCCAACTGTATTTTATTTTGCCTGTCTTTTCAAAAAAATCGCTCGCATGCTTGCACGGCATGTCACCTTGTGATAAAAATAAGAACGTTTCTCATTTAGAAAATTTTATGCACACCTCGCTGGATCACCTGTTCCCCAATCAGAGCGGCACGATTGAAACCATTGAAGCCGGCCCCGAGCTCGGACGGCGCATGGCCGCGCTGGGCCTGCGCCCCGGACGACGTATAGAAGTGGTGCGCACGGCGCCGCTCAAAGGCCCGATGCAAATTCGCATTGGCCATACGGAACTGATGATACGACGCATTGATGCCGCCAAAATCTGCGTAAACCTGGTTGCTTGACACCTCACCATCATGAAACGTATCGCCATTTTGGGCATGCCCAACACGGGTAAATCCACTTTCTTCAACCGCCTCACCGGTGCTGGCGCGCGAGTGGGCAACTGGCCGGGCATCACGGTTGACCTGCTGGCGGCCAAAATCCTGCTGGGCGGCAGCATGGTGGAGATGGTGGACCTGCCGGGCATTTACAATCTGCACGGCTTTTCTGACGACGAACAGGTGGTGCGCCATTTCCTTGAATCCCAGGCCGTCAACGGACTGGTGGTGATTCTCAATGCCAGCCAGCTGGACCGGCAGCTGGCGTTGCTGCTCCAGCTCAGGGCACTCAAGCTGCCCATGACGCTGGTTCTGAACATGTCGGACGAGGCCAAGCAACTGGGGATCAAAATTGATCTTGCCGAACTTGCGCGCAGCCTCGATATGCCGGTCACACTGATCAGCGCAAAATACGGTCAGGGTTTCGAGTCTGCACGCCATGCCATTGAACACATTGTGCAACACCATCCGGCAGCACGCCTCGCCGATACCGCGGGCCTGAGTCAGGATGACCGCATCGAAGTCGAGCTTGACCGCATTGTCAGCGGATCGGTAAGCACGCCGATTACACTGCCGCCCGATATCACGCGTCGCCTGGACCGGGTATTGCTGCATCCCTGGCTGGGGCTGCCGCTGTTTTTTATTACCGTATTTTTGCTGTTTCAGCTGGTTTACGGCATCGGCACCCCTCTGCAGGATGGCATGAACTGGGGACTGGAGCAGATCAAGGTCGATCTTTTGCAACCCGCACTGGTACATGCTCCGTTGCCATTGCGGAGCTTCATCGAGGACGGCCTGTTCGATGGTATCGGCACTGTGATGAGCTTCCTGCCCATCATTGTCGTATTCTTCATGTTCATGGCGATTATCGAGGACAGCGGCTACCTGGCGCGTGCCGCCTATTTGATGGACGCAATCATGGCCAGACTGGGGCTGGACGGACGCTCGTTCGTGATGCAGTTGATGGGCTTTGGCTGCAATGTACCTGCGTTAATGGGCACACGCGTGATGCGCTCGCGTGCACTACGCCTGCTCACCATGATGGTGATTCCGTTCTCGCTGTGTTCGGCGCGTTTGCAGGTGTTCCTGTTTTTCACCACCGCCATTTTCGCGCCACGCGCGGCTGCGATGGTGATGTTTTCGTTGTATCTGATGAGTTTTCTGATGGCGTTCCTCACCGCGCTGGTGTGGCGCGGCAAATATCGCAGTGTGGAACCGCTGCTGCTGGAACTTCCGCCTTACCGCTTTCCCACCTTCAGACAGCTCATCGCACAGGGGTGGCAACAGTCGCAGCACTTTTTGAAAGGCGCCTCGGGTTACATCGTCGGCGGCGTCATTGTGGTGTGGGCGTTGACGCATTATCCGTTCAACGTGCCACCCGCCAGCCCGACCACCCTGGCCGGGCAATTGGCTGACTTCATGGCGCCGCTGTTCCAGCCATTGGGCATCGACCGCCTGCTATCGGTGGCACTGCTGTTCGGCTTCATCGCCAAAGAAATCGTGATTGGCGCACTGGCGGTGATTTACGGTGCCGGGCAAGGGAATCTTGGGGGCATCATTGCCGGCAAGCTGGACTGGGTACAGGCCTACAGTTTCATGCTGTTCACGCTGATTTACACGCCGTGCCTGTCCACCGTGGCGGTGCTCAAACAGGAATCAAAAAGCTGGTGGTTTACCGCGCTGGCAGTCGGCTGGCCACTCGGCCTGGCCTGGCTGGTGAGCTTCATTTTCTACCAGAGCGCCCGCGCATTGGGGTGGTAAGCCATTGCCCATAGCAACCGCACGGAACGGGTCAGGCAGCGTTATTCAGCCTCGTCCATCCACGCCAACTGGATTGCCTCAAGAATTTTTTCGCTGGATTTATCCGGTGCATCGTCAAAACCGGGCAACTCCGTCACCCAGCGGTGCAGATCGGTGAAGCGCACGTATTGCGGGTCGACTTCCGGGTGCGTTTCCACCAATTCGATGGCGATATCCAGGGTATCCGTCCATTTCATGTCAGTGTCCTTCCTTGACCATGTTGATGGTGTATTTCGGAATCTCGATCACCAGATCTTCCTTATCCACCCGCGCCTGGCAGGACAGCCGTGACTGGGGTTCCAGACCCCATGCCTTGTCCAGCATGTCGTCTTCCAATTCAGTGGAGGGCACCAGCGAATCGAAGCCTTCGCGAACAATGACGTGACAGGTGGTACAAGCGCAGGATTTCTCGCATGCGTGCTCGATTTCCACACCATTGGCCAACAGCGTGTCACAGATGGACACGCCGGGCTGGGCTTCGATCACGGCGCCTTCCGGACACAGTTCCTCGTGGGGCAGGACGATTAATTGGGGCATATCAGTAACCGTTTCGTTGATTAAATAGCGTCAAGACGCTGACCCGCCAAAGCCTGCCTGACGCTCATATCCATGCGCCGCGCGGCAAAATCATGGGTGGCAGCGTTGAGTGCTTCGGCAGCATCCTTGATGGCACGATGGTCGGAGACGTCGAGCCGGGCTTGCAGTTTGCTCATGGCAGCTTCAATCGCATCACGCTCATCTGCAGTCAACAGTTGCGCAGCGTTTTCATCCAGCGCAGTTTGCGTCGCGTCGAGCAGACGTTGCGCGTCCACCCGCGCTTCCTGCAACGCGCGCGTCTGCATGTCGTCCTTGGCGTGGGTGTAGGAATCACGCAGCATGCGGGTTATATCTTCATCGACCAGACCGTAAGCAGGTTTGACCGTGACAGATGCCTGCACGCCGCTTTTCAGTTCCTGTGCGGAAACCGATAGCAACCCGTCAGCATCCACCTGGAAGGTCACGCGGATACGCGCTGCACCGGCCACCATCGGCGGGATACCGCGCAGTTCGAATTTCGCCAGTGAACGGCAATCGGACACCAGCTCACGCTCGCCCTGCAGCACATGAATACTCATCGCGGTCTGGCCGTCTTTATAGGTGGTGAATTCCTGCCCGCGCGCAGCGGGGATGGTGGTATTGCGCGGCACAATCTTCTCCACCAGGCCGCCCATGGTCTCGATCCCCAGCGACAGCGGAATCACGTCCAGCAGCAGCCAGTCGTCCTCGGTACGATTGCCTGCGAGCACATTGGCCTGAATGGCTGCGCCCAGCGCAACCACCTTGTCCGGATCGAGGTTGGTCAGCGGCGTCTGCTTGAAAAATTCAGCCACCGCTGCCTGGATGCGCGGCATCCGCGTCGAGCCGCCCACCATGACTACCCCTTTAATCTCATCCACGCTCAAACCTGCGTCGCGCAAGGCTTTGCGTGTTGGCGCCAGGGTCTTGTTGACCAAGCTTTGGGTAATCTCGTTAAACGTCGCCGCAGTCAGCATCAGGTCTACGGTTTCGCCGGTCGAGAGCACGGCAGTGATACCGACTTCACGGTGCTCGGACAGCGCTTCCTTGGCCTCGCGCGCCTTGGTCAACAACAGCCGGGTATCTTTGGCATTCAGTGCTGCCAGACGCGATTTCTCCAGAATCCAGCAGAATACGCGCTGGTCGAAGTCATCCCCGCCCAGTGCCGAGTCACCATTGGTGGCCAGAACCTCAAACACGCCTTGCGACAGGCGCAGAATGGAGATATCGAAAGTGCCCCCGCCCAGGTCATATACAGCGTAGATGCCTTCAGCGGCATTATCCAGACCGTAGGCAATGGCGGCAGCCGTGGGCTCATTGAGCAGGCGCAATACATTCAGGCCGGCGAGTCTGGCAGCGTCCTTGGTGGCCTGGCGCTGTGCATCGTCAAAATATGCCGGCACGGTGATCACCACGCCGCTCAATTCCCCCCCCAGCGAACGCTCGGCGCGGTTGCGCAATACGCGCAAAATGTCGGCTGAAATCTCGACCGGGCTTTTCACGCCAGCCGCGGTTTTGAACTGCACCATACCAGGCGCATCCACAAAATGGTAAGGAAAACTGCCCGCATCGGTGATGTCAGCCAGCCCGCGCCCCATGAAGCGCTTCACCGATACGACGGTATTATGCGGATCGGTGCTTTGCGTGCATTGCGCTGCGTAACCCACCACAGGCTCATGCGCTGCTGTGTAGCGCGCCACGGATGGCAACAGCGCCCGCCCGTCTTCGTCGTTCAGCACAACAGATACGCCGTTGCGCACGCTGGCCACGAGTGAATTGGTGGTTCCCAGATCAATGCCCGCTGCCAGCCGATGCTGATGCGGTGCGGTGCTCATGCCGGGTTCGGAAATTTGCAGAAGTGCCATCAGGTTTCGAGTGCTTCGTAGGTGTCGTGGATTTCCGCGACCAGTTTGTCCATGAATTTGAGCTTGCGCACGCTCTGCGCGGCACTGGCGTAATCGTGTTGTTCATCCAGTTGCCGGGCAAGTCCGGCACGTAATTGCTGGGCGGTGCTGGCAAGTTCCGCCTCGAGCGTTTGCAGGGCTGTTACGTCTGCTGCCTCGCGCGCGTCCTGTATGCCCTCACGCCATTCAATCTGTTGCATCAGGAAGTCGCCAGGCATCGCCGTGTCATGCTCCGCCAGCGCGTCAATACCCTGGAGTTGCAGCAGGTACAGGGCGCGGTTGAGCGGCGACTTCAGCGCCTGATAGGCCTCATTGACGCGGGTCGACCATTGCATCGAGGCGCGTTGTTCCGCCTGCGACAAATGCGTGAATTTGTCTGGATGCACCTGGCTTTGCAATGCACGGTAGGCCTGTTCGAGTGCGGCCAAATCCAGGGCAAAACCTGGAGCCAGCCCGAACAACTCGAAATGGTTGCGGCTGAAGTCAAACTGCATGGTAGGCTCGCTGGAAATGACGTCCGGCGCGGGGTCAGACGTTAAAGCTTTCGCCGCAACCACAGGCGTCTTTGACGTTGGGGTTATTGAACTTGAAACCTTCATTCAAGCCTTCGCGGACGAAATCGAGTTCGGTGCCGTCCAGGTATTGCAGGCTTTTCGGATCGATCAACACGGTCACGCCGTGGCTTTCAAAACGCAAATCCTCCGCCTCGGCCTGATCGGCAAATTCCATCTTGTAAGCCAGTCCGGAACAACCGCTGGTACGCACACCCAGCCGCAAGCCCACACCCTTGCCGCGTTTTGCAATAAAGTCGGAAACATGTTTGGCTGCGCGCTCAGTCAGGGTAATCGCCATAATGACCTCGCCTTGGTTAACCGTGGCTGGCAGCGGCAGCTTGTGTGCTGTCGTGCTTGCTCTTGTAATCTTCCACGGCAGCCTTGATGGCGTCTTCAGCCAGAATGGAGCAGTGGATCTTGACCGGCGGCAACGCAAGCTCTTCAGCAATGGCGGTGTTCTTGATTTCCATCGCCTGATCCAGCGTCTTGCCTTTGACCCATTCGGTCACCAGCGAGCTGGAGGCTATCGCCGAACCACAGCCATAGGTTTTGAATTTGGCATCTTCGATAATGCCGTCCTTGCCCACCTTGATCTGCAGTTTCATCACGTCGCCGCAGGCCGGTGCGCCGACCATGCCGGTGCCGATATCTTCATCATCCTTGCCAAAGGAACCCACGTTGCGGGGATTTTCGTAGTGATCGAGTACTTTATCGCTGTATGCCATGATCGTTCTCCTTCAGTAAATTTAGTGTGCTGCCCAGTGCACGGTGTCGAGGTCGATGCCTTCCTTGTGCATCTCCCACAACGGGGAAAGCTCGCGAAGTTTGCCGATTTTCTGGTGCAACAATTCAATTGCGTAGTCTATGTCCTGTTCGGTCGTGTAGCGCCCTACCGAAAAGCGGATGGAGCTATGCGCAAGCTCATCGGAACGCCCCAGCGCACGCAACACATACGAGGGTTCGAGACTGGCCGAAGTGCAGGCCGATCCGGACGACACCGCCAGATCCTTGATCGCCATCAGCAACGATTCGCCTTCGACGAAATTGAAGCTGATATTGAGGTTGTGCGGCACACGATGCTCCATGTCGCCATTGATATGAACCTCTTCGATGTCGGACAAGCCTTTCAACAGGCGGTCACGCAACATGCGGATGCGCTCGTTTTCTGCGGCCATTTCCTCGCGCGCGATGCGGAATGCCTCGCCCATACCGACAATCTGGTGTGTCGCCAGGGTGCCGGAACGCATCCCGCGCTCGTGGCCACCGCCGTGCATCTGCGCTTCCAGACGCACGCGCGGTTTGCGACGCACATACAACGCGCCGATGCCTTTCGGGCCATAGGTCTTATGTGCCGAAAACGACATCAGATCCACCTTGAGGCTGGCCAGATCAATCACCACCTTGCCGGTAGCCTGGGCAGAGTCCACGTGGAAAATAATGCCCTTGTCGCGACAGATTTCGCCAATGGCAGGAATGTCCTGAATCACGCCAATTTCATTGTTCACGTACATCACGGATACGAGGATGGTATCCGGGCGAATCGCCGCCTTGAATTTTTCCAGATCCAGCAGGCCGTTGGGTTCCGGGGTGAGATACGTCACCTCATAGCCCTCGCGTTCCAGCTCGCGCATGGTATCGAGTACCGCCTTGTGCTCGGTACGCACGGTAATCAGGTGCTTGCCTTTGGCCTTATAGAAATGCGCCGCGCCCTTGAGCGCCAGATTGATGGCTTCAGTCGCCCCTGATGTCCACACGATTTCCCTGGGGTCGGCATTGACCAGTTTGGCCACTTCCTCGCGCGCATTTTCCACGGCTTTTTCGGCATCCCAGCCATAAGCATGGGAACGGCTGGCCGGATTGCCAAACTGCTCGGTAAGATAAGGGATCATCTTCTGCGCTACACGCGGGTCAACCGGCGTGGTCGCTGAGTAATCCAGGTAAATCGGCATTTTTGACATCATTTACTCCATTGTTCAGTCTATATCGCGTCAAGCCGCGGCACTTATTTTTTCGCGCCCGGGGCGCTGGTCATGCACCACATTCGCCACGGACTGCTTGCCTGATTGCTGCGCCACCAGGCTCTCCAGCGTCACCGCCGCCAGATAATCCTGAATGCGCCGGTTCAAATTCGTCCACAACTCGTGCGTCATGCAGCGCTGGTCGTCCTGACAATTTTCCAGACCGCCGCATTGGGTTGCATCGATCGGCTCGTCCACTGCCTGGATGATTTGTGCCACGGATATTTCGTCCAGCGGCTTTGCTATCAGGTAACCGCCGCCCGGACCGCGCACGCTCTCCACCAACGCGCGGCGCCGCAGCTTGCCGAACAGCTGTTCCAGGTAAGACAGCGATATTTTCTGCCGTTCGCTGATACCTGCCAGCGGCACCGGTCCACGGCCGTGATGCAATGCCAAATCGATCATAGCTGTTACTGCAAAACGTCCTTTTGTCGTCAAGCGCATTTGCGTAGTCTCACTCGTAAAACACCAGTTTCGACAATACAATACCCGATAAATTCAGTCAACTATTTTATTGAGGTAGGCCGCGTCGAATTGTTTGTCAGTTTTACACCCTGCCGGAGACTCCGCGCCCATCTTTTCCAACTGCCGCAGAATCCATTCGATGCGTTCATCGGTGACAGTGGAGTGATTAATCAATCCATGCACTGCCTTGACCATAGGATCATTCATGTCAGCACTGATGGCGTAAGCGGAGAAACCCAGCTTGTGGGCCGCCTGATCATTTTTCCTGGCCTGGGTCTCGTCCAGAATGCGTGCGGGTATCCCCACGGCTGTGGCGCCCGCCGGCACGTCTTTTACCACCACGGCGTTGGAGCCGATCTTGGCGCCTTCGCCTATCGTGAGCGGCCCCAGTATCTTGGCACCGGCCCCCACCACCACACCTTTCTCCAAAGTGGGATGGCGCTTGCCCTTATTCCACGAGGTGCCGCCCAGGGTCACTCCGTGATACAGGGTGCAGTCGTCGCCTATTTCGGCGGTTTCGCCAATGACGACGCCCATGCCGTGATCAATAAACACACGTCGGCCAATGCTTGCGCCGGGGTGAATTTCGATACCGGTCAAACCGCGCGCCAAGTGCGCAATGAAACGTGCCAGCCACTTGAAGTTTGCACGCCATAACCGCGCCGACAGGCGATGGATCAATACTGCATGTATACCAGGATAGGTCGTGAGAATTTCCCACATCGAGCGCGCCGCCGGGTCGCGTTCGAACACCACCGAAATGTCTTCACGCAACTTGCTAAACATGGCTCATGCAAACCTTCTCGACACAAACGAAAAGTATCTTATACCCAAATATTTTAATCAACTTTACGCATCGCCTTCAGTATCCCCATCAAAAAGTTGAGCTCTTCTTTTTCCAGCAGGGTGCGCGCATACAATCTGCGCAAGCGTGTCATCAAGCGCCGGGGCGCGGCGGGATTGAGAAAGCCTGTCGAAATCAGGGTGCGTTCAAGTTCATGGTAAAACAGTTCGACGTCTTCATGCTGTGCCAGTTCCGGCGTGTCGGCTGGCGGCATGGGCAATCCCGGCAACGCACAGCGCAACTCGTAGGCCAAAACCTGGACAGCAGACGCCAAGTTTAATGAACTGTAGTCAGGATTGGCCGGGATATGTGTCAGCATCTGGCAGCGATCCAGCTCCGCATTGGTCAGGCCCGACATCTCGGTGCCGAACACCAGGGCGACCGGTTGCCGGGCCGCATGCTCCAGCAAAACGGGTGCTATGTCGCGTGCGCTCAGCATGGGATGAGACAAGTCACGTCGCCGCGCCGTGCATCCAACGGTAAATACGCTTCCGGCAAGCGCTTCATCCAGCGTCGCGCATACGTGCGCGTTATCCAGCACATCCAGCGCCCCGGAAGACATGGCATGCGCCATCGGATCAGGAAACTGCTTGGGGTTGACCAGCCGCAAATCGGCCAGCCCCATGGTTTTCATCGCACGTGCCGCCGAGCCAATATTACCCGGATGACTGGTATGACTCAGCACAATACGCACGTTATTTAGCAAAAAAGTTTTATTCAACGCGCACTTACCTTTAAAATAGCGGCTGTTTCCACGCTCATTGACATATCAACATGCATCCCATGCTCACCACCGCGGTGAAAGCCGCACGGCGCGCCGCCGGCATTATCAACCGCGCGTCTCAGGATATCGACGCACTTACGGTCAAACACAAAAATCACAATGATTACGTTACGGAGGTGGATCGCGCTGCAGAACAGGCCATTATCGACGTACTGCTGACCGCCTATCCCAGCCATGCGATTTTAGCAGAAGAGAGCGGCGCGCAAGGCAGTTCCGAATTCCAGTGGGTGATCGACCCGCTGGATGGTACAACCAATTTCCTGCATGGATTTCCGCAATATTGCGTATCCATCGCGCTGCTGCACAAAGGCCAGCTGAATCAGGCCGTGGTATACGATCCCAGCCGTAATGACCTGTTTACCGCCTCGCGCGGTCAAGGTGCCTATCTGAATGATCGCCGCATCCGTGTGTCCAGCCGCCTGAAACTGGCTGAGTGCCTCATTGGCACAGGTTTTCCGTATCGCGATTTCACTCACCTGGACGCCTATATGGCGATGTTCCGCGAGATGCTGCAAAAAACCTCCGGAGTGCGCCGGCCCGGCTCGGCAGCGCTGGATCTGGCTTATGTCGCGGCCGGACGACTGGACGGCTTCTGGGAAATCGGCCTGAACAAATGGGATATCGCCGCCGGCTGCCTGCTCATCCAGGAAGCGGGCGGCCTGGTGGGTGACTTCAATGGCGACGACAGCTACATTGAAAGCGGCAACGTGGTCGCGGGCAATCCCAAGATTTTTGCCCAGTTGCTGCAAACTCTGGCACCCCACCTGACGCCGGAACTAAAGTAAGCGCGGCCAGCCTGCCTCGTTATTTTTATGGCGCTGGGATAGAATTTCATTTTTTCAATCCAGAACATAACAAATGGCCCTCATCGTACAAAAATACGGCGGAACCTCGGTCGGCAGCGTCGAACGAATCAAGCAGGTCGCCGAACGCGTCGCCAAATTCAAAATGCTCGGGCACCAGGTAGTGGTTGTGCTATCTGCCATGAGCGGAGAAACCAATCGCCTGATCAAGCTGGCGCACGATGTGCAATCGCAACCCGATGCCCGCGAACTGGATGTGCTGGTTTCCACCGGCGAGCAAGTCACCATTGCCCTGCTCGCCATGGCGCTCAAGGATCTGGGCCTCAAAGCCAAGAGCTACACTGGCGCGCAAGTGCGCATCCTCACCGACAATGCGCATACCAAGGCACGCATCCTGAATATTGACGAGCAACACCTTCGCTCCGACCTTCAGGCTGGCAATGTTATTGTGGTGGCGGGTTTCCAGGGTGTCGATGAACACGGCAACATCACCACGCTGGGTCGCGGCGGTTCCGACACCACAGGCGTGGCGCTGGCTGCCGCACTGAAGGCCGACGAGTGCCAGATCTACACCGATGTCGACGGCGTATACACGACTGATCCGCGCATCGTGCCGGAAGCCCGGCGCCTGAAGACGGTCACTTTTGAAGAAATGCTGGAAATGGCCAGCCTGGGGTCGAAAGTGCTGCAAATCCGCTCAGTCGAGTTCGCCGGCAAATACAAGGTCAAACTGCGCGTGCTGTCCAGCTTTCAGGAAGAAGGCGAAGGCACGCTCATCACATTCGAGGAAGACGACAACATGGAACAAGCCATCATCTCCGGCATTGCCTTCAACCGAGACGAAGCCAAAATCACCGTTCTTGGCGTGCCCGACACCCCTGGCGTCGCGTATCAAATCCTGGGACCTGTCGCAGACGCAAACATCGATGTCGACATGATCATCCAGAACGTAGGCGCCAACAACACCACTGATTTCACTTTTACCGTACACCGCAACGAATATACCCGCACGATGCAGCTGCTGCGCGACATGCAAGCCAAAATCGGTGCGCGTGAAGTAACCGGCGATGACAAGATCGCCAAGGTCTCCATCGTCGGCGTCGGCATGCGCTCTCATGTGGGCATCGCCAGCAACATGTTCAAAACCCTCGCCGAAGAAGGCATCAACATCCAGATGATCTCCACTTCCGAGATCAAGATTTCCGTCGTCATCGACGAAAAATATCTGGAACTCGCCGTGCGGGTTCTGCACAAGGCTTTTGAGTTGGAAAAAGCCGCATAAATTTGACCGGTATCGCGCAAAAAGCTATTATTGCGCGCTGCCTCAAACGGAGAGATGGCCGAGTGGTCGAAGGTACTCCCCTGCTAAGGGAGCGTAGGGTTTATAGCCTTACCGAGGGTTCGAATCCCTCTCTCTCCGCCAAAATGTTAGTTAAGCGCTTGAATTTCCTGATAAACAGATAATCAGGCGTTTATCCGTCAACCGATAGCTACACTCAGATGTTACACATAACATAACCTGAGTGGAGCTTATATGCCGAAACAAACCTATCTGCACAAACGCGCGAAGTCTGCTGTCTACTATTTCCGCTGCCTATTTCCGCTGCCGCATTCCCAACGGCCTGTTGTCCTGCTACGAGGACAAACGCGAAATCATCTTCAGCCTCAAGACGCGTGACCACCACGAAGCGATGCGTCGTGTGTCCATCGAAGCGGGCAAACTGCAAACCGAATTCGAAGCGCTCCGTCGTCCGCTCGTAAACGCTCAAAACCCACCCAAGCGGCTTGATTACACCGACGCTGAAATCGAGCGCCTGAGTCTGCTGTGGACGCGCTGTGTGCTAGGAACCGACGACAAGCAGCGCATCGACGGCTATTCGGACGAAAGCTTCGATGAACAAGCTGAACGCCTCGCGGATACCGAGCAGGACCTGAAAAAAATCTACGCTCGCGGTGAACTCGAAAAGATCTATCCCGCCCTTGATGGATTTCTGGCGCTTACTCGTACCGCACCACCCGACGACCCTATTGCCTACCGCCGTTTGGCTATGAGTTTCCTGAAAGCCGTCTTGCAAGCCACGAAGCTGCAGCTTGCTCGCCAGGAAGGGGAGATTGTGGAGACTGAGCTGATTGTTCCAGCAGACAAGGTTTATGTCGCGCAGGTTACACCGGCTTCGGACAAACCATCATCGCGCCTCGACCTGTCGCAACTGCTGCAAAACTGGCAGGGCGCCGTTTCCCACCGTGCGCCGTCAACTGTCGACGCCTACACCTCGGCTGTTAAAGAATTCAAGGCATCTCGACATCACCGAAGTCGTTTATCACGAAGCAGATGCAGACGGGGAGTCAGAATCCGGTGCAGGCAAACGTCTCAAAACCCAATCTTCCCGTCGTCGTATTCCCGTACATTCAGAACTCGTGAATGCCGGTTTCCTGCGTTTCGTCGAACGCTGCAGAGCCGCAGGCCTGCAACGTCTGTTCCCGCAATTGTTGCCAGACAGTAAGGGAGCTTACTCGGGATTCTGGAGCAAATGGTGGAGCCGCTATGCCCGGCAAATCATTGGCATCAATAACATCCCGGAAAGTCTTCCACAGCTTCCGCCATGCGTTTAAAGACGCCTGTCGTGAAGCCGGTATTTCCGAGGAAGTATCCGATGCACTGACCGGGCACACCGGTGGTGGGGTGGGACGCAAATATGGCAATGAGCACTATCCTCTGGGACCGTTGGCCCGTGCAATGGCCCTGATTGGTTATCCAAGTGTCAGCGTGCTGCTTCCCAAGGTGAGGACTAGGCCTCCCATGATGAAGAATATCTTGAGGGCGAACACGGTATTGCTGATCCCTAGCACCATGTCTAGGTTGTCAGCGCGATTCATGCGGTTACCCCAGAACGGCAGCGTCGCGGCGGTGCCGAGCCAGACAGCCGAGGTCAAAACATGCAGGAATTTGATAAACACGGTTACGTCTCCAAGAACACAAACATACACACAATAGCCAACCGGCGCGCTTGTTCCAGCGCGCGCGGGGCGGCGGCTAAAACACGAGGATTTGGTCCACCTGCATCTCCTTGAGGGACACGTCGACGTCCAGTATCTCCAATTGGCGCCGGAACTCCGCCACGGTTCCCGTCAATATTGGCAACGTACCGAAATGCATGGGATCACCGCCTTCGGCCTGACGGCCTTCACCGCAGCCGCTGCGCCGCGCGGCCCCATGGTGAAATGGCCCCCGATGGTGGCCAGCATCACGTCCACCCGCTTCCAGTCCGGAATATGCTTCATGTCAGAGAAGAAGTCGGTATTCCCTGTGTGGTAAAAGTTGGGCCTCCCTTGTATGGCGATGACAAAGCCCGCCGGCTGTCGCGGTAGTCGAAGCCGTGTTCGGCCGCCGGCCCCACGCTTGAGCTGTAAACGGCGGGAACCATCAGTATATCTTCACCTCGCCGCCGAATTTGGCGAGGCTTTGCCCCGGCTCCAAGGTGGCGACGAGTTTCGCGCCGGTCCGCTTGGCGATTTCGGCCGCATTCCCCACGTGGTCAGAATGCCCTTGGGTCACGAGGATCGGGTCCGCCCTGTCGATTTTGGCGAAATCCGCCGCCCCGTTAGGGTTCGCGGGCTTAGCGAAGTAATCGGGCCGAGGCCGCAAATCGCCCCGAAGTAAGTCAAAAATAACATTCATACATATCAATCACTTAAGATGACTTGCTTGAGAGTGATTCACGGGTCGATGAGCAGGACGCGGCCGCTCGGCGTCTTGATCTCGAACGCAGAGTGCCCATACCAGGTCAGTTCGGTGCCGTCGGCGGCGGACATGGTACTCCACACGGCCGTAAGAACAAGCAGAAACACTCCGAGTAAGTTATGGATAAAGCGCATGGTCACTCCTTAATTTTCGTCGTGGGATTCCGTTTTCACACAGATGGCAGCATAGGCCATGCCCCCGAGATAGCGGGCCATGCGGACCAGGTTCAGGCTGGGCACCCGGGACACCAGTTCCTCCGCCTTGGCCTCGCTGAGCTTCGGCGCCAGCTTCGCCCACAGCAGGAGGGCAGCTGCAGAAAAGTTGCGCAGCCCCCGCTGCGCAGCATACGCCGCCGTGGTATGCTGATCCATTTCCTCTCCGGGCACGAAGAAAGACACGGTGCCGCCGGGCTTGGTCACGCGTGCCATCTCCCGCAGCACCTGCTCAGGCGCGTCCGCGATATTGATCACCGATGCCGCGATGGTGTGTCCGAAGGTTGCGTCCGGATAGGGCAGGGACTCGCCGTCCGCCAGTTTGAACACGCGGGAAAGGCCGAGACGGCTGCCAGCCCTCGCTGCGTGCGTCACCATGCGCGGGGATTTGTCCACGCCACTCGCCTGTATCCCGTTCTGGTTAAGGCGCAGGGTCAGCAAGCCCGGGCCGCAGCCCACCTCCAACAAGCGGCCGCCCCCTATGCCCATGTCGCGGACCCACTCTTCCTGGGCGCCCAGATACCAATCCAGCGTCTGAACCTTGCCGAAGAACACCGGAGGGTTCACACGCCTGAGGATATTGGCGTAGTTCAGGTGCATTGTTTGACTGACATTCATGGCGGCTAGGGATTTAGCACAACCCGGCCAAACACGTCCCGAGACAGGCGGTACATTGTTGCTTCTTCGGCGGCCGCCAGCGAAAATACCCGATCCACGACCACCTTGATCTCGCCCTTCGCGTATGCCGTCATAATATCATTCATGGCGGCGCCGATGTCGATAGGATTGGCCGTGAACAGATTGAACCCCTTCACTGACAACTCGTTCTTTAGCACGTCGATAACATTGAACGATACCCTGGGCCCAGCGCTGTAACCGACCATGACAATCCGCGCATTGTGTTTTGCCAGATGAAGGGCGTGGCCTAAGTATTCGTCGCCGATCAGGTCGACGATCACGTCGATGTCGTATCCGAGCCCGTCCAGGTTGGACGCAAACTGCCCATCGGTTAGCAGCACGACATCTGCACCGAGTTCCTTGGCAGCTTCCACTTTTGCCTGTTTGCCCACCGTAACAATCACATACGCCCCGGCCCGCTTAGCGAGTTGCAGTGCCATCGTTCCCACTGCGCCGCTGCCCCCCAAGATAAGGACAGTCTCGCCACGCTGGACGGAAGCGGTACGATGCAGCACCAGCCAAGCAGTGAGTGTGGCCACGCCAAAAGCCGCCGCTTCCTCGAAGCTCATATCGGGCGGGATGGGAACCACCGCATCTTTGTTTGCCGCGACATACTCCGCGTAGGTTCCCGGCCGAAAGATACCCTGTCCACCGCCCAGCACGAAAACACGGTCTCCCGCCTTGAAGCCGTTGCGCGGTTCCACCACGGTTCCGGCGCCTTCGCTGCCGGGTGTGAAAGGAACCGCAAGGCTGGTTGGGAAATAGCCGAGCCTGATAGTTTGCTCCATCGGGTTGACGCCGATCGCCTCCAACTTGATGAGCACCTCGTCCGGTCCCGCCGTGGGCAGGTCCACTGTCGTGTAACGATACCTACTCTGCGAGCCCAAAGAGTCTACTTGAATCGCGTACATTAGTTCACCTCCGTAAAATAAAATAAAACCCGATGCAACATTCAGTTGCTGTCCTAACGATTGGAAGTATAGGCAGTTATTATGCATAATCAAGTAGCTACATTATATTCACCAGTTCACTTTTGGTAACCTTTGGCTCCCGCAATGCCATTCAGCCGATATTGGCGGTTGACATGAATGTTCTTATGTCATAGGTTGTCCCCATTTATCGAGCAGTTACGACAAACCTAAAAATGGCAGTTGAGATTTGAGTACAAAATAGCTGAAACCAAATACTGGTGCGTGTTTCCAGCCTAAAAATTCAACTGCTCCGCGTTTGGCGCAAATTTCTTGAAAGCAAGCACTGGCACAGCTTCCAGTCAATTTCACCTACTTATTGTAAATTCACCTGATTGGAGAGGCTCTTGATGCCTTCGAAAGCACCTATCCATACGGCTTCCAGGTAGATTGAGTGGCCTCAACTGCCGTTTTTAGGATAAAATATGGAGCAGCATCATGGCCAGATTGACGCAGACAACCAACTGCGACGAACAGTGCCCATTGCGCCGCACATTAGAGGTTATCGGGGGGAAATACACCCCCTTTATCCTCGCGGAGCTGTTCTCCGGAACCAAGCGTTTCGGGGAACTACGGCGGAGCGTCCCCGGTCTTAGCCCGAAGACACTTTCTGAGAAGCTGAAGGAACTCGCGGATAAAGGCATCATAGACCGCATCTCCTACCCCGAGGTACCACCCAAGGTTGAATACAGTCTTACGGAGCGCGGCACGAAACTCGAACTCATCCTCTTGGAGCTCCAACAGTTCTGGAGCGAGCAGGGCGAGGAGATCCAGCAAACTACCAAAGAATAGTGGACAGACTGCAGCTGCCTTCTGGCGACGTCATAAAACCCCCACCACGTCTTGCGACACATTCCAACAGTTATTCCCTGTCTTGCTGTTATTCAGGCAATGATGGCGGCCTATTCCCCCACGAGCCGTACGCCCTACAATCGGTTGCAGTGGAACGTGGCTACGCACCGCCACCGAACCGAAACGTTGAACGTCCAAAGGAAATCAGCTGACAGCTTCGGCGCGGGATTTGCCTCTAAGCTTGATAGACGCTGACCGGCCAATTCCCGGATCCCCGTGCGCGCTGCCTGGCGCGCCGCACGTTCCCTGAAATCAGCATCTCCGGTGATGTACACCTCGCCGCCGAATTTTTGCGCCGCCAACAACAAACCCTGGCTGATCGTGCCGGCATCGGTCTGGTGCACATCGATTCTCGGTCCGCTGTCGGTCAGGCGCACCTGGCCGAGGTCATCTATATAGGTGATGCGCTGATGCCGGTAGTCGATCTGCAAGACGGCATTGGACAGGCGGAACGGCAACACCTCGCCGCCAATGGAACCCGCTGGTGCCTTATCCTCATCGTCTGGCTGGCGCGGCGTCAGCGTGCCGTCCAGATCCTCGCCTTCAAACCCTGGGCGGCACAGGGTTTTCTTGCGCTGATCGCGGTAGCGCATGCCACGCAAAGCAGACTGGGCGGCTTCGTCACCCGCTGCTGCCTGCTGCTCAACCCACGCAGGCCACTCCATACGAGCGGCTTTGGCCAGCGCAGCGCGCTCGTCTCTGTGGCGTGTTTGCATATCCTGCATGGCGGCCACCTTCTCGGCAGCGTAGAGGCCACGGGCAAGTTGCCTGCTGCCGTGCTGTGTTCGGTCAGTGCCGCGATTCGCCCAAGCTTGCCGGCTTTGATGCGGGTGAGCAGGGCGGCCTTTTCGGCGACATGACGCTGGCGCGTGTCAGCGCGCAGGATCTGGGCGTTCTGCCTGATGGCGGCTTGCTCTATCCGTGGCAAGATTGTATTGCGATGTGACGGAATAAGTTTGTTTGAGTGGGCCCCCATGCTTACAGAATATTTAGAGCCTTATCCTGACGTACGAATTATTTTATCGACCAGCTGGGTACGGGTTTTGTCTTTCAATGAAGCGCGAGGGCGGCTACCGGACACACTTGCGAGACGGGTAATCGGCGCTACTTGGCGTAGCTCAATGGATAAATTCTAGTGGCTAGGACTTTCGCGCTGGGAACAAATCAGTTTTCACGCGCAGCGGCACAAAGTTTCGCGCTGGCTAGCGGTGGATGACGATGGCCAAGACTGGCCTAAAGAGCGGTCAAAACAGCTTGTACATACGGACTCTATGTTCGGCATTGCAGCGCCGGAAGTTGTGAGTTGTTGCAACTGCGGCTGCGCGAACTGTGAAAAAATGCTGTCGTTAGTTGGCCTTACGGAGTGCTTATTTCGGGTCGATTTGAGGCCATCACTAGTTGGCGCCGAATTGTGTCAATCAGCGTGCGAGTTTGACCACCCAACAGCGTCCAATTTCGACCAAGGTTTTATGCTGATCCCTTGCGATGTATGAAGCTGTTAAATGTCATCGAAAGCTGGTGAAGTCCATGCGCTAGGAAATCTTGCCCAAGAAATCCTGTTTACCAATTTCCACGCCGTTATGCCGCAAAATGGCATAAGCGGTTGTGACATGAAAATAGATATTGGGGAGCACGTAATCGAGCAAGTAGGGCATGCCCTTAAAGGTGAGTGTCTTATCGTGCATAGGTAGCGAAATGGTTTTATCCTCAGAACCATCTATTTGTTCAGGCTTGAACGTTTCAAGCAAGGCAATCGTCTTATCGATTCTTGCCACCAGTTCCGGAAAGGTGGATTCGTTGTCTTCATACTTCGGAGGCTCCATACCCGCAAGACGCGAAGCAGCACCTTTGGCATTGTCTGTTGCAATCCGGACCTGACGCGAGAGTGGGAGCATGTCCGGATAGAGGCGTGCGTTGACCAGAACCGATGGGTCAATTTTCCTGGCCTCGGCGTGTGCGGCAGCTTTCTCGAGAACCGCCCGCAAGTTAGTCAACGCACGGAGAATGGGTGGGACTGATGCCAGATACATGGAAATGGGCATGGCGGTTTCTCCTGGAAGTGATGGTTTAGTGTCTCGATTGGCTGATGACAGGCAGTGTCAGCGTGCCAGCGAATTGCAATCAAGCATGGGATGTCTTTACAGGGCTTCATCCTGACGCGCCTTGCATTGTTTGCAAATCCAGCGTTGATGCAATTTATCCTCAGAGACTATCTGTATTCCTCCGGCTGATGAGCAGAAGTCTTTGCACTGGGTGCAAAACTTGTCCCCCGTCTGCCAGGGCATCCATCGTTCTGATATTCTAGCCAAACTCTGCTTACGGGGCACTGGAGTTCCCATCATAGGCTTCGCATATGTAAACGACTAGTGAGTTTTCCCGTCACATCGGAGGGATAAGGCAGACCTCCGATGGGAATTAAAACGCCAGCATTAAGCTGGCGGTATTCGCTGCGGAACGGACCTTCAACGAGCAGACCAGGACCGGCAGAATTGGAGCGGGAATTGACCGAATGGACGGTCAGTTAGGTGCCGGGTACGGTCAGCAAGTATGGCTCTCGCTAAGGACTACTCCTCGGCCTCTCCAGCCATCCGCTAAAACAGCCTTCTACGTGAGAAACTCACTAAGTTGCTGGCAATTCCGGGGGGCAGACGTGAATACCCGCATCGGAAGGATACCCGGGGTTTGGGCCTCGGCTCAGCCCTTAGCGTGCTTGATGATGCGGTGGCTTTTTGTCATCGATATGGTGGCGCTTACGGTAGCTCTTTTCCTGAGACAGCAAGAACAAGCCTCCGCCGATGGCCAACACGGCAATGACTGTCAAGATGACGTAGTCAGCAGACATGTTTCAGTCCTCCAGTTCGGGCGAGATGAGGTAGATTATGCCATGGAAGATTAAATTATCCCTGACTTTGCCAGGCCCCGAGTGATTTGCAAAGAGTAGATGTCAATATTTTATCGCTACTGCCATCAAGATAAGGAACTATGTACATACGATTGGCAATGGCTTCGGCACGTGTGGGACTTTGTAAGTGCCAGTTGCGCGTGCAGAGCCCGCCTCGATAGCTTCGGGGAATTTCCGCAGGGCGTCGATGTCCAGCGTCACACCAAGGAGTTCCACCGACCGTCCGCTATAAAGCCGACTTCCGGTCCTTCGCCGCGATCACTAGGATAGACGCCTCAGGGCACAAAGCGGACGGTCGTAGAGAACCCTTGGGTATTTGATTCCGTCAGCTTTGGAGCAGCAAGTCCTGCGCGTACTTTCGGCTAGTTACAGTCATTTATTTTTACATGGCGCACTGAAAGCATTGGAATGCGCACTAACGAAAGGCCGTTAATGCTCATCGCGTGAGTGGTACAGGTGCGGCTATTCGCTTTTTCCACAGACCAATTTCACGGGCAGAGATAGCTGAAATGTGAATCAGTGTTCTTAATTTCCCAATTTTTAAAAAATAAGCACCGTGGAAAAATTGCACAAACCGCATGTAATCAAGCTTGGCACCAGCGCGGTTGGTAAAAGCTCACCTGTTTAAGCGCGACGGAGAGTTACCTGACAAACTGAGGGCGGGACTCGGTAACCACGCATTCAAAGCCGAAGAAGATGGAGCGATGTCCGGGGCGGTTGACAGGGGAATGATTGAGGAGGTGATTGACGAGGTCGTCAATGTAAACAGGGAGTTTGCTAACATCTCCATTCCATGAGCAACATCGGCAATACCAGAACTCGAAATGCCGAACCGAGTGAAGTCCAGTAGAGCATTTTAAGAGGTCAATGACTATTGGCAGATATCCGGCTCAGCGTTTTTACATAGTTTTGGTCGGGAACCGACCGACACAACGCGTAGTTGCGTGCCACGTCGTTTTGTCGTTTACAATGCATACATCTGAGTGATATACATCGGCTGAGATGATTGTTTTTATCTTCTTGATTATATTAGAGAAGAAGTTAAATAATCGGAATCCCTCTCTCTCCGCCAATCATCACACGCATCATATTGATAATAAATATATTTTGCTTTTATTGCAGCGCGAGTTCTTGCCGCTGTTCTTACCCAGCAACTCGCTTGACCTGATTCGAGCACCAGTCTTGCATCGTGCTAGCGGGGTGCAAACTCAAAATAACCCAGCGGTTAAAGCTGGCTTTCTAGCGGTAGGCGAATCACTGAGCCATCAATGAATGCTTGTTGAATTGCATTCCGGATTGAGCCACTTTGCCTGAATTTTTGCATTTAACATTGATCCGCCTCAATATATGCAACCCATCGTGCTACCTGGTGCCATCCCCAGATTTGGTGGATCAGCCCAAGGAGCCACCGCTGTTAAACTACCACCTCAAAATGCCTGTTGATTTTAAAAATCCAGAGCAGGCGTATGTATTGCCTGTGAACCGTCAGGGCGTTTGCAAAGAAAAATACTCACATCACAAACTTTCCCGGCCCGGAACATATTTGCTGCCTTTTGCTGTGCTACATACGAGGATGGCGCGTAGACCTTCAGCTTTTCGCCGCGATAAAATGCAATATATTCGTATAATTCAGAGGTGCTCATGATATCGCTCCTTCACCTTGAATAAATCAAGATCGCCCGAACCACTACACGCAAATTAGCAATAGCCATGCCATGTTTTATTTGTTATTTATATACAATAGATTATCGAGATAGAGAAAAACGAGTTGTAAACTATTTTGACACTTCACACCAAGAAGGCGGATAAACGCGTGCAATCCACCGCATGTAAGATAGGATAGCGTCCCGCGCTGTCCCAGTTCTCGATTCAATGAAAAAACTGCTCACCGCTCTACTGCTTGTTGCATCAACCTTCTTCACCCTGCCAGGCCACGCCTATAGCGGCGAACCGAATGAGTCTAGCCTGACCTCACACACCACCACTACATAAACAAAGACGGCCAGGACGTGCATTCACCGTCGAGAAGCGTATCAGGCATGGTACCTGCCGGTGCTTCGGCTCAATGCGGGGATGGCACGTACAATTTCAGCAAACACCATCGCGGGACCTGTTCGCGGCACGGCGGCGCGGCCGAGTGGATGCAGTGAAGGTAAACATCCGCGCCAATCTTTTTTGGGAGGGCTTCCAGATTGCTAATGCAAGCGGCGCACCAGTGCAAGATAGTTAGGGTTTATCTTGCTCGGAATGTTTATCTCGTCCAGGCGCTTTGTCCTGCGTGGACACGGCCTGACTTACTTGAAAGTTGTTTTGAATGATGACTGTGATCTGGGTAATGGAACCAGTTAGCTGCTGTCCATTAACGGTTGTCTTCTTAGATCCGCTCTTTTGAACTACGTCGTAAAGCCAAGCGGAAAATAACCCGATATCTACGCCCCGAGCAGCGCTGACTGTAAACTCCGGATGCTCTCTGCGGAATCATAAGCGAGCATTCGTTTCGAATCGTGCGCCGCGAGCTTAGGCGCCGACGCGGAAGGAAAAGAAATAGATACCCCGTCAATTTCCTTTCGCGCGAACGCTTTAACAACCTCTACGCGGTCAGTTTTCAGTGTGAAGCTACGTATCATTGTGACCTCCATGAGCCATGCTCTTATTAGTCGGATGGCCGATAATTCAGCTAAACGAGCAGAAGGCAAATCCATACCAAACCCTCCTCCGCCCAAACCCGTAACCAGTGGTGACTGGTATATCATGCACTTGGGATGGCATGCTGGAATATTATCTGAATCACCACAAAGACTTATCTCCCAGCACTCTGGCGCCGTACCGCAAAGCAATTCGCGATCTGGCCTCATTCGCCAAATGCCCTCCCGCGGCTCTCACACGACAACAGACAGTTGCATGGCGTGATCTGCTGGTGACAAATGTCGCAGCAAAAACCGCGCTGACCCGCCTTAACGCGGCGCTCACGGTCTATCTCTATGGTTTGCGCAATGAAAAGCCGGGTGAACGCCGCGACCCTTTTGATGGCGTTACCGTGGCTGGTGCAACAACGACGAAAAGCAGCCGGAAAGAATACACCGTAGACGCATTGCGGGAAATTGAACCCGCAGAGATTAAAGACAAAACCTGGCACGAATGATATTGCTTATAAAAATTCCAGGTGATAGCATTAACATGTATAGTTAATACATCTTTAAACTCGTCATGATCATACATTCAGGCACAGATTCCATCCCCCATCCAGAGAAGCTCCGCGAGGCCTTGCGCGATGTCATCGACCCCGAAGTGGGCATGAACATTGTCGATCTCGGTTTGGTCTATCTCATCGAGGTAGAGGACGACGTTGTCTGCGTGGACATGACCATGACGTCCCTTGCCTGTCCGATGGGGGAGATGATTGTGGAGGAGGTCGAATCCGCGCTCCGAGCTGTAGTCCCCTCGGGAGTCGGGATCGAGGTAGCACTGGTTTGGTCGCCGCCGTGGGAGCCCTCCATGATGAGCGACGAGGCCCGTCGGCATTTCGAGTGGTAAAGGACTGACCGTGCGCGACGTGCCACCCGCCTTGCGACTGCCCATGCTGGTGCTCGGGATGATTGCCCTGGTTATGGGTGTGCTGGCGGGCTTGGCCCGGTTGGCATTAGAGGTGCCGGTGCTCGCCCAGGCGCGGGCGGCCGGTCATGGGGCGCTGATGATCGCGGCCTTCTTCGGGACGGTGATCAGCCTCGAGCGGGCGGTGGCCCTTGGCCGGGCCTGGCCCTATCTCGCGCCGCTTTGCGCAGGCCTGGGTGGCATTGTCCTCCTGGCCGGTGCGCCCGGATGGCTCCCCCAATCGCTTTTCATCCTGGCCAGTGCCGTGCTGGCAACGGCAAGCGGCATGGTGTTACGGCAACAGCCGGCACTGTTCACTGCTACCCTGGCCCTCGGCGCCCTGTACTGGTTAGCAGGCAATTTGATCTGGCTGGTCGATGCGAACATCGGCGCCGCCGTGCCCCTGTGGATGGCCTTCCTCGTCCTCACCATTGCAGGCGAGCGCCTGGAACTTACGCGTTTCCTGCCGCCCCGGCTGGTCGCACGGCAACTCTTCATCGGCATGCTCGTCGTCATGGGTGCCGGAACCGGCATCGCTGTGTCGGGAAATGCAGATGGCCTGCGGCTGTTTGCACTCGGCATGCTGGGTCTCGCCATCTGGCTGCTGCGCTACGACATTGCCCGCAAGACCGTGCGCCAGGCGGGCCTGACACGCTTCATCGCCGTTTGCCTGTTGTCGGGCTATGCCTGGCTGGCAACCGGCGGCCTGCTTGGCCTCATCGGTGGCCTCATTCCCGGGCACTTTTTGCGCGATGCCGCCCTGCACGCCGTGTTCCTCGGCTTTGTCTTTTCCATGGTGATCGGCCACGCGCCGATCATCTTCCCGGCGGTCATGCGTGTGAAGATACCCTACCACCCGGTGTTCTATCTGCCGCTTGCGGCTTTGCACCTCTCGCTGCTGGCCCGCGTGACGGGGAATCTCCTGGATATGTGGCCATTACGCCAATGGTCGGGCATCGCCAACGGGGTCGCATTGCTGCTCTTCATCCTGACCCTGCTTGCCAGTGTTTTGCGCGGCGTACCGAACAGGGGCGCGAAACCATGAAGCGCAGCGCAGCTCTGCTGAAATTGTCGCAGGAGCACCATACCGCATTCGTGCTGGCGCAGCGCATAGCCAAGGCCGGCGACGCTGCCGCCATGGCGGCCTTGCTAGCGTCAGTGCCGACGATTTTTAGCCGGGAGGTGGAACCGCATTTCCGCGTCGAAGAAGAGTCCCTGCTGCCGCATCTGGAAGCAGCGGGAGTAATCAATCTCGTGCGCCGCACACGGCAAGAGCATCGACTGCTGCGCGAGCTTGTGGAGCGAATCGCGTCCGGCGACGATACCGCTCTGAAGCCGTTCGGCAGCACCCTCAAAGCCCATGTCCGCTTCGAGGAGCATGAACTGTTCGCCGCCGCAGAGATGGTTCTGCCGGCGGAGTTCCTAGCAGGCTCCGGCCAGCCGCCGCAGCCATTTTCTGACCACCCTGAACTTCCAAGCCGACAGGAGCATTGACATGAATCACCAGCCTCACCAACATCTGTCCCCGGACGCCATCTATCCTTTTGACGCACGCGGCATTGCCAAGCGTTTTCGTCACGCGGCCATTTTCGGCGCGCTGGATGCTCTCCGCCCGGGAGAAACGATGCGCTTTTGCAATGACCACGATCCTCTCCCGCTATTGGACCAGTTGCGCCAGCGTTACGGACAGAGCGTGGATATCAGCTACCTGCAGCGGGAGCCCGGGGTTATCGTCATCGACTTCGTCAAGCAGGCCGATTGACATCGATGAAGTATCCCGATTTCTTCGATGCCGTGCCGCGCATCCGGCTGCGGGATCCTCTCGCAGCCTTTCTCGGTGCCGTTGGGGACGGCGTCATCGACTACAGCTATCTCGATGCCGTCAAGCTGGCCGGTCATTCCTGCCCGACAGTCGCCTCGGCCTACTGGCTTACCCGGCAGGCCTTGCTTGCCCTCTATGGTGAGAGCATGCCGGAGCGCGGCGCGGTGCGCGTCGAATTCGCCGCCGATGTGTCGGCTGGTGTCACGGGCGTCATCGCCAATGTAGTGTCGATGCTGACGGGAGCCGCCGCCGACGGCGGCTTCAAAGGCCTGGCTGGGCGCTTCGAACGGCGGGGGCTCTTGTCTTTCCACAGCGAGGTGCCGCTGGAAATTCGCTTCACTCGCCTTGACGGTGGCGGGCAGGTGGATGCGGCGGCCAATCTTGGCAGGGTGGCCGCCGCCCCCGAAACCAGCGCCCTGATGCAACGATGTTTGGCCGGAACGGCCACTGTCGACGAAGCTCAGCACTTCGGAGCGCTATGGCAGGATCGGGTGCGCCGTATTCTGCTCGATCACGGCGAGGATGCGGCGGTGTTCATCCTGCGCCGCAGCTACTGACTTCTGTTCTCCAAACCACTACTACGACGAACCGAGATTATCGAATAGCGCCAAGTGCTACCCAGCCAACCCTGGAACTGCATTTCAGTGAGAGAGCGATGCCATGTTTAGCGGGTCATTTTGAAATGCACAAGACGGGTCAATCAGGGATGCAATTCAACAGCCTGGCTATCTTCTGTTTTTTTGACCTATCCCTACAATACATTTCCGTTCACGCAGGAATTGCTCAATTTGTTCAGCAGGCACCCCCGGGCTGAACAGGAACCCTTGGATCTCGTCGCATTTGAGCAAGCGCAGGAGCCTTGCCTGCTCCTCAGTTTCGACGCCCTCTGCGACCACCCGCATATTCAGGGAATGGGCAAGCGAGATGATTGTGGACACAATGCTCAGATCGTCGGAGTTGCTGGTCATGTTCATAATGAACGCCCGGTCGATCTTCAAGGTACTGACAGGCAATTTGGCAATATAGCTGAGCGAGGAATAACCTGTACCGAAATCGTCGATAGCCACTTCCACACCCATCTCCCGGATCATCTGGAGTTTCTGGATGTTCACCACAATATCCTGCATGATCAGGCTCTCAGTTATCTCGAGTTCCAGTCTGCCAGCCATATCCGCGTTACCTTCCACCACGCGCTTTATCATGCTGACGAAACCTTTTTGTTGTAACTGAAGCGGTGAAACATTGACGGCGACCCTCGGGGATAGCAGCCCCTTCGTCTGCCATTCCAAGGAATCCGATACCGCTTTTTCAAGAGCCCACAGACCTACTTCCAAAATCATCCCGGTTTCTTCAAGTAAGGGAATGAATTTTACTGGCGGTACCAGGCCGGTCTCTGGATCATTCCAGCGCAGCAACGCTTCAAGCCCGCAAATCTGCCCGCTCTTGAGATCGATTTTTGGCTGGTAATGGAGAACCAGTTGCTCCTGCTCAAGTGCCCGACGCAGCTTGTTTTCGAGCGACAGTTTCTCGGCAATCAGGGCATTGAACTCGGGAGCATAGAACAGATACTTATCGCCGGAAAGCTTGGCCCTTTTCAGCGCGGCCTCGGCATTGCGTAAAAGGGTCTCGATATCCTCACCGTCGGCGGGATAAGACGATATCCCGGCCCTGGCCGAAACACGCAGCTCCTGTCCACTGATCAGGAACGGCTGATTCTGGATCGCGGACAATATATTCTCCAGGGCATGAACGATATTTACGTTTTCATCGTCGTGCCGAGTGGTAATACCGAAGTAGTCGGCTGAAAAATGGGCAAGGATGTCCGTCTCACTGAGCATTCCCTGTAGCCGCTGGGTGACCTGGCGCAACAGATCGTCGCCGGCCTGCCGGCCCAGGGTTTCATTGATGCTGCTGAACCGATTGAGGTCGAGCATGATCACGGAGAACATCTTGCGCTCGCCGTGCGCGGCATTGATTTTCTGGGCGGCACGATCCTGGAACAGCGCGCGGTTCGGAAGACCAGTGACAGCATCGAAATAGGCGAGATAATTGAGGCGCTCTTCTTTTTTGAGATTGTCCAGGGCAAATGAAATATCACCGGCCATTTCGACCAGCAGCCGCATCTCCTCCTCGTCAAAAACGCCTGCTTCCGGGGCATAGAGCACGAATACGCCAACCGGTCGATCTTCCAGCATCAGGGGAAATACGGCCACAGAACGATAGCCGCGCGTCAACGCTTCGGCACGCAACGATTGCATGGCCTTATCCGTGGCAATGTCGTTGCAGATTACCGGTTGCCGCTGGGTCAGGGCGCGTGCCGTCAGCGTGCAATTTCCCGGCGTATCTTCAGCGGCGCTCAAATTGAACCCGGACAGATACCCATCGTCATGGCCTGCCTTGGCGACAGGTGTGACCTGCTGTGTGTCCGCATCGAGCATGCCGATCCACGCGAAGGTGAACTTGCCGTGCTCCACCGCGATGCGGCAGGCTTCGTCGAAGAGTTGCTGGCGTTCGCGGACACGTACGATGGTGGTGTTGATGCCGCTGAGCACGCTGTAGATGCGGTTGAGGCGAACAATCCTCGCCTCGTGTGCCTTGCGCTGGGTGATATCGCGCCCGATGGTGGACAGATACGCCAACGACCCATCTGGATTTTTATGTGCAATGATCACTTGCAGAACAGGGACTTCACTCCCGTCGCGGCGACGGAATGCCGTTTCCCCGCTCCAGGTATCGTGGTTAATGGCGTGTGGAATGCCCTCTTCCAGCACCAGCTTGCCGACCCAGTCGGGATAACAATCCTTGATTCGTTGCGTAGAAATGTCGTCACCTTTCTCGAATCCCAGCATCCTCAGACCCGCTTGATTCATATACAGTACACGACCGTCTGGGCTCGCAGTACCGACCAGATCGGGCGTAGCCTCAATGATCGCAACCAGTCTTGCCTGTTCTTCCTGGATACGTTTGCGCTCGGCGATTTCTGTGGTTAACGCCGCGGTTCGCTCTTCCACCAGCTGCTCCAGATGCCCATGCAGCCGGGTACGCTCCAGCGCGATACCCACCTGGTGCCCGACTCCGTATAGCGTCTCCAGTTCATCGTCTTTGAACAAGCCCTGATCTGCTCCCACCAGATTCATGACACCCAGGCTCCGGTCGCCACTCCACAACGGTACGCTGGCATGGTAGCGCAGGCCATGCGTGTCGCCTTTGGCATGCTTCAGCCGTTCGCACTCCAGGATGTTGGTGACGTGATCCAGCTCCCCCGCAAGAAAGCGGCGTCGGCATTCGCACAAGCCCTCCATCGCGCCTTCGCCTAGCAACGCCGGTGGCAGGTTGCGTACCGCCGCGGTCCGGAAAGTATCGTTTTCCCACAGAGAGATCCAACCAGCCTGCACACCCGGCAACTCCATTACCCGCTCC
>DATKUZ010000038.1:0-88903 GCA_035530335.1 Sulfuriferula sp. | reverse complement strand
TTGTTTGTTACTTTAAGTATGAGCACTTGCAATTTAATTCGGCCTTCTCGCTTCCGCCAGTTACCCAGCTTCCGCAATCAGACACCCATCGCAAATACCCACACTTATCGGTTGTCTTGTTGTTAAAGAACGGCGTTGCTTGTCGCTGTCTTGCTTGCTGCCTCGTCAACAACGAGGTGCGAATTATACGTCCCGCAATCCATTTGTCAACATTTTTTCGCAGAAATCCAAACCACAAAGTCTTTACAACCCACACCTAACTTCATGATTATTTTCTGATTTTTGCTTCGGTCTTGCCAACAACGAGATGCGAATTATACAGACGCACAACCCCCCGTCAACAATTTTTTAATAAAAAGTACATCATGACGAGATGGCACTATTAAATACATAGCGTTAGACAATAGTGACCCGAGCAAATTTACGCTTTCCAACCTGCACCACTACACATGTGCCCGCGCTCAACACCCGCGTTTTATCGCTGATCTTGTCGCCATCCATCTTCACCCCACCCTGTTCGATCATACGCATAGCATCGGAAGTGCTGGTTGTGAGTCCGGCCTGTTTGAGCACTTGCGTGATGGGCAGGCTGCCATTGCTAGCCTCTAAAAGTATCTCTGGCATCGTGTCAGGCGTTGCACCCTGCTTGAAGCGCGCCTCAAAATCGCATAGCGCCTGGTCGGCCGCTGCTGCACCATGAAAACGCGCCACGATTTCCTGGCTAAAGTGCACCTTGGTATCACGAGGATTCGCACCCGAATTTATCCGGGACCGCCAGCCCGCTATGGTTTCCAGTGATTCGAACGAAAGCAGTTCGATATAGCGCCACATCAATTCGTCAGAAACCGACATCAGTTTGCCAAATATCTCGGATGGCGCTTCTGTAATGCCTATGTAATTACCAAGCGACTTGGACATCTTGTTGACGCCGTCCAGACCTTCCAGCAGCGGCATGGTGAGTACGCATTGCGGCGCCTGTCCATGCTGCTTCTGTAGTTCGCGCCCCATCAGCAGGTTGAATTTCTGGTCAGTCCCACCCAGTTCCAAGTCTGCATTGAGTGCCACAGAGTCGTAGCCCTGCACCAGCGGATATAGAAATTCATGAATGGCGATAGGCTGGTTGCCTTTATAACGCTTGTGAAAATCATCCCGTTCCAGCATACGCGCCACAGTATGGCTCGCCGCAAGCCTGACCATACCTGCAGCCCCCAGTTTGTCAATCCAGGTGGAGTTGAATACCACTTCAGTTTGCTCGGGCTTGAGTATCTTGAATACCTGATCGGTATATGATTTGGAATTTTCCAGCACTTGCTCGCGCGTCAACGGTGGGCGCGTGACATTTTTACCCGTAGGGTCACCAATCATGCCGGTGAAGTCCCCTATCAGAAATAATGCATGATGCCCCAAATCCTGTAACTGGCGCATTTTGTTGAGCAGCACCGTGTGACCCAGATGCAGATCGGGTGCAGTTGGGTCAAAACCAGCCTTTACACGCAAACGCTTACCTGTGCGCAGCCTGTCTGTCAATTCCTGCTCCACGATCAACTCATCACAACCACGCCGGATAATGCGCAGGGTTTCCTGTATTTCCGAATCCATCATCAATTAATTACTGCCTCGAGTGTATTTTTATCGAAATGTATAAATTTAAAGGTATCTGCCTATTGACCGCTATATGTACATATTGCGAATTTTGAACGGGATCGCCGCACTTTCCGCTCTGACCCTAATCTGTTAAGCTCTCGCGTTGATTTGTATGGAAAGGCTGGAACAATGGCAAACCAAAAGGCAGTAAGTTTAACGCATACGGACAAATTGCACGCACGTAAAGTACGTCTGCGTTGGCTTATTACCGCCTCTGCTCTGCCACTTTTTGGCATAATTGCTGCATTCGGTGTTGCCCCACAAACCGACACAAACCAGATCCCCGTCAGTACAGTTATTGAAAACCTGACTGTCCCAGCAACTGCAATCCAGACTGATAATTCCATACCCACAACAGCTTATTGGCGTGACGAGCGCATTGAATCCGGAGATACCGTCGCCAAGGTACTTGATCGTCTAGGCGTATCCGCCGAGGAAACCTCACGTTTCCTGCACAACCCAGAAGCCACGCGCGCGCTCGCACAAATCAAACCAGGTAGGCGTATTCAGGCTCAGACGAGCGACTCCGGCGAACTATTATGGCTGCGTCATATCAGTCCCACTGGTACGTTGTTGCAAATCTCCCGACAGGGGCAAAGTTTTTCAGTATCGCAACAGCAGGCTGCACTTGAAACCAGAACCGTCATGAAATCTGGCGAAATTCACAGCTCATTGTTTGGCGCCACCGATGCCGCTGGCGTACCCGACAGCATTGCCACACAAATGGCCGAGCTTTTTTCCACCGACATTGACTTCCACCAGGATCTACGTCGTGGTGACCAGTTCAAGGTTGTTTATGAAGTGCTGTACAACAATGGGGAACCAGTCATGACAGGGCACATACTGGCAGCCGAGTTTACCAACGATGGCCGGACCTATCGAGCCGTCTACTTCCAGCAGCCTAATGGCAAAGGCGAGTACTACACTCCCGATGGCAAATCCTTGAAAAAAGCCTTTTTGCGCTCCCCGATCGAATTCTCGCGAATCACATCAGGCTTCAGCATGCGCTACCATCCGATACTTAAACAATGGCGACAACACAAAGGCGTCGATTACGCGGCGCCCACGGGCACCAAAATCAAAGCTGTTGCTGACGCAGTGGTGGCATTTGTCGGTCAGGAAAGAGGCTATGGCAACTTTATCCTGCTTCAGCACAGCGGCAATTACAGCACTGCATACGGGCACCTGTCAGCCTTTGCTAGAGGCCTGCACAAAGGTGAAAAGATCCAGCAGGGTGACGTGATTGGCTATGTTGGCAGCACTGGTTGGGCTACCGGCCCCCATCTGCACTTTGAGTTCCGTATTGCAGGTGTAGCAGTAAATCCGCTCACCGCAAAAATCCCTTACGCTTTCCCAATCTCGGCTCAGTATCAACCCATGTTCCGTAGCGCCACCCAGCCATTGGTCGCCAAGCTCGCCTTGCTGAACGGCACCAATCTGGCTGCGCTGGAATAACCGCCAGTCAAGTTGATTGGCTCAACACATTTCGTCGGACTCATGTCCGGCACCAGCCTGGATGGTGTTGACGCCGCGCTGGTGCATTTTGATGCCGGCCAGCCAGCCGGGCATCTCATTCACACGGCGTATCTGCCCTACCCTGAGCCACTGCGCGAGAAGCTGCTGGCGCTCCATTTCCCTGGTAACGACGAACTCCATCGCGCTGCCTTGCTAGCCAATGAATTATCCGGGCTATACAGCCTGGCAATATCCAGATTGCTGGCCGAAAGCACTATTGCACTGGACAACATTCAAGCTATCGGCTGCCATGGCCAGACTGTGAGGCATCGACCTGATGCAGGCTACACGACACAACTGGTGAATCCCAGTTTTCTAGCAGAACTCACGGGCATAGCGGTGGTGGCGGATTTCCGCAGCCGAGACATTGCTGCCGGCGGGCAAGGAGCACCGCTCGTCCCCGCTTTCCATGCAGCAGCCTTGCGCCACCCCACGATACATCGCGTTATCGTTAATATTGGTGGCATCTCCAATCTGACGGATTTGCCGCCCAGCGGCAAAGTTATCGGTTTTGATTGCGGTCCCGGAAATCTGCTTATGGACGCCTGGTGCCAACGCCATACCGGCCAGCAATTTGACCACGCTGGCGCATGGGGAGCAGGTGGAGCGCATCTTCCCGAGTTATTTAAAATTCTTGCGGCGCACATCTTCTTTTCGGCGCCACCGCCAAAAAGCGCAGGCCGCGAGGAATTCAATCTGGATTGGCTCACCAGTCATTTGTCTGGCGACGAATCTGCGCAGGACGTGCAGGCAACGTTGCTGCGCCTGACCACTTACGGCATAGTCCATGCCATTGAAACGCATTGCCCCAACGCACAAGAGGTCTACATTTGCGGTGGTGGCGCGCGAAATACTGCGCTCATGCAATCATTACGCATTGCCCTTACGGGGAAACTGCTTGCATCCACCGATGCGTTAGGTGTCAACCCCGACTGGCTCGAAGCACATGCCTTTGCCTGGCTGGCCCGGCAGACGCTGTTAGGATTACCAGGAAATTTGACGGAAGTCACTGGTGCGCGCCATCCCTGTGTACTGGGCGCAATATACCCTGCCTAGCGCAGACAAAAAAACAGGCGGTCATGTGACCGCCTGTTTTTTTCAGAACACCAACTCAGGCAGAAAACGAAGAACCACAACCGCATGTGGAGGTAGCATTCGGATTCTTGATCACAAACTGCGCGCCTTCCAGGCCCTCCTGGTAATCAATTTCGGCGCCAGCCAGATACTGGTAACTCATTGGATCAATCAACAGCGTCACGCCATTCTTGACCATCGGCGTATCGTCTTCATTCATCACTTCATCAAAGGTAAAACCATACTGGAAACCAGAGCAGCCGCCACCCGTGACGAATACACGCAGCTTCAGGTCGGGATTGCCTTCTTCTTCAATCAACTGTTTCACTTTGTTAGCTGCGTTGTCGGTAAAAACAAGCACGCTGGGCATTTCGGTCATCGCATTCATGGCTTACTCCTTAAAACTTGAAAATTTCGTCCTTCATTATGGACAGGACGCACGTTTACGTCAATGACTAGCCGTTGGTCAAGGCAACAGGCCGATTAGTTCCAGCCCCATGGTTTCAGCCAACCCAAACATGATGTTCATGTTTTGCACGGCCTGGCCGGACGCACCCTTCACCAGGTTATCTATGGCCGACAAAATCACCAGCGTATCGGCACCCTGTGGGCGGTGCAGTGCGATACGGCAAGTATTGGCACCGCGTACCGAGCGGGTTTCCGGATGCGCACCAAATGGCAGCACGTCCACGAATGGCTCATTCCGATAACGCTGCTCAAACAATGCCTGAAAATCGGCCTCGCCGGTCAGTCGCGCATACAGCGTGGCATGAATGCCGCGAATCAGCGGCGTAAGATGCGGCACAAAAGTCAGACCTGCCGGTTTGCCGGCGTAACGCGTCAGCCCTTGACTAATCTCCGGTAAGTGGCGATGACCCGAGGCGGCATAGGCCTTGAAATTATCACCTGCTTCCGCAAATAGCGCGCCTACTTCAGCTTTGCGGCCTGCGCCACTGACCCCCGATTTGGCATCGGCAATCAGGTAGCGTTCATCCACCAGACCTGCTTCCAGCAATGGAAAAAAACCCAATTGAACTGCCGTCGGATAACAACCGGGATTCGCAATCAGTTGCGCAGTCTTGATCAGCTCGCGATTGACCTCGGGCAGACCGTACACTGCCTGCATCACCAGCTCAGGGCAGGCGTGCTCCATGCCGTACCATTTTTTCCATACCTCGAGATCCTGAATGCGGAAATCCGCTGCCAAGTCAATCACACGCACCCCGGCCGTCAGCAATTCACGCGCCTGCTGCATGGCAATGCCGTTAGGTGTAGCGAAAAACACCACGTCGCACTTGCCCAGTCCGGCATCTTGCGGGTCGCAAAACTTCAAATCAATATGGCCGCGCAAATTGGGGAACATATCCGCGACCAGCATTCCGGCTTCTTTACGCGACGTAATCGCCACAATCTCCGCCTGCGGATGCCGCGCCAGCAAACGCAATAACTCCACACCCGTGTAGCCGGTGCCACCAACGATACCCACCTTGACCATCGGTCTTCCCTTCTTGCTGAAAACACCCTAATGATACCGCGAACGCACAATGAAAAAAGCCGCCCGATAAGGGGCGGCTTTTTTTGTGCTCCGAATGCTTAACGCTTGGAGAACTGCTTGGCCCTACGAGCTTTGCGCAAACCAACTTTCTTACGTTCGACTTCACGCGCATCGCGCGTCACCAGACCCGCTTTCTTGAGGGCAGGTTTGAGCTCCGCATCAAACTCGATCAGAGCACGCGTAATGCCGTGGCGAACTGCACCCGCCTGACCGGATTCACCACCACCATGCACATTCACCATGATATCGAACGTTGCGGCGTTATTGGTCAGCTCGAGCGGTTGGCGCACTACCATGCGGCCAGTTTCACGCGAAAAATACTCGTCGACAGGCTTGTCGTTGACGACGATATTGCCCTTGCCGGGCTTGATAAACACCCGCGCCACAGAACTCTTGCGGCGGCCAGTGCCGTAATAATAGTTTCCGATCATCGCTTATCCTCTGATTTCCAGCGCTTTGGGTTGCTGCGCAGCGTGGGGATGCTCCCCACCGGCATAGCACTTGAGCTTCTTGATCATGGCGTAGCCCAACGGGCCTTTAGGCAACATGCCTTTGACTGCTTTTTCCAGCGCACGGCCAGGAAAACGCGCCTGCATCTTGGCAAAAGTGGTCTCGCGAATACCGCCAGGGTAGCCGGTATGACGGTAGTACTTCTTGTCTTCCGCTTTATTGCCGGTTACTTTCAGCTTGTCCACGTTCACTACCACGATAAAATCGCCGGTATCCACGTGCGGAGTAAATATGGGCTTGTGTTTGCCGCGTAGACGATACGCAACTTCGGCTGCCACATGGCCGAGCACTTTGTCCGTGGCGTCAACCACGAACCAGTCGCGCACGACTTCATGCGCTTTAGCGGAAAAGGTTTTCATTCGAAACCCCTGAGAATCTGGATGAGGAAAGCCGCGCATTTTACGGCCATCTACAGCGGCTGTCAAACCACTGTTAGAATCCTGTTTCCACATTTACGCCAAACTCCATGAACTGGCTAGCTACCAACCTGATTAGCGCCGTGCTGCTACCGCCGCTGAACCTTATTTTGCTTGGTTTAGCCGGACTGCTACTGCTGCGCCGCCGGCCGGCGCTGGCACGCGTGCTGCTAATCGCAGCACTGGCATTACTGACGACCTTGTCCATGCCCGTAGTGGCAGATCGCCTGCTGGCGCAACTGGAAATCTATCCCGCCCTGGATCCGGCACATCTGCCGCAGGCCGATGCCATCGTCATTCTTGGCGCGGGCACCTACTTCGACGCACCTGAATATGGCGGCGACACCGTCGATTCTATGGCGCTGGAGCGGCTACGCTACGGCGCACGGCTGGCACGAATAACCGGCTTGCCCATCCTGGTCACAGGCGGCAAACCGGCTGGCGGCAAGCCCCAGTCCACGCTTATGCAAGCTGCGCTGGAACAGGACTTCCGCGTACCGGTACGCTGGGCGGAAGCGCGTTCCAACACCACGTGGGAAAATGCCCGCAACAGCCACGCCCTGCTCGCGCCAAGCGGAATACGTCGCATATTTCTGGTGACTCATGCCTGGCATTTGCCGCGCTCAGTTTACTCGTTTGAAAAAGCGGGTTTTCGTGTTATCCCTGCAGGAACCGGTTTTACTCTTGCAAAAACAGCTCACATTATGGATTTTATCCCACAGCCACGCGGCCTGCAGGCCAGTTATTACGCGACGCACGAAGCCATCGGGCTTATCTGGTATCGGTTAAAAGGCTAAAATTACCCCTCGCCAGAACAGGAGCCAAACATGCAAGCACGCATCAAATGGGTAGAAAACGTTGCATTTCTGGGAGAAACCGACAGCGGGCACGCGGTATTAATGGATGGCGCCCCAGAGGGTGGCGGCCGCAACCTGGGGCCGCGCCCGATGGAATTGGTGCTCATTGGCACCGGTGGCTGCACCGCCTATGACGTGGTGCACATCCTGAAAAAATCGCGTGCCGAGATCAGCGATTGCGTGGCAGAAATTCAGGCTGAGCGGGCTGACACCGACCCCAAGGTATTCATAAAAATACACTTCCACTTCATCGTCACCGGCAAAAACCTCAAGCCGGAACTGGTCGAACGTGCAATCAGTCTATCCGCGGAGAAATATTGCTCGGCCTCGATCATGCTCGGCAAAACCGCCACGATCACCCACGACTTCGAAATACGGGAAACGTGGCCGAACGAGGGCCGGCATGATAGCGGTTACGCCGGGTAACAGCGCACCGAGTAATAGGTATTGTGTTCGATCGATTGCAGCAGGCGGTCGATATTGGGATGCTTGCCGGGATGGGCGCGCGCGTCCTCGGCGTGCTCGGCGAATAGCGCCAGCGCTTCCTGCGCGGCTTTGGGTCCGACGCCGCCCCATTTGAGCGCGACGTGATAATACACGCGGAACGAACCGCTGCTGCCAGGCTTGTTTTCAATCACCGCCGCCACTTCGCCGTCTTCACCGAACAGCTTCATCAACCCGAAGGCATCCACGCTTTCCAGCTTTTCCAGGTTTTCTGCAAAATTCGTCATTACTTATCCCCCAGACGCACAAAGGCATGGATTATACCCAGTAAGCGGTTTTCGTCATTGCTTTCGAGGCCAGTTGCATTGCGTCCTTAACCAGCGCTGGCAGTTCACGAGCACCATGCGCTATTGCCGTCTCGGCATGACGCGCTTCGTCTTTCTGCATTTGCGCAACCACCGCGCGGCTCTTGCTATCCGCCTCCGGCAGCGCATCCAGATGACCGCCCAGATGCGCTTCGACCTGGTGCTCGGTTTCAGCCAGAAAACCGAGACTCCACTTGTCGCCCAATACCCCCGCCACCATGCCCAGCGCGAGCGAACTGGCATACCAGACCGGGTTCAACAGACTCTTGCGCCCACCCAGCGCGTGAATGCGCGATTCGCACCAGGCCAGATGCTCGGTTTCCTCACGCGCGGCGTCTTCCAGCGCCGTCCTGGCAGCCGGGTCGCGCGCGGTCAGCGCCTGCCCCTGATACAGTGCCTGTGCGCACACTTCCCCGACGTGGTTGACCCGCATCAGACCTGCCGCGTGTTTTTTGTCCGCCACCGTCAGCTCCGGCTCACTCAAATCGCCGCCAGGCAATGGGCGCGAACTCTGCGCCGGCGCCAGCAGGGTACGCAGACCCTTGTCGAATTCAATAATCAGTTTATCCAGTGTCATGGCCACAATACCTAACCCCAATATCCTGCGCAGGTTGCCTCGATACTTCAGGCTCCTGGCGTATTTAACCTCAAAAATATAAGCGCCGTTGACGCGTGCATCCGGCAATGCTACCCCAACCGCACCCCCGAATTATAGTGGACCACCATTTTCGGATAGCCATTGACATTTAAGATGCTAACCTGCTGAGATTTGGATGAAATTATTCAGCAGACGTTCGTCCAGATGATCGATAACGCTGATTATTAAGGCGTGGTAGCATAACCGGGATTTTGAAGGGAATAGCACGGATATGCTATGGAGAGACTTGCTGTTGTTATTTACCACGCCCTGTATTATCGGGGCGCGGCGGTTTGCTGTTTTGTCCACTTAACCCAGCCAATTCGGGCGGCCCATCTCGTAACGCTGGTAACCACAAGCATTATAAAAATAAGGAAAACTTAGCGTGCCTTCCATACCTCGCCTCCATATTGTCCTGCTGGCGAGCCTGCTCGCAACAGCAGGCTGCAGCGATTCCGCCCAGAAATATCTGTCCGAAGCCAGGCAACTGCAGGCAAAGGGCGACGACAAAGCCGCCATAATTCAACTCAAGAACGCCCTGCAAAAAGATGATAAAAACGCCGAGGCACGCTATCTGCTTGGTATTGCCTACAACCGTAGCGGCAATTACGCCTCGGCGGAAAAAGAGCTGCGCCGCGCGCGCGACGCCGGGTACGCCCCAGACAAGGTGGTGGTTGCGCTGGCCGAAGCACTGCAGGGGCAAGGTGCTTTCCAACGGGTGATTGACGAAATCACCCTGCCTCCGGATGCTTCCAGGCAGCTCCAGGCGCAGATCCTCGTCGCCCGCGGCAACGCGGAATTGGGTTTGAATGAGCCTGACAAAGCAGACAAACTGTTCAATGAAGCCCTCAAGGCGGCACCCAATTCCGCATCGGCGCATTTGGGGCTGGCACGCCTCGCCGCTGCCAAAGGCGGCTTGGACAGCGCACTCAGCGAAATCGAAAATGCCTTGAAGCTGGCGCCTACGGACCGCGACGCCTGGCTGATGAAAGCGGATCTGCTGCGCCTGAAAAATCAGCCCGAAGCCGCACTCGCTGCCTACCGCGAGGCGCTCAAAAGCGATCCAACCAACGCCGCCGCCCACCTCAGCATTGCCTCAATTTATCTGGCAAACAACAAACCCACGGAAGCCCAGCAGGAAATCGAAGCAGCGCGCAAACTCAACCCTAACAATCTTTCCGTGCGCTATATGCAGGCGCTGGTGGACTTCCGTGGCGGCAAGCTCGGCGCGGCGCGTGACAACCTGCAAGAGCTGCTAAAATCCGCGCCAGAATACCCACCCGCCCTGCTGTTGTCTGGCGCGGTAAACTACGCGCAGAGCTCATACGAACAAGCCGCAAGCCAGCTCGGCAAGGTGCTGGACAAAGCCCCGGCTAACGCATACGCGCGCAAGCTGCTTGCCGCCACCCAGGCCAAACTGGGCCAGAACACGCAGGCTCTGGCAACCTTGCAGCCACTCAAACCCGAGGAGTCAAACGACCCCCAATTGCTAGCGTTGGCCGGTGACCTTTACTTGCATACCAAGAATTACACCAAAGCCAACCAGCTTCTGGAAAAAGCCGCCACGATCGATCCCAAGAGCGCCTCCATCCGCACTGGTTTAGGCGTAAGTCGTCTTGCCAGCGGCGACACCGAGCGTGCGCTGGCCGACCTCGAATCCGCCGCAACGCTGGATACGGGAGCTGGGCCACACAAATCAGACACGGTGCTGATCCTGACACTGATGCGTGACAAGCAATACGACCGAGCCTTGCAAGCCATCGCTGCACTCGATAAAAAACAGCCCAACAACCCGATCACCTACAATTTGCGTGGCGGCGCGTATCTGGGCAAAAAAGACCTGGCCGATGCACGCAAGAGTTTCGAGCAGGCACTGGCAATCAAACCGGATTTTTTTCCGGCTGCGGCCAATCTTGCCCAACTCGACCTGCAGGCCAGCGATCCCGCCGCCGCACGCAAGCGCTTTGAAAAACTGCTCCAGCACGACGCCAACAACACCCAGTCGATGCTGGCGCTGGCCCAGCTGTCCGCCCGTGCAGGCCAGGAAAAGGATTACCTGAGCTGGCTGGAACGGGCTGCGAAAAGCACCCCTGATGCGGTGCAGCCGCGTCTTCTGCTGGCCGATTACTACCTGCGTAAAAACGACCTCTCCAAAGCCCTGGTGCAGGCCAGAGAAGCCCGCACCGCCAACCCAGACAATCCCGCCGCGCTAGACATGCTGGGCAGCGTCCAGCTGGCGGCGGGTGACAAAGACAACGCGCTCGCCAGCTTTCAGAAACTGGCCGAAATGGCGCCGCAATCGCCCGCTGTTCAGATCCGTCTGGCCAATGCACAGCTTGCTCTCAAACAAACCGACCAAGCACGGGCGTCGCTTAATCGAGCACTCCAGCTCAAACCCGATTTCCTTGACGCCCAGGCCGCACTGATTGCCCTCGATGCCCAGGGTGGGCGCTACGACCAGGCAATCCGGATGGCGCACAAGGTCCAACAACAGCTGCCACGACTCCCCGTCGGCTGGATATTGGAAGGCGATACGCTGCTGATGCAAAAACAGCCCGCCCTGGCGCTACAAAAATACGAAACAGCCTGGCGCCTGCAAAACAGCGGTCCGCTGGCGGTTAAACTCCACAACGCCAAAGTGCTGTCCGGCAAAGCGGCTGAGGCGGATGCCGGACTGCTGGCCTGGCTCAAGGCGCACCCCGATGATGCCGCAAGTCGCCTCTACCTTGCACAGAGCGCCATGGAACGTGGCAACTACCCGCTGGCCAACGAAAACTACGCCGTGTTGCTGCAAAAGTCCCCCAACAACATGATGCTCCTCAACAACTACGCATGGAGCCTGCAACGCGCCGGCGATCCCCGCGCACTGAGCTATGCAGAGCAAGCCTACAAACTGGCACCCGACAACCCCGCAGTGCTGGACACGCTGGCCGGCATCCTGGTCGCGCAGGGCAAGACCGCGCGCGGACTGCAACTGCTGCAGCAGGCGCTATCCAAGGCGCCCGACAACGCCGAAATCCAGTACCACTACGTGCAGGCGCTGGCAAAATCAGGGGATGCTGTGCGCGCCCGCGGCGAGCTTGAGCGCCTGCTCGCCAGCGGCAATGCGTTTTCCCAGGAAGCTGAAGCACATACCTTACTCAAGCAACTGCAATCCGCTGGACATTAGCCACCGAGATTCGAGTACCTTTTTCAGGGAATAAACATGCTACTTAAACCAATCCAGTCCGCTTTGATCCTCGCATTACTGGCTACATCCACCCTTCAAGGCTGCGACCACAACGCCAACCTGACCGAGCAGCAACTCATCCAGCGCGCCAAGGATTTTGAGGACAAAGGCGACCTCAAAGCAGGCGTGATTGAACTGAAAAGCGCCCTCCAGAAAAATCCCAACAGCCCGCAAGCCAGGTTGCTACTCGGGCAAATCTATCTGAAAGACGGCATGGGTGCAGAAGCTGAAAGCGAACTGCAGAAAGCTCAAAAACTGGGTGTAAGTCAGGAAACCATCAAACCCCTTCTCGGCGAAGCCTTGTTGCTGATGGGGAAATACGATCGCGTACTGGCCGAAATTCAACCCGACGACACGACCTCCAAGCCAAACCTGGCGCGCATTTATCAAATGCGCGGCGAAGCTTTACTTAAGACAGGAAAATTGCAGGAGGCGTGCAATCTGTTTCAGCAATCGCTCGATACCGATACCAATAACCCACCCACCTATTGGGGTCTAGCGCAATGCGCCGTAGCGGGTAAGGACATGAGCAAAGCCAAAGCATTGCTCGATACCGCACTCAAGATCAATGACAAGAGGGCCAAGTCATGGGTATATATGGGCGACCTGGAACAACAGAATAACAACCCACAGGCGGCTCTTGCTGCGTACACAAATGCAGTAAAAGCCGATCCGAATAGCCTGGAAGCACTCAGCAAGCACGCCACCCTCAACATCGCCCTCGGTCAGCTGGAACCAGCCAAAACAGACATTAAAAAAATCAGCTCGCTGGCTCCCCATTCGCTGCTTGCCAATTACTCTCATGCATTATTGTCATTCAAACAAGGTGACTTTTCTGCAGCCCGGGACTCGCTGCAGGAAGCCCTTCAAATTGCACCGGATTACCTCCCCAGCCTTCTGTTGTCTGGCGCTGTAAATTATTCAATGGGCTCGTATGAACAGGCCGCAAGTCAGCTTAACAAAGTACTTGAAAAAGTACCTGGCAACCCGTATGCACGCAAACTACTGGCTGCCACCCAGGTTAAACTCGGTCTGGACCAGCGGGCACTGGCAACATTACAACCACTGATGCCGGAACAGTCCAATGACACTGAATTACTGACACTTGCGGCCAATATATATTTTCACGCCAAGGAATATACCAAAGCCAATCAAATGCTGGAGAGAGCCGCTGCGATTGATCCAAAAAACGCTGCAATCCGTACCGGCCTGGGCGTCAGCTTGCTTGCCAGCGGCGAAACCGAACGCGCACTTGCAGACCTTCAATCTGCTTCAGCGCTGAACGTCGGATCAGACGCTTACAAGGCAAATACGCTACTTGTCATGACATTGCTTCGTGACAAGCAATTCGACCGCGCCCTGCAGGCCATCGACGATCTGGACAAGAAACAGCCTAACAACCCGATCACCTACAATTTCCGCGGGGGCGCCTACCTGGGCAAGAATGATCTGGCCAATGCGCGCAAGAGTTTCGAGCAGGCGCTGGCAATCAAACCGGATTTCTTTCCCGCGGCAGCCAATCTGGCGCAGCTTGATCTGCAGGCGAAGAATCCAGCGGCTGCACGCAAACGCTTTGAGAGCATCCTCAATGCGGACAAGAATAACTTGCAGGCCATGATGGCCCTGGCCGAACTGGCCTCCATCAGCAAACAGGAAAAGGACTATGTCGGCTGGCTGGAAAAAGCGGTCAAATCACACCCTGAAGCCATCCCTCCACGCACAGCCCTCACGCGTTATTACCTTACCAAAAACGAGCCCCAGAAAGCGCTGGCATTGGCAAATGACGCTGTAAATGCCAACCCGGATAATCCGGACGCGCTGAACTTGTTGGGTGCCACACAAATGGCCACTAACGACAAGGCTGGCGCAATCATCACTTACACAAAGCTGGCGGGCAAAGGGAAGCCTTCCGCAGCGGCTTACTGGCACCTGGCACTTGCCCAACTCGCAAACAAGAACCCAAATGAAGCTCGCACTGCATTGCAGACAGGGCTGCAGCTCGATTCGGGCAACATGCAAATACTGGACACCTTGCTGGGTTTGAACCTGGCTGAGAAAAAACTTGAGCCCGCCTTGCAGATTGCCCGGCAAATCGAAGCAAAGCATCCCGAAATGCCCTTGGGTTATGAACGTGAAGCCGACATTCTGGTTGCGCAGAAGCAGCTTCCCCAAGCCATCAAGGTTTATACGCAAGCACTGGAAAAAGGCGCAGGATCCACGGTGTTTATCAAGCTTTTGAATGCGCAATTCGACTCCGGAGCCATCAAAGTAGCGGAGCAGGGTCTTCGCGACTGGCTCAAACAACATCCAGGCGACAACGCTGTACGCGCCTACGCTGCCGAATACTACATAAGCGCGGGCCGAAATAAGGACGCCATTACCGAATACCTGGAAATCCAGAAACAGGCGCCTGACAACGCATCAATCCTCAATAACCTTGCCAGCTTGTTCCTGCTTGAAAAAGATACCCGTGCACTGCCAACCGCAGAGCATGCCTTCAAACTCTCGCCAGACAGCCCCGCGATACAGGACACTCTGGGCTGGATACTCGTGACGCAAGGCCAGACTGCGCGCGGCCTGGATCTATTACGCAAGGCTGTGGCCAAAATGCCCGACGAACCCAACGTGCGCTATCATTACGCAACTGCTTTGGCGAACAGCGGAGATAAAGCCCAGGCCCGCCAGGAATTGAGCAAACTGCTGGCAGATCATCCGAAATTTCAGGAGGCTGCGGCAGCCAGGAAATTATTGAATACCCTGTAGATATATCCGGTGCGTAGCACCATGCCTCGTCCTGGAACAGGTTGGCAAATTCAGGCTTTGATAGCCGCTGATTTGCTCGGTTGTTGTAGCATTTGAGAAACCAGCGCCTGATGTATCGCATCGGGCGTTTTGTATTTTAAGGCGTGGCGCGGTCGCTCATGGCTGCAAGTGTCGATTGCCTGGCCGATGACGATAGCCGCCTGTTCAATGCTTCTGAGTGCTTCCGGGTTGGGTCGTTAAGAGCTCGTTTCTAGCAGGACAGCACAAACAAATAAGAAAAGCCCCATGTTTCCATGGGGCTTAATCCTGATGCTGCGAATGTAGTAGCGTTTAAACGCTACACGTCGGGCTTCAGCTGTTACGCTTTGCGACGGCGAACCGAAGCAGCCAGACCAACCAGTCCCAGACCGATCAAAGCCAGTGAGCCAGGCTCTGGAACAGACAAACGGTATTGACCATTGTTTGAAAGATAGAGGTCCGTGCTACCGTTTGCGGTGACTGGGTCCACTACATCGGGGTTAAATGCGCTGTTATAGGCGGACGTCAATGAAGTTGGAACTACAGTGCCGGCTTGATTGATCACGTTGGTAGTCGCGAAACCAAGGACGAAGGGATCGGCTAACAAAGTGGACAAATCGGTCATGCTACTGTTAAAGAAATACCCGGGCAACATGCTGGTAGCTTTGAAAACAATCGATACCGTACCATTCGGCAGCGTGCTGTTTGCAAGCAGGTTAGCGCTACCTGTTTGCAGGTCAAACACTGCGATTTGGGTCGCGCCCGAAAAAACATTAAGCGAGCCGGTAGCAAAGTTCAATTGCCCACCCGTGGTTCCGGTACCCGTACCCAGAAATGCAGCAGTCAAGTAAGGACTGAGAATCGTTCCATTAGGTGGTCCACCATCAACGCTCAATACATTAAAGCTGCCAGCTTCATTGAAGGAGAATGTAGTTAAGGTATTGAAAGTGTTATGAACATATGAAATGCCAGTTAGATCCGCGTAATCCTTGACCAAGGTTGGCGCATTGCCACCGGCACCATCGGTATCCAGATACCAGTTGGTCAGCGTTGCATTTGCCGAACCTGCAACAGCCAGGCCGGATACTAATGCCAGAGCTGTGAGAGTGCTTTTGATTGCTTTCATGATAAATCTCCGTAAGCGAAGTGGAAAATTTTTGTCGGATACGATTTTCAGAGCTTTTTCTCTATCGCATCAAACGTAGTCTGCATAAAGCACGACCCATGCCAGCCAAAAATAAGATTTACTATATACATACAATACAAATAGTTACGAATACCTCTGCCAAGATTTCCCGTTTTCCAAATGGAATAAAAAAAATGTTGTAAAAATCCTCGACAGATAAACGATGGCTAGTAAAAGATTCAGCCATCTTGCAACACCAGGGCATCAATTTTTTTGCGCGTCGATCTCGCCCAAGGTCTAGGCCCCGCCCCGGTTCGTCCCATGAAGAACACCCGCTCGACCTTCCCGGCTCCGAGCAAGCCACCTAAGCGTTCATTCAAGCGCCCCACCTGCGCCAGTGCGGCTTGCGTCCGGGTAAAGGCCAATCCCTGGCGGTGATAGCGGGTAAAGATCACCGGCGTCATCTCCGGCTGGATCAGCCAGCCCAGGCGCGTGGCAGTCAGCCAGAAGCGCTGCATGGCGCGGCCGGCGGCGATGTAGTCGTCCACGGAGACGAGCGGCGCGGGGGCAATCAGAGCGAAGTGGGCGCCACAGCGCAGGCCGGGAAGCAGGTCCAGCTGAAGTCGGGGCGGCAGGTGCCCTAAAAGATAAGTGTTAAAAAATCCGACACGCCCCCAACTGACCATGACCCAGCGCATGAAGCGCGCGGTCAGCGGGTCAACGCCAACCGCCTGGCCCGGAACCTTGTCGGTGCTGAATTGGGCCCCCCATTCGATGATGGACTTGTGCACTACGTAGGCTTCGGGGATGGTGAGGCGCACCTTGGCGTTGTCGAACATGAACCTGGCCAGGCGCCAACGCTGGGCCAAGCCTTCGTACCAGACCACGGAATAGCCCTCAGGCAAGGAACCGGCGAGGGCCTGTTTTTGCTCGCCGCTCAGGGGCCGGGTGGACATGGGGCGGCGCTGGACCACGCGCGTTTCAATGCAGGGCAGCAAGGGATCGGGCGTCATGCCCGCTTCTGGCCGGAAGCGCACATCGAACAACAAGTGGGTTTCCGGCGTGTCGGGCCGGCGCTGGATAGTGGCTGAGCGCCCCGTGGCGCTGGCGGCGATGACCATGGTTTCCAGCAGCGCACCGATGGCCAGCTGGCTGGCGTGACCATCCAGGTCATAAACCACATGGTCGCGGGTATCGAGACCGTGCACCAGAATGTGTTCGTCGCCGAGAATCTCGAAACGCCACGGCTGTGTGTTGTCGCCGCTGGGTGCCCAGCGCGCCAGATCCAGGATGCGTTCGAGGTGTTGCGCAATGGCATTCATCCTAGATTCCCAGTTGATGACGGGCGATGGCGATGGCCAGCCGGTTAAAAGGATGGCGGTTGCCGCCCGGCCGCCAGGTATGCGCCAGCTTGTTGCGGTAGCCATCGAACTGGATGCCGTGGGGAGCCGCCCAGACCTTGCCGCGGTCGAGCAATATCTTGAGAGCTTCGCTGGCGGCGACGCCGGCACAGAGCTGGCAGGCCATGATGGTGGAGGGACCACGACGTTCCTTGAGATTGACGCGGGTTTTGTCCGCCAGGTAATGGCGATGCAACAGGGCGGGTGCAAGGCCGACCAGAAAACGCACGGCTTTTTCCAGTTCGGATCGACCGTCCAGCTGGAAGTAGTCTTCGAAACTCATGCCGCCGGGCAGGAAGTTAAGCAGCGCAGCACTCATGCCGAGGGGGGCGACGGTGACCGCCGGGATGCCGTGTTGGGCGCAATGGGCGAAAACCCGCTCGCGCGCATCGAAAGCGAAGAAGTCGAGACCGTCGATATAGAGATCCACGTCCGTGAAGAAAGCCTGGAGATTGTCCTCGTTCACGCCTTGCGGATAAATGGCCAGGTCGGATTCAGGGTTGATGTCCCGCGCCATTTCGGCCAGAACTTCGACTTTGGGGCGTTCCAGGTTGCTCATGCCGGCGCCGGCCTGACGATTGAAGTTGGCAAGCTCGAAGGTGTCCAGATCGGCTATGTTAAATTTTTCGACACCGAGGCGGGCGAGCGTCAACAGATGAAAACCGCCGACGCCCCCCATACCGGCGATGGCCACCCGCTTGTGACGCAGGCGCTCCTGCTCATCATGAGTAACCCAGCCGATATTGCGTGAAAATGCAGCTTGATAGGAGAAACCGGACATAGCCAGAACCCGTTGGGTAACAGGGGGAGTATAAAGTGCGCCCGTCCGGGTGTCAGCTATCGGTTCCGTGCAGCAGGCGCTGGGTGATGCCCTCTTCATCCTGCTGTGAAAATCCATACGGATACAAGGATTTTTCGCCTGGCGGCTTGTGCGTCAACCCCCCCAGCTCTTCGATCTGCTGCCTGGCGTAGGACAAATCCAGGCGCAACAGCACAGCCGGTGCATTGACGCGACTGCACATGCGCTCCTCGCCTAACAGCTCAAAGCCCAGCATGCGCCGATAAAAGCCCACATGCCGGGGATTCACCTCGATCACAAAATCAGTGCCCTGGTGGATATTGTGGCCATAGATGAAAGAGATATGAAACAGCGCAGCGAGAACGGGCTTGGAACCGAGGCCTTCATCCAGCGCAAGCTTGATGATCTCGCATACGCGCCGTCCTTGGGCGCGCAGACTATCCACTTCCGGCTTGTACAGCTCATCCACCAGCAAGCCAACCGGGGAATCCAGACCCAGGGTGAGCGTCCCTACGATCTTGTCAGCATCGAACGCAAGCAGCGTGATGCGATTCGGGTCATGGCCCATCGCGCTGGTCTGATAACCACGCCAGGAATACATTTTTTGTATCAGCAGACTGGCTGACTGCACCCGGTCCTCGTTGGCTGCCAGCCGAATCTTGAATTTCTGCTGGCCGAGCGTGATATTTTTGACGCTGACCTGGTCACCGCTTTGCGGGATGCACAACTCCCTCAGCTTGTGGGGAGACTGAAACTCCACGATGGTCCTGGACCACTCATCTGCCGGTTTTCTGCGTTGAATAGTCATTATTTCACCACTCATGGTACTAGCTGCTGATTGACGAAATACAAGTTATAGCTGTTTATTGAATTTAACGGACAAAAATGTAGATTGTTTAGCAAAAACCGACAATGGAACAAAAAGTTAGCAGCGCAATACCATTAACCCAACCCGCGCCTGACGCCAGGGGTTCTTCTATTCAGAAGGAGCCTGCCTTAACCACGCTGCTGCATTCATGGCAAAGTAAGTAAGGATTCCATCCGCCCCAGCACGCTTGAAGCATAGCAGGGATTCCATCACGCATTTTTTTTCGTCCAGCCAGCCATTGGCGGCGGCGGCCTTGAGCATGGCGTATTCGCCGCTCACCTGATAAGCATAGGTCGGCACGCCGAAGGAATCCTTTACCCGCCGCACAATGTCCAGATACGGCATACCGGGCTTGACCATGACCATGTCCGCGCCTTCGGCGATGTCCAGCGCGACTTCGCGCAGCGCCTCGTCGCTGTTGGCGGGATCCATCTGGTAGGTTTCCTTGCTGCCCGCGCCCAGATTGGCAGTGGAGCCCACCGCATCACGGAATGGCCCATAAAAGCTGGAAGCATACTTGGCGGCATACGCCAGAATACGCGTATGGATGTAGCCCGCAGCATCCAGCGCATGACGGAGGGCGCCCACCCGGCCATCCATCATGTCCGATGGCGCCACCACGTCGGCTCCGGCTTCGGCGTGCGCCAGGGCTTGTCGCACCAGCACAGCGATCGTCGCATCGTTCATCACATAGCCCTGTGCGTCGATCAGACCGTCCTGGCCATGGCTGGTGTAGGGATCGAGCGCGATGTCGGTAATGACCCCCAATCCGGGAAATTTCTGCTTGAGTGCGCGCACGGTGCGCGGCACCAGGCCATCGGGGTTATATGCCTCTTCCGCACCCGGCGTTTTCAATCCCGGTTCGATTACCGGGAACAACGCCAGCGCCGGGATACCCAGGGCGACACACTGCGCAGCCACCTCCAGCAGCAGATCCAGAGAAACCCGGCTTACCCCCGGCATCGAATTGATTGCCTCGGTCCGGCTCGCGCCATCCAGCACGAAAACCGGGTAGATCAGGTCATCCACGGACAGCTGGTTCTCGCGCATCAGTCGACGTGAAAAATCGTCCCGGCGCATGCGCCGCATCCGGGTCTGTGGGTAGTTGCCATTTATGCTAATAATCATATTAATCAAGTAGTTGATAAAGAATTTAAAAAAATTGAACTTCTTTAATAACAGTCTATCTTAGTAAGTAGACGGCTCGCTGCCGTCTCCCGCTTCTCCTCCCTGAGCGGGCGCCTCGACACCAGTTGAGGCATTTTCGGCCCCGGTTTTACTCCCCTTTAACCGGGGCTTTTTTATGCCCGTCATTTGCGTTGATGCCGAGCCAGCGCGCAAACACTTCACCCGCTTCATCCATCCCCAAGCGCTTGGGACTGGAAAACAACTGCGCAGTATAGAGCGGCGACAAGGCCGCCAGTTCCTTTTGCACAAAGCGCAAAGTGGCAATGGAATCACTGCGATTCAGCTTGTCGCTTTTGGTCAGCAGGCAGTGTACCGGCTTGCCCGTTGGCAGAAACCATTCCAGCATCTGACGGTCCAGGTCGGTCATCGGATGACGCGAATCCATAATCAGAATCAGACCGGCAAGTTGCTCACGCTGCGCCAGATACTGCGCCAGCAGCTCACGCCAATGATCTTTGATGGCGCCCGGCACTTTGGCATAGCCGTAGCCGGGCAAGTCCACCAGAAAGCGGCTGTTCCCCAGACTAAAATAATTGATGTGCTGGGTGCGCCCCGGCGTCTTGCTGACAAACGCCAGCCGGGTCCGGTTGGCCAGGGTGTTGATTGCGCTTGACTTGCCGGCATTGGAACGCCCGGCAAAAGCCACCTCGATGACGCTTTCTGCGGGCAGGTCGCGCAAATGGTTAACAGTGGTGTAAAACTCTGCTTGCTGAAATAGGTTCATGTAAAGAAATCCTGGGGGAACTGGCGTCGAAACCAAAACGCAGCTAAAATATTAGCTTTTTAGAATGTTACGGTAAGAGGAACTCACTAAAATGAAATACACCATGGCGCTTGCGGCGCTTGCCGCGTTCACTGCCTTCTCTCCAGCTCAAGCTGAAGTCACGTCGAAAGGTGATCCAGCCAAAGCTCAACAGTTAGTGACCTCGGTTTGCGCAGCCTGCCACGGTGCAGACGGCAACAGCATGGCACCGACCAACCCGAATCTGGCTGGTCAACATGCTGAGTATATCACCAAGCAATTGATGAACTTTAAGTCTGGCGACCGCAAGAACGCGATCATGCAAGGGATAGTCAGCTCTAACAACCTGACCCCGGACGACATGCAAAACCTGGGCGCCTACTTTGCCGCACAGACGCCAAAACCCGGCAGCGCAAAAAACAAAGCGCTGGCGCTGGAAGGCGAAAAAATCTTCAAGGGCGGCAATGCTGGTAGCGGCGTGCCCGCTTGTGCTGCATGTCACGGCCCCACCGGCGCCGGCATTCCAGTTCAATTCCCGCGCCTGGCCAGTCAGCACAGCGAATACATCCTGGCTCAGCTGAACAACTTCCGCACTGGCGAACGCGCCAACGACGGCGGCAAAATGATGCGTACCATCGCCTCCAAAATGACCGACGAGGAAATGAAAGCTGTTGCCGAGTACATTTCCGGCCTGCATTAATTAAACTGCCTGCCGGAACCTGCCGGCATATAAGCAATCAATAGGGGGTGGCGCGAGTCACCCCCTATTTTTCCAGGCACGCCATGAGTAAATCATCCGCCACATTCTCAAAGTCAGTGTACGAGCTGATGAGTTCGATGCGCTTCGCCATCAGCCTGCTCACCGTGCTGGCCATTGCCTCAATCATTGGTACGGTGCTCAAGCAGAACGAGCCCTATCAGAATTACATCATCCAGTTCGGTCAGTACTGGTTTACCGTATTCGAATGGCTGGGGCTATATGACGTTTACCGTACAACATGGTTTGTGACCATTCTGGCTTTCCTGGTCGCATCAACCAGTACCTGCATTTACCGCAATCTTCCCAGCATGCTGCGCGAGATGCGCAGCTACCGCGAACAGGCCAGCGAAAACTCGTTGCGGCACTTTCAGCATCATGCGGAATTTTCCGCACCTGTCCCACCGCTGGAGGCGCTAACCCAATACCTGACCGAACAAGGCTATCGTTACAAACAGCGCGCACTGGATAACGGCGCAGGCACGCTGCTGGCAGCCAAAGTCGGCAGCGTCAACCGGCTCGGTTATATTTTTACCCATTCCGCTATCGTGATCATCTGTCTCGGCGCCCTGCTGGACAGCAATATCCCGCTCAAGATTGAACAGACATTTGGCCTGAAACGCATTGAAACGCGCGACATCCCCGAGAGCCAGGTGCCGGCCGCCAGTCGCCTGGCGCCTGACAGCCTGTCGTTCCGGGGCAACGTCACCATCCCCGAAGGCTCCAGTGCCGACGTGGTGTTTCTGAATATCGCCGATGGCTACATGGTGCAGGATCTGCCATTCACGATCGCGTTGAAAAAATTCCACATTGAACACTACAGCACCGGACAACCGAAAAGCTTTGCCAGCGACATTGCCATTCTCGACAAAGCCACTGGCAAGCAGCTGCTGCAACACACCATTACCGTCAATCACCCACTCATCTATGACGGCATTGCGATCTTCCAGGCCAGCTTCGGCGATGGCGGAACCAAGCTGAAAATGAATGGCTGGAACCTGCTCGACCCCAGCGGCAAGCCGTTCGATGTAAATGGCACGGTGAATAGCAACACCAAAATCACTGCAGATAATCAGCAATACACATTGGAATTCACCGATTTCCGCCCATTCAATATCGAAAACACCGGTGAGATGCCTGCATCCAAGCAGCAGAATCAAGATGCGCGCAGCCTGATTGGCGGCAATGCGGTCGCCGACAAAAGCAACCTGCACAATGTCGGCCCCAGTTTCCAGTATAAGGTGCGCGATGCCCAAGGCCAGGCACGCGAATACAGCAACTATATGCTGCCCTTGCTCATCGACAAGCGCTGGTACATGCTCTCCGGCGTGCGTAACACACCCGGCGAGCCACTCCACTACATACGCTTTCCACTGGATTCTGACCGACGCCTGGAAGGCTTCATGCGCCTGCGCGGCATCATGCTCGATCCTGCCCAGCACGCTGAAATCGCACGCCGTTTCGCCGCCAGCGCATTACAGGGCGACAAAGTGCCCGCCGACGTGCGCACCAAACTGGCTGACAGCACGAACAAAGTGCTGGATCTGTTTGCCAAGGGCGGTTATCAGGCGCTGTCCGATTTTATCGAAAAACACATTCCGGCCGCCGAGCGCGACCGCGCTGCGCAGACCTATCTGAAAATTCTCGAGCTATCCACGTTTGAAGCCTACATCATGGCGCAGCAACAGGCCGGGGCGCCGGCACCCAAGGCCGACGAGGAAACCGGGTGGTTTATCCGCGATTCGCTCAACAGCATCAGTGATATCTTTTTCTATGGCGCGCCCGTCTATCTGCAGCTTGCCGAATATGACCAGGTCAACGCCAGCGGCTTGCAGTTGACACGCTCACCCGGCGAGAATATTGTTTTCGGTGGCTCCGCCCTGCTGGTGCTGGGCATATTTTCCATGTTCTTCATCAGGGAACGAAGGCTGTGGCTACTCGTCAAACCCGGGCATGTCCTGTTTGCCATGTCCAGCAATCGCAAGACTCTGGATTTTGAAAAAGAATTTGAGCGCCATAAACAGCGCATTTCTGAAATCGTGAAGGACTAAAGCCATGGAATTAACCCAAACCGCTCCGCAGGAATCGTTTTTCAAGCGCCTGTCATGGTTCGACTGGTTATTCGCCGCTTTTCTGATCGGCGGTGCCGGATACGCGTTGAATCTGTATAGCAGCTACATGAATGTCTACGACAAAAGCATTTTGCTGGCTGCCGTGGGGGTATTTTCCGTGCTTGGCTGGAACTGGAAACCCATCCGCCCGCTGATGATTGCAGTGGCGCTGCTGAGCCTGTTTGCCATATCGGACTATCACGGCGTGCTCGCCCGTGCCAATCAGGCGTTTTTCCTGAAGTACCTGTTTGCCAGCCAGTCCGCCATCATGTGGATGAGCGCACTGTTCGTCATGGCTACGTTGAGCTACTGGATCAGTCTGGCATCACGCTCCGAATTCGCCGCCAAGGTCGGCAGCGGACTTACCTGGGCCGCCATCCTGATGGGGTTGGTCGGCATGATGGTGCGCTGGTATGAGTCGTATCTGATCAGCCCGGATGTGGGCCACATTCCCATTTCCAACCTGTACGAAGTTTTCATCCTGTTTTCCATCATTACCTCGCTACTGTACCTGCACTACGAACGCATCTATAACAACCGCCAACTGGGTGCTTTCGTGTTGCCCGTGATCAGCGCGGCAGTAGGGTTTTTACTGTGGTACGCGTTTGACCGCCAGGCACAGGAAATCCAGCCGCTGGTGCCTGCGCTGCAATCCTACTGGATGAAAATCCATGTCCCGGCCAATTTCATCGGCTATGGCTCGTTTTCCCTCGCCGCCATGGTGGGTATCGCCTACCTGCTCGCGTCCAGGGGCATTCTCGCCTCGCGTTTGCCGAAACTGGAAGTGCTTGATGATCTCATGTACAAATCCATCGCCGTTGGTTTTGGCTTCTTCACCATTGCCACCATTCTCGGTTCCCTGTGGGCAGCGGAAGCCTGGGGCGGCTACTGGTCATGGGATCCCAAGGAAACCTGGGCGCTCATTGTCTGGCTCAACTACGCCGCCTGGCTGCATATCCGTCTGGTCAAAGGCTTGCGTGGTCCGATGCTGGCCTGGTGGGCCGTCGTCGGTCTGTTCGTGACCCTGTTCGCCTTCCTCGGCGTGAACATGTTCCTGTCGGGCTTGCACTCCTACGGCACGCTCTGAGTGCCGCCGCGCGACGTCCTTTAGCTTGGGAAAACACAGCGCGGCATAGTGCAGATAGCTGATCCACAAAAAAGGCACCCCATAGATTGCGGGGTGCCTTTTTTAATGGATTGATGCACTGTTCAAGCCACGTCGAACACATCCTTGTAAGCGGTGTAATAGGTGATAAACGCCACAGGAAGCATGACCAGGAAACCGAGCATCAGCGGTATGGCCGCGACCACGAACAGGGCGAACACGATCATCCCGTAAACCAGGAAAGGGATTGCATTCGTCCATGCCGCGCGCATGCTGAGCTTCATCGCATCCACCGCACCCATGTTGCGAAACACCACCAGTGCGGGCGCAAACCAGTACGCCATCAACAAGGGCACCAGCAAGACCAGCGCCACCAATACAGCAAGTGTGGCGCCGCTGCCGAGCATTTCCGGCGTGACAACATTAGCCGCATCCGGGTGTCCCTGCAGCATCAGCGTGACCAACGCCCCGCCCCCCAGCGCCATCATCACGCCGGCGATCAGGATCAGTCCCACCAGGTAAATGCCGCCTATGGTCACCAGTTGCGCACCATGCGACTTGAAGCCGGCGAACAGGTGTCCTATTTCCAGTTCTTCACCCGATTCCATCGCCTTGCATCCGAGCATCAGCCCTGCGGTGAAGGCGGGGGAGATGAGCTGAAATACCACGCTACCGATGCGCGGGATAATCCCCAGCAAACCTGCCAGCAAAAAAATACTGACGGACAATGCAATCCAGATCAGCGGACTTTGCTTGAACAAGCCAAACGCCTGTTTGACCCACAGCCAGCCGTGGCTGGCAGGTACGCGACGAAATTCCGGAATGGTTTGCATGGTGTTTACCTGTTGGGCTCGTTCATGAATAACTTTGGATTTACGCCGGAAATCAAACCCAAACGCGCTGCAGCTGCGACTGTGCGGTTACGCGCTGACGCAAAATGCGTTCAAAATGCCCTGGATCCTTGGCGTGGGTGAGTTCGCCCGGACGCGGAAAGTGCAAGTCATGCAATCGCGACACCCAGAAGCGCAGCGCAGCCGCCCGCAACATCACCGGCCAGGCACCGCGCTCGATTGGTGCAAATGGCCGTGTCGCATGATACGCGCCGAGCAAAGCCAGCATACGTGCCTCATCCAGCGCACCGTCAGCACTCACGCACCAGTCATTGACGGCAATCGCCACATCGTAGAGCCATACATCGTGACAGGCAAAATAGAAGTCGATCACCCCGCCCAGGCGTTCGCCGTCAAACAGCACGTTATCGCGGAACAGGTCAGCATGGACGACACCGCGCGGCAAGTCCTGCAGGCGGTGCAGCGCCTGAAAGCGCACCTCGTCGTTCAACAGCCGCGCCACCTCGGCGTCCAGAAAGGGCTCAACCTGCTGGGCGGTAGCCCGCCACCATGCAGCGCCACGCGGATTGATACGGCGAATGGGGAAGGTCTTGCCCGCCAAATGGATATCCGCGAGGGTTTCACCCACTTGGGCGCAATGCGCGATATCCGGCGTTTCCAATGACTTACCCGACAGACACGAGACGATACTGGCCGGCTTGCCATTCAGGCTGGCCAGCAGACTGTCGGCGATATTCGCAACCGGCTGCGGGCACGGCACGCCATGCCGTGCCAGGTGATCCATGAGATTGAGAAAGTACGGCAGCTCTTCATGGGTCAACTTTTCGAACAGCGTCAATACATAACGGCCATGCGTGGTGGTGAGAAAATAATTGGTGTTTTCAATCCCCGAAGAAATGCCGTCGAGCTCGACCAGCGTGCCGATGGCATACTGGCCGAGCCAGGCGCTGGCTTCGTCGGGGGTGACGGTGGTGAATACGGACATGGTTACAAGGAGGACAGTGGCCGCACACGGACGGCCGGAATCAGAACGTTGAAATTACCACTCGTGCACCACCCACATGGGCGGATGCACGTTTGAATCCAGCCCGTCCTTGCGCGCAAACGTGCCGTCGCCCAACTGGTCGATCAGATAATAGGGCTTGCCCACGGCAGGCGTGACCTTGATCATGTAGAGCTTGCCGTGGATCCGGTATTCCTCGATCTTCTCCTGGCCACGTTTCTTGATGGTGATCTGCGGCGCATTGGCATCATCCCCGGTCAGGCCGGGCGGCGGTGGTGGCGGAGCATCCGGCAAAGGCTGCAGGTCTTTGGGGCGATCCGCAGCGGCAACAGCAAGGGGCAGTCCTATGAGCAAGGCAGCAATGAGGCGGCGCATGATGGCGTCCTTAATTTGTGTAATTGTTCTAATTTTAGCAGAGCACGCAACAGCGCCCTACAAATAAAGCTGAATTTCGCGTTCCCTGGCCGAAGGCTCGAATCCACGTTTTTCGTAGTGGTCGAAAATCGCGCACACCACATCTTCGGGCTGATCGATCACCTTGATCAAATCCATATCCTCCGCGTTAATCATGCCTTCATTCACCAGTGTGGCCTTGAACCAGTCCAGCAATCCGCGCCAGAACGGCTCATGTACCAGAATAATGGGGATTTTGCGAGTCTTGCCAGTCTGCACCAGGGTAAGCGCTTCCATCAGCTCATCCATGGTACCAAAGCCGCCCGGCATAACAACGTAAGCCGAGGCGAATTTGACGAACATTACCTTGCGCGCAAAAAAATGCGTAAAACTCTGCGAGATGTCCTGGTACGGGTTGTCGTGCTGCTCGTGCGGTAGCTGGATGTTCAGTCCCACGCTGGGCGATTTGCCGAAATAGGCGCCCTTGTTGGCGGCTTCCATAATGCCGGGGCCACCGCCCGAGATGACTGAAAAACCCGCATCCGAGAGTTGGCGCGCGATGCGCTCGGTAAGCATGTAGTAGGGGTGGTCGACGGGGGTACGCGCGCTGCCGAACATGCTCACCGCCGGGCGTATCTCGCCCAGGCGTTCGGTGGCCGATACAAACTCTGACATAATCTCGAACATGCGCCAGGATTCGCGCGCGTTATAGCCCGCATGGGCGGCAAGCTCAGGATCAGCAGGCAGAGGCAATTTTTGTTTAAGCATTTTGGGATATCGTGGTGACTAAAAAACTGCTGTTGGTGGACGGATCGTCTTATCTGTATCGGGCGTTTCACGCGCTGCCGGATATGCGCAACGGCGCCGGTGAACCCACCAGCGCCATTTACGGCGTACTCAACATGCTGCGCCGGCTGAAAAAGGATATCGCCGCCGATTATAGCGCCTGTGTATTTGACGCCAAAGGCAAAACCTTCCGCGACGACTGGTATCCCGAGTATAAAGCCCACCGACCATCCATGCCAGATGACTTGGCGCGCCAGATCGAACCGCTGCACAACGCCATCCGCGCCATGGGCTGGCCGCTGTTGATGATGGACGGCGTGGAAGCCGACGACGTGATCGGCACGCTGGTCAAAATGGCCGAAGCCGAGGGCATGCACAGCATCGTCTCCACCGGTGACAAGGACATGGCGCAACTGGTGAACGACCACGTCACTCTGGTCAATACCATGACCAGCGAAACCCTGGATGCGGCCGCAGTGCTGGCCAAATTCGGTATTCCGCCGGCGCGCATTGTGGACTACCTGACGCTGGTGGGCGACGCGGTGGACAACGTGCCCGGGGTGGAAAAAGTCGGCCCCAAAACCGCCGTGAAATGGCTCACCGAATACGGCACGCTGGACAATCTCATCGCCCACGCCGACGCGGTGAAAGGCGCCGTGGGCGACAACCTGCGGCGCGCGCTCGACTGGCTGCCCACCGCCCGCAAGCTGATTACCATCCGTACCGATGTCGCCTTGCCCATGGGTGTGCACGATCTGTTAATGGGGACGCCGGACAAAGCCACGCTGTGCGAGCTCTACACCCGCTACGAATTCAAGAGCTGGCTGCGCGATCTGGACAATGGAGCGCCCTCTCCTGCAGCCGCTCCCGTCATGGCGGACATGTTCGCCAGCGACGCAGCGCCCGCGATTCCTGCACAGCATCATTACGACACCCTGCTCACCCAGGCGCAACTCGATGCCTGGCTGACCAGGCTGATGGCTGCCCCGCTGGTATGCGTGGATACCGAAACCACCAGTCTCGACCCGCTACAGGCACGCATTGTCGGCATGTCTTTCGCCATCGAGCCGCACCACGCTGCCTACCTGCCGCTGGCACACGTCGGCCCCGATGCACCGCAACAGCTCGACCGGGCCAATGTGCTGGCGCAACTCAAACCCTGGCTGGAAGATGCCGCCTGCGCCAAACTCGGCCAGAACCTCAAATACGACATGCACGTACTCGCCAACCACGGCATCCAGATGGCCGGGGTGGCACACGACACCCTGCTGCAATCCTACGTAGTGGAATCGCACCAGTCGCGCAACATGGACAGCCTCGCGCTGCGCCACCTGGGGATAACAACCATCACCTACGCCCAGGTCGCCGGCAAGGGCGCCGGGCAAATCGGCTTTGAACAAGTGGACGTGGCGCGTGCCACCGAATACGCTGCCGAGGATGCCGACGTGACACTCCAGCTCCACCAGGCCATGTACCCGCGTATCGCCGCCGACGCCAGGCTGGATTATGTATACCACCGGCTGGAAATACCGTTGTTGCCGATTCTCTGGCAAATCGAGCGCAGTGGCGTACTGCTCGATGTTAAATTACTGGACACGCAAAGTCGCGAACTCGGGCAAAAAATGCTGGCGCTGGAGCAGCAGGCGCACACGGCTGCCGGTCAGCCGTTCAACCTCAACTCGCCCAAGCAGATCCAGGAAATCCTGTTCACCCAGCTGGGCCTGCCGGTAATCAAGAAAACTCCCGGCGGCGTGCCTTCCACCGACGAGGACGTGCTCACCCAGCTCGCCCTGGATTACCCGCTGCCCAAGCTGTTGCTGGAATACCGCGGCCTGGCCAAGCTCAAGTCCACCTATACCGACAAGCTGCCGCGCATGGTCAACCCCGCCACCGGACGCGTGCATACCAGCTATTCGCAGGCGGTGGCGGTGACCGGACGGCTGTCCAGCTCCGACCCCAACCTGCAGAACATCCCGGTCAAAACCGCCGAAGGCCGACGCATCCGCGAAGCCTTCATCGCCCCGCCGGGCAGCCACATCGTTTCCGCCGACTACTCGCAGATCGAACTGCGCATCATGGCACACCTCTCCAATGATGCCAGCCTGCTCAAGGCCTTCGCCGAGGACGCCGACATCCACAGCGCCACCGCCGCCGAAATCTTCGGCATGCCCCAGCAGGAGATCGGCCCGGAACAGCGCCGCGTCGCCAAGACCATCAACTTCGGCCTGATCTACGGCATGTCCGCCTTCGGCCTGGCCAGCCAGCTGGGCATCGACCGTGCCGCCGCGCAGTCCTATATCGACCGCTACTTTGCCCGCTATCCCGGCGTCGCCGCCTACATGCAACGCACGCGCGAACAGGCACGCGAACAGGGCTATGTGGAAACCGTATTCGGCCGCCGCCTGTGGCTGCCGGAAATCCGCAGCCCCAACAAGCAGCGCCGCGACGGTGCCGAGCGCGCCGCCATCAACGCCCCCATGCAAGGCACCGCCGCCGACCTGATCAAGCTTGCCATGATCGCCGTGCAGGGCTGGCTGGAGCGCGAGCACCTGCACAGCCGCCTGATCATGCAGGTGCACGACGAACTGGTGCTGGAAGTACCCGACGCCGAGCTGGAACGGGTGCGTGACGCATTACCCGGACTGATGTGCGACGTGACCCAACTGGCGGTGCCGCTTAAAGTCGGGTTGGGAGTGGGACTGAACTGGGAAGCGGCGCATTGACCGTACGCCAACGGCTGCTCATGCTTGCCATGATGGCAGCCGTATCCGATCCACGATCTGCACGACCGCCGCTGTTACCGCGCAGACCGTATAATCCATCAAAGCACTTTTCAGCAATTGCCCGGAGTGCTGCAAGGGTGGAGTTTGATGATGCTGTTGATGTCTAGTATGCTTGGCTGGCAAAATTTCTTGCGGCCCCCCATTCAATAACTTGGCGATCGTCAATACCCTGGCTGTCGATTTCCGGCTTGCGCTGCGCAACATCCTGCGCCAGCGCAGACGCAGCTTCATCGCCGTCGCTGCCATCGGCTTTGGCGTTATCGCCATGATGCTTTCTGCGGGTTATATCGAATGGATCTTCTGGGCAAACCGCGAACTGACCACCGTTAACCAGCTCGGCCACATACAGGTAAGCAGGCCCGGGTATCACGAAGAAGGCCAGGCAAACCCGTGGGCCTTCCTGCTTCCGGAAAACTCGCCCGCATTGAATGTTATCCAACATATTCCCGGTGTGAAATCGGTGGCACCACGTCTTTCCTTCAACGGTCTGATCAGTCATGGCGAAAACACCATATCCTTCATCGGCGAGGGCATTGACCCAATCAAGGATCCGTCGGCTCGCAATCTGGCCATCCTCGACGGGCAAGGGCTCAATGCAAATGACCCAAAGGGCATCCTTATGGGAACCGGGCTGGCCGCCAATCTGGGAGTTAAAACAGGCGATACGGTGGTGCTGCTGGCGAACACGCCATCCGGGGGAATCAATGCCGTAGAGGGACGGGTGCGCGGTTTGGCGTCAACTTCCATGAAGGAATACGACGATACCATGCTGCGCGTGCCGATCGGGATGGCGCGTACGCTGCTGCGTACCCAGGGCTCCCATCTCTGGGTTGTGTCGCTGCAGCGCACCGAAATGACCGACAAGGTCATGAAACGGCTCAAAGCCGACCCGGCGCTCAAGGGTTACGAAATCGTGCCATGGACGAAGCTTGCGGACTTCTACAACAAGACCGTCGCGCTGTTTTCCCGCCAGATGGGTATAGTCAAATCCATCATCGCCCTGATCATCATACTCAGCATCAGCAATACCATGACCATGAGTGTCATGGAGCGCACGGTCGAGATTGGCACGGCGATGGCCCTGGGGGTCAGGCGCCGGCGCATCCTCGGCCTGTTTCTGATGGAAGGCTCGTTGCTGGGCGTGATTGGCGGCGCCTGCGGTGTGCTGCTCGGTTATCTGGCGGCGCGCATCATCTCGGCCATCGGCATTCCCATGCCGCCGGCGCCAGGCATGTCGCGCGGGTTCATCGCTGCAATCATGATCACGCCCACCATCATCTGGGAGGCCTTGTTGCTGGCCTTAACGACCACCCTCATCGCCAGCATCTATCCGGCCTGGCGCGCATCGCGGCTGGTCATTGTCGACGCGCTGCGCCACAACCGCTGAGGAACCCGAGGCATGTGGAAGCTCGCCCTGCGCAATGTTCTGCGTCACAAAACCCGCACCGGCATGACCCTGCTGGCCATTATCGCTGGCGTGGTCGGCCTCATCCTGAGCGGCGGCTTCGTCCATGACATCTTCACCCAGCTGGGTGAAGCCCTTATCCATTCCCAATCCGGCCACGTGCAACTGTCACGCGCCGGCTATTTCGAGCACGGTGCCCGCAGTCCGGAGAAATACCTGATCGCCGCACCCGAACCGATACGCAAGGAAATAGCCGCGATGGCCGGGGTGGATGATGTCATGGGCAGAATCTACTTTGCCGGTTTGCTCAACAATGGTCACTCCGATCTGCCCATTGTTGGAGAGGGGGTGGAAGCATCGCGGGAAGCCAGGCTCGGCAGCGGCATGGTGATCACCGCGGGGCGCAAGCTCGGGGACAAGGATGAACACGGCATGATGGTGGGTTACGGCCTGGCCCACGCGCTGAAACTCAAACCCGGAGACTGGGCAACCCTGGTGATGAACACCGCCGATGGCGCCTTGAACAGCCTCGACTTCCAGGTGGTGGGCATCTTCCAGACCTTCTCCAGGGATTATGACGCGCGAGCTGTGCGCATCCCCCTGACTGCGGCCCAGTATCTGCTTGCCACGCACGGAGTCAACACGCTGGTGGTGTCACTGAAGCACACCCGGGACACGGCGCCGATCGCAGCTGCCCTGTCCAGGAAATATGCCGGCGCCGGGCTGGAAGTAAAAACCTGGCTGGAACTGAACGACTTCTATGCCAAGACCGTGAAGATGTACGACGTGCAGTTCGGCGTGCTGCGCATCATCATCCTGTTGATGGTGCTGTTGAGCGTGATCAATAGCGTCAACATGAGCGTATACGAGCGGGTGGGTGAATTCGGCACCATGATGGCGCTGGGCAATCGCAGCAGCAGGGTATTTGCACTGATCATCGCGGAAAACGTCATGATCGGTCTGGCTGGCGCCACTCTGGGCGTGGTGCTGGGCAGCGTGCTGGCGCTGATCATCTCGGCCATCGGCATTCCCATGCCGCCGCCGCCCAACGCCGACCTGAGCTATGTCGCTCACATCCGCGTGGTGCCTTCGGTAGTTGCCGGGGCCTTCGCGGTGGGGTTGATTGCCACCATCGTGGCCGCCTTCCTGCCGGCGGCACGGGTCCGTCGAATACCGGTGGTGGATGCGCTGCGGCAGAACGTCTGAGGTCTTCGCGTCAGCCCCGAGTTTCCCTAGAAATCGCGGTGTAATTCAGTGTAGAACCGGTCCTGCTTGTCATACTGGCCGAACAGGCCGGTAGGCGGGCCACCGAACATATCCAGCCCGAAAGCCAGATGCCAGTTGCGCTCAAACCCCCAGGTCACTTTGGGTCGCAACATCCAGTCACTACGATTGAGGCTGTGAACCAGCAGGGCTTCCGCTTCCCAGTTGCGCGGAAACTTATGGTTCACCAGCAGGGAAGCGGCGTTCTCGATCCGGTCGGGGATGATATTCGGATCATGGTTGAAATAAATGCGTTGGTAGAACTGCGTATTGATCCGGGTATGCGCGGTAGGATTGAAATCCAGACCAACAATCCAGTCAAGCGTATTCTGCTTCACCACACCATTGATATCGACGGGGCTGAGAGAGTTGTAACTGCGTCCATTGGTATAGACGGTTTCCGCCTTGAGAACGAAAGAACCCAAATCCTTGGCCAGGGTTGCGCCCGTTTGCCAGATGCGATTATGGCTGGGGGTGTAGACGAAATACGGTGTGGGCGCGGCCACCAGTTGACGATAGAACGTCGCCTGACTATCCATGCTGCTGTAGAGAAAACCGGACACATCCCAGCCGTTGGTCAGCTGGGAAAGCCGCAGGCCGTAATTCGTGTTGCTCAGACGATTGCCGGGCAACACTTCGTCCCTGAACACAACCGGATAGCCGGCAGGGGTGGGCGGGTAGGGATAGAAGTCCGAGCCGGCGCCTGGCTGGCTGAAATCCTTCGGCTTGCCGATCCTGTCGTAACTGGGGACGGGAATCCAGATCAGCTCGGCATGAAAGTCATGCTTGAAATACTCGGCGCGGGCGGCCCATTGCGGAATGCGCAGCACCTGGAAGTCGGGCAGGATGAATTCACGCAAGTCCTTGGCAGAGACGACGTCGGCAACGAACACGCCCACCATCTCGCCCCAGACAATCTGTTGCCGGCCTACCCGCCAATCCAGCCCGCCTCCGGTAAAGTCCAGATAGGTTTCGCGCAGCTGGAATCCCAGCCGCTGATCATCACGCACCGAATCCTGATAGAAGTTGGTGAGGTCGTAAACTGCGTTGTAATCCAGGCGGCCGCTGGCTTTCCAATGCATGCCCTGGCCGAGCCTGCCCTCAGTGCCAAGCTCGAAACGCCCCATTACCTTTGACCAATGCGCAGGATCCGGATAGGTATACGCCAGCTCGGTCTGGAAGAATCCGTGCCACCGCGACGCGGTTTTATCCTGATCCGACGAGGCCGACAGCCCTTCATCGAAAAGCGATGCTTTGCTGTCCGGCGCGTCGTTTCCGATTTTGGTTGCTGGGGTGCCGCCCGGTGCTGTCTTGGCATCCATGCCGAACAGATCATCCTTCGATTCAGGCACATCCTCGGCCGTCTTCCTGGAAATCGGTTTACCGTCTTTATCTGCCGTAGCGGGAGCATCGAACAGACTGTCTCTGGACAGTGGCAGGTCCGTGTCCCCGGCTGCCAACAGCAATGGTTGCGACTTGCCAGACATACCCAAAGCGTCTGTTCCCGTTGCACCCGCCATCGCTGGCCCACCCAGCGCAACGATCCCTACCACCCCCGCCAAACGTAAAATCATGCCATCCCCTCTCGCTCATTCGCCACTGTGGAATTCGTGTTGACCGATTTCCATTTCTTGTCATCCTTTATGCCGAGCATGGTGACGCGGCCATCCTCAATACGGATGAGGCGATCGGCCATCGCCATGACGCGGCGATCATGGGTGGAAAAAATGAAGGTGGTGCCGTAGCGCCGGTTGATTTCCTTCATCAGATTCAGGATGCTCTCTCCCGTCTTGCTGTCCAGGTTCGCCGTCGGTTCATCGGCCAGCACAATGCGCGGATTGATCGCCAGCGCCCTGGCAATCGCCACCCGCTGGCGCTGCCCGCCGCTCAGCTGATTAGGCATGTGTTTGGCATAGCGCTCCAGCCCCACCACTTTCAGAAATCGCTCTACCCGCTTGCGCCGTTCCTTGCGGCTGACTTCAGGCAGCTGCAGCAGCGGATATTCCACATTTTCCTCGGCCGTCAGCACCGGGAACAGATTGAAGGTCTGAAAGATAAAGCCGGTGGTGCGGGCACGCAAGTCAGCCAGCTCGTCGGGCGAACGACCGGTAACCTCCACATCATCAATGAACACCTTGCCATGGGTAGGATTGTCAATGCAGCCGATGATGTTCAGCAGCGTGGTTTTGCCGCTGCCGGAGGGTCCGGCGATGGCCAGAAACACGCCCTCCTCAATGGAGAGTGTGATATCTTCCAGCGCAATAACCTTTTGCTCACCGAGCAAATATTCTTTGGTTACGCCTTCGACGCGGACGAGACTCATTGCAACACATCCGCGCAGGGCTGCATCGTTTGAAGGATTAATGCCATGTCCATGACCTCCCTTTTCCGTGCCGGTTTTTTTACAAGCTTCCTGATCCTGGCCCTGACGGGCATCACAGCCGTTGCCGAACCGCTGTCTGTGGAAGACCCTCTGGCACGCAGCATCCTGGAAAAATCCGACGCGATCCGCTTTCCGTCCCAGGGCTTCCAGGTCGACGTTGATATTGCCAGTTCTGCGCCCGGCGAGACCACGGAAAAACGGAAATACCGGATCCTCTCCAAGGGCAATGACAATACACTGGTCATGATACTTGAACCGGCGTCAGAGCGGGGACAGATCATGCTGATGAAGGGCCGCGATCTCTGGGTATTCATGCCCGATGTCTCCCAGCCCATCCGGCTTGGGCTGGCCCAGCGCCTGACCGGTCAGGTGGCCAACGGTGACCTGGCGCGCGCCAATTTCAGCGGCGATTACACCCCCAAATTGCTGCGTATCGAAAAACTGGATGGCGAAGACGACTACGTGCTCGAACTGCTGGCCGTGGACCGGAGCGTTACCTATCATCGCGTCTTGTTATGGGTCAACAAATCCAACTATCGGCCACGCAAGGCCGAGTTCTACTCTCTCTCCGGCCGTCTGTTGAAGACCAGTTCCTATGAGCACTTCGAAAACATGGCAGGCAAGCAACGGCCGGCACGCATGCTCATCCAGGACGCCCTCAAGTCTGGCGACACATCGGTACTGGAATACGGAAACATGAGATTGCGCGATCTCCCCGACAAGGTCTTTTCCAAAGACTATCTGAAGAAGCTTCAATAAATCATTCGCAAGCCTTGAAAGCGCTTGCCGTGCGCTGAAGACAAAAACACTGGTCAGGCAATTTTGCCCCGGCTCCAGATTGCGTATAAAATAGGCAGCCTTTTCTCCGTTTCCCCATCGCTATCGCCCTATGCGCATCGGCTCGCACATCCTCAAGAACAACCTGATCGTCGCTCCCATGGCGGGGGTGACCGATCGGCCTTTCCGTCAACTGTGCAAGCAGATGGGGGCAGGCATGGCGGTGTCGGAGATGGTGACTTCCAACTCGCTGCTATACGGCTCGGCCAAGACCGCGCGCCGCGCCAACCACGATGGCGAAGTGGACCCGATTTCGGTACAGATTGCCGGTGCCGACCCGGTGATGATGGCGGAAGCGGCGCGTCATAATGTGGATCGCGGCGCGCAGATCATCGACATCAATATGGGTTGTCCAGCCAAGAAAATCTGTAACGTAATGGCAGGCTCGGCGCTGCTGCAGGATGAGCCGCTGGTGGCGCGCATTCTGGAAGCGGTGGTCAATGCCGTGCCCGGTGTGCCGGTCACGCTAAAAATTCGCACCGGCTGGGACAGGCAGCACAAAAATGCGCTCACCATTCTGGATATTGCGCAGGACAGCGGCATCCAGGCGCTGGCGATGCACGGCCGCACCCGCGCCTGCGGCTACACCGGCAACGCCGAGTACGACACCATCGCTGCGGTCAAGGCGGCGGCGCACATCCCCATCATCGCCAACGGGGATATCACGACGCCGGAAAAGGCGAAATTCGTACTGGATTACACGGGCGCGGATGCGGTGATGATTGGCCGCGCCGCCCAGGGGCGTCCGTGGATTTTTCGCGAGATCGAATACTTCCTGCAAACCGGCACGCACCTGCCCGCGCCTGAAGTGGATGAAATCCACCACGTGCTACTCGATCATTTGCACGATCTCTACGGCTTTTACGGCGAACATGCCGGGGTGCGCATTGCGCGCAAGCACATCTCCTGGTACACCAAGGGCTTGCAGGATTCCGCCACCTTCCGCCATGCCATGAACCAGTTGCAAAATGCTGCCGAGCAGGAAATGGCAGTAAACGAATTTTTCGAGCGCTGCCGCGAGCGCGGGCAGCGACTCGATTATGTCGAAACCGACAATAATAACCACAACGAAATATCGCTTGCCGCCTGAGAGCCGGTGAGTACAGGGAGATTCAGCAAGGTGAAAAAAGAAAACGACATTGCAGCGTGTGTCGCACGCGCCATGGAAGACTATTTCCACGATCTGGACGGGGAAATTCCTGCCGGCATATACGATATGGTGATGTCCTGTGTAGAGCAGCCGCTACTGGAACAAGTCCTGCACTTCGCCGAGGGCAACCAGACCCGCGCAGCCGAATACCTGGGCATCAACCGCAACACCCTGCGCAAGAAAATGGCGCAATACGGAATCAAGTAAACCCGTTTTAGCCATGGAGTTCACAGGGGACGCAGAGGAGCAACATGCCGTTATCTCCGTGAACTCCGTGGCATAGCTTTTAAATCAACAGGGCAAACAACATGGCTTTCATCCAACGTGCGCTGATCAGCGTTTCCGACAAGACCGGCGTACTGGAACTCGCCAAAGGCTTGCGCGAATTCAATATCGAAATTCTCTCCACCGGCGGCACCGCCAAAATGCTTGCCGAGCATGGCATCGAGGTGACCGAGGTGGCGGATTACACCGGCTTCCCCGAGATGCTTGATGGCCGGGTGAAAACCTTGCATCCGAAAATCCATGGCGGTATCCTGGCGCGCCGCGACCTGGCCGAACACGCCGAAGCGGTACGTGAAGCAGGCATCGGTTACATCGACCTGGTGGTGGTGAATCTCTACCCGTTCAGCCAGACCGTCGCCAGGCCGGACTGCACCCTGCCTGAAGCGATCGAGAATATCGACATCGGCGGCCCGACCATGGTGCGATCTGCCGCCAAGAACTACCAGCACGTCGCCGTGGTGACGGATCCGGCCGATTACGCCAGCGTGCTCGCCGAGATCCAGGCCAACCACGGATCACTCTCCACTGGAACCTGCTACAACCTGGCGCGCAAGGCGTTTTCGCATACCGCGGAGTACGACGGCGCGATTTCCAATTACCTGACTGCGCGCGAGCTGAACGGTGAACGCGCGGCTTTTCCCAGCCGCCTCAACCTCAACTTCGAGCGCGTGCAGTCGATGCGCTACGGCGAAAATCCGCACCAGGCCGCCGCGTTCTATCGCGACCTCCATCCCGCTGCGGGCACGCTGGCGCACTACACCCAGCTGCAGGGCAAGGAACTGTCCTACAACAACATCGGCGATGCCGACGCGGCGTGGGAATGCGTCAAGACCTTCGACGCGCCCGCCTGCGTCATCATCAAGCACGCCAATCCCAGCGGCGTGGCGCTGGCGGAGGATACCCTGAACGCCTACCGCCTTGCGTTGGCCACCGATCCCACTTCGGCCTTTGGCGGCATCATCGCCTTCAACCGCGAAGTGGACGCCGCCACCGCCGAAGCCGTATCCGGCCAGTTCATGGAGGTGCTGATTGCACCGGCCTACAGTGCCGCCGCACTGCAACTGCTGACGAAAAAAGCCAACGTGCGCGTGCTGGCCGTACCGCTTGCTGCAGGCCACAACGCGCTGGAACTCAAACGCGTCGGCGGCGGTCTCCTGGTGCAGACGGCGGACACCTTCAACATCACTGCAGCCGACTTGAAAGTGGTCACCCAACGCCAACCCGGCCCGCAGGAAATCCAGGACATGCTGTTCGCCTGGCGCGTGGCCAAATTCGTCAAATCCAACGCCATTGTATTTGCCGCCAGCGGACAGACCTTGGGCGTAGGCGCAGGCCAGATGAGCCGGGTGGATTCCACCCGCATCGCCGTCATCAAGGCGGGCCATGCCGGTTTGTCGCTGACCGGCTGTGCAGTTGCATCCGACGCCTTCTTCCCGTTCCGTGACGGACTCGATGTACTCGCCGCAGCCGGTGCCAAGGCAGTGATTCAGCCGGGTGGCAGCGTCAAGGACGCAGAAGTCATTGCCGCCGCCGATGAACATGGAATCGCCATGGTATTCACCGGACATCGGCATTTCCGCCACTAAGTTCAAACAGGTTAAACATGAAAGCTCTAGTCATCGGTTCCGGCGGACGCGAACACGCCATTGCCTGGCGGCTGGCCCAGTCACCGCGCATTTCCAGGGTGCTGGTTGCGCCTGGCAACGCCGGTACGGCGCGCGATCCCGCGCTCACCAATGTGCCGGTGAGCGCCATACCCAGCCTGGTGGAGTTTGCCCGGCGCGAAGACGTCGCCTTCACCGTGGTCGGTCCGGAAGCGCCGCTGGCCGCCGGGGTGGTGGACGCATTCCGTGCGGCCGGTCTGAAAATTTTCGGGCCTACCCAGGCAGCCGCCCAACTGGAATCTTCCAAGGATTTCGCCAAGGCGTTCATGGCGCGGCACAATATTCCTAGCGCGAAATACCAGACCTTCAGCGCTGCGCAGCCAGCTCACGCCTACATTGATGCCAACGGCGCACCCATCGTCATCAAGGCCGATGGGCTGGCCGCAGGCAAGGGCGTGGTGGTCGCACAAACGCTGGCAGAAGCTCACGCTGCGGTGGACATGATGCTGGAGGGTAACCAGCTCGGCAGCGCTGGCGCGCGCGTGGTGATTGAGGAATTTCTCACTGGCGAGGAAGCCAGCTTCATCGTGATGTGCGACGGCGAGCACGTGCTGCCGCTGGCCACCAGCCAGGATCACAAGCGTCTGCTGGACGGCGACGCCGGTCCCAACACCGGCGGCATGGGCGCTTATTCGCCGGCACCGGTGGTCACCCCGGAAATCCATGCGCGGGTGCTGCGCGAGGTAATTGCACCGGTGATGGCCGGTATGAAAAAAGAGGGGGTGGCCTATACCGGTTTTCTTTATGCCGGACTGATGATCGACGCCGCAGGCCATATCAAGGTACTGGAATTCAACTGCCGCATGGGCGACCCGGAAACCCAGCCCATCATGCTGCGCCTGAAGTCCGACCTGGTCGGCATCATGGAACACGCGGTCAACGGCACGCTGGACAAGGTGGAGGCCGAGTGGGATCGGCGTACCGCGCTGGGGGTGGTGCTGGCGGCGGCGAATTACCCGGACGCGCCGCGCAGCGGCGATGTGATCGACGGCCTGCCCGGGGATGGCGAAGACTTCCATGTATTTCACGCCGGCACGGCGCTCAAGGACGGCCATGTGGTGACCAGCGGCGGACGCGTGTTGTGCGTGACCGCACTTGGCGACAGCGTGAAAATTGCACAGCGTCGCGCCTACGAGATTGCCGACCAGATTCACTTCGACGGCTGCCAGATGCGGCGCGATATCGGTTACCGTGCAATTGACAAAAAACCCCGTTGATTCTGCGTTGCGTGGCTGGCTGAAGACGGGTGGCGTCATTGCCTACCCCACCGAATCCTGCTTTGGACTAGGCTGCGATCCAATGAATCCGCACGCCGTTCAGCGCATTCTGCAGCTCAAGGGGCGGCCAAAATCCAAGGGGCTGATACTCATCGCTGCCCGCGCCGGACAACTCGGACGCTACGTGGATGTCGAAGCATTGCAGGCTGCCGGGCATTCCGGCTACTGGCCGGGTCCGGTCACCTTGCTGCTGCCCGCAACCAGACATTGCCCGCCCTGGCTCACCGGGCGCCACACCAAGCTGGCGGTACGCGTCACCGCGCATCCGGTCGCAGCCATGTTGTGCGAGCATCTCGGCATGGCACTGGTTTCCACCAGCGCCAATCGGGCAGGCGGCAGGCCCCTGAAAAGTGCAAGCGACTGCTACCGGATGTTCGGCAATCAAATCCGCGTCATTCCCGGTAAAATCGGAACGGCCCGGCGCCCCAGCACCATTATTGATTTTGCTAGCGGATGCATCTTGCGCAGCTAAGGAATGGACATGAACACGGCTTCAATCAAGGAATACCTCCTGGAACTGCAGGAGCTCATCGTCGAGCGCATGGAACAGATCGACGGCAAGCCCTTCCTGCGCGACAGCTGGGCGCGCCCGGAGGGCGGTGGCGGCATCAGTTGCGTACTGGAAGACGGCAACGTGCTGGAGCGTGCCGGGGTGAATTTCTCCCACGTATTCGGCGACAATCTGCCGCCTTCCGCCAGTGCGGTGCGGCCGGAACTGGCAGGGCGCGGCTTCGAAGCCATGGGGGTATCGCTGGTATTCCACCCGCGCAATCCCTACGCTCCCACCGTGCATCTCAATGTGCGTTTTTTCATGGCCACCCAACCCGGCGCCGAGCCCGTGTGGTGGTTCGGCGGTGGCATGGATCTGACGCCGTATTACGGCTTCGAGGAGGACGCGGTGCATTTTCATCGCACCTGCCGCAACGCGCTGAATCCGTTTGACGCAGCTTATTACCCGCGTTTCAAGGAGTGGTGCGACACCTATTTTTTCCTCAAACATCGCAACGAGCCGCGCGGTATCGGCGGGATTTTCTTTGACGATTTCAACGAGCGCGATTTCGATTTCAGTTTCAACCTGGTACAAAGTGTGGGCGATCATTTCCTCTCCGCCTACGCGCCCATCCTGGAGCGCCGCATGGATACCCCCTACGGCGAACGTGAACGCGACTTTCAGGCGTATCGGCGCGGTCGTTATGTGGAGTTCAACCTGGTCTACGATCGCGGCACCCTGTTCGGCCTGCAATCCAATGGCCGCGCCGAATCCATCCTGGTATCCATGCCCCCGGTCGTCAAATGGCGCTACCACTGGCAACCCGAAGCAGGCACGGCGGAAGCGCGTCTGTACAGCGACTTCCTCTCTGGCAAAGACTGGCTCGCCAGTGCTTAACCGGGTCTAGGCGGCACATGGCATCCACGCGCAGCAAACTCATTATTGCCGGTACCGGCCTGCTCACTGTGGGCGTACTGGCGGGCTTTCTCGCCTGGGAATTCACCACCTCAACCCTGCAGGCAAAATTTCTCAGCGAGTATGCCGCCCGCATGCACTTCAAGGTGGAACCCGGCGCCAGCCCATCCATCCGTTTTCCGCACGACGGGCCTTATGACGTGCGCCTTGGTTATACCCGGCTGCCGGACTTCAGCAAGCGCCTGACCGCTTCCGGCTTCGCTATCGCGGCGCAGGCACGCATCAGTCCGGGCATGGTGAAAATGGCCGATAACGGCCTGTTTCTGCCCTATCATGAAAAAGATCAGGGTGGCCTCACTCTGTACGACACTACCGGTGCGGTGATGTTTTCCAGTCGTACACCGCAGCGCGTATTCAGCAATTTTCAAAGCATTCCTGCGCTGATCCGCAACTCGCTGCTGTTTATCGAAAACCGCGAGCTGCTGTCGACGGATAACCCCAAGCGCAATCCAGCGGTAGAGTGGGATCGGCTGGCGCAGGCCGTGATGGACAAGATCATTCAGATTTTTCATCCCGCGCACGACGTGCCCGGCGGCAGCACGCTCGCCACGCAGATCGAAAAATATCGCCACTCGCCTGGCGGCCTGACCCTGTCCATGGGCGACAAGCTCCAGCAAATGGAGTCTGCCTCGGTGCGCGCCTATCTGGATGGCGAGAACACTTTGCCGGCGCGGCGCAGGGTGTTGCTGGATTATCTCAATACGGTTCCGCTGTCTGCCGCGCCCGGCTTTGGCGAAGTGACCGGCCTGCCCGACGCGCTGTGGGCATGGTACGGTCTGGATTACCGGGAGGTGGTGCGACAGCTCGACGCCAATCAGCCCGATCGCGCCACCGCCAATGCATTCAAGCATGTATTGTCGCTGTTGATCGCGCAGCGCAAGCCGTCATTTTATCTGGGCAGCAACCGCAGGGCGCTGAACGACCACACCAACATCTACTTGCGCCTGATGGCCAGAGAAGGGCTGATCAGCCCGGCGCTGCGCGACGCCGCACTGGCGATCCCCTTGCGCTTCAATATCCAGCGCGCAAACAGCAGCCGTGACTTTGTCGAGCAAAAAGCCGCCAATGCCGTCCGTTCGCGGCTGGCCGGCTTGCTCGGCATGAATCGCCTGTACGATGTGGACCGCCTCGACCTGTCCGCCAGCAACACCCTGAATGCTGCCGCGCAAAAGGCGGTAAGCCGTTTTCTGTTTAACCTCAACTCGCCCGGGGGTGCGCAGGCAGTGGGTATCTATGGCAGAAACCTGTTGAGCCCGGAAAACGATCTGTAGAAGATCATTTACAGCTTTACCCTGTATGAAATCAGCCCGCACGGCGCGTTGCTGCGGGTACAGGCAGACAACCTCAACCAGCCGTTCGACATCAACAGGGGCGCCAAGCTGGATCTGGGCTCCACCGCCAAACTACGTACCCTGATCAGCTATCTGGAAATCGTCAGCAAGCTGCATGACACCTATCCGCAACTGCCTGCCAAGCGCCTGCAGGCAATCGCTCACCAGGATAACGATGCGATTGCCCAGTGGGCGGCTCAATACCTGCTGACCGCGCAGGACAAAAGCCTTGCCGCGATGCTCGAAGGCGCGATGAATCGCACTTATTCGGCGGATCCGTCCACCGGTTTCTTCACTGGCGGCGGCTTGCTCCATTTCGTCAACTTCAACAAGGACGACAACGGCCGCCGCATGAATCTGTGGGAAGCCACGCGCAATTCGGTCAATCTGGTATATATCCGCGTCATGCGCGACATCGAGCGCCACTACATCGCGCAGAACCCCGGCGTAGTGGGCAGGATTCTCGAAGACGCAAACAATCCGGCGCGTAAAACTTATCTGGAGCGCTTTGCCGACCGGGAAGGTCGGGCCTTCCTGCTGCGCTTTTATAAAAAATACCGGGGCCTGAATCCCACCCAGGTCACTCAAAAGCTGTTTTCCGAGATGCATCCGTTGCCGCGCAGGCTGGCAGCGGTATACCGTTATATCGCGCCGGACGCGCCATTAAATGCATTCGCCAGTTTCCTGCACAGTCGCACGGTGGATGGCGCGACGCTGTCGGATAAGGAAATCCGGGCACTCTATTGGCAGCATGCGCCGGATGCTTACTCGCTGGCCGATCGCGGCTACATCGCGCAGATTCATCCGCTGGAATTGTGGCTGGTGCGCTATCTGCGCAGCCACCCAACCGCCACTTTTGCCGACATCGTCGCCGCCAGCCATGATCAGCGCATCGAGGTGTATAACTGGCTGTTCAGGACCAGCCGCAAAAATGCGCAGGATCTGCGCATCCACAGCCTGCTCGAAGTCGAGGCATTCCAGAACATCTATCGCGACTGGAAACGGCTCGGCTATCCATTTGACAGCCTGGTGCCTTCCTATGCGACCGCCATCGGCAGCTCGGCGGATCGCCCCGCCGCACTCGCCGAACTGATGGGCGTGGTGGTAAACAATGGCGTGCGCCTGCCCGCGGTATCCATCCAGAAACTGCACTTCGCTGCCGACACGCCCTACGAAACCGTGTTTGTGCGTCAGCAGCCGAAAGGCGAACGCCTGCTTCCCGTCGAACTCACCCAGGTCGTGCGCCGCGCGTTGCAGGGCGTGGTGGAACAAGGTACCGCCGCGCGTCTGAATGGCGCATTCAAGGACGCCAGTGGCAATCGCATTATCATGGGGGGCAAGACCGGCACTGGCGACCAGCGCTACAAAACCTTCGGTGCAGGCGGTAATCTGCTCACCTCGCGTGTGGTGAACCGCACCGCCACCATGGTGTTTTTCCTTGGCGACCGTTTCTTCGGCACCATGACTGCATTCGTGCCAGGCGAAGAAGCGGCCAATTACCGCTTTACCAGTTCATTGCCCGCACAGCTGATCAAGGAAATGAGCCCGGCGTTAAACAATGTGCTGGCGCCGATCGAAGACCAGTCCGTTGCCAAGGCACGTGTCAGCCCGGCACCGGTACCACAGCCGGTACCTGCCAAACCCGCTCACACCCGGCCCAACGAAGATATGCCGGTGTCCCCCCCGTCAACAGAGCAGATACCCGACGTCGAGCCCGGGGAGCCCACCCCTGACACCCCGCCCAAACCCGCTACAGATACCAGTCCGCCGGTACCTGAGTTACCCGCGCCCGGCGAAGTGAGCAAACCCAAGAGTGAGGAAGCCTATTGACCTCCAATGTGCGCGCACCGGCACTGAACTGCACCCGATCTGCGCTGTCTCCCATTTTTGGTTAAAATAGAAAGATTTATAGTGTTTCAACACGCCCATGCAGCTGTTCACATTCGGCATTAATCACCAGACCGCCCCACTCACCGTGCGTGAGCAGGTGGCGTTCCATGCCGAACGCATGGAGGAGGCGCTGCACGACCTGACCACGCACACGCCGGTGAAGGAAGCCGCCATCCTGTCCACTTGCAACCGCACCGAGGTGTATTGCAACACCAGCCACGGCGAGGCTGCGCTGGACTGGCTGGCACGCTACCACCAGCTCAAGCGCTCAGCCATCCAGCCTTACCTGTATGCGCTGCCGCAGGCTGAAGCGGCACGCCATGCATTCCGTGTGGCGTCCGGGCTGGATTCCATGGTGCTGGGCGAAACCCAGATCCTTGGTCAGATGCGTCAGGCGGTGAAAATCGCCGAGCACGCCGGCACCCTCGGCATGCTGCTGCACAAGCTGTTCCAGCGCACCTTTGCGGTGGCCAAGGAGGTGCGTACCGCCACCGAAATTGGCGCCAGTTCGGTTTCCATGGCAGCAGCAGCAGTGCGTCTGGCAGAGCGCATTTTTCCCAGCGTTGCCGAACAGAATGTGTTGTTCATCGGTGCCGGCGAGATGATCGAGCTGTGCGCCACGCATTTTGCCGCGCGCCACCCCAAACATATTCTGGTTGCCAACCGCACTGAAGAACGCGCGCACCTGCTGGCCGATCGCTATAACGGCAGTGCCATTGCGCTGACCGACCTGCCCGAGCATCTGGCGAGTTATGACATCGTGGTGACCTGTACCGCCAGCCAGTTGCCCATATTGGGCAAGGGTATGGTCGAGCGTGCGCTCAAGGCGCGCCGCCACCGCCCTATTTTCATGGTGGATCTCGCGGTGCCGCGCGATATTGAAACCGAGGTTGCCGAACTGGACGATGTGTTTCTCTACACCGTGGACGATCTGGGCGAAGTGGTCAAACAAGGCATGGACAATCGCCAGGCGCAAGTCAGTCAGGCCGAGGCGATCATTGAAGCGCGGGTGGAAACCTTTGTGCACTGGATGGAAACCCGTGAGATGGTGCCCACCATCCGCGGCTTGCGCGACCATGCCGAGCGCTACCGCCGCCACGAGCTGGAACGCGCACAAAAAATGCTGGCGCGTGGCGACGATCCGCGTGAAGTCATTGACGTGTTATCACGCGCACTCACCAATAAATTCCTGCATCTGCCAACCCACGCCCTCAGCCACGCCAGCGATAACGAACGCCAGGAACTGGCGACGCTATTGTCCCGACTTTACTCGCTCCACCACGAATGAAACCGACTTTGTTAAACAAGCTCGCTCAGATTACCGAGCGGCTGGATGAACTCAACCGTCTGCTGGCCGGCGAGACGGTGACCCGCGATCTGGACAATTACCGCAAGCTCACGCGCGAGCACGCGGAAATCTCGCCGGTGGTTGCGCTTTACAAGGCTTATCGCCAGTCCGAAACTGACATCGCCAATGCGCAGGCGATGCTGGCCGACCCGGAAATGCAGGAACTGGCCGAGGCCGAAATCGAAGACGCCAAGGCACGCCTGCAGCAGCTCGAAACCGAACTGCAGGCCGAGCTGCTGCCCAAGGATCCCAACGACGAGCGCAATATCTTCCTGGAAATCCGCGCCGGTACCGGCGGCGACGAATCGGCGCTGTTTTCCGCTGATTTGCTGCGCATGTATACGCGCTACGCCGAGCGCCAGCGCTGGAAGGTCGAACTCATTTCGGAAAACATGAGCGAACTGGGCGGCTATCGGGAAGTTATCATCAAGATTCTCGGACGCGGTGCGTATTCACGACTCAAGTTCGAATCCGGCGGCCACCGCGTGCAGCGCGTGCCCGCCACTGAAACCCAGGGACGCATTCACACCTCCGCCTGTACCGTGGCGGTAATGCCGGAGGCGGACGAGGTGGCCGAGGTCAGCCTCAACCCCGCCGAGCTGCGCATCGACACCTATCGCGCCAGCGGTGCCGGTGGCCAGCACATCAACAAAACCGACTCCGCCGTGCGCATCACCCACCTGCCCACCGGCATCGTGGTGGAATGCCAGGATGACCGCTCGCAGCACAAGAACAAGGCGCAGGCGTTGTCGGTACTTGCCGCACGCATCAAGGACAAGCAGCTGCGCGAAATTGCCGCCAAGGAAGCCGCCACCCGCAAATCGCTGATCGGCAGCGGCGACCGCTCCGAGCGCGTGCGCACCTACAATTTTCCGCAAGGGCGCATCACCGATCACCGCATCAACCTCACGCTGTACAAGATCGACGCCATCATGGACGGCGATCTCACCGAACTGCTGGACGCGCTGGCGTCCGAGTATCAGGCCGAACTGCTGGCGGCGATGGGCGAGCGCTGATTTTGTCCGCAATTCGTGACCGGCTCGCCGCTGACCAGGCGCAACTGACGCAGGCACTCGGGCTGGCCCCCGACGATGCCCGACTGGAGACACGGCTGCTGATGGCGGCAGCCCTCGGCGTCAACCGGGCGTGGCTGCTGGCGCATGATGACGAAATGTTCACCTCCGCAGCCGCAGCATGTTATACGGATTTGCTCAAGCGCAGGCTGGCAGGCGAACCGATCGCCTATATTTTTGGTGAAAAGGAATTCTACGGCCTGATGTTCAAGGTCAGCCCCGCCGTGCTCATCCCGCGCCCAGAAACCGAACTGCTGGTGGAACTGGCGCTGGCGCGCATCCCGGCGGACAGACCATGCCGGGTGCTGGATCTGGGCACTGGCAGCGGGATAATTGCAGTCACACTGGCACGGCTGCGCCCACTGGCTGAACTGGTTGCACTGGATGTCAGCGCGGCGGCGCTGGCGCTCGCGCACCAAAATGCCCGCAACTTGGAAGCAAGCAATGTGCAGTTTATTAAAAGCGACTGGTTCAGTGCGCTGGACAGTGTCGAAAAATTTGACGTTATTGTCAGCAATCCGCCGTATATCAGCGCCGATGACCCGCATCTTGCGCGTGGCGACTTGCGTTTCGAGCCGCCCCACGCACTCGCCTCAGGCGCGTCCGGACGCGACGCCCTTGCCCGGATCATTACTCAGGCAATACCCCGTATGGCAAACACTGGCACGCTATTGCTGGAACACGGTTACGACCAGGGCGAATATGCTCGCGATGCGCTATGGCAAGCGGGATTCCACGAATGCGTCACTTATCCTGACCTCGCCGGTATGGAGCGGGTGACGCTGGGAACTGTCGGATAAATTTACACCCTCGCCGCTATCCACACTGATATTATTCCCGAACAAGCCGGCATGACTCGCCATTGCTGATGCGTCAGAATAATTCGAGTTTTGGAATGTTTATTGCTTATTTTTGCATATATCGATATGCAAGCATGATTCAAAGGGCAGACAATGGATAATAAAATTTATGACGAGTTGAAAACCACCGCGACCGAACCCGTTGCCAAAGACGGCGTGACCAGCAATTCACGGCGCCGCTTTACCAAGACCGGCCTGGGTGCGGGCACGGTCATCGCCACCCTGGCCAGTAAGCCCGTGTTGGGCGCCCAATACTATTGCACCGTCTCAGGGATGCAGTCCGGCAATACCTCCATGCATGGCCCGGCTGTAACCTGCCAAGGCTGTTCACCAGGGTATTGGACAAACAGCCCGGGATCGTGGGCGAAATATACTTCTTACAAAACCACGGATACTTTTGTCAGCGTATTCGGTACCTCGACTTGCGGCAACCACACTCTGATGTGGGTACTGCAGAACGATATGGGATCGCTCGAATTCCACGTCGTGGGAGCATTGCTGAATGCGTCTGCCAGCGATCATGGCAATATGACTTACGGTTATAGCGCGCAAGAAATCATCAATATGTACCAGGCTAGCTACATGACGAATCCACAGCAGCTCAAGAATGATCTGGAAAGCCTGGAATCGCCTTGCCCGCTGCCCAACGACAATTCATTCACGCGCCATCCGTAGGCAAGTCTGATTAATGTGCTCGCCAGCACGCAATGCCGTTTGGGTGATTGCCCCTGACCCAGGCGTGCTGTTACGCCATTGGGGAAACTCGTACGTAGCCTACAACGTGGCTTCGGGTGACACACACCAGCTGGGCGCGCTGGCAGGCAGTATCGTTGAGCACTTGCGAGCACGCAATATGACACGGTTTGAGCTGTCTGAGATGCTGGACTCGGATGAAGCAGCAAACGATGCACAATTTTGCGAAATACTGGAAAGCACGCTGACTGATCTGGCAAATCTGGGTCTGATCACTGTTCGTCAAGTTTGATTGTTTCTGATTACTCCCTCGCGCAAATCCAGCGCGACCTGTCCGGCGCCGGGCTGTATTTACGCACCGGCGGGTTCGTTTCCCATGTTCGTAGCGACATTGCCCTGGTAGCCGAAGGCATTTATCAGCTTTATGCCGATGCGCCCGTCCTCGACGTCAATCATTTCGCTGATTTTCACATCACGCTCAAGCGCCCTGGCAACCATCGGCGCTGGTTCAAACCCCAGGTGCTATTCAGCTTTGATGGTTTTGTGCCGTTCAAACCGCTGCCATTGGCACAAGCCTTCGCCCTGTTGGAGTGGGGGTTAAACTGGTGTATTTCCACTCATGCCCAGCAATTCCTGATCATCCACGCAGCAGCAGTCGAGAAGCACGGCTTTGCCGCCATCCTGCCTGCACCGCCGGGGTCAGGCAAAAGCACGCTCACCGCAGGGCTGGTCAATCGCGGCTGGCGTTTATTGTCGGATGAACTCACGCTGATTACGCGCACCGGACTGATTCAGCCAGTAGCGCGCCCTGTCAGCTTAAAAAACCGGTCCATCGAAGTCATTCGCGATTTCGCGCCCGATGTTTTTATTGGCCGGGTGGTGGCCGACACCGTTAAAGGCACGGTCGCACATATGCGCGCACCTGCAGACAGTGTCGCTCGGGCAACACAACCGGCACGTCCGGCATGGGTGGTTTTCCCTAAATTTCTGGCCGACGCCCCCGCAATACTGGAACCCATGGAGCGCGGCCATGCTTTCATCGAGTTGGCTGAAAATGCTTTCAATTACAGCCTGCAGGGTGCCGAGGGGTTTTTGCGTCTGGGCGATTTGATCGACACCACCAGCACGCACCGCTTCAGTTATGGCAACCTGGAAGAAGCAGTTACCGCATTTGATCAGCTGGCGCAGGCGAAACTCAATGCACCCGGCTGACAGCCTCATAGTGCGGGCATTGCGCGCCAGTTTACCGCTCGCAACGTTGCGCATGAGCGAGTGGGATCTGCTCATCCGCCAAGGGCGCAAGGCGGGTTTGCTGGCGCGGCTGCACTGGCAATGGACGCAGGCGGATCAGATTAAGCAAGTGCCCGAACAGGTATTGGCGCATCTGCTGTCGGCGCGCGTCATCGCAGATAAACAGGCCCTGGCAGTGCGCTGGGAAGTCGCACAAATCCGCACGACACTGTTACCAACCGGCGTGCCGCTTACCCTGCTCAAAGGTGCTGCATATTGCCTGTCCGGATTGGCTGCCGGGCGCGGGCGGGTATTCTCCGATGTGGACATCCTGGTGCCCAAAACGCACATCGCGCTGGTTGAATCCACACTCAAGATGCGCGGCTGGGTTGCCACCCAGCACGACGCCTACGACCAGCGTTACTATCGCAACTGGATGCACGAGATTCCCCCGCTGGTGCATCTCAAGCGCCTGTCGGTGATCGACGTGCACCATGCCATTCTGCCCGAAACCGCGCGCCTGAAACCTGATCCCGCTTTACTTCTCGCCGCTGTGCAAGCCATCCCCGGCGAGCCTGCGCTGTTCACCCTGGCACCCGCCGACATGGTGCTGCACTCCGCCAGCCATTTATTTTGCGGCGAATTCGAGCATGGCTTGCGCGATTTGTCGGACATCAATCTGCTGCTGCGGGAATTCAGCCTGACAGAAGGATTTTGGGAAGGACTGGTGCCGCGCGCGCAAAGCCTGGATCTGGCACGGCCGCTGTATTACGCGCTGTACTGGGCGGTGCAGTTATTTGCCACGCCCGTACCGCCCTGGGTGCTGCGCGAGATAGACGCATGCACGCGGCCACGCACACCCGTCAAGGCACTGATGAATACACTGCTGCAACGTGCCCTGGCACCCGATCACGCCAGCTGTCGCGATGCATTGTCTGCCCCCGCGCGCGGTCTGCTCTATGCACGCGCGCACTGGCTGCGCATGCCGGCGTACTTGCTGGCATACCATCTTGCGCACAAGGCGTTGTTTCCGCCACGCGTGGCGGCAAATTAAACGCAGCGCAAACGCGCGCGTAGCCGCTCGATCTCGTCCTGCATATCCAGCATCAACCCCAGCACCTCCAGATTGGCGTCCAACTCGTGGTGCAAGCGCCAGGCGCGGCGGGCGCGTGCCAGGTCTTCTGCACTGAAGCGCCAGTCGGCTAGCGTGGTGCCTGACGGATTCAGGATAGCTTCGTCAACAAGCTGGCATATCCAGGCGGGTTCAGCAGTGCAAGTCCATGCGATCTGTTCCAGCGTCAGCGTAAAAACACAGTCTGCGAGAAGTGTTGGATTGGCATGCGATTCCATCTGCTTCATACCCCCAGCGAATGACGCGGATCAAATGCCAGCTCCTGCGCCATGGTCTGATATAGCTCACGTGCGCGTGGCGTCACCGCTTCCGGCAGCACCACATCCAGGGTCAAATACAGGTCGCCCGGCGGATTGCCCGGCAGTCCGCGGCCTTTCACGCGCAGTTTGCGGCCCGACTGCGAATTGGCCGGTATCTTGACTTCAATTGCCCCGGCCGGGGTGGGTGCCTTCACCGTTGCTCCCAAGGCAGCTTCCCACGGCGTGACCGGCAGCTTCAGGTAAATATCCGTGCCATCCACACGGTATAGTGGATGCGGCCGGAACTGCACTTCCAGATACAAATCTCCCGCCCCGCCCATCCCAGGCGCACCCTGACCCGCCAGCCGCACTTGCTGGCCGGCGCGAACACCTTTGGGAATCTGTACATCGAGGCTGCGTTCGCGGTAAGCAAGGTGCCCGCTGGCATCGATCTCGGGTACGCGCAGGCTGACCCGATGCGTGCCACCGCGGTATGCGTCTTCCAGATCCAGCATGATTTTGGCGTGATGATCCTGCCCGGCCGCGCGCCGCTGCGCTCCTCCGGCGTGACGCGTCCGACGGCCAAACAGCTCGGCGAAAAAGTCGCTGAAGTCCTGTGCCTGGCCACCCTGATGGGGGGCGCCACTGAACTCAAAACCCGCATCCCAATCAGGCGGCGGACGGAACTGTTCACCCGCCTGCCAGCGACTGCCGAGTTGGTCATAAGCGGCACGCTTTTCGGCATCCTTGAGCACTTCATTGGCTTCGTTGATTTCCTTGAAACGCACCTCGGCATTGGCTTCCTTACTCACATCCGGGTGGTACTTGCGCGCCAGCTTGCGATAAGCGCGCTTGATTTCATCCTGCGATGCATCACGCGCCACGCCCAGAATCTTGTAATAGTCCTTGTACTCCACGGTGATTTTTCCTTTTTTGTGGGTAAGCTGTATCCACTTCCATTTTGGACTGTCGCCCCGCAATTTCAAGCGAAGCCCGACAATTAAGCAGGCCGGTGATGCTTGACGTGCGCGGTGGCTCACGCGTATTATTCCTGATAAATTTAGTCAGGTATTCCTGCATTGTTTAATTTTTCATGGAGCATCCGTAGCAATGAGCGCACAAGACACCATCCGCGAGCAAGTTACCTCTCACAAAGTCGTACTGTACATGAAGGGCACGCCGCAGTTCCCGCAGTGCGGTTTTTCCGCCAACGCCACGCAGATCCTCAAGGCCTGCGGCGTGACCGATCCATTTACCGTGAACGTGCTGGCGGACGCCGAAATTCGCCAGGGCATCAAGGAATACGCCAACTGGCCGACCATCCCGCAACTCTATGTAAACGGTGAGTTCGTTGGCGGCTCCGACATCATGCAAGAGATGTTCAAGAACGGAGAGTTGCAAAAACTGCTGAGCTGATTCAGTTACGCCCAATAAAAAACGCAGCCCAGGCTGCGTTTTTTATTGGCGACACCAGATTATTACCCCACCATCTGCGCGAATACCCGATCCGCAGCAGCCAGTGTAGCCTCCAGCTCTGCGTCACCATGCGCAGCAGACACAAAGCCGGCCTCGAAAGCTGATGGCGCAAAGTAAACGCCCGCATCCAGCATGGCGTGGAAGAAACGGTTGAAGGCTTCCTTGTCACATTCCATCACCTCAGCATAGGTTTGTGGCGCTGTGGCGCGGAAATACAGGCCAAACATGCCGCCCACCGACTGCGCAGAAAACACCACGCCATGGCGGGCCGCCGCCTCGGCCAGCCCGGTCACCAAGGCTGTGGTGGAAGCGCCCAGACGTTCATGGAAGCCGGCTGCGCGGATGAGATTGAGTGTGGCCAGGCCAGCCGCCACCGCGACCGGGTTGCCCGACAGCGTGCCCGCCTGATAAACCGGACCCAGCGGAGCAAGTTTTTCCATGATCTCGCGCCGCCCGCCGAACGCACCCACCGGCAGTCCACCGCCTATGACCTTGCCAAAGGTGGAAATGTCCGGGGTAATCCCGTACAGCGCCTGCGCGCCGCCCAGGGCAACGCGGAACCCGGTCATTACCTCGTCAAAAATCAGCACCGCGCCATACTGTGTGCACAGGTCACGCATGGCTAGCAGGAATTCCGCACGCGGCGCAATCAGGTTCATGTTACCCACCACCGGCTCGACGATGACGGCGGCAATTTCGTGACCGCTACGGGCAAAGGTATCCGCCAATTGTTGCGTGTCGTTGTAGTCCAGCACCAGGGTGAGCGCAGCCAGTTCAGCGGGCACCCCGGCAGAACTGGGCTGGCCGAAAGTAAGCGCACCAGAGCCCGCCTTGACCAGCAGCGAGTCGCCATGGCCATGGTAGCAGCCCTCGAATTTGATGATCTTGTCGCGCCCGGTATGACCGCGCGCCAGGCGAATCGCGCTCATGGTTGCCTCGGTGCCGGAACTGGTGAGGCGCACCATGTCCATGCTCGGCACCAGTTCGGTCAGCAGATCGGCCATGTCCACTTCCAGCCCGGTCGGTGCACCGAAGCTCAGTCCGCGCGCAGCACGCTCGTACACGGCTTGCAACACCTCAGGGTGACTGTGGCCGAGAATCATCGGCCCCCACGAACCTACATAATCAATGTATTCGCGGCCATCGGCGTCCCACACGCGCGCACCCAGCGCGCGCTCAAAAAAGCACGGCGTGCCGCCCACCGAACGGAACGCGCGCACCGGTGAATTGACCCCGCCCGGAATATGGCGCTGGGCGCGGGCAAACAGTTCTTCATTTTTGCTCATGGTTTTCAGTCTTCTGTTTCAGCAATGAAAAAATCGGCGAAGCAACGTGCGCGCGCCTCGATATCAGCTGCCTCGAACAAGGCATGAATCACCGCAATCGCATCGGCGCCCGCCTCAATGAGCGATTCCGCGTTGTCGGGGGTGATGCCACCTATCGCCACGATGGGCAGGTGCAGCACGCCGCTGGCGTGTTGCAGCAGAGCGATATTCGCGCGCGGCGCATCGGGTTTGGTGGTGGATGCGAAAAAACTGCCAAACGCCACGTAATCGGCGCCCTCATCCTGGGCCGCCACCGCCAGCTCCAGGCTTTGATAGCACGACACGCCGATGATCTTGTCCGCACCCAGCACAATACGCGCTTCACGCAGGCCACCGTCGTCCCCGCCAAGGTGGACGCCATCCGCACCCACCAGGTCGGCCAGGCGCAGACTGTCGTTGATAATCAGCGGCACCCGGTAGCGCCGGCATAAAGCCAACAACTCGCTGGCCTGCTCGTGCTGACGCGCCACATCGCCGCTTTTATCACGGTACTGGACAACCGCTGCGCCGCCCCTGAGTGCGGCCTCGACCTCGTTCAGCAGCCGTGCGCTGTCGTCGGTTTCACGAGTGATCGCATAGAGCCCGCCGATCATTGCGGCTTCTCGCCCTCGCGTGCCCAGAACAGGCGATCCGGGATGAACTGCCCCATGCCTGGCCGAAATGCGGCGCGCAGCGCCTCGTAAGTGAATTCCTGCGCTTCCCTGACGGCCTCTTCCATATCCAGGCCATGCGCCAGCGCAGCGGCAATGGCTGACGCGAGTGTGCAGCCGGAGCCATGATAGCTGCCCGGCAGCCGATCCCAGGCGTCGCGTCGTATCAGGCCGCGTTCGTTGTATAAGGTGTTAAACACCTGCGAAGTATTTTCGTGGGTGCCGGTGATCAGCACATATTCGCAGCCCAGATCAGTCAGGCGCCGCGCACATTCTTCCAGGCCAAGCTCGGTGGAGTCTTCGCCGTCATCCTGCAGCAGACGCCGCGCCTCCATGCTATTGGGGGTGAGGATGGTGGTCTGCGGAATCAGCATGTCCAGCAGCGCTGCGTGCATGTCGTCATTGGTCAGCTCGTCGCCGCGACCGGATGCCAGAATCGGATCGAGTATCAGCGGCACATCGGGGTAGTCGCTGACGATTCCGGCAATTGCGGCAATCGCCTCTATGCTGCCCAACATGCCAATCTTGAACGCGGCCACCGGCATATCCTCGAGCACGCTGCGCGCCTGATCGGCAATCCATTCTGCGTCGATGGGCAGGTAGTCCTCCACGCCCACCGTATCCTGGACAGTAATCGCCGTCACCACCGACAACGCGTGGCAACCCATGCTGGTGAGGGTGAGGATATCGGCCTGGATGCCCGCCCCGCCGCTGGGATCGGTTGCGGCAAAAGTGAGTACGATAGGTGGAAGTTCGTCGGTCATGGTCGCGGCGGCTGCACTAAAATACTGTGTGCGGATAGATTAGAATGCTCATTTTAACTGAAAAGCGGAGATTCAATGGCAACCCCTTTCAACTGCTACCTGTGCGTGATCTGCGGCTTCATTTACGAAGAGGAAAAAGGCTGCCCCGCAGATGGCATCGCCCCGGGAACACGCTGGGAAGATGTGCCGCCCAACTGGACTTGTCCCGAATGCGGGGCGCGCAAGGACGATTTTGAGTTGATCCAGATCTGATCAGCGGCAGTAATTGCTAAAGATTTCTTTGCGCAGTCCGATAATTACACAAAGCCTGTACTGGTGCTGATTGCGAAGGCACCACAAGCGGGTTCAAATCGATATAACCAGGATGGGGTACAGCGTGAGCGACACCAAGAATCTGGCTGGCATCAAAGTGATGGTGATTGATGACAGCAACACAATCCGCCGTAGCGCAGAGATTTTTCTCAACCAGGCCGGCTGCCAGGTTATTCTGGCCGAAGATGGCTTTGACGCGCTGGCAAAAATCACCGAGCACCTGCCTGATGTGGTTTTCGTGGATATCATGATGCCTCGCCTGGACGGCTACCAGACCTGCTCGTTGATCAAGAAAAACGCCCACTTCAGCGCCACGCCCGTGGTCATGCTGTCGAGCAAGGACGGTTTGTTCGACAAGGCGCGCGGACGCATGGTCGGCTCCAGCGAATACCTGACCAAACCATTTACCAAAGATACCCTGTTGACTGCAGTACAACGCCACACTACCCAGCACTTAGCTGCCTGACTTTAAGACGAGACTATTACCATGGCTATCCAACGCATCCTGATCGTAGACGATTCCCCCACCGAACGCTTTTTTCTGGCCGATCTGCTCGGCAAAAATGGCTATGATGTCAGCATGGCCGAAAATGGTACCGAGGCCCTGGACAAAGCCAAGCAGATGAAGCCAGACCTGATCCTGATGGACGTGGTCATGCCCGGTCTCAATGGTTTCCAGGCCACCCGCGCGATTTCTCGCGACGACGATACCAAACATATACCGGTGATCCTGTGCACTACCAAAAACCAGGAAACCGACAAGATATGGGGAATGCGACAGGGCGCCATTGAATACATGGTCAAGCCCATAGACGGCCCGGTTTTGCTGCAAAAAATCCGTGCCTTGTAAGTGCCAATTTCTGACAATTCATCCGTGCCATGTCAAAACGCGTCAGTCTCAAACAATTCCAACAGGATCTGAGCACCCGCCTGCAAGATGCTGGCGCTCGTACTACCCTGGCTACCAGCCTGGGAGTACGCGTCGGTGATGAAAACTGGTTGATCGAACTTGGCGATATCAGCGAAGTCATCGCGCCGGCCCCGTGGGTCCGAGTGCCACTTGCCAAGCCGTGGTTTCTGGGGGTCGCGAATATCCGCGGCAAATTGTATAGCGTTGTCGACCTGCCCGCTTTTTCCGGTCACGCAGGCGTAACGCCAGGACCAGATACGCGATTACTGCTGGTGCATAGCCGTTTCGCGGTCAATGCCGCACTACTCGTCAATCAGACATTGGGCCTGCGCAGCCTGGAACAAATCGATCGCCAGGAAAACGGCGCGCCCGATACGCAATGGATATCCCGTCATTATCATGATGAGCATGATGTCTTCTGGAAGGTTCTGGACATGGGAGCGCTGGTCTCGCATCCGGTATTTCTTCAGGCCGGCATCTAGGTATATCCCACCAAAACCATCCATTGAATCACCAACAACTACTCTAAGTGGAGAAAAGCATGGCCATCAGCTTTCCCAGTTTCAACCTGAAGTCCTCCAAGGACAAAGCCGCCAAATCCAGGAATGGTCGTGACGTGCCTGAGCACACCACGCTCATCATGAGCGGATTACGCAAAATTTCTGCCAAGGCGCCAGGTGAAACGCCGCTGATCGGCCACCTGCCCATCGAAAAGCAGTACACGCTCACCCTCGGCGCGGCGGTCATTCTGATTGCGGCATCCGTCAGCCTGTTGATTTACAGCAACATACAGGCTGGCAACAAAGTCAGATACATCGGCACCTCTACTGAAATGCAGATGCTTTCCCAGCGTATCGCCAAGGGTGCACAACAGGCTGTGCTCGGCACGCCGGTAGCGTTCAAACAGCTCCAGGCAAGCCGCACCCTCTATAAAGACGACCTCGCCGGCCTGGTGAACGGCAACAGCGACATACCCGCCTCACCGAATTCCGTTCAACCGCTGCTGGCCAGCCTCGACAAAGACTGGAAGCCGATCGCCTCTCAGATCGATTTGATTTTGGGTCAGGAAAAAACCCTGGTTGGCCTGCACAAGAACGTGGGCAACATCAATAAATCCAGTAGCGCACTTCTGGAACTCTCCGAGCAACTCGTTGGCCGCATGAACGACGCCAACGCGGCGCAACGCCCCACCGCGCTGGCCAGCGAGATGGTCATGTTGACCCAGCGCATGGCCAAAAATGCCAATACCTTGCTGTCCGGTGAAGTAATCGACCAGGACGTGGCGTTTCAGCTGGGCAAGGATGCGACCACTTTCAAGGACATCATGAACGGCCTGCATGACGGTAGCGAAAAGCTGCGTTTGTCTGCCGTCACGGATATGGATGTGCGTACCAAGCTGGGCGATCTGGTAACTGCCTACAAAGGGTTCGAGGTCGACGTCAACAACATTCTTGCCAACATGCAACCCCTGGTGGAAGCCAAGCAGGCCGGCCATTCCATTTTTACCGACAGCGACAAGCTGCTGGCTGACACGCAAAAAATCACTACAGCTTATCAGGGGCTCGGCACGCTCGGCATTGCACTCGCCATCGTGCTGGGTTTGCTCGGCGCGAGCAGCGTAGCTTTGTTCGCATATATCAACACCAATGAAGCCAAACGCCGCGCTCTGCAAAGCGAGGCGGAAAACAAGCGTAACCAGGAGGCAATTCTGCGTCTGCTGAACGAGCTGGGCGACCTCTCGGAAGGTGATCTGACGATCAGCGCCACGGTAAACGAAGACATCACCGGCGCGATTGCGGATTCCATCAACTTCACCATTGACGAATTGCGCACGCTGGTTGCGGGTATCGACCGCGCAACCGAGCAAGTCAATTCGACGACGGCTCAAGCCAAACAGGTTTCGGACGAATTGCTGTCGGCCGCACAGCGCCAGTCGCGCGAAATCGAAGTGACTTCCACCGCCATGCTGGACATGTCGCAATCCATTAATGAAGTGTCCGCCAGTGCCAGCCAGTCTGCACAGGTGGCCCACCAGTCCCTGGAAGCCGCCGAAAAAGGCACCCACGCGGTGCAAAATTCCATCGCCGGCATGAACGGCATCCGCGAGCAGATTCAGGAAACCTCCAAGCGCATCAAGCGTCTGGGCGAATCGTCGCAGGAAATCGGCGAAATTGTGGAACTGATTTCCGACATTACCGAACAGACCAACGTGCTGGCGCTGAACGCTGCCATCCAGGCGGCCTCGGCTGGTGAGGCGGGGCGCGGGTTCTCGGTGGTTGCGGAAGAGGTGCAGCGTCTGGCAGAGCGCTCCGGCCAGGCCACCAAACAGATCGCGGCGATTGTGAAAACCATTCAGTCGGATACGCAGGATGCGGTTGCCGCCATGGAAACCAGTACGCAGGGTGTGGTGGAGGGTGCCAAACTGTCTGATGCAGCCGGTCAGGCGCTGTCCGAAATCAGTCAGGTGTCACGCAATCTGGCCGCACTGATCGAAAACATTTCCACCGCGACCGAAGCCCAGGCCACTGCAGCTGCCAAAGTCGCGCGCACCATGCAGGACATTCAAAGCATCACCGAGCAGACCTCTACCGGTACTAGCCAGACCGCATCTTCGATTGGTGCGCTGAGCAGCCTGGCAGCTGATCTGAAGAAATCGATTGCCGGCTTCAAGCTGGCATAACGCACCGGGTGCCGGAGTGGCGCACGGCGCGCTCCGCTGCAACAAATAGCCGATCGAACAGGACAACCATGAGCGCAATTGTGGAATACGATACTGGCCCTCTGAGCTGGGTAAAAGGCGAAATCGACCATGCCCTGCAACAAACCCGCGACACACTGAAGCAGTTCCGCATCGGGCAGGACGACCCGGCGCTGCTGCGCAGTGCGCGCACCTATCTGAATCAGGTCAGCGGCGCCATCGAGATGGTCGGCCTGCAAGGTGTAGCACTGCTGTCGCAGGAAACGAAAAAGCTGCTGGAACAACTGGAAAGTCAGGCACTGCAAGTCGATGCAGCCACACTCGATCTGCTGCAGCGTACCATCGACGCAATTTGCCTGTACCTGGATGACCTGATCAAAGGCAAACCCAATCTGGAGATGCGCCTGTTTCCGCTATATCAGGAAATCCGCGCCGCACTGGGGGTCGAACACAGCGCCGAAAGCGACCTGTTTTTTCCCGATCTGGACCAGCGCGCACCCAAGGCACAACCTGCAGTATCGCGTTCCGAAGCGGAACTGGCGGTACTGGTAAAAAAATCGCGCGCCCAATTCCAGCGCGGTCTGCTGGCATTTTTACGTCAGCAAAACGCAGATCAGGGACTGACGCTGATGCGCGCTGCCGTACACGATATCGAGCAAGCCATGGCACTGCCCGCCAACCGCACATTATGGTGGGGTGCGACGGCATTTGTGGACTGCCTGTCCAACCACGCCATCGAACCCAATTTTGCCGTCAAGCAGCTATGTGGCCGCATTGACCTGCAAATGCGCCGTCAGGCCGAGGGTTCTTACAAGGTAGCCGAGCGCCTGCTCAAGGATATTCTTTATTTCGTGGCCAAAAGCCGCGATGTCAGCGACCACGTCAAAGCCGTCAAACAGGCGTTCTCGCTAAACCATATGATGCCTGACAACACCGGCGAATCCAGCGAAATGACCGCGCTGCTGCCGTTGCTCAAGGAACTGCGCAACCTGCTCGTCCCCGCCAAGGAATCCTGGCTCAAATTCACCGCAGGCAACCGCGACAGCCTGACGCAGTTCCAGGCCCAGATCATCACCCTGCTGGCGCGCACCGCCGAACTCAAAAGCACGCCGCTGCTGAATTTGCTGACGCAGGTCAGCGAAATTGCAACATCTCTGGAGACACTTCCCAAGGGCCAGACCGAAGCGATCGGACTGGAAGTTGCTACCGCGCTGTTGTTGATACAGAACACCCTGGAAAATTACCAGCACGTTACCGGCGAACTGGTCGCGCAAGCCGAAGTGCAAGTGCAGCGTCTACGTGCCGCCGCTTATGGCGATGTGGATATCACGCAGATACCCGAAATCCCGCTGCTCGACGAAATGTCGCGCCACGCGCAGGAGCGCCTGCTGATTGCCCAGGTTGCACAGGAGATTCAGTCCAACCTGCAGCAAACCGAAGAAGCACTGGATGCCTTCTTCCGCGATCCGCAGCATGACCGCCAGCCCCTGGCCAGCATCAATGCCCCGCTGGCACAGGTACAAGGCGCACTGAGCATCCTGCAGCTTGACGAGGCCGGCCAGTTGCTCACCGCCGCGCGCGGTATCGTGCAAGGCTTTCAGGACGCCCAGCGCCCGATAAACGAGGCCGATTTTGCGATGATCGCAGACGCCATCAGCAGCTTGGGGCTGTATATTGACGCGCTACGTCATCAGCGTAGCGACGCCGCTACCATCCTGCTCCCGGCGCTCAGGCAACTGAGGCTGGCCGATCCCGAACCCGCCCCAGCAGAAGACGCGCTGGCGGAACCCGCAGCACCCAGTGTTGAAGACGGGCTGGATGCGCTGAAACACGACGTACAGAATCAGCTTGCCGCCTGGCAGGAAGCACCCGAAGAGGCGCATACCCAAAAAAAGTTTTTGAGCGCACTGCGCGAGCTTGAAGAGGACGCCGAGTTCATTGGTGACTATGCGCTCAAACAGCAGACAGCCGATGCGTTCAGGCTTGCCGACAGCGGCCCCAATCCGGCGCTGAGTCAGGCCATCCAGGACATCAGTGGCGGCGAAGCTGCGCCGCAGGAATCCATAGTCGAAGCATCCGTCGATACCGCCGCCGATCAGGCTATTGATGCCGAGCTGCTGGAAATTTTCCTGGAAGAAGCCGGCGAAGTGCTCGACAGCATTGCCACCCATCTGGATATTTGCCGTGCCGAACCGCATAACCGCGACAGCCTTACCACGTTGCGCCGCAATTTCCATACCCTGAAAGGCAGTGGCCGCATGGTTGGTCTCACCGAGCTGGGCGAAGTCGCATGGAGCATTGAACAACTGCTCAACCAGTGGCTGCAGGATGAAAAACTCGCCAGCGCCGCTCTTCTGGAGGTGCTGGCCGACGCTCACGGCCGTTTTGACGGCTGGATTGGATCGCTCAAATCCAGCGGGCAAGCACACATTGCAGCGGACGCGCTGGTGACAAAAGCAGATCAATTACGCCGCGGCGAAGTGCCCGAACCCGCCCTCGCGCAAACAGAATTACCATCAGCAGAACACCCCGCTACGCCAGAATCCGCAGAGACCCTGCTTGCTCTGACATTCGCGCCTGAACCCACGTCCGAGCCTGCAATCGAGGCCAGTCAATCCGTGCTCGCCGATATCATTGTTACGGATGACTTGACCAGCGCTGATGAATCCGAGATGGAAATCACCGCCATCGATCCTGCTGCGGAAACGCCGACTGCCGAGGTCGCGCCGCCCGAAGACGACCGCGTCAGCATCGGCACCAATCTGATCTCCGCGCCACTGCTGGATATTTTTCTGCGCGAGGCCGAGCAGCACCACACCACCTTGCGGCGCGAATTCGTGCGCCTGCAAGCCAATCCCGGCGAACCCGTCGCGTATGATTTCATGCGTGCTGCACATACGCTGGCCGGGATTGCCGGCACCACCGGCTTCACCGCTGTTGCCGATCTCGCACACGCGCTGGAAGCCTGGCTTACCCAGTTACACGAAAGTGTCGCCACACTGCCACACGACAGCAAACTCACTGACGACACCATCACCGCGCTGGGTGAAATGCTGGACAACATCAGTGCGCAGCGTGCACCCGTTCCCGCGCGTGATCTCATCGCCGCGCTGGTCGCTGTGCAGACCGCCACGCTTGAACACGAAGCTCAGCTGCCCAGCTCCGAGGCCATAGGCAACGAACCTGCGGTAGCACCTGTCATCGAAGCCGAGACAATCCAGGCCGACGAAATCCAGATAAATCCGGTAAATATTGTCGAACCTGCTACCGATATCCCGCATCTCAACACGCTGCTCGCCGCTGCCGATGAGCAACAGGTTCGCCGCAATATTGTGGATGACCTGGACGATCAGCTGCTGCCAATTTTCCTGGAGGAAGCAGCTGAACTGATGCCAAAAATCAGCGCCGAAAGCCGCAACTGGCGTGCCAATCCAACCCAGGGCGACGCTCCGGCCAGCCTGCAGCGCCTGTTGCATACGCTCAAGGGCAGCGCGCGTATGGCCGGTGCCATGCGCCTCGGTGAGCTCACCCACCTCATGGAAACCCAGGTGGAGCACGCGCTCGAATCCGGCCTCCTGGAAGCAGAATATTTCGATGGGTTTGAAACCGAGCTGGATCGTCTGATCGACGCGTTGAATCAGCTGTTGCACCCTGAGCTTGCCACACCGCAAGCTGCCGCACCGCAGGTTGAGACAGAAGATACGCAAATCGCCCCACAGGATTTACCGCATGCGCTCCAAGCACACACGCCAGCCACGGCACTGATCGAACCGGAAACCAGCGCGCGCATGTTGCGGGTGCGCGCCGACATGGTAGACCGTCTGGTCAACGAGGCCGGCGAAATCAGCATCACGCGTTCGCGCCTGGAGAGCAGCGTATCCGGCATCAAACAGAATGCGGGTGAACTCGCAGAAAACATCGGGCGTTTACGCGCTCAATTGCGTGAACTGGAAATTCAGGCAGAAAGTCAGATGCAATCCACGCTGTCGCATATGCACAAGGATGACCACCAGTTCGACCCGCTCGAATTTGACCGTTTCACGCGCCTGCAGGAACTCACCCGCATGATTGCCGAGAGTATTAATGACGTCGGCACCGTGCAGCAAAACATCACCATCGGCCTCAACGAAACCGAGGCCGCATTAACGCAGCAGGCCCGCATGACACGCGACCTGCAACAGGCGCTGATGCGTATTCGTATCGTGCCGCTGGCCAGCGTTGCCGATCGTCTGCACCGCACGGTGCGGCGTGCCGCCAAGGAACTGGGCAAGAAAGCCAGTCTGCAAATTATCGGCGAACAGGTGGAAATGGATCGCAGCGTGCTGGAAAAAATGGTCGCGCCATTCGAACACCTGCTGCGCAACGCCGTCGCTCATGGTCTGGAGCTGCCTGCGGAACGGACGCAGGCGGGCAAATCCGAATACGGCGAGATTGTGTTGCACGCACGCCAAGAAGGCAACGAAGTCATGCTGTCGTTGCGCGATGATGGACGCGGCCTCAACCTGGAGGCAATTCGTGCCCAAGCCATTGCCAAAGGCCTGTTGCAACCCGAAATAAGCGTGGCGCCCAACCAGCTGATGCAGTTTATTTTTGCGCCGGGTTTTTCCACGGCAGAATCGGTCACCGAACTATCCGGCAGGGGTATCGGCATGGATGTGGTGAAAAGCGAAATCACCAGCCTCGGCGGCCGTCTCGAAGTGGCCTCGGAAGCCGGCAAGGGCGCGCAATTCATGGTGTACCTGCCGCTTACGCTGGCGGTCACGCAGACAGTCCTGATAACCGCCGGTGATCACCTGTATGCACTGCCTTCCACCATGGTCGAGCAGGTGCAGGAATACAAGAGCGAGGCGCTGGCAGAATTACTCGCCACGGGGGCCATCGAGTGGCAGGGCAACCGCTATGCCCTGTTCTATCTGCCACATCTGTTGGGGCAGACCGACCAAGTGCATCTCGCGCAGCGCTACAACGCAGTCATTCTGCTGCGCAGCGGCACGCAGCGCTGCGCCATTCTGGTGGATGAACTGACGGGCAACCGCGAGGTAGTGGTGAAAAGTATCGGGCCGCAACTGGCCCGGGTCAGCGGCATTGCCGGCGCCACGGTACTCGGTAACGGCCAGGTAGTGCTTATCCTCAACCCGGTGCAGCTGGCGCTGCGTCAGGGTGAACACACCGGGACCGCGGCAGTACAGGCTCCCGTCATAGAAGCCGCGCGCACCAAAGTCGTGATGGTGGTGGACGACTCGCTCACCGTGCGCAAGATTACCGGTCGCCTGCTGGCACGCGAAGGCTACGAAGTGATCACCGCCAAGGACGGCCTGGATGCGCTGCAAATGCTGCAGGACGTGATCCCGGATGTGATGTTGCTGGATATCGAAATGCCGCGCATGGATGGTTTCGAACTGACCAAAACCATGCGCGCGGATGCCCAGCTGGCTGGAGTGCCGATTATCATGATCACTTCGCGTACGGCAGACAAGCATCGTGACCATGCCCTGAGCCTGGGCGTCAATGCCTACCTCGGCAAGCCATTCCAGGAAGAGGATCTGCTGGCCCACGTCGCCCGTTTCATGCAGCAGCCTGAAACCGCCTGAATCCCGGCCCGCCACATGGCGGGCCGCCCTCTCCCTGACCATGGCGCGCAGCTCCGCGCGCACCATGGTCAAGCCCTGATCAGCCCGCGCTGGTAAACAGCGTATCGCGGAAATAAATCAGCAACACCACGCCAAACACAATGCGGTACCAGGCGAATATTGCAAAACTGTGGCTGGAAATGTAGCGCAGCAAGGCGCGCACGGCGAAAAATGCGCTGACGAAGGCGGTAGCGAAGCCAATCCCGAACACAACAAAATCGTGCGCATGGAGTTCATGCCAATGTTTCGCCAGTTCATAGAAGGTGGCAGCAAACATGGTGGGAATGGCGAGGAAAAAGGAAAATTCCGTGGCCGCCTGACGCGACAACCCGAAAATCATCCCGCCCATGATGGTCGCGCCCGAGCGCGACGTGCCCGGCACGATGGAAAACGCCTGGGCAAAACCCACCTTGAGGGCGTCTTTCCAGGTCATGTCATCCACGTGATGAATCCGTGGATTGCGCGCGTAGCGCTCCACCGCAAAAATCACGAAACCACCCAGGATGAAAAACACCCCGACCCAGAACGGGGTAAACATATGCGCCTTGATCGCTTTGATAAACAGCAGCCCGAAAATCGCTGCCGGCAGAAAGGCGATCATTATATTTGCGGCAAAACGCCGGGAGACAGGGTCGTGGCCGAGCCCTCTCACCACCGTGCCGATGCGTGCCCGGAACTCCCACACCACAGCCAGAATCGCTCCCAGCTGGATGACGATTTCGAACACTTTCCCTACGTTATCGTTGAAATTCAGCAGGTCACCGGCGATGATCAGATGCCCGGTAGACGATACCGGCAAAAACTCCGTGAGCCCTTCCACCAGCCCCATGATCAAAGCCTTGAGATATATCAGATTGTCCATTGATCCCCGCAAAAAAAGCGTCCTTAAGGACTGATTCAGTCCACAGGACAAAAAAAACCGCGCTTAACCAACAGCGCGGCGGTTAACTAAGTTAAGTATGCGGATTATGCCTTACGGTAGATTTCCGCGCCTTGTTTCACAAACTCAACTGCTTTCACTTCCATTCCCTTTTGCAAGGCATCCTGTTCAGACAGCCCCTGCTGCGCAGCATAATCGCGCACATCCTGGGTGATCTTCATGGAACAGAAATGCGGTCCGCACATGGAGCAGAAGTGGGCAACCTTGGCCGAATCCTTGGGTAGGGTTTCGTCGTGGAATTCGCGCGCCTTGTCCGGGTCGAGGCCGAGGTTGAACTGGTCTTCCCAGCGGAACTCGAAGCGCGCTTTGGACAGCGCGTTGTCGCGTATCTGCGCGCCGGGGTGGCCTTTGGCCAGATCGGCCGCGTGGGCGGCGACCTTGTAGGCCATGATGCCTTCCTTCACGTCATTTTTGTCCGGCAGACCCAGGTGCTCCTTGGGCGTGACGTAGCACAGCATGGCGGTACCGTACCAGCCGATCTGCGCGGCGCCGATGGCGCTGGTGATGTGATCGTAGCCGGGAGCGATGTCGGTGGTGAGCGGTCCCAGCGTATAAAACGGAGCTTCGTCGCACCATTCCAGCTGCAGGTCCATGTTCTCCTTGATGAGCTGCATGGGCACGTGGCCAGGGCCTTCGATCATCACCTGGCAATCATGCTTCCAGGCGATCTGGGTCAACTCGCCCAGGGTTTTCAGTTCGGCCAGCTGCGCTTCGTCGTTGGCGTCGTAAATTGAGCCGGGACGCAGGCCGTCGCCGAGGCTGAAGCTCACGTCATACGCCTTCATGATCTCGCAAATGTCTTCAAAATGCGTGTAAAGGAAGCTCTCCTTGTGGTGCGCCAGGCACCATTTGGCCATGATCGAGCCACCGCGCGACACAATACCGGTCATGCGTCTGGCAGTCAGCGGCACGTGCGCCAGGCGCACCCCGGCGTGAATGGTGAAGTAGTCCACGCCCTGCTCGGCCTGTTCGATCAGGGTGTCGCGGAACATTTCCCAGGTCAGGTTTTCAGCTTTGCCATCCACCTTCTCCAGCGCCTGATAGATGGGCACGGTGCCGATCGGCACGGGCGAGTTGCGGATAATCCATTCGCGCGTCTCATGGATATTCTTGCCGGTGGACAGGTCCATCACCGTGTCACCACCCCAGCGGATCGCCCAGGTCATCTTTTCGACTTCTTCCTGAATGCTTGAACCGAGCGCCGAGTTGCCGATGTTGGCGTTGATTTTCACCAGGAAATTTCGGCCGATGATCATCGGCTCGGTTTCCGGGTGGTTGATGTTGGCGGGGATGATGGCGCGGCCGCGGGCGATTTCGCTGCGCACGAATTCGGGGGTGATTTCCTCCGGCAGCGCGGCGCCGTAATTCTGACCACGATGCTGGCGACCCAGCAACTCCGCCATTTTCAGCCCGGTGGGGCCGGCAGCCTTGAGCGACTCGATGTATTCCTTGCGGCGCAGGTTTTCGCGAATGGCAACATACTCCATCTCCGGCGTAATGATCCCCTGACGCGCGTAATGCATTTGCGTGACGTTTTTACCCGCTTTGGCACGGCGCGGCTGGCGCGCCAGACCAGGAAAACGCATGGCGGTGAGCGCGGAATCATTCAGGCGCTCAAGTCCGTACTCGGAGCTTAGCCCGCTCAGCGCGTCGGTGTCATTACGCTCTTCGATCCAGCCGGTACGCAGCGCGGTCAGTCCGGTCCGAATATCAATCTGCGCTGTCGGATCAGTGTAGGGGCCGGAACAGTCGTACACATAAATCGGCGGGTTGGGTTCAGCGCCAAACGAGGCCGGGGTGTCGGCCTGACTGATTGCGCGCATCGGCACGCGGATATCAGGACGGCTGCCCTTGATATACACCTTGCGCGAATTGGGCAAGGGCTGGACGGCCGCCTCGTCGACATGGGCAGTGGCGGCAATAAACTGGGGATTGGCATTCATGGGAAAGTCCTTAAGCAGAATAGCGTAAGGAGCACGGCCAGATGCTTCCCTACGACGGCATGACCCGTATCAGGTTCAAAGGGTGTGTCTCACTGCGCACGCTACATGCACGCAGACCCCTAGCAGAGGTGTTAAATTAAAGGAATTATGGAATAATCGCAAGGGATTAGTGCGCGCCAAGGTGTCAAATAATGAATATCGAACAAGCCCGTTTCAACATGATCGAGCAGCAAATCCGTACCTGGGATGTGCTGGATCAGGAAATTCTCAACCTGCTGTCCAAGGTCAAGCGCGAAGAATTCGTCCCGCAAACCTATCGCACCCTGGCATTTGTGGACATGGGAATCCCGCTCGGCCACAACGAATCGATGATGCAGCCCAAGCTCGAAGCGCGCATTGTGCAGGAGCTGGCCATCAAGAAAACCGACAAGATTCTCGAGGTGGGCACCGGCAGCGGCTACCTCACTGCGTTACTGGCGCATCAGGGGCACCACGTACACAGCGTGGATATCGTGCCGGAATTCAAGACCCAGGCCGAAGCCAAACTCAAGGCGCATGGTTTTGCCAACGCCACGCTGGAAGTGGGCGATGCTGCGCGCGGCTGGTCGCGGCATGGCCCGTATGATGTGATCGTGCTCACCGGCTCCACCCCGGTATTGCCGGAAGCCTTCGTGCATGACCTCAAGCCCGACGGACGGCTGTTCGCCATTGTCGGCGATGCGCCCGCGATGCAGGCTCAGCTCATCACCTGCATGGCCGAAGGCGCATACAACACGGTGACGCTGTTTGAAACCAACATCAAGCCGCTCGTCAACGCGCTGCAACCCGAACGCTTCGTATTCTAAATGCAACAAATCGGCGCGCGTGAACTCCAGCAGTGGTTACAGGATGAAAGCCGCGCCAGTCCGCTGTTGCTGGACGTGCGCGAGTCCTGGGAATATCGGCATTGCCATATCGCCGACTCCCGCTTGGTGCCGATGCACAGCGTGCCCGACAAGCTCGATACGCTCGACAAACACGCGCAGATTGTAGTGATCTGCCACCACGGCATGCGCAGCATGCAGGTGGCGCGTTTCCTCGAGCACGCCGGGTTTGATCAGGTCTACAATCTGCAGGGTGGCGTGGACAGCTGGGCGCAACGGGTGGACACCAGCATGCCCACTTACTGAAGCCCATCGTTGCCCATTTCCGGTATGCCTTTATGAAACGACTGTCTCTTGCACTCATTGGTATCGGATTGACCCACCTGGCGCTCGCCGCCGATCTCTCCGACATTTATCATCAGGCGCAAAGCAACGACGCAGCCTATGCCTCGGCCCGCGCTGCCTACCGCGCCGGCGTGGAGAAATTACCACAGGGCCGGGCCGGCTTGCTGCCGCAGGCCAGCCTCAACGCCAACGTGCTGCATAACGACACCCACTCATCGTTGTTCGGAGACATGAATTACACCTCCAGGGGCGCGGGTGTCACACTCACCCAACCCATCTACCGCAAGCAGAACTGGGAACAGTACGAGCAGGCCAAACAACAAGTCAGCGTAGCCGAGGCGCAGCTCGCCAGTGCCGCGCAGGACCTGATCCTGCGCACCGCGCAGGCGTATTTTGATGTATTGCAAAGCCAGGACAACATCAACTTCGTGCGCGCCCAGAAGGCCGCCATCGGCGAACAGCTGGCACAAGCCAAACGCAATTTCGAGGTCGGCACCGCCACCATTACCGACAGCAACGAAGCGCAGGCGCGTTCCGATCTCGCCAGCGCCCAGGAAATCGCCGCCCTCAATGACCTGCAAATCAAACAGCGCGCATTGCAACGCATCATCGGCACACTGCCACCCAAACTCGCCGTACTGGGGGATAAGCTGCAACTCGCGCCACCCAGTCCCGCCAACATGGACGAGTGGATCGCCCGCGCCGAGCAGGGCAGCCCGACACTCAAGGCACAGCGCGCCGGCTATGAGATCGCCCGGCGCGAGGTCGCGCGTAACCGCGCCGGCCACTATCCGACCCTGGATGCGGTGGCCAGCTACTCGGACAACCGCAACCAGAATTTTGGCTCGTTTCAGCTCAACACCAAAAACGCCATGATCGGCGTGGAGTTCAACTTGCCGCTGTATCAGGGCGGCCTGGTTGGCTCGCGCGTGCGCGAAGCGGTGGCCAATCAGGACAAGGCGCGTGAAGACCTCGAAGATGCGCGGCGCCAGGTCGACCTCAATACCAGCCAGGCCTACCTCGGCGTAACCAGTGGCGAAGCCCAGGTCAAGGCGCTGGAACAGGCGCTGCTATCCAGCCAGACTTCGCTCGACTCCACCCAACTCGGCCTTGAGGTCGGCGTGCGCACCACGGTGGATGTACTCAATGCGCAACAGCAACTGTATTCCGCCAAACGCGATCTGGCCGCTGCGCGTTACAACTACATTCTGTCCAACCTGCGCCTGAAAGCCGCAGCCGGGACACTGAGCGAAACTGATCTCGGCGAAGTGGATAAATGGCTGGTGAGCAGCAACTCAGGGGTCAATCCAGAAACCGGCCAATAGTCTGCATCAGGCGCTGCACCGTGCCGCGATGGGCGCGGCTAAACGCCAGCGCCGCTTCCGACATCTGCTGGCGGCGCAACGGTGCCTCCAGCAGGCCCTTCAGCTCCCGCGCCAGATCGGCGACATCAACCACCCGTTGCGCCGCGCCACACGCGATTGCCTGGCGCGCGACATCGGCAAAGTTCCAGGTGTGCGGACCGATCAACACCGGGCAGCCCACGGCCGCCGCTTCAATCAGGTTCTGTCCGCCGAATGGCAGCAGACTCCCCCCCACAAATGCCACATCGGCGGCGCGATAATAGGCGAACAGCTCGCCCATGCTGTCGCCCACCAACACCGCTGTCTGCGCCGCCACGGGCTGGCCCGCACTGCGCCGCTGATAGATTATGCCGCGCCGTTCCAGCAGTGCGACCACCTCGTCAAAACGCTGCGGATGACGCGGCACAATCACCGTAAGCAGATCGGGGAGCGCAACCCGTTCCAGCGCATCCAGCACCAGCGCCTCCTCGCCTTCGCGCGTGCTGGCCGCCACGAATACCGGCCGAGCGCTGCCCAGTTGCGCGCGCAGCCGCACCCCGGCCTGGATTTGCGCGTGCGGCGGCTCGCAATCAAATTTCAGATTGCCCGCCACCTCGACACGCGGCGCGCCCAGCTGGCTCAGGCGATCCGCATCGGCGCGCGTTTGCGCCACCACGGCAGCAAGCTTGCCCAGGCTGCTACGCACCAGCGCGCCGAGCCAGCCATAGCGCCGTGCCGAGCGCGCTGACAGGCGTGCATTCACCAGCAGCACCGGCGCGCCGCTTGCCTGGCAGGCATCGATCAGGTTCGGCCAGATTTCAGTCTCCATCAGCAAGCCAATAGCCGGCTGGAAATGCCGCATGAAGCGCCGCACAGCGAAACGGTAGTCGTAGGGCAGATACGCCCGCAGCACGCGCTCGCCAAACAGCGATTCGCTGGTCGCGCGTCCGGTGGGCGTGGTATGCGTCAGCAAAATCCGATGCCCGGGATAACGCGCCAGCAACGCCTGCACCAGCGGCACTGCGGCACGCGTCTCGCCCACCGACACGGCGTGCAGCCAGATCACCGGTTGCGTTGGGCGAGCCGAATAAAATCCGAAGCGCTCGCCCCAGTGCTGCAGGTAAGCCGGCTGACGGCGCGCGCGCCAGAGCAGATGCAGCAGCGTGTAAGGAAAGGCCACGAACAGCAGCAAGGCGTAAGCATGGCGGGAAAAAAACAGTTTCATGGGGGGCATTCTAACAGCGCCTGAATGCCCAAACTAACATGCTAGAATTTGCCCAACAATTCAGGAGACAACATGAAAATTCTGCTCACCGGCGCGGCCGGCTTCATTGGAATGCACACCGCCCTGCGACTTCTGGCGCGCGGCGATGCGGTCGTCGGCGTGGACAACCTCAACGATTACTACGACGTCGAGCTCAAACGCGCGCGTCTGGCGCAACTCACCCCCCATGGCAACTTCCGTTTCATCCAGCTCGACATTGCCGACCGGGCAGCCATGGAAACCCTGTTCGCCACGGAAAAATTCCAGCGCGTCATCAACCTCGCCGCCCAGCCCGGCGTGCGCTACTCGCTGAAAAACCCGCACGCCTACATCCAGTCCAACATCGTCGGCCTGACCAACATTCTCGAAGGCTGCCGCCACAACCAGGTCGAGCACCTGGTCTACGCCAGCAGCTCCAGCGTATACGGAGCCAATACGCACATGCCGTTTTCCGTGCACGACAACGTGGATCATCCGGTCAGCCTTTACGCCGCCACCAAAAAAGCCAGCGAACTGATGGCACACAGCTACAGCCACCTGTACAAGCTGCCCACCACCGGCCTGCGCTTTTTCACCGTGTACGGCCCATGGGGACGCCCAGACATGTCGCCCTCGCTGTTCGCCGGCGCCATCCTGCGCGGTGAGCCGATCGACGTATTCAACCAGGGCAAAATGCAGCGCGATTTCACCTATATCGACGACATCGTCGAAGGCGTGGTGCGTATCCTCGACCGCGTCGCCACACCCGATCCCGAATTCGATACCAGCGCACCCGACCCAGGCGCCAGCTACGCCCCCTACCGCGTCTATAACATCGGCAACCACGAGCCGGTGGAGTTGATGACCTTCATTGAAACCATCGAACGCGCTGCGGGCCGGCCGGCCGTGAAAAACTTCCTGCCCATGCAGGCGGGCGACGTGGTGGCTACCTATGCCGATGTGGCCGACCTCAAACGTGACGTGGGGTTTGAGCCGAGGACAGCGCTCACTGAGGGGATAGAGAAATTCGTGGCGTGGTATCGCGGGTATTATCATCAGGCCGCGTGATGTTCACGCCAATCAATAACAAGTGTTGCTGCACGACAAACTGCGCGATAGCGGCTACCAGACCTCCATCGCCGATATGAAAGTACGCATTGCCACACAGGCCGGTGCCATCAACCACTTTCTCAATGGCGCAATGCAACTGAATGCACTTCATGAATTTGTTGGCAGATATTTACTGGAGCACTTTCCAAGCGCAGAAAGCGTATGCGAATGACCGCAAAGGTATTTGAGCGGGCTTGGAAAACGGAAAGATTTGAGTGTGCCATTTTATTCGCTGATCAGACACGCCAGCGTGGGAACCGAAACATGGTGTCCGTTCCTACTTATTTTTATTTTCTTCCTGTTTTTTTTCACTTGCTCCCTGATGAAACCTAGCCCTTGCATAGCGTTGCCGCCGTGAAACTTGCAATCAAACTCGGCACCCTGTCTGCGGCCAACATCGGCATCGCCTTCCTGTTCCAGTGGTATGTCCTCATCCAGCTGGGCCCTGGGGTGGAGACTGACGCACTATTTGCCGGCATGACGATCCCCCAACTTGTGTTGGCGGTTATCAGCGGATCGCTCATGCACGTATTGGTGCCGCTTCTTGCGGGCGAAAGCGAAGATCGTCTTCGGCATGATGCCTGGGGATTCCTTGCCCTTATCGGAGGTTTGTTCGGGTTGTTAGCTGTTCTACTTTACGCAGCAGCGCCGTGGTGGGTACCGCTCACCGTGCCCGGCTTCGATAAAGCGGGGCAGATGTTGACTGTCGAGCTTACCCGCATTCAGTTGATCGGCATGGTGTTTGCTGCGGTTAACGGTGTCCAATGGGCCGCCTACCATGCCCGGCAACGGTTCCTGTGGGCCGAATTCACCCCGATCCTGGCCAGTGTTTTTGCCTTGCTGCTATTGATTTGGGCGCTGCCCCGTTTTGGTGTGATTGCGGCTGCATGGATTGGTACCCTGCGCATGGGTGCGCAAACCCTCCTGCTCACTCCCGGCATGGGACGTCCTGTTCGACCCGATCTGAAAAGTGCGGCCATCAAAGAAGCCTGGCAACGCATCAAACCCCTGCTGCTGGGCACGGCTTACTACAAGACCGACCCCTTGATTGATCGCTTTCTGCTCTCCACTGCCAGTAGCGGCAGCCTATCGTTGTATTATCTAGCGCAGCAAATATATGGTGCCGCCAGCCAAGTACTCAACAAAGCCATCGCAGCCCCCTTGGTGCCGATTTTGAGCAAACTTCATAAGGCGGGAGACATGAAGGGGTTTCAGCACGCCTATCAGCGGAAATTGCTGGCGGTGGGTATGATCAGCATTGCCGGACTGTTCGTTTTTGGGTTGATTGGACAAGAGATTCTTACCTTTTTGGTGGGACAGGGGAACGTTAGTGCCGGCAACATAATAGAGTTATGGTGGATCATGATCTGGCTGGGCGGCATGTTTGTCGGCAGTGTAATGGGACAGATTTCATCGTCATCGTTTTACGCTTTGGGTGATACAACAACACCAACTCGCATAGGGATATACAGCTATACATTTTATATTCCGGCAAAACTAGCTTTGTTTTATTACTTTGGTGTCTTGGGGCTTGCACTGAGTACCAGCATGTTCTTTGCCGTAAATCTTTTTCTTCAAAATCGTCAGTTGAAGAAAAAATATTTTTGAATTTTTTACATGGGTTTGTACTGATGATAAATGAAGACTTTTCAACAAGAAGAAAATTACAGGATGTAGGTAGATGGTATGTGACTCGTTTCGTCGAGAATGTTGCAAAGAGCCTACCAACGGGTAGTTCAATATTAGATGCTGGTGCGGGTGAAAGCGTTTACAAAAAACTCTTTTCTCATTGCAACTATAAAGCGATTGATTTAGCCGTGGGAGAAAGCCGTTGGAATTATGCCAACCTCGATTATGTTGGCCCCTTACACGAAATGCCTATCGAGGATGATGTCTTCGATGCCGTGCTATGTACCCAAGTACTTGAACATTTGGAATGGCCAAGGGAAAGTGTTAAGGAAATGCACCGTGTTCTCAAACCCGGTGGGAAGCTATATATGACAGTACCGATGGCGCATTCAGAGCATCAAATCCCGTACGATTTCTTCAGATATACCTCATATGGACTTGAATCAATCTGCAAACATGCAGGATTTCATGACATCAAGATAAATCCTTTCGGGGGCCTATGGGTACGTTGGGCATATGAGCTGCCAAGAGGTTTATCGATTTTTCCCCCAGATGGGCTTCGTGGCAAAAAACCTAACATCCCCGGAATAGCGCTACTTCCCGCCAAAGTTGTTGCGTTTTCACTTGTGCGTTTGTTACAAATGGTGTTCTTGTGGCTGGATGGCTTCGACAAGAAGAAGAATGATCCATTTGGCTGGGCTTGTGTGGCAACAAAATGATTGGTTCGATCCAGCTTGAAGATGTCTCTTGCCCCTTGGGCTGCCCGAAGAGCGATGAAATCGTTCTCACTGGACGCGACCTGCTCCACGATCTTCCCGGTGAATTTAACGTCGTCAAATGTCGCAATTGTGGACTGATGCGCACCAACCCACGGCCAACGCCGGATACCATCAGTTTCTATTACCCGGATGACTATGGTCCTTACCTTGGCACCCGAATACGGCAGGCAAAGTCCACTTCCAACATCAAGAAACTGTTCAAGTCCTTGGTAAAACGCGTTTTCAACTTCAACACAGAACGCTTGCCGTCTTTGGCTCAGGGGCGGGTGCTGGAAGTGGGCTGTGCTTCCGGTGCATTTCTGCATCGGATGGCGAGCCAAGGCTGGCAAGTACAGGGCATCGAGTTTTCAGAGAAGGCTGCCCACGCAGCTGCACAACTCGGCTATCACGTTCATGCCGGACCGTTGGAAACCGCCCCACCGCCTGACGAATCTTTTGACCTCATCGTCGGCTGGATGGTGCTGGAGCACCTCCACGATCCTATTGCTGGCCTTCAGAAACTACGCGAATGGGCCAAGCCTGGTGCCTGGCTAGTGCTGTCGGTGCCGAACGCAAAATCGCTGGAGTTTCGCCTTTTCAAAGAAAAATGGTACGCGCTGCAAGTGCCTACCCATCTCCACCATTTCACGCCCGAAACCATAAGGCGAGTATTGCAGGCCGGCGGCTGGACACTTGAGAAGGTGCACCATCAGCGAGTGTTGAGCAACCTGATCGCCAGTACCGGCTATGTGTTGCGGGACAAAGGCTATACCAAGTTGGGACAAAAGTTTATTGCTTTTCCGGAACGGGGCGACAAGTGGTCATACGCGCTATACCCGCTAGCTTGGTTGTTTAGTGTGTTTGGTCAGACCGGACGCATGACTGTTTGGGCGAGAGTGAGCGAATGATCAGGATAGCTGCCTTCACAGGTGGCCTGTCGATACCTAGTGCCCGATTTCGGGTTCGTCAATATATTCCCGCCTTGCGTCTGGAAGGTGTCGAGGTTAAGGAATTTGATTCAGGGTTCGGCCAATATCCGCCGGAGGTCAGATGGGCCAGACCTTTCTGGGCGTTAGCAACGCTTGCGGAGCGGCTGCCCGACGTAGTGATGTCACATCGCTATGATGCGGTGCTTTTGCAACGAGAAATAATGTCGTCGTTTGTTACTTTGGAGCCACTGACCACGCGACCCAGAATTCTGGATGTGGACGATGCCATTTTTCTCCAGCGTGGAGGAGGCTTTGCTAAAAGGCTGGCGGAACTGTCCGACAAGGTAATCTGCGGCAATAGCTATCTTGCCGAGTGGTTCGGTCGTTGGAATATCAACGTGGATATTATTCCAACTGCTGTAGATACAGAACGATATCTCCCTAATGCTGAAACCAAACCGTCAGATTCGCCTTTGATTATTGGCTGGATTGGTACATCTGGAAATTATAAATATCTATATGGTATCGAGGGCGCACTAGCGAAAGTAATGCGTGTCCATCCAAGCACTCGACTAAAGGTGGTCGGTGACCAGTTACCAGAATTCAGACACCTGCCACCTGACCAAGTCGACTTCGTATCTTGGTCCGAAGCTATCGAGGTTCAGGCTATTCAGTCAATGGATATTGGAATCATGCCACTCGAGGATTCTCCATGGACGAGGGGGAAATGTAGCTACAAAATGCTGCAGTACATGGCTACGGGATTGCCCGTCGTGGTTTCCCCTATCGGCATGAATGCAGAAGTTTTGACCCTAGGTGAACTAGGGATCGGCGCCACAACCAAGAAGCAATGGATCGATGGCCTAATTGCGTTACTGGAAAATAAAACGCTACGAGCGAGGCTTGGCTCCGAGGGGCGACGCGTGGTTGAATCCTCCTTCAGCATCCACGTTGTCGCCCCCCAGCTCGCGCGCAGTCTTCTCGGAAAATAACGGATGATGCGCATTATTTTCATCATCACCGGTCTTTCCACCGGGGGCGCGGAAATGATGCTATTGAAGGTGCTGGAGCGTCTGGATCGTCAGCGCTTTGCACCCCGTGTCATTTCTCTGACGACACTGGGCGAGCTTGCTCCGTGTATCGCGGCGCTCGGCATTCCAGTGAACGCGGTGGGTATGAAACCTGGCCTGCCCAGCCCGCCAGGATTTTTCCGGCTAGTGCGATTACTCAAGCGCCTGAACCCAGATGTAGTGCACACCTGGATGTACCACGCTGATTTACTGGGTGGGCTGGCGGCACGTCTGGCAGGCGTTTCTGCGGTAGGCTGGTGTATTCGTAACAGCAATCTGGATCGCGACAAAACTAAATTTTCAACCCGTGCAGTCGTTAGTCTGTGCGCGTCGATGTCGAAATGGGTGCCGTCACGAATTCTCTCGTGTTCCGAGAAGGCGCGGCAAGTTCATGTGGGCAGCGGCTATGCTGCGGAAAAAATGGTGGTCGTGCCCAATGGCTTCGATCTGACCCGATTCAAACCGGACATTGATGCCAGACACAGGGTACGTGCCGAACTGGGTATCACTGATCAAACCCCCTTGGTAGGGCTGATCGGCAGGTTTGATCCACAAAAAAATCATGCGGGTTTTTTTGAGGCCGCGGGCATGTTGCATCGCCACATGCCGCAAGTGCATTTTGTACTCGCAGGCAAGGATATTGATATGGGCAACGCGGCGTTGATGCAGGCAATTACCCAAGAAGGCGTGCTAGCCAATACCCATCTGTTGGGCTTGCGAAACGACATACCCGAGTTGATGGCGGCACTGGATGTGCTGGCTTCTTCTTCCTATGGTGAGGCATTCCCCAACGTGCTGGGTGAGGCGATGGCTTGCGGTGTGCCGTGCGTGGTGACAGACGTGGGTGATTCGGCTTACATCGTTGGCGATACAGGGCGCGTCGTCGCGTCGGGTGACATGACCGGCTTTGCCGCCGCTCTGGAAGCATTACTGGCATTGCCCCCGTCTGAAAAGGCGGCACTAGGCGAACGTGCTCACGCTCGGGTGGCAAAATATTTTGAGATTGGCAAGGTGGTGCGGCAGTATGAGGATTTTTATGAAACCGTGTTGGCACATGCCCGGTAACGCTGCGCTCATGCCAAAAGGTACGCAGACATGTGCGGTCTGACGGGATACTGGAAAGCCACCGGCCATTCGACTGAGGAGGCGGAAGCGGTTGTGGGGGCAATGGCTCGCCAAATCACCCATCGCGGCCCGGATGATCAGGGTGTATGGACAGACACCGATGCAGGGATTGCCCTCGCTCACCGCCGTCTTTCCATTCTCGATCTCTCGCCCCAAGGCCATCAGCCCATGGTGTCGCAGTGCGGACGCTATGTGATTGCGTTCAATGGCGAGGTATACAACTTTGCAGCGCTACGCGAGGAACTGGAACAGGCTGGTGTGGCGCCTGCGTGGCGTGGGCATTCCGATACCGAGGTGATGCTGGCGGCAATAGCCGCATGGGGGCTGGGCGCGGCGCTGAAAAAATTCGTCGGCATGTTCGCGTTCGCGCTGTGGGATCGGGAAACACGCACGCTTTCGCTTGCCCGCGACCGGCTGGGCGAGAAGCCGCTGTATTACGGCTGGCAGGGCGATACTTTCCTGTTCGGATCGGAACTCAAGGCGCTCAAGGCGCATCCGGCGTTTCGCGCCGAGATCGACCGCGATGCGCTGACCCTGTTTCTGCGCCACAACGCGATACCTGCGCCCTACTCGATTTATCAGGGCATACACAAACTGCCGCCCGGCACTTTTTTGCAGGTTTACGCCGGACAGAAGAATGCACCGCCGCTGGCTTATTGGTCGGCGCGTTCTGTGGCTGAGACTGGGCAGCGCAATTTGTTTCGCGGTAACGATGCAGAAGCGGCGACGGAACTGGAACGTTTGCTCGGTCAGGCGGTGGGCGGGCAAATGGTGGCGGATGTGCCGCTGGGCGCGTTCCTGTCCGGCGGCATTGATTCCACCACCATCGTGGCGCTGATGCAGGCGCAAAGTGTCCGCCCGGTAAAAACCTTCACCATCGGTTTTAACGAGGCGGGCTACAACGAGGCCGAGCACGCCCACGCGGTGGCACGACACCTGGGAACCGAACACACCGAGCTGTATGTCACCCCGCAGGACGCGATGGACGTGATCCCGAGCCTGCCGTCGATTTACGATGAGCCCTTCGCCGATTCGTCGCAGATACCCACCTTTCTGGTTTCACGCCTGGCGCGTAGCCATGTGATGGTCAGCCTGTCCGGCGACGGCGGCGATGAACTGTTCGGCGGCTACAACCGTTATTTCTGGGCACGCAATTTGTGGCGCAAGCTGGGCTGGATGCCGCGCCCGTTACGCTCGGCGCTGGCCGGGGTGCTCACCACGCTGCCGCCCGCCGCCTGGAACACAGCCTTCCACAAACTGGGGCGCTGGCTCCCGGCGGGGCTGCGTTATGCCCACCCGGGCGACAAGCTGCACAAGGCGGCCGAGATTCTGGCGGTGCGCTCGCCCGAGGAGATTTATCTGGGGCTGGTGTCGCACTGGAAAAACCCCGCGCAACTGGTGCCGGGCAGCCACGAACCATTGACGCTGCTCACCGACCCCGGTCAGCAAGCCGACCTGCCCAATTTCGAACAGCGCATGATGTATCTGGATACAGTCACTTATCTGCCCGACGATATTCTCGCCAAGGTGGACCGGGCAGCCATGGCAGTCAGCCTGGAAACCCGGGTGCCGCTGCTCGACCACCGGGTGGTGGAGTTCGCCTGGACCTTGCCGCTGGACATGAAAATCCGCCACGGCCAGGGCAAATGGCTGTTGCGCCAGGTGCTTGATCGCCACGTGCCAAAATCCATTATGGATCGTCCCAAAATGGGCTTCGGCGTGCCCATCGACCACTGGTTGCGCGGACCGCTCAAACCCTGGGCGGCGGCCCTCATTGAACCCGAGCGGCTGGCGCGGGAAGGGATGTTCGACCCCGCGCCGATTCAGCGCAAATGGGCCGAGCATCAGTCCGGCAGCCGCAACTGGTCGTATTACTTGTGGGACGTGCTGATGTATCAGCAGTGGCAGGAGCACAACGCTTGAAGCTTCTGTTTGTTGTCACCAAAGACTGGTATTTCGTCTCGCATCGACTGCCGCTCGCCGTGGCGGCACGAGCAGCCGGTTTTGAGGTAACCGTAGCCACCCGCGTCGGGGCACATGACGAGACGATCCTGGCTGCGGGGATTCGTCTGATCCCGTTCACGCTGTCCCGGCGCGGCGGCAATCCGTTGTACGAAGTGGCGGCACTGGTGCGTCTGTACCGCAGGGAACGGCCGGACATCGTGCACCACGTGGCGTTGAAGCCGGTGTTATACGGCGCGCTGGCTGCCCGGCTGGCACGCGTACCGGCTCAGGTGAATGCAGTGGCCGGACTGGGCTGGCTGTTCACCTCTGCAAAAGGAATGACCCGCATCATCCGGCCTGCGGTGCGCAGGACACTGGCCTGGCTGCTCAATGCACGCGGCAGCCTGACGATTGTGCAAAACCCGGACGACCGCGATCTTCTTATCCGCTCGCACCTGCCGGAAAGCCGCTTGCGGCTGATTCGCGGTGCCGGGGTCGATACCGCCGCTTTTTATCCCGTCCCGGAGCCATCCGGAACGGTCTGTATCGTACTCGTCGCGCGCATGCTGTGGGACAAGGGCGTGGGCGAATTCGTCGAAGCCGCGCGTCTGTTAACGCAGGCAGGGGTAAACGCCCGTTTCGTGCTGGTAGGCGACCCCGACCCTGACAACCCGGCCTCGGTACCGGAATCGACTTTGCGCGCATGGCACGGACAAAATGGTGTGGAATGGTGGGGGCACCGCGACGATATGCCTGCCGTGTTCCATGCGGCGCATTTTGCCTGCTTGCCATCCTATCGCGAGGGCTTGCCGAAATCGCTGCTGGAAGCTGCGGCGTGCGGCTTGCCGATTGTCACCACAGACGCCCCTGGCTGCCGTGAAATCGTGCGCGATGGCGACAACGGCTTTCTGGTGCCTGTGCGCGATGCGCAAGCACTCGCCATCGCGCTGCGCGGCTTGATCGACAATCCGGTGCTGCGCGCCGAAATGGGCTTGCGTTCGCGGGAGATCGTTCTGGCAGAATTCTCCCGCGAACAGGTCATCGCGGAAACCCTTGCGGTTTATCAGGAATTGACTCAATGAAGGTATTGATTACCGGCGCCACCGGTTTCGTCGGCCGCGCCGCCTGCGCCTGGCTCGTGGCGCAGGGTCTGGAGGTTGTCGGCGCGGTACGTCACACGCCCGCCCAGCCAGTGATGGGTGTGGACTACCGCATCGTGGGTGACCTGGATGCCGACACCGACTGGCGTGCCGCCCTCGCAGGTGTGGAGGGTGTCATCCATTGCGCCGCACGCGTGCATGTGATGCACGAAACCGCAGACGATCCGCTGGCGGCATTCAGGTCTGCCAACGTTGCCGGAACCGAGCGGCTTGCCCGCCAAGCCGTGGCAGCAGGGGTGAAGCGGCTGGTATTCATCAGCAGCATCAAGGTGAATGGCGAGGATACTGCGCCCCCTCTCTCGCAAGGAGAGAAAGGGTACTTTCGGGAGGACGATGCGCCTGCGCCGCAAGACCCCTACGGCCAGACCAAGTGGGAAGCAGAAGCAATGCTTGCCCGTGTGGCACAGGAGACTGGCCTGGAAGTGGTGATCGTGCGGCCGCCGCTGGTTTACGGGCCTGGCGTGAAAGGCAATCTGGCGCGTTTGTTGAGCTGGATCGAACGCGGCGTGCCGCTGCCGCTGGCGGGTATCCGCAACGCGCGCAGCCTGATCGGCATAGACAATTTCACCAGCGCGCTGCAAGCCTGCCTCATCCACCCCGCTGCTGCGGCACGGACTTATCTGGTGCGCGATGGCGAGGATGTTTCGACGCCCGAACTGCTACGCCGGCTGGGCCGGAATTTGGGCAAGCCGGCAAGGTTGTTTGCGCTGCCCGCGCCGTTATTGCAAGGTTTGGCAGGGCTGATCGGGCGACGTGCCGATGTACAGCGCCTGACCGGCTCATTGGTCGTGGACGACAGCCGGATTCGGCGCGAGCTGGACTGGGTGCCGCCGCGCACGCTGGATGAGGGATTGGCACAGATGGCGCGCGCCTGGCTGGACAGCGCCCGATAGCCCGGCTTACGCCACACACACGCCTGGGTTAAAATCCGGGCACCCCATTGGAAGATAGCCTGCCATGCCCCAATCCCACATGCTTTTAAGCGAAGACGGTCTACACGAAGATACCGGACTGCATGTTGCCTAATTTACCTGCCCTGTACTTTGCGCTATTGGCATTGCCGGTCAGCGCATTCACTGTCTGGCTGCTGTCGCGAGGCCCTGCCGCGCGTTTGGCGCTGGATCATCCCAACCAGCGTTCCCTGCACACTACCCCCATCCCGCGCACCGGCGGACTCGGTGTGGTCGCCGGGGTCGCGGTGGGTTGGGCGGCAGTGGACGGCATTTTACCCGCGGCATTGTGGGGAGGCGCTGCGCTGCTTGCGGCCTTGTCTTTTGCCGATGACCGCTACGGCCTGCCGACCAGCGTGCGCTTTCTCGCCCATATCGCGGCTGCGGTGTGGCTGGTGACAGCACTGGGGACGAGCTGGAATTTTTGGCTGTGGCCATTGGCCGTAGCCGCGATTGTCTGGATGACCAACCTGTACAACTTCATGGATGGCTCGGACGGCCTGGCGGGCGGAATGGCACTATTCGGCTTCGGATTTTTCGCCATCGCCGCAACGGCTCACGGGCACCCAGATCTGGCGCTGGCTACGCTCACTGTGGCGGCGGCGGCACTCGGCTTTCTGCTCTTCAACCTGCCTCCGGCGCGGGTGTTCATGGGAGATGCCGGTTCGATTTCCCTGGGGTTTTCAGCAGCAGGCTTTGGCATGCTGGGCACGGTGCGCGATGTCTGGCCGGCCTGGTTCCCGGTGCTGGTGTTCCTGCCGTTCATCGTTGATGCCACAGTCACCTTGCTACGCCGCGGCTTGCGCGGCGAAAAGGTATGGCACGCGCACAAGGAACATTATTACCAGCGCCTGATCCGCATGGGCTGGAGCCACCGCAAAACCGCACTTGTCGAATATGCCCTGATGGGCGGAAGTGGCAGCATGGCGTTGCTCGCCTTAGCTACACCGGCGTCCATGGCGATTTTAATCATAGCTCTTTGGGGGGCTTTGCTCATTGCGCTGATGTGGCTTGTGGACAACCGCTGGTGCGAGTTTCAGGAAAATCAGGCGATTACCCAGGCTTAAATAGCCGTGTCATGCCGCCCCGCCCACCTGATTGATTGCTGACAATGGCTGGCTTGGCTATACTGTCTTACTTATTTCTTACTTCGTGGAGAAAGGACTGATCCATGGACACCACCAAGCTATCCAGCAAAGGACAAGTCATTTTGCCGATGCCGATTCGTGCTGCGCACAAATGGCAGGCCGGCGTCGAGTTCTCGGTCGAGGATACCCCTGAGGGAGTATTGTTGCGCCCCTTAAAACCATTCAAGCCAACACGACTCGAGGATGTGGTGGGCTGCATTGGTTACGCGGGGCCAGCAAAAACGCTGGCCGAAATGGATGCCGCTATCGCAGCCGGAGTCAAGGCCAGTCATGATCGCGATTGATACCAATGTTCTCGTCCGCCTGCTCACCGGCGATGACGCGGCGCAAACCAGCCGTGCAGCTGCGTTGTTTGAGCAAGGTGATATTTACATTGGCAAGACAGTGCTTCTTGAAACCGAGTGGGTGCTGCGTTTCAGTTATGAATTGAGCCAGCCAGCGATTATCGCTGCATTGAAAAAAGTGCTCGGCCTGCCGCAAGTGACGGCTGAGGACATCTTTGCCGTTGCCGATGCGCTCACCCTGTTTGAGTCCGGGATGGATTTTGCCGACGCATTGCATCTTGCCTCTAGCCGGGAAGCCGCGCAGTTTGCCACTTTCGATGCACGCCTGAAAAAACGTGCCGATCAAAATGCGCTGAATCATCATGTCGTTCTGTTGTAACCCTACGAAAATCGTGGCCCATGTTGTACGACCTCCCTTCAAACTTCAATGACACCCTCGCCCCGTTTTAATCCACGTACCGCCCTCGCCTTCCTGCACGACCTCAGTGCCGCCGCTGCTGCATGGTTGATTGCCTACTGGCTGCGCTTCAACCTCGCCATTCCGCCGGAATTCTGGACTAGCGCGCTGAAGACCCTGGTCTGGGTGGTGCCGCTGCAGGCGCTTGCGTTCTGGCGCTTTGGCCTGTATCGCGGGATCTGGCGCTTTGCCAGCCTGCCGGATCTGCGCCGTATTCTGATGGCGGTGGGCGTGGCGGCATTGTTGGTACCGCTCGGGCTGTTGATGTTTCGCACACACGCCGTGGTGCCGCGCTCGGTGTTGCTGCTCGACCCGCTGCTGCTGGTGTTGTTCATGGGCGGCAGCCGCCTGCTTTACCGCGCCTGGAAAGAGCATCGCTTTTCCAGTCTGTTGCAGACAGAGCGCGAACCCCTGCTGGTAATGGGCGCAGGCGGTGCAGCGGCGTCGCTGGTACGCGAACTCGCGCAGAGCAAGGAGTGGCGCGTCGTCGGGTTGCTCGACAACGCCGCCAGCAAGCAGGGCCGCGATATCCACGGTGTGCCGGTGCTGGGCACGCTGGACAGCCTGCCTGCTCACGCCAGCCGGATGGAGGTGAAACACGCGGTCATCGCCATGCCTTCTGCCCCGCATTCGGTGCGCCGCCATGCCGCCCAGCTCTGCAACGAAGCCGGAGTCACGGCGCTTACCGTACCCGCCTTCGAAGACCTGGTGAGCGGCAAGGTGACCGTCTCCAGCCTGCGCAAGATCGAACTGGATGACCTGCTCGGGCGCGATCCGGTGCAGCTCGACGCCGCAGGGCTGCATGGCCTGCTGACAGATCAGGTGGTGATGGTGAGCGGCGCGGGCGGCTCGATCGGCTCGGAACTGGCGCGACAGATTGCGCGCTATCAGCCGCGGCTGCTGATCCTGTTCGAGCTGAGTGAATTCGCCTTGTATCAGATCGAGCAGGAATTCAGCAGCCGTTTCGCCGACGTGCCCATCCTGTGCGCCATCGGCGACGTTAAAAACCGCGCCGTGCTCGACGACCTGATGCAACGCCATCGCCCCGCCGTGGTGTTCCACGCCGCCGCCTACAAGCATGTGCCGCTGATGGAACAGCAAAACGCCTGGCAGGCGCTACAGAACAATGTGCTCGGCACCTATACCCTGGCCAGCGCGGCGCAGGCACACGGCGTTGCCAAATTCGTGCTGATTTCCACCGACAAGGCAGTCAACCCGACCAACGTGATGGGCACCAGCAAACGCACCGCGGAGATGGTGTGCCAGAGCCTGCAGCAAGCCGCAGGCACGCGCTTTATCGCGGTGCGTTTCGGCAATGTGCTGGGCAGCTCGGGCAGCGTGATCCCGAAGTTCCAGGAGCAGATTGCCAAAGGCGGGCCGATTACCGTCACCCATCCCGACATCACGCGCTACTTCATGTCCATCCCGGAAGCCTGCCAACTGGTGCTGCAGGCCGGATTGATGGGCACAGGCGGTGAAATTTTCGTGCTCGACATGGGCGAGCCGGTCAAAATCGCCGACCTCGCACGCGACATGATCCGCCTCTCCGGCTATACCGGGCAGGAAATCAAAATTGTCTATTCCGGCCTGCGCCCCGGCGAAAAACTGTTCGAGGAACTGCTCGCCGACGACGAGCACACCCTGCCCACCCCCCACCCCAAACTGCGCATCGCTCAGGCACGCGATGTGGATGCCGAGTGGTTGACGGCGGCGCTGGACTGGCTAATGCAGGATGGTGTGGTGGCGGAAGCGGAAGTGAAACAGAAATTGCGCGAATGGGTGCCGGAGTACACGCCGAAATAAGCAGATGGAAAAAAATGTATCCGTTTAATAACTGGGCCACCGCTGAGCACGGCTGGAAAACCCCCGGCTTACCCCTACCCTGACCATCAACATCCGCAATGAAGCACAACAAGGCTTGGCGGGCGTCAAACAAATGAAGCAATTGCACCGGATGAATAAACGTAGCACACTTCTCCGCATAGTAACTCTTGGATAACTGACACGTGCCGACAGTATTGCGACTGGGGCCTTACCGGTTCTTTTTTTATGCCGGGGATTGGAACGAACCGCCACACATCCATATTGAACGGGACGAGGATATGGCGAAATTCTGGCTAGTGCCCATTCGGCTGCAAAGCAGTGGCGGATTTAGCCGCCCGGAAATTGCCAAACTGACGGCGCTCGTCACCGAGCACCAAAACGAATTGCTTGAGGCATGGAATGCTTACTTCAAAAATTGAACTCGAAATTCCTGCTGTGCTGAACGTCAGCACCTCAGAAGACACGCTTGCGGTTGATTTGGATGACGGGCGTAGCCTGTCCGTTCCACTCGCTTGGTATCCCCGTCTGCTGCACGCCACGCCTGGAGAACGCGCTGCCTGGCGCATCATGGGGCGAGGTTATGGCTTGCATTGGGATGCACTGGATGAAGACATCAGCGTTGAGAATCTGCTCGCGGGACATCGCTCTGGCGAATCGCAACACTCATTCGAGCGTTGGCTTGAATCCAGAAACGCCGCGGCATAGCGCCTCCGTGTCAGTGCAGATGCGGTTTCTACCTTCCTTCTTGGCGATTCGCATCTTTTTTCCAGCGCCTATTGAGCATTGGCATGCTTGGATCGGCGATGCCACCCTTGCAGATGCCATCCTCGACCGCTTCATGCAGAGCAATCACCGCTGACCGGCGATTCGCTGCGCCCCGAGAGACAAAAAACCGGCGAAAAAGAGAACAATATCGCCCATCGTGACCACACACATTACAATTTAACCGCGTAACAGCCTGCAGAGCAAAACCACAGCCATCTTGGTCGTCAACTTTTTCAATTGGCAACGTAGCGCTTCATCGACTAAACGCACTACAAATGCAACAAAGTCGCGACTTTATTGTTTAATGCTGCAATAAAGTCGCACAATAAAGTGCGAATTCGATGGGAGACCCCATGACGTTCCTCCGCAGTTAGCCATGCCGGCCCAGGCAAAGCCTATATTGCAAAATACCCCGCCAAATTGCACTGACAGAAACAATCGAATCCGGCTTGAGATCGCCTTAGTTCCTACCAGCATGAGCTCTACGCTGGCGCTTCATTTGGCAACAGGCAGCCTGAATAGATGCTTACGGAAATAGCGCGTCATGCTCTGCAAATGCCAGCGCATGTGGCGCAGATCGCGACGGCTGGCACGTTGCGCATTGTGTACGACAGTCACCTGCGGGCAGGCAACAACCCGGCGATGGGCTTTCCACAAACGTGCGCAAATATCCACGTCTTCATAATAAAGAAAATACTTTTCGTGAGGGTGTAAGAATTTTTGTGTAAACGGTCATTTGGCAGGAAACTGCCGGCCTGGACGAAGGAGCTGTAATGACCGTAAGCAACGAACTGTTGGACAGCCTGCTGGCTGATTACAAGAAACCGGAAGACCTGATTGGAGC
>DATKUZ010000037.1:0-207830 GCA_035530335.1 Sulfuriferula sp. | reverse complement strand
TTGTTTGTTACTTTAAGTATGAGCACTTGCAATTTAATTCGGCCTTCTCGCTTCCGCCAGTTACCCAGCTTCCGCAATCAGACACCCATCGCAAATACCCACACTTATCGGTTGTCTTGTTGTTAAAGAACGGCGTTGCTTTGGTTGCGGGGGCAGGATTTGAACCTACGACCTTCGGGTTATGAGCCCGACGAGCTGCCAGACTGCTCCACCCCGCGTCCGAATTTACTGCTTCTCGTTCGCTGCGTTGTTCGTGCTGCGTCGAGAAGTGAGACTATAGCAAAGCACGGCTTGGAACGTCAACATTTTTTCGTATTTTTCCCTTTGCACGGCGTCCATCTTGCAGGCAAAATCAACCTAAACATCTGAACCGATTTGATTTTCACAGGAATGAAAAATGCTCTCGAATAAGCAAGAAAACACGATTGAATGTCCGCACAAACACGCCTGCAATCTTTGCGAATGATGAATGCATTCAATATTTCGCGCTTGCCGCGCATTTTGTTCGGCCCAGGCGCCGTGCAGCAGCTTCCTGACCTGGCTGCCCGCTATGGCAAGCACGTGCTGCTTGTCACCGGGCGCGCTGCCATTCGTGATTCCCGCATCTGGCCGGCACTCTTAAGCGGCCTTGAAGCACAAGGCATGACCTGGCTGGATATACAGGTGGAAACCGAGCCTTCGCCACATCTGGTGGATGCAACCGTTGCGCGCCTGAGAGATTGCGAAATCGACGTCGTAATCGGTATTGGCGGTGGCAGCGCGCTGGATGCAGCGAAAGCCATTGCCGGTTTGCTGCGGCCGGGTAACTCCGTCATGGATCACCTGGAAGGCGCGGGACCGGAACTGCCTTATGCAGGCCCCACCACACCCTTTATTGCAGTGCCGACTACAGCGGGTACAGGCTCCGAAGCCACCAAAAACGCCGTGTTGAGTCTGCATGGTGAGAATGGCTTCAAAAAATCATTCCGCGATGAACGTTTGATAGCAGAGTATGCGGTGGTTGATCCCGATCTGCTCGCCTCCTGCCCAGGCCCGGTGATTGCCGCGAATGGCATGGATGCGCTCACTCAGCTATTGGAATCGTTTGTGTCCACCAAGGCCAATCCATTTACCGATGCGCTTGCGCTGGATGGCCTGCGCGCAACGCGCGACAGCCTTTTGGTATGGTATCAGCAAGGTGCCGCCGCCGCGGATGCGCGCGCCGGCATGGCTTATGCCGCACTCCTGTCGGGCATCACTTTGGCGCAGGTCGGGTTGGGTTCGGTGCATGGACTGGCAGCACCGCTGGGTGCGTTTTTTCCGATTCCGCACGGTGTGGCTTGCGGCACCCTGGTCGCAGCAGCGACGCAAATCAATTTGCAGGCATTGAAGCAACGCGCGCCAGACAGTAGCGCATTGCCAAAATACGCCCAGTTGGGTCGCCTGCTGCATGGGGATAAAACGCTGAACAACCTGGCCGCGCACGCTGTATTGATTGACACCCTGGATCGCTGGACGGCAGAAATGCAGCTGCCGCGTCTTGGTCGCTATGGCGTCAGCGCGGGTGATCTGCCTCGCATCGTGGCCAACTGCCGGGGCAGCAGCATGCAGACCAACCCGGTGCTGCTGACCGACGCCGAGATCGAAGCAATACTCAGGATGCGGCTATAGCTGCCGGCTGGGCGAGCTGTTTGCGGTAGCGGTTCAATTCCTTGATATCGTCAAAAGGCTGCCTAAACAGGGTGGATAGCTTGATCAGGATGGTCTTGACCACCTTGTCTTCCCAGCTCGCATCGAACTGGATTTGTTTGTCCAGCCAGTGTTCCAGCCAGTCCGGATCGGGCAAGCGGCTCTGGATGGTATCCTGCGGGAAAAATTCGGCGCTGACGTGCAGATTGGTCGGGTGCAGCGGTTTGCTGCTGCGCCCGGAACTGGTCATCAACACGCCGACTTTGGCGAAAGCAGCACGCGCCTCATCACCCTGGCGTTCGATCGCCTGCTGCATATAACGAAAATAGACCCCGCCGTGACGCGCCTCATCGCCCGAAAGCAGGCCGTAGATATGCTTGATCACGGGTTCGGTATGCCACTGGGCAGCCCGGCGGTACCACTGGGTCAGGCGCATTTCGCCGCAGAAGTGCAGCATGAGGGTGTCCAGCGGCGGTGCCGGGTCGAATTCGAAGCGCACCTGATGCAACTCTTCTTCCGTGGGCGCCAGGTCCGGCCGAAAACGGCGCAAGTACTCCATCAGCACCAGCGCATGCTTTTGTTCCTCGTAGAACCACACCGACATGAATGCCGAAAAATCACTGTCATGGCGGTTGTCGCGCAGAAACATTTCTGTGGCAGGCAGCGCCGACCATTCGGTAATGGCGTTCATCTTGATGGTGGTGGCCTGCTCATCAGTCAGCAATGCCGGATCAAAGCGATCCCAAGGCACATCCTTGGCCATGTTCCAGCGCAGTTTTTCCAGCGTGCCAAACACTTCCGGGTAAAGCATGTGTACTCCGACAGACAAAAATAGTTAACTTACTGAAGTTGCATTGCGCCATTGCGACAAAGCTGTGACAACTTCCGCCAATGACCATAGACAAACATAACACATCCACATACGGATGGTGTGCTGCTCGTCTGGCAGCACCGGACGCCGGTAAGCGTCCTGCATGAGCTGAACCATGCCGCTTTGCCCTCAATTTTTCGCCTGCTTCTCCGTTAAACTCTCGACACCAATAATGGAGAAAATATGGGCAGCGTTCAAATCATCACCCTCGTCATCCTCGCCGCCATCGCGCTTTACGCGGTGCTGTTGTACAACGGCCTGGTCACGCTCAAACACAACGTCGGCCGCGCCTGGTCGAATATCGACGTGCTGCTCAAACAGCGCCATGACGAATTGCCCACGCTGGTGGAAACCTGCAAACAGTACATGCAGTTCGAGCAACAAACCCTGGAAAAAGTGATGCAGGCGCGCGCCGCCGTGTCTACGGCACGCGAGGCGCACAACGTGTCCGCCTTATCCAGCGCGGAAGGTTCGCTGCGTACCAGTCTGGGCGGGCTGTTTGCCGTGGTGGAAGCCTATCCGGAGCTGAAGGCCGACGCCAGCTTCAAAACACTTCAGGCACGCATTACCGGCCTTGAAAATGCGATTGCCGACCGCCGCGAATTCTACAATGACAGCGTTAACATCAATAACGTGCGCATTGAGCAGTTCCCGGACGTGATCATCGCTAAAAAATTGGGCTTCAAGGCTTTTGGACTGCTCAAATTCAAGGCAGACGAAATGACCGATGTGAACGTTAAAACCTTGTTTGGCTGAAGATGGGCTGGATTGCAGAGGCTATCGCCGAAGCCCGCCACGCCTTCGCCAATGGCCTCACCACCGGGTTCAACCTGCTGTTTCTGTTGCTTGGCTTTGAGCTCGGCAGCGACACCGGCTGGTTTGTCGCCCTGTCGCTGGTGGGTGCCACCAGTTTCATCGCCTGGATCGCCAACCACCGCCGCTATCGTCTGGTGGCTGACACGCCTACCGCCAGAATCATCTCGGCGCCCCAGGGTTACGCAGAATTTGCCGGACGCGGCATGTCGCTTCCCGGCGCACAGTTGATCAGCCACCTCAGCGGTCTGCCCTGCCTGTGGTATCGCTATCGCGTCGAACGCCGCAGCAACAAAAACAACTGGGAATTTGTCAGTTCCGGCGCCAGCCACGACACGTTCGCCCTGGCTGACGGCAGCGGCCAGATATTGATCGATCCCGACGGCGCAGAAATCCGCACCGGCCGTAAGCGCGAATGGGTTGAACAGGACTACCGCAAGACTGAATGGATGCTGCGGGCTGATGAGCCGCTATATGCTATTGGCGAGCATGTCACGCTGGGCGGTGCCAATGCCGAACTGGACGCGAAACAGGACCTGTCCGACCTGCTGGCACAATGGAAGCAGGATAAAGCCATGCTGCTGTCGCGCTTCGACATGAACAAGGATGGCGAACTGGACGCACACGAATGGGAAGCCGCCGTGCTGCTGGCGAAACAGCACGTCGCCGCCGAGCATCACGAAATCCGCATGAATGACGGTGTACATTTACTGCGCCAGCCCCGTGACGGACGACTGTTCCTGGTCGCCAACGAGCCGCCGGACAAGCTCGCCACCCGCTACCGGCTGTGGTCCTGGTTACATCTGGTCATCATGAGTGGTGCCCTTGGCCGCCTGATCTGGCTCGGCGTGGATTGATGCGCTATCCAGGCCAATTGCCCGGCAAGCTACCCCGCCTGTTTCGCTTCCAGCGCCTCCCAGCGTGCCAACGCCGCTTCCAGTTCCGCGTCTATATCGGCAAAACGCGCTTGCAGACGTTTGGCTTCGCCGGGCTGGCTACTGTATAGCGTGCCGTCGGACAGGCGTGCGGTGATGCCCGTTTGCTCCCCTTCCAGGGCACGAATCTGCTCGGGCAAAGCCGCCAGTTCCTGCGCGTCCTTCCAGCTCAGTCTGGTCTTGACGGCTGCGCCCCTGGCGGGTTCCGGCTTGCTCGGTGCCGCGGCTTTTGCGGCTGCCTTGTCCGAGCCGGGCCTGGGGCGCTGCGCCAGCCAGTCTTCGTAGCCGCCCGCGTATTCGCGCAGCACGCCATCGCCCTCGAAGGCGATGACCTGGGTCACCACATTGTCGAGAAAGGTACGGTCGTGGGACACCAGCAACACTGTGCCGGGGTAGTCCTGCAGCAATTCTTCGAGCAATTCCAGGGTGTCGATGTCGAGGTCGTTGGTGGGCTCATCCAGCACCAGCACGTTGGCCGGGCGGGTGAACAGGCGCGCCAGCAGCAGCCGGTTACGCTCGCCGCCGGACAGCGATTTCACCGGCGAGCGCGAACGCGCCGGGGCAAACAGGAAGTCTTCCAGATAACTGATGACGTGCTTGCGCTCGCCGCCGATTTCGACGAAATCGCCGCCCTGGCTGATGGTGTCGGCGACAGTCATTTCCTCATCGAGCTGGGTGCGAAACTGGTCGAAGTAGGCGACCGAGAGCTTGGTGCCAAGCTTGATGGTGCCGGAATCCGGCTCGATTTCGCCGAGGATGAGCTTGATCAGCGTGGTCTTGCCGATGCCGTTGGGACCGATCAGGCCGACCTTGTCGCCGCGCTGGATCACGCCGGAGAAATCGCGGATCAGCGTGCGCCCGCCATAGGCTTTGGTCACGTGCTCAAGCTCCGCCACGCGCTTGCCGGATTTTTCGCCGCTGTCCACATTGAGGTTGACCTGCCCCAGATGATTGCGGCGTTCGCTGCGCTCGTGGCGCAGTTGTTCCAGGCGGCGTACGCGACCTTCGTTGCGGGTACGCCGCGCCTTCACGCCCTGGCGCAGCCACACCTCTTCCTGTGCCAGCACTTTGTCGAATTTGGCCTGCTCGACCGATTCTATCGCCAGTTGCTCGGCCTTGAGGCGCTGGTAATCGGAGAAATTTCCCTCGTAGGTGCGCAATGCTCCCCGATCCAGCTCGACGATCTGACGCGACACATTGTCCAGAAAGCGCCGGTCGTGGGTGATCACGATAACCCCGCCGGAATAGCCGCGTATCAGCTCTTCCAGCCATTCGATGGAAGCCAGATCGAGGTGGTTGGTGGGTTCGTCCAGCAGCAGCAAATCCGGCTCGGTGACCAGCGCACGCGCCAGCGCCACGCGCTTTTTCAGGCCGCCCGACAGCGTGCCGACCAGGACATCCTCGGGCAGACTGAGCTTGGTCAACGCAGTTTCCACCCGCGCCTGCAGGCTCCAGCCATCGCGCGCTTCGAGCGCCGTTTGCAGCGTCTGCATGCGCGCCATCAGCGCTTCGAAATCGGCATCCGGCTCGCCCATCTTGTGCGTGACTTCATGGTAATCGAGCAGCAACTGGCTGACCTCGCCCAGCCCCTCCGCGACCGCCTCGTACACCGTGTGCGCCGGGTCGAGCACGGGCTCTTGCGGCACATAGGCCAGCTTCATGCCGGGCTGACGCCACACATTACCGTCGTCGTGTTTGATTTCTCCGGCCAGCACCTTGAGCAGGCTGGATTTACCCGCGCCGTTGCGGCCGATCAGGCCAATGTGGGCACCGGGCTCGATCACCCAGTCGGCATGGTCGAGCAGCGGCACGTGGCCGAAGGCAAGGGAGGCATTTTCTAATGTGAGCAGAGGCATGGGGCGGGAAACAATACAGTGGGAAAACCGGGCATTCTACATGGTGGCGGCGATTAGCAACTTCAAGTCGGCAAGACTGCGCGTGTTCACCACGTCGTCCGCTGCCAGCCAGCCGCGCCGGGCCTGACCGATGCCGAACAGCAGATCGTCGAATCCCGCCGTGCCGTGCGCGTCGGAATTGACCGCCACCAGCGTGCCTTCAGCCTTGGCCATCTGGCACCAGATGTCCGGCAGGTCAAGCCGCTGCGGCTGGGCGTTGAGTTCCAGCCAGCAACCGCGCGTACGCGCGGCGCGGACGATGCGCTGCATGTCCACCTCGATCGGCTGGCGCTCATTGATAAGGCGGCTGAAGGGATGGGCAAGCAGCGTGAAACGCGGATGATCCATGGCGCGCAGAATGCGCGCGGTCTGTTTTGCACGCGGCAGACCGAAGTGACTGTGCACCGCACCGATCACGATATCGAGCCGGTCGGTCAGACCTTCCGGTAAATCCAGGCTGCCGTCCTCGAGAATCTCCACTTCGCTGCCCTTGAGCAGGGTAATGCCGGAGAGCTCGGCATTGAGCTGGTCGATTTCATCCAGCTGCTGGCGTAAACGCAGCGGATCGAGGCCGTGGGCGACTTTCAGGCGGCTGGAGTGGTCGGTGATGGCCAGGTAAGTGAGGCCGCGCGCCTGCGCCGCCAGCGCCATGTCACGCAAGCTGTCGTGGCCGTCGCTGGCCAGGGTATGCGCATGCAGATCCCCCCTGAGGTCGGCCAGTTCGATCAGGCGCGGCAGCCGGCCGGCGCGCGCCGCCTCGATTTCGCCACGATCTTCGCGCAATTCCGGCGCAATCCAGGGCAGCCCTACTGCGGCATACACCGATTCCTCGGTCTCGCCCGCGATGCGCGCCTTACCCTGAAACACACCGTATTCGTTGATCTTCAGACCGCGTTCCTGGGCCAGGGTGCGGATCGCGATACTGTGTTGCTTGCTGCCAGTGAAATATTGCAATGCGGCGCCGTAGCTAACATCCTCCACCAGCCGCAGGTCCACCTGCAGGCCGCTTTTCAGAATCACACTGGCGCGGGTGGTGCCGCCGGACAACACTTCGGCCACTTCATCGTAGTCGAGGAAACGCTGGATTACAGGGCTGGCGGAGGCGGCGCTGACCAGGATGTCGAGATCGCCCACGGTTTCCCTGCGACGCCGGTAGCTGCCTGCCAGCGTGACCTGATGCACGCCCGGCACACGCTGCAGATAGGCCACCAGCGCCGTCGCGTACTGCGTCGCCGCTGCCAGTGGATAGCGGCGCGCCTTGTTGCCGTGGTCTTCGATGGCTTGCAGGATGCTGGCCTCGGTTTTTTCACCGAAGCCATGCAGCTGGCGGATGCGCCCTTCGCGTGCCATGCGCAGCAGCTGTTCCGGTGTTTCAACCGCCAGGTCGTGATACAGCGCACTGACTTTTTTTGGGCCGAGTCCGGGAATCTTGAGCAATTCGGTCACGCTGGCGGGTACCTCTCCGCGCAGGCGCTCGAGCAACGCACAGTGGCCGGTGGTGACGATCTCGCGGATCTTGCCGGCCAGATCCGCGCCGATACCGGGCAGCTTGGGCAGGTCTGCACCCTGGTCCAGCAGCGCCCGCAACTCGCGACCGTATTCGCCCACCACCCGCGCCGCGTTGCGGTAAGCTCGGATGCGAAACGGGTTGGCGCCCTCGATTTCGAGCAGATCGGCGATCTCTTCGAAGATCGCCGCGATATCGGCGTTGTGAATGGGCATGATCGTGCCTTTTCGGATGATCACAGGCTGGGGCGGGCCTCCCCCGCATAAACGCGTTCGCGCTGTTGCTGGCAGGCAAGGCAGCGCTTGGCAGTCGGATAAGCCATCAGGCGATCGAAGCCAATGTCCGCGCCACAGTCCATGCACACACCATAGTCGCCTGCCTTGATACGCCGCCTGGCCGCCTCGATGTCGCGCATTTCGTGGACTTGCCGATCCACAATCACCAGGTTGAGATCGGCAACGGCATCCGCCATTGATTCATCCCCGATATCACCGGGATCACGCCCCATCAGCTCCACGTACTGGATATTGCCGGTGCGTTCCATCTCCTCCTGCACCTCGTTCATCAGGCGTTGGTAACGGCCTGTCAAAGCTTGATCGAGTTGTGCGGTTTGCTGCGCGGTCAGTTCAGCCATGCTCGTCTCCCTGTCAGATAAATCAGTCCCTACTGATTCAAATATAGCTGACCTTGGCGATTGCAAGACTTTGCCGGCAGCCATGCCGATTGGCAGGCCCGGCGTTAATTGGGACGCGCTGCCTCCAGCCCGGGCAGATCGGCGATCACCTGCCCGGAATTGCGCCCGGCGTCGGCACCGGCATAGACCTTGGCGATCCTGCCCTGCGGGTCAATGATGAAGGTGTTGCGTTTGGCCAGTTTCATTACCAGCAGATTCATCACCGATCCGTAACGTGCGGCCACCACACCCTCCTTGTCTGCCAGCAACGGGAACGGCAGGCCGTGTTTTTTGGCGAATTCGGCGTGGCGGCTGGCGTCGTCTATGCTCACTCCGACCACCTCGGCACCGAGCTTGCGGATTTTCAGAATATCGTCGCGAAACGCGCACGCCTCGGTGGTGCATGCCGGGGTTTCATCTTTCGGGTAGAAATACAGCACCAGCCACTTACCGCGATAATCCGCCAGATTCTGCAGCTTGCCGTTCTGGTCGATCAGGCTGAAATCCGGTGCCGCTTGTCCCACCTGCGGGATGGTTGCGGCCTGGCTCGAACGCATCCAGACCAAAGCCAGCGCAGCGGCCAGGGCGATAAACAGAATCATGAATTTCATGCTTTTCCTCTCGAATGTGCGGGCCAGGCCCAAAAATGCATCAACAGCGCGGCGGCCAGCGCCAGCACGCCGGCGTAACGGAACGCCCATTCCGCGGACTGCAGCTGCCAGATCGAACCGAACGCCAGCCCCGCCGGAATCGCCGCCACGCCGGTCATCAGGTGATACCAGCCGAACGCGGTGCCGCGCGTCTCTGCGCCGGCAAAGTCGCTGATCAGGGCGCGTTCCGGGCCTTCGGCAAAACCGGAAGTAATGCCATAGATGATGGCTACCGCCCACAGCCAGACACTATGCGCCACCCAGCCCAGCAACATGAAACTCACGCCGAATGTTGCCCAGCCGAACAATATCAGCGGCTCTTTGCCGAGCCTGTCCGCCAGCACGCCGCCGCGCGTGGAAGTCAGCGCCTTGGCCAGATTCAGCGCCGCCCATAACAACAGCAGTTCGACCACGCCCATGCCCAGTTCGTGCCCGCGCAGCACGATAAACGTCTCTGAAGCGCGCGCAAAGGTGAACAGCATCAGCACCAGCAGATAGCGCTGCAGCGGTGGCGCCAGCACCGACCAGGGCAACGACGGCAGCACCGGGGGCGCTGCGGCAATGGCAGCGCGCGGTTTTTCGCCCACACCAAACGCAATCAGCAACACCCCCAGCGCACCCGGCACTGCCGACCATAGAATCACTTGCGTGAGCGACTGCCCCGACCACGCCAGCACCGCCGCCGCGATCAGGCTGCCGCCCACTGCCCCGGTGTTATCCAGCGCACGATGAAAACCAAACGCCAGACCCCGGATTTCTGGCGGGGTGGCATCTGCTACCAGCGCATCGCGCGGCGCGCTGCGCAGCCCCTTGCCCACCCGATCCAGGCTGCGCAATGCGAGCAGCACCGGCCAACTTCCCGCCACCCCCAACAACGGTCGGGCGAGATTGGACAACGCATACCCCGCCAGCGCCAGCCCCTTGCGGCGTCCGCCCAACAGGTCCGAACGGCGCCCCGACCACAGCTTGAGCAATGACGCCACCGCATCCGCCACGCCCTCGACCAGGCCCAGTGCCACCGGCCCGGCCGCGAGCACCGTGGCCAGCAGGATGGGAATCAGCGGCACCACCATTTCCGAAGCCAGATCGTTGAAAAAACTCACGAAGCTGAGGACGATAACGGTACGCGGCAGGCGCGGGAGGGGCATGGCAGTCTCGATGGCGGCTTATTTGAAACGACATAATAAGCTAGAATGCGAGCCTTGCCCCCGTAGCTCAGTGGATAGAGCATTCCCCTCCTAAGGGAAGGGTCACACGTTCGATTCGTGTCGGGGGCACCAGAAAAAAGGGGTTAGATAAATTATCTAACCCCTTTTCCATTGTCTGCGACACGCGCGCTATTTTGAGTGGCGCAAACGCTGCATCGAGAGATTACCGCGGTATTCTCCGGGTTTGCCTGTCCAGGTTTTTAGTGCATTGATGCACGGTCTATTTTTTTACCCGGGCAATTAGTTTGCGCTCGCCGTCATAGTCCTTGTCGGACGACGGCTGAAATCCGTCGTAACCCTGATCCAGGGTTTTCAATACGGATTTGGCTGCCGGCGTTGGCTTGTTGAGCGCCATGAACGCATCTTTCAATTTATTCTGCGTTGCAGCATCAAGCTTGCCGCTCACCACGAAAACATAGGAGGCAAGGGGTGGGGAGGTATACACCACGCGCAAACCCCGCGGTGCGAATTTCTCATAGACGGTGTCTTTCATGATGCCGCCATCGAAATCGCCCAACAGAACCGCTTTGGCGATATTGTCATAATGATCCAGATAAGCCACTGTTGAAAAATCCTGCTTCTTCATGCCGGCTTCAAGCAGTACCGCAGGTTGCAGAAAAGCCTTGGGGTCTCCAAAAGCGAAACGCTTGCCTTTCAAATCCTCGAGTTTTTTGACAGGACTATCTTTCTGCACGACGACAACCAGATTAAATGTGGCTTTGCCATACGTGAGTGGCGTCACCAGAGGCATCGCCCGATATTTTTCATGCGCCATGATATAAGCAATGGGGGTCATATACGCAATCTGCACCTTGCCCTCACCCAAATCCGCTACCGCGGTATCGAGATTCGGCGCAGGCCGGAATTGCACCCGATACCCGGTCTGTTGCGCCAGGTACCCGGCCAGCGGCGTCATCCGCTTGATCATCTCCACCGGCGCATCCATTGCGACTGCACCAATGGTAATGTCCTGTGCACTGGCTGACAGGACCGACAATGCAAGTGTTAGCGCCAGGAATAATTTTGCTTTGAACATTTGGAATCCCTCATCGCTCGACCGTTAGACAAACTCGTTTTTATAGATACCCGTCACCTGATTACGGCCCCGGTGCTTGCTTTCATACAATGCCTTATCTGCGGCACCGTATAAGGCTTCCACACTCTGAATATCTTCAGACAGCCCCGCTACACCCACACTCAAGGTCACCTTCAGGATTTTTTCACCCGGAACAACAAATGCATGTGCACGAGTTTTTTCCAGCAGACTCTCCGCAAATACCTTGCCTTGTGCGACCGATGTCCTGGGAAGAATAAATGCAAACTCATCGCCCCCCATACGGGCACTGATATCGCTATCACGGGTTCGCCAACGAATCAAATCACCCAACAGCTTTAACACTACATCGCCGGCAGCGTGACCGTGTTCGTCATTGATTTTCTTGAAGTGATCTACATCCAGCAAAACCAGACAGAGTGAGTCTGCATGCCGTTTTGCCTGTGCCAGAACAGACCCCAGATTTTCATCGAGGAAGCGCCGGTTCTGCAATCCGGTCAGACTGTCTGTGGTTGCAAGGCGCTGTGCCAGCGCAACCATTTTCTCCAGCTCCTCGGAGCGCAGCGTCAGTTCCTGATTCGCTTTAATCAATTTTTCATCCGCGATTTGGACACGCGCTTTTAGTTGTTGCTGGTGCATGTACAAGGATGTCTGCATCTTGTTGAAAATACTGGCCAGATCGGCCAGCTCGTCATTTCCTGAGACCTTTATTGTCTGAATCTCTCCGTCAGGATTCGCGACAATTTCCTGCATCTTGTTGCGGATTTTTGCGATCGGCGTGAGGATGACAAGGGAAGCCGCGATATAGATAAGCACGCCCAGGAACAGGATAACCAAACCAATCCTCAGCACGAGCACACGGAAACTATCTCGAAGAGCCTCTTCAAGTTTATTTGTTGAAACCAGCATCTCTACTCTACCGATTGTTTCCGTACCAAAAATCACAGGTGCAGTAAAAGACAGACTCTTGCCATCCTGGCCCGGATTTTTCTTCGTGCGCTCGACGACGATTTTCCCTTTCCGATTGATAATCCTGAGTATTTGCACGTCCGGTGCGGCGACAATGCTGCCAGCAAGCGATTCCATGTTGGTGTAATCGTAGCCCGCCAGCAGATTGGAGATCGATTTTGCAATCAGCGCAATACGCTCCTGGCCGGAGCCGTTTGCAGCCTGGTAAATGCTTAGCCGGTCCTGTTGCAATTTAAAATAACCGAGAATGCTGACCCCAACGAGCAGTCCGATGACTACGACAAGCATGAGCTTTATTCTCAGGCCGAGCAGTTTTTTCTTGGTAAGATTTTTAGTCGCTTGCATTTCTAATCCAGCTTTGATTCGGCATCAAAAACTCATATATTTTTTAAAAGAAACACGGTTTCGGCCGCCTTCTTTGGATTGATACATCGCTTTATCTGCAGCCTTGAGCGTCTCTGAAAAGTCAGTGGCGGCGTCTGTTGATGCCTGATCCGCAATCCCGATGCTCAATGTAACCTGGATGGCATGGCCATTTACAATAAGCGGCGACGACATAATTGATGCCCGAATTGCTTCTGCACGGCGATGCGCATCGTCGGGGGTGCAATTCGGCATGACAACAAGAAACTCGTCGCCACCATATCGCACCACAAAATCCTTATCCCGCGTGTGGCTCTCAATTTCGCGCGCGACCCGCGTCAGGACATAATCGCCCACATCGTGACCGTAACTGTCATTTATCTGCTTGAACTGATCCACGTCAAACAACATGACCTGCATCGGCAGATACGATTCAGGAGCTGACTCGGTGAGGTATGACAATTGCTCCCAAAGGGCACGCCGATTTTTCAGATTTGTCAGTTCATCGGTATGGGCATGCCTGCTCAGTTTTTTATTGACATCCGTCAGCTCCTGCGTTGCCTGCCTGACTCTATTTTCCAGCTGGTGATTAAGTTCATCGCGTGCAGCCACTGCTTCCCTGATACTGTCCACCATATGGATACTGTGATTGCGCAGCGTCTCAATTTCCTGCGGCGCGACCATTCCCAGCGGGCTGAATAACCCTGAATAATCATTTTTACGTATGCGCTTGACCCCCTCTGCCAATGCATTGATGGGCCTGGTAATCCACTTCGCCAGAAATACAGCCAACAATACGGAGATGACCAAACCCAAGGCACTGAATAATAAACTTCCATTAATCAGAGTCTTCGCCTCAGCAGTCAATTCCGACAGTGGTTGCGGTGTCAAAATAACCCAGTTGAATTCGGGTACGGCTGCGTAGCCGGCAATCATATCCGCCTTGATAAAGGGTGAGTAAAAAGTCATGACGCCTCGTTTACCTTGGAGTCCGGCTTGCACGATGGGCCAATCCGCTATGTTTTTGATGCTGCTCACCCACTTTGAATTTGGATGATGCACAATATTTCCAAACTGATCTGTAATCGCACAGTGACCCAATGTGCCAAAATGGATCTCCTGTGCCAGATGCCGGATGGGTTCGGTCCTCAACGCACCGACCAGCGTATTTCGTCCGACCGGATGCAGAAAAAACAGGGAGGGCTTGCCGGTCGACGGGTTTAGAACCATGCCAGAATTCCCGGCAACATGCCTGGATAGTATGGACTGAATGACGGGGCTGGTCTGAAGAAAATGCATGTATTCAGGCGTAACCCTATGGCCACCAAAACCCTGAACCATTCCTTCTGGCGAAACCAGCACAATATTTTCGAAGTAGGTCTGTGAAGCAATCGTTTCTGTTATAGCGACATGATCCCTGGATTTTTCCAGAAGATGTGCTATCTGGTTAAGATTTTTCTGCGCCGCCTTGAGGTACAAAAAAACCGGATTTGCCAGGTTTTCTGATAATAATTGATTCTTGTCGTGGGCTTCCTTCATCACTCGGCTCTGAATACCCGAATGCAGCCAGATGGTCATGACTGCAACCGGCGTTACTGAAATAACGATAAACGCCAAAATCAGCATGGTTGTGAGTGAGGGACGAAATGTGCGCATTGCTATATTTGAATTTTCCAGCCAAAAATTAATGACATTGATGATGTTTAACACTATTGAAATATCGTCATATTTGTCGGATATATATACGCGTTCTGCCGCAAATTTTGAGTACTGCTCAACCAGGCTCATCAGCCCAATATTCCATGCAGACCACGCCCGCCCTCTATACTCCAATTAGCAAGAATCAGGCCTCCAGGCAACCAACATCGGCAAACGTCAAAGCAACCAGCACAAATTCTGCGCTGGCGCCCGCATCGGAAAGCGCTTTAACATAGCGTCCCCTGAGCCCCCAGAGTTTCCAGACCTCAATCACGCATCAGCCACCACATTCCAGCGATCATTTTATGCTTATGCACGACCAACTCGACATCATGCGCGCCCAACTCAACACTGAAACCGCCCAGGCGGATTGGGCGGAACTGCAACGCTTTTTCGCCAAAGGCGTGCTGATCCAGGTGAGCAGCCATCTTGATCTGGTGGATGTCGCCGCGCACATTGCCTGCGATGACAGCATCACGGTGCAGACGTGGATGGCGTCTGGAAAAGTGGTCAAACTGGGCGACGCGACCGCCGCGGACTGGCACAGCCGCAATCCCCTATTGTGGGCAGTGGTGGTCGCTCCGTGGATTTTGGTGCAGGAACGGGCGCACTGATCAAGCCCGCCGTGACCTCACCCCATCACCACGCACCCCATCGCTTTGCCCTCACCGTGCTGCTCGCCGGGCTGGCGACGCTGGGCCCGTTTTCGATTGACACTTACATGCCGTCGTTCCCGGACATGGGAGCAAGCCTGCATGCCACGCCGATTCAGCTTCAGCAGACCTTGAGCGTGTATCTGCTGGCGTTTGCGCTGATGATGCTGCTGCATGGCGCGCTGTCGGATGCATTCGGGCGCAGGCCGGTGATCCTGGTGTCACTGGTGGCGTTTGTGCTGGCCTCCATCGGCTGCGTGTTGTCTTATGACATCAATCATTTACTGTTTTTTCGCGGCATGCAGGGTTTGTCCGCGGGCGCGGGCATGGTGGTGGGACGGGCGATTATTCGCGACCTCTACGCCGGCCATGAGGCGCAGCGGCTGATGTCGCAGGTAACCATGATTTTCGGCATTTCACCCGCCGTCGCACCGGTGATCGGGGGCTGGCTGCAAACCGGATTTGGCTGGCATTCGGTATTCGTTTTCATGACGCTGCTGGGCGTATTGCTGTTTGCGCTGAGCTGGCGCTATTTGCCGGAGACACTGCCGCCGGTTGGGCGTCACCCGTTCTCACCCCGGCCCTTGGCGCGCAATTACCGCATGGTATTTACCAATCCGAAGTTCTTGCTGCTGTCCGGCGCGGTGGCACTGCATTTTGCCGGGTTCTTCCTGTATATCGCTTCGGCACCGGTGTTTGTCATTCAACATCTGAAGCTGGGCGAAAGCCAGTTTGCCTGGCTGTTCATCCCGGCCATCTCCGGCGTGATTCTGGGCGCATTCCTGTCAGGCAGGCTGGCAGGCCGGGTGGCGCCGCATACCACGGTGAAATACGCGTATCTGCTGCTGTTTTCCGCAGCCGGAGTGAACCTCGTCTACAACCTGGCGGCCAGCCCCGCGTTACCCTGGGCGGTTCTGCCGATTACCCTGTACAGCACCGGCATGTCGCTGGCGATGCCCAGCATCACGCTGCTGGCGCTGGACCTGTTTCCGCTCAATCGCGGTCTGGTGGCTTCCCTGCAGGGATTTGTCCAGACCATGCTGAATGCGCTGGTGGCAGGCGCGATCTCGCCCATGCTGTCGTGGTCACCCATTGCCCTGGCGAGCGGCATGCTGCTGTTTCTGATACTGGGACGGCTGACCTGGATGACTTACTTGCACAAGCAGCGCCAGACGGCGTCATGAGGGATTTTGCTGACAGCGCCTGCATGAGTCCCGATAATGGAAAAAAAGCGCAGCCGGCAAGAAATGAAGCAGCTCCCTGAACATTATGTGCCTCGGCGTGTCCGACGAGTTGTTGGATAACAAAGCCGCTTTTCAGGATCAACGCAACACCATCACCAACAGAGGGCAATCAATCCATGAACACAACATTGGCGCAAAAAATATCGTCGCAGATGCGCATTTCGGATCCTTCAGCGGACCGGTTCTGCGACGAATACGAGATCGTGAAAAACCTGCTGCCACTCAGTGGCGCGCGCGTACTGGAGCTGGGTTGCGGCAAGGCGGAGAAGACGCGCGCCATCGCACAGCGGGGTCAGGTAGCGTCGATCACGGCGCTGGAGGTGGACGAGATCCAGCACGCAAAAAACCTGCAGATCGGTGACCTGCCCAATGTCAGCTTCTGCCTCGGCGGCGCGGAGGCAATCCCGGTAGAAGATGCGAGCTTCGACATCGTCCTGATGTTCAAATCGCTGCACCACGTGCCCATGGACAAGATGAATCAGGCGCTGGCGGAAATTCGCCGGGTATTGAAACCCGGCGGCCTGGCCTACCTGTCCGAGCCGGTCTATGCAGGCGAATTCAACGACATCCTGCGTCTGTTCCATGACGAGAAGACGGTACGCGAGGCAGCCTTTGCCGCCATTCAGCGCGCCGTGCACGACGACACGCTGGAACTCGTCGGCCAGACCTTCTTCAGTACGCCCGGGCACTTCGATGATTTCGAGCAGTTCGAGGAACAGATTCTCAAGGTGACGCATACCCAGCACCACCTCTCGCCAGCGCTGTATGCGGAAGTGCGCGACGCGTTCATGCGCCGCATGACGCCACAGGGCTTCAATTTCGGGCAGCCGATACGGGTAGATCTGTTGCGCAAGGCCCCCCAGGACAAGCAAAATGCAATATAAACAACTTGGCAGCAGCGATCTGAAGGTGTCCGGAATTGCACTCGGCACCATGACCTTTGGCGAGCAGAACAGTCCGGAGGACGCCGCCCGGCAGCTGGATTACGCGGTCGCGCGTGGCGTGAATTTTATCGACGTGGCGGAGATGTACCCGGTGCCGCCGCGCGCCGAAACCCAGGGCCGCACCGAGGACTACGTCGGGCGCTGGCTGAGCAAGCAGTCACGAGACAAACTCATTGTTGCGACCAAGATCACCGGCCCGGGGCGCGGCTTCGAATGGATACGCGGCGGCCCGCGCATCACGCCGAAACAGATCAAGGCCGCGATTGATACCAGCCTGACACGCCTGAAAACCGACTACATCGACCTGTACCAGATCCACTGGCCCGACCGCAATGTGCCCACCTTCGGCCAGAGTGAATACGATCCCGCCGCCGAGCGCGAGACCACCCCGATCATCGAACAGCTGGGCGCGTTCGCGGATTTGATCCAGGCCGGCAAGATACGCCACGTCGGCCTGAGCAACGAAACGCCCTGGGGCGTGTGCCAGTTCACCCGCGCGGCTGAAACAGCCGGACTGCCGCGCGTGGTGTCAATCCAGAACGCCTACAACCTGATTAACCGGACATTCGAGTACGGGCTTGCGGAAACCTGCCATCGCGAACAGCTGGGGCTGCTGGCGTATAGTCCGCTGGGCTTCGGCACACTCACCGGGAAATATCCCGGCGGCGCCGACGCCGGGCGCATGACCCGGTTCCCCGGCTTCGGCCAGCGTTACAACAAACCCATGGTGCCGGAAGCGGTGGCTGCCTGCGTGGCGCTTGCCAAACAAGTGAACCTGCACCCGACCACGTTGGCGCTGGCCTTCGTGCGCAGCCGCTGGTTCGTGGCCAGCACCATTATCGGCGCCACCACGATGGAGCAGTTGCAGCAAAATCTGGATAGCGTCGACGTTGAAGTGGATGCCGAGTTGCTCGGGAAAATTCAGGCTATTCATACTCGTTATCCCAACCCGGCACCTTGATCGGTCGCCATCGGTGGGTACCGATCCCACCCCGCCGGCAGCACAAACCCGCGCGTAACTTCCTGCCAGACATTCCCCGCCGTGGTCAGACCCGCCAGCAGCAACGGGGCACTGCCCACCGCGAAATGCGCTTCCAGTGCCGCGCTGAAATCCGTCCCTGTTTGCAACTCCGCTTCGCTCCGGCTCATGACCGGCGTGAGCCATTCCAGCCGGGGCAGCACTTTCCAGTGCAGTCCGGGTTGCGGCTTGAACGCGGTCTCGCCCCAGCGCAGCCACCAGCCGGACAAATGCTGTAGCGATACTTCCGGCGCCGGGGTAACGGGTTGCCCATACGGGTAGAACAGCCAGCCCTTGAGCAGCGCGCGGGCACTGACCGCCTCACCGGGGCGCGGCAAGGCTGCCTCCCCTGCCGGCGTGGCGGCGAGCTTGAGCTGTTTGTCGCGCAGGTGGGAAAACTTCAAATCAAGCCGGTCGCGGGTGAGGGTGCCGACATACCCCGCCAGTCCCGCTGCCGCATCCACCTGCAAATAGAATTTCACCGAGGCTTCCCAGTGGTTGAGCGCTCCGGCCACGTCGCGCCAGAGGAAATCGTATTCTCCCATGACGATATCACCGGCTTTTACCGGCAGATTGGCGGCCACCAGCCGCCCGCCCATGAGGTGGCTGAGCCAGTATTCCAGCAGGGTTTCAAAATAGCGGCCGAGGCGGTGCGAGCTGCGCGCAGCGATCCAGTCATGCAGCGCTGCGGGGTGGCGATCCAGTTCCAGCAGCTGCGGCATCGCCCGCGCCAGGATGTCCCGGCACACTGCATCGGGCACGCCGAAATCCGGCGTAGCCGCCTCATCCAGCAGACCGGGCGCGGCCATGACCCAGGCAAGGTCGCGCACGCGCGGATCGTGGATGGTTTGCAACACATTCATCATTTTGTCATTGTGCCACCAGATTGACGCGCCATACCGGACCTGATCTGAAATGACGCCCCGCCCTCCACCCCGTACAATGCCGCCTTTGCTTTGTTGCCTGAAAAATCGTGATCAGCCTGCGTCATCTCACCCTCGCCCGCGCCGCCAAAGTCCTGATCGAGGACGCCAGCGTGCAAATCCACCCCGGCCAGAAGATCGGCCTCACCGGCGCCAACGGCTCGGGCAAATCCAGCCTGTTCGCGCTGTTGCTGGGCGAGTTGCACGCGGAAGCGGGCGACCTGTTCATGCCGCCGGGTTGGGTGATCGCGCACGTGGCGCAGGAGACCCCGGCGCTGGATCAGGCGGCGCTGGAATTCGCACTCGACGGCGATACCGTGTTGCGTCAGGTAGAGCGCGATCTGGCCGCCGCCAGCGCCGCGGGTGACGGCCATCTGGTGGGCGAGTTGCATGGACGTTTGAGCGAGATCGACGGTTATGGTGCGCGCGCCCGCGCCGCCGAACTGCTGCACGGCCTGGGCTTCTCCGACGCGGACTTCGCCAAGCCGGTGGCGGCGTTTTCCGGCGGCTGGCGCGTGCGCCTGAATCTGGCGCAGGCGCTGATGAGCCGCTCCGATCTGCTGTTGCTGGACGAACCCACCAACCACCTCGATCTGGACGCGGTAATCTGGCTGGAAGGCTGGCTCAAGAGCTACCCCGGCACGCTGCTGCTGATTTCGCACGACCGCGATTTTCTCGACGCGGTGACCACCCATATCATCCATATCGAAAACCGCGTGCTCAGGCTCTACACCGGCGGCTATTCGGATTTCGAGCGCCAGCGCGCCGCCCAGCTGGCGGTGCAGCAATCCCTGTTTGAAAAGCAGCAGCGCGAGCGCGCGCACCTGGAAAGCTTCGTCGAGCGTTTCCGCGCCAAGGCCACCAAGGCGCGCCAGGCGCAAAGCCGCATCAAGGCGCTGGCGCGGATGGAGGACGTGACCGCCGCGCACGTGGATTCGCCGTTCACCTTCCGCTTCCGCGACCCGGTCAGTGCGCCCGATCCGCTGCTGGATTTGCGCGAAGCAAGCGTGGGTTATGGCACGCAGCCGATATTGTCCAACATCGAACTCACCCTGCGCCCGGGCGAACGCATCGGCCTGCTGGGGCGCAACGGCGCGGGCAAGTCCACCCTCATCAAGCTGCTGGCGGGGGAGATCAAGCCGCTGGCCGGCACGCGCAGCGAGGGCAAAGGGCTGGCCATCGGCTACTTCGCCCAGCACCAGCTGGAGCAGCTGCGCCCGAACGAATCGCCGATCCAGCACATGCTGCGCCTGGCCCCGCAAACACGCGAGCAGGAATTGCGCGATTTTCTCGGCGGCTTCGATTTTCGCGGCGACATGGCGCAAGCGCCGTGCGGGCCATTCTCCGGCGGCGAGAAATCGCGCCTGGCGCTGGCCCTGCTGATCTGGCAGCGCCCCAACCTGCTGCTGCTCGACGAGCCCACCAACCATCTCGACATGGAAATGCGCCACGCGCTCAATCTCGCCCTGCAGGAATTCGACGGCGGCGTGGTGCTGGTGTCGCACGACCGCTCCCTGCTGCGCGCCACCTGCGACCGTTTCCTGCTGGTGGCCGATGGCGGCGCACCCGCTTTCGACGGCGACCTCGACGACTACCGCGACTGGCTCAACCAGCAGCGCATCCAGCAATCCGCCGCCAACGCCAGCCCCGACAAAACCGTGCGCCGCGAGCAGCGCGCCGCCAGCCAGGCCGACCGCCAGGCGGTACTGGCCAAGCGCCGCCCGCTGGTGAAGGAACTGGAACAACTGGAGAAGAAACTTGCCGGCTGGCAGAAAGAAAAAGCGCTTCTGGACGAGCGCCTGGCCGATACCGAATTATACGAAGCCAGCCAGCGCGCGCTGCTGCAGGATCTGCTCAAGCGCCAGGGGGAACTGGCGCAAACCATCGAGGCGGGCGAAGAACGCTGGCTGGAGCTGCACGAGGCGCTGGAGCAACTGCCCGGCATCTAGTGTAGTGTTGCACGCTATTCGGCACATAAAACGGCGTCTTTTTGCCCATGGCTGCGTTGCAAATCCGCGCAATAGTAGAACTATTGCTGTGGTTTGCGCCTTGCCATGAGCAAAAATCCATCCGTTTTATAGTGCCACAAGCATGCAACACTACACTAGCGCGCCGGAAATCTGCGCCTTCTATTTTCCATACTTCCCTATGGTTGCGGTCGCCAGGGATATCTCGCGCAGGAAGCACAACAAGCCGGCGATTAACGCCAGCATCGCGCAGATGAACAGCATTGCGATTGCGCCGGATGGATCCATGTTGACCTCCGATCCGATAAAAAGCGCGGCAATCACGATGCAGATAAAAAGTGCGGATAGCGTGCACAGGCTGATCGCCCAATGGATCCATCGCGCCCGTCTTGATAGCGTGGTTATTTCTTTTTCATGCGCGGTCGACTTATCGTTTTTCAAACTGCGTCAGTATCGAAAAATCGTTAAGTAAGTGTTTAAGGCGCGCGTTACACATACCGATCCAAAGATCAAACGCGTTCCGCTGGTTACCCTAATCCACTCAAATGACAGGGGGATGACTTGGAAGCCGTACACAGCGAAGCAGCGCAGCGGGGTGTCCTTCACTTTGGTTGCTGGACATGCAAGAGAAAGTGACTCGCCGCCGGGCGACTCCCGGCCAATTTACTGTTTGCCAATACCACTTTTGAAACGTCTGAGCACTGCTGAAAAGTGAGTCCGCCAATGAGCTGAGTGGTGGATATAAATGCGATAACGAAAGACTTGGCCGCGGATTCCGCGGCTGAGGTCATGGCCAATTAAAATAATAAATTGCGAATATTTTAATATATTGAGAATATTTGCCGATATATAGCAAAGTAGCGCGCAAAACCTTGGTGTAGAGGCAATGCCCTATTGCGGGCGTCGGAACTCAATGTGTTTACGGGCTGCCGATTGGCGAGTCCATGAATCCTTGGTTTTAGAAAAAACTCGATCGGTGAATACCTGGTGGTGATAGCTTTGATGCTGGATCGTATTGTTGAAATGTTGATGGGCAAAAAAACCCGGCAGCGCAAAGCAGCTGAACCTGATGCCTTGGCTGCCCCGCCGGGCCACAACGATGCCTTACACAGGCTGAATGCCATTGCACCCTTGATGAACGAGGTTAATAACCCGTCCGCCAATGGAGCAGTCGACCCGAACGCAACAGGCGCATCCCAGGCAAGAAAATCCATTGTGGGCCGTGAAGCCGTGCTGGGCACTAATCAGCGGGTGGCGGGCTATGCCTTCAGTTTGCGATACGAGGTTAACCAGCGGGTGCGTTCCTCCAGCACGATGGTCCAGCGTCTGTATGACGAAGTGCTGTTGCGTAACCTGCAAAACATGGAAATTCAGAGGCTGCTGGAACACCGGCTGGCCTTTATCAATGTGTCGGCAAGTTCCCTGGAAAAGCCTTTGTTCGAAGAGTTGCCGCCGCAGGGTATTGTCTATGTAGTAGGTCCAAACGCACAACTTGTCGCGAATCCCGCATCCTGTTTGACCAGACTGACCCGCCTGAAGGCGCTGGGCTATCGCTTTGGCCTGCAGGGCACAGGCGTGGACAGCCCGGGCATGTCGCCCTTTGTCGAACTGGCGGACTTCCTGTTTATCGATATCGGCAGCAACAATATACCTGCCATCAACGATCAGATGGATACCGCAGTCAGGCTGACCACAGCAATAAAGTTTGTGGCGACAAATATTCGGACCCTGGAGGAATTTGGCGTCTGCGCCAGGTTGCCATTTTCCTTTTATCTGGGGCCATTCATCACCAGCCGTGGAAAGTGGGACACAACGCGAATAGATGCCGGGCGTACCAAAATCCTGCAACTGATGAACAAACTGCGAAGCGATGCGGAGGTGGCCGAACTAACCAGCCTGATCAAGCAGAACCCCGCGCTATCTTTCAAGCTGCTGCGCTACATCAACTCCCCCGGAATGGGACTGATGCACAAGGTCAGCACCCTGGACCAGGCGCTGATGGTGCTGGGCCGGCAAAAGTTTTGTCGCTTGCTGACCCTGTTACTGTTCACCAGCGCAGAAACACGCGGGCTGGATTCGGCGATTATGGAAAATGCCCTGGTACGTGCACGGTTTGCAGAGCTTGTTGCGCAGAATTTCCTGCCTGCTGATGAGCGGGACGGATTGTTCGTGGCAGGGATGTTCTCCCTGCTGGATATCGTGCTGGCCACCCCCATGGAGGCCGTGCTCAAGCTGGTCAGCCTGCCCCCGTCGGTTAACGAAGTGCTGCTTCATCATCGGGGCAAGTATGCCCCCTATCTGGAACTGGCCATCGCCTGCGAGCAATCCGATGACGCAAATATTTCTGCGCTGTCAGAAGCCATCGGGCTGGATGGCAAACAGGTCAACAATCTCCATCTTGACGCACTGCTTTGGGCTCTGCAGATCAATGAATGAAGAATGAAAGTGACTCGCTGCCGGGCGACCCCCGGCGAAGTTTAGAAAATCCCGGGGGTCTAGATACGCAGCATGATAAATGCAACTTATCCAGACCCTGCATTCCACATTGATCATGCGGCCAGTGTTGCGCAGCGCGCAGAGACAGCGCGCGCTGCGCCCGGCTACTGCACGGCCCGATATACTTCCGCCAACGAGGTAACACGCTGCCGCGCCTGGTCGATGGCATTGGTCCTGAGCGGCGTCATCCCGCTCTCGAGCGCGGTCTTGCGCAGTTCGGTGCTCGCGATGCCGGGCACGCATTGTCCCCGCAGCGCCTCGTCCATCACCAGCAATTCGTACACCGCCATCCGCCCACGGTATCCGGTATGGTTGCAATGTTCGCAGCCGCGCCCGCGATAAAATTTCTCATCCTCCGCCACCCCCAGCTGTTCACGCACATGAAGGTCTATGGTTTCCTCTTCGAGGCAATGGGGGCAATTGCGGCGCACCAGGCGCTGCGCCAGCACGCCGATTACCGACGATTTCAGCAGATAGGGCTCCACCCCCATTTCCATCAAGCGCGTGATCGCGCCCGGCGCATCGTTGGTGTGTAGCGTGGACAGCACCAAGTGCCCGGTCAGCGCGCTTTCCACCGCGATTTTGCAGGTTTCCTGGTCGCGTATCTCGCCGATCATGATGACGTCCGGGTCGTGCCGCAGGATATGCCGCAACGCCTGCGGAAAGCCGAAGTGGATTGCCGGCAGGATTTGAATTTGGCGCATGCGCTCGAATTCGTATTCCACCGGATCTTCCACCGTGACGATGTTGAGATTGCTCTGCGCAATCTCGCGCAATGCGGCGTATAGCGTCGTGGTTTTGCCCGAGCCGGTGGGCCCGGTCACCAGCAGGATGCCGTAGCTGCGGTTGATGAGGTCGGTGAAACGGACCTTGTCGTTTGCGCTGAAGCCGATATCGTCGAGGGCGCGCAACCCTTCCCCCTTGTTGAGAATACGGATCACCACGCTTTCCCCGTGCTGGCAGGGGATGATGGAAATGCGCAAGTCGATGATATTGCCGCCATCCAGCATGCGCGCGCGCCCATCCTGGGGAAGGCGGTGCTCCGCGATGTTGAGCTGGGACAGGATTTTGATCCGGCTGACAATCGCCGGCAGCAGGCCTTTTTGTAGTTCGCGCTTTTGCATCAGCACACCATCGACGCGGTACAGCAACTCCACTTGCTCGCTGCCGGGGCGGATATGAATATCCGAAGCGCGGTGATGAATCGCGTCCAGCAGGATACTGCTCACCAGCTTCACGATCGGCGTTTCGTTCGCCAGCCGCTCCGCCTTGCGCCAAACTTCCTTGTCGTCTTCGTGATAAATGTCGCTCAATTGCAGCTGTTCGAGTTCCCGCTCCTGTTCCTGGAAATCGTAGTGCTGACTGATGGCCAGTTTAATGTCCGCCTTGGGTGCGAATACCGGCTCGATGTTGCGCTGCGATACGAACTGGAGCGTATGGACCGCTTCCAGATCGAGCAGGTTTTCCATTGCCACCACCAGATGTTCCTGGTGCAACATCAGCGGAATCACCTGATAAGTGCGCGCCAGTTCCGCCGATACGCAGGCCAGCGCTTCGGGTTCGATGTCGAAATCTTCCAGGTGCACAACAGGCGCGCCGAGCGAGTGCGCAATGGCAAGATGGATGCTATCCGGGGAAGCAATACCCATTTCCGCCAATATCGTGCCCAGCTTTTTCTGCGGAAACTGACACTGAAAGTCCAGAGCGCTAGCCAATTGTTCCGGAGTGATCACCTTGGCTTCGAGCAAGCGGCGGCCCAGCTTCAAGTAAGGGGCGGTCCGTTGCGTTTCCAGAGCCTGCCCGAGGTTGCCGGTACTGCAAATTGGCTGATTCTGTTGCTTCGCGTTCATAGGTAATTCCAACATGGCATTTCCCATCTTTGAACAGGATTGAATAAAAATAGTGGCGTAGCCGGATGTATTGATATTGATGCCATGCTGATGAGCAACTTTCATGCCGGGCGCCACAAGTGCTCCACTGCAAGGAGACCGCTGCACCCAGACGGCAATTAGGTAGATTTTCGACTTCATCGGTGATTTTTTGACGCAAACCGGACCGTACACGCAAGCCATCGGAACCGGCACAAGGCACGCTCGTTATCTTGAGACAAGCGTCATGGATTTTCCCCCACCCCGATTTGCAAAAGATCGCGCGATGCTCGTCACCGGCGTTGCATGAAGGCTCACATCTTGTATTGTGATGGTTGCTCCAGCGCCCTGATAAATCCGGCTCCCGGTTGCGTAGTGCAAATCCGCTTCGCGGCTGATCTCGGCCAGCGTGTGGCCGCATTCCAGATCAGCCCTCGGCGAGCATCCTTTGATGTGGCTTTTCTCTGCTTGACCGTCGGCTGCGTTTTTCCGCCAGCCCAGATCATCACGCCGTTGGAGGGCAAATTTGAACGCTGATTGACACCCCGCAATGAAGCTACGGCAGATGCAAAACATACATCCAATCGAAACGAATTGAAAACATGCGAACGCGTTCAGAACCACTTACGCCTTACCACAACCGGGTACTCGCGGTAGCTGGCAGAAAGCCTTGGTGAGCGCCCTGCAGCCGTCGTGAAACGGCCGCAAGGCGATGACAACAGAAGTAGACTTAGTTACCGGGGACAATCACCGGATCGAAGTGAAACACGTTCTTGCTGTTTGGGTCTACGGTCACTTTTACCCAGTGTACGTTAGGGCTGCCGAAGGTCTCAACGCGGGTGAAGTTTTTCAGCATGTTCGCCTGGTTGAACAGCGGCTTGTCGATTTTGAAGAAATGCGTATCGCCATGCACCAGCACCACCTGCCCGTCGAAAGCCTGGGTGTCGGCGGCCAGCGCGTCCAGGAACGCGGTGTATCCATTAGAGTCCGGCGATGCGCGCTCGTTTACCGTTTCCGTCTCCGGCAGATCGAAGCCCGGGTCGGCCTGCATGACCACCATCACCCCTGCCGCGTGACGCTGTTTCGCGAGCTGGAACGATTCATTCAGCCAGGCGATGTTGTGTGCGTTGCGATCGGCGTATTCGGCATTGTCTGCATCGCAGTCGGACTGGGTGCGGACGCTTTTCGAGCTCAGACAAGTGCCGTCGTTGATTTTGTTGTTGTTGCTGCCGGGGATGTTCAGACCCACAAATATCACGCCGTTGTGGAACCAGCGGGTGTTTTCACTATAGGGCGTGGTGACGCTGCCCTGGTGTTCCAGCGCCATCTTGTGCTGTCCGAAGCTCTCTTCCACAGTGAACAGCGTCCGGCGGATGAAGTCGAGCCGTTCCAGCGCATTGTAGCCACCATTATTCACGCGGTGGCAGTCTGTCCATTCGTTGTCGCCGGGGACGTAGACAGTTGGAGCCTTGATCTGGTTGAAGCGCTCGATCGCCTGCGCACCGATCAGCTCATCGGTGCAGATGGAGCTTCCGTCCTTCGTATCGCCATCAAACACGGTGAATGCGAGATGCGCCGAATTCATGCTGTGGATCAGGGCCGGTATCTTCGGGTCATCGCCATTCTTGGCATACGGCACATCGCCCCATAATGCGAATTCGAAACGGCCATCGTTGTGATCATGCTCGTGTTCGCCGCGATCGGCGTCAGCCGCAGCCATGTTGGCGGCGAGCAATGTACCCGCGCAAACTCCGATGTTCAACAAGCGCAATATGTTTTTCATAGGCATCATGATGACCTCCCCGTCAGTATCGAAAAATCGGTAAGTTTTAAGGTTCGCGGCACATATCGATCAGAAGACCGGACGCGTTCCGCCAGTTACCCTATTCCTCCGAAGTGACAGGGGGATGACATGGATGCCGCACCAGGCAAACAGTATTGTGATGTGCGCTTCTGATGTACTGAGTGCAGGCCGAATGATCCTGTTGGGTCGCTTCGGCTGGGGTGGTCAGGCAGAAATTCAGGCCTGTACGGTTTGAGTTACGCAGCAGTTTTCGGCTGTGCAGGTTGCCAGAGCGTTCGCGCAGCCCTCGTCGCCTTCTTCTGCCGGGAATGCGAGTGGTGATTTTGCCGATGAGTATTCGATTTCAATCCACAATCAAAAAAATCACTGCGTTGGCCGCGTCTTGTTCCCCCTGTTTGACTATGAAGCGGAATTATTATTGGGGAGCGGAAAGTTCTTGTTCCTTCCCCAATTCTGCCAATGGCCGCGGTCTGCAGATGACGTAACCCTGGACATGATCCACACCAATCTCCTGCAGGGTGCCCAGGCTGGCCGGGCTTTCCGTCCATCCAGCCACAGTCCTGGCCGACATTTCGTGCGCCACCTGGTTGATGGCATCCACCAGCGCCTGCGCAATGCGGTCCTGCGCGATGTCCTTTATGAAATTGCCGTCGATCTTGAGGTAATCCATCTGCAGCACGTTCAGGCTGGCAATGGAAAACATGGCGCTGCCGAAATTGTCGAGCGTGGTCCGGCAGCCCAGATTTCTTATCTCATGGAAGAAATGGGCAGCCTGGGTCAGATTGGCAATAGCCGTTGCTTCTGCAATTTCAAAACCCAGCATGTTCCCCGGAACCTGATTCAGAACCAGCTGCTCCCGGATGAAGTCCGGCATGGCATGGTCGGCCAGCGAAGCGCCGCTCAGGTTGATCGAATAGATGGCGGCGCGCTGCTCGCTTTCCGGAGGCTGCACGGCCAGCCAGGAAATGACCCGGCGCACTACCCAGCGGTCGATGGCAGGCATCAGGTTATAGCGTTCGGCGGTGGGCAGAAACGCCTCCGGTGCGATTACCTGGCCGTCTGGCTCCAGCATGCGCACCAGAATTTCGTAATGGGCACGCTCCCCGGCATGGGGGACAAGTTCAGCAATCGGCTGACAGAACAACCCGAACCGGTCTTCTTCCAGCGCCTGGGTGATGCGCGCCACCCATTGCATTTCGCTGTTGCGTTGGGCCAGCTCGGCCTCATCGGTCTGGTAAACATAGACGCGGTTGCGCCCCTTTCCTTTTGCGGTATAACAGGCCGCATCGGCAGCGCGCAGCACGGCGGACAGGTTTTCGCTCGCGGCCGTGATCGGGACCACGCCGATGCTGGCCCCGACGCTGTGAACTTTGCCTTCCCACACGAACTTGAACTGCTGCACGGCTTGCAGCAACTGCTCCGCAATGCGCATTGCCTGCTTGGGGTGGCAGTGCTCCAGCAGCAGACCGAATTCGTCGCCACCGAGGCGGGCGAGTGTATCCCGGCTGCGCATCTGATCCAGCAGCAGGGCGCTCAACTGGCGCAACAACTGGTCGCCTGCGGCGTGGCCGCAGGTATCGTTGATCACCTTGAAACGATCCAGATCGAGATAGCACAGGGCGTGCTCGACGCCCTCCGCACGTGCATTTGCCAGGGCGCGTTCCAGACGCTGCTCGAAGTCGCGCCGGTTAATGAGGCCGGTAAGCGCGTCGTGGGTTGCCTGGTAGGATAGCTGCTGGGCCAGCTTGCGCTCCTGGGTAACATTGTGGAACACCATCACGACGCCGGTGGTTTTCCCGTGCCGGTCGTGGATGGGCGAGGCAGTGTCGGCGACAGCGAGCTCGCTGCCGTCGCGGCGTAGCAGAATGCTGTGGTTGGCCAGGCCGACGGCGTGGCCTTCGCGCAGACAGCGGGCCACAGGATTTTCCGCCGGTTCCCGGCTGGTTTCATTGATGATGTTGAACACTTGCTGCAGCGGCTGGCCTTGTGCTTCCACGGCACTCCAGCCGGTAAACTGTGCCGCAACCGGATTCAGGTATTCGACCCTTCCGGCGGCATCGGTGGTGATGACAGCATCGCCGATGGATTCGAGAGTGACCTGGGCGCGTTCTTTTTCCTGAAACAGCGCCTCTTCCGCCCTTCTAAGTTCTATGACGTCCTTGCGCAAATGTTCATTCGCCTTCGTAAGCGCGCCGGTGTGCTTTGCCACGAGCTCCTCAAGATGGAAACGGTGTTCCCTGAGTTCCTGCTCCACCCGCTTGCTTTCAGTGATGTCCACTAAAATGCCTTGGAGAAATAACGGATTCCCCACTTCGTCACGCACCACGATAGCTTCGTCGCGGAACCATATGGTGGCCCCGTTGCGGGCAAGTAGGCGGTATTCACAGCGCAGCGGCTTGCCGGTGGTGCGCACGCGGTCGAATTCGTCCACTGCCCGTATTTGGTCATCGGGATGCACATGACCGCGCAGGGCGCCAACTTCAGCGATCCATTCCTCCGGTAAATAGCCCAAGGCCTTGAGTTGCGGACTCACGTAGAGCAGCTTGCCGGGTATGTCCAGCGCGGCAGTGTAGGTGATTGCGGGAATCTGCTCTACCAGGGAACGGTATTTCGCTTCGGCCTGGACCAGTTTGTTCTCGGCGTGCTGCTTCTCCAGCAGCATCCGCCGCTCACGCAGCACGCGCTGGATGACGGCGGGCAGCAACTCCAGGTATTGGCGGTTCACATCCTTGACCAGGTAGTCCTGTGCACCGAGCTTCATGGCCTCGACAGCGACCAACGCGTTGTCTGCGCCGGTCAGCATCATTACCGGTACCGGGATCTCGCCCAGGTCGTTTCTCAGTTCGGCCAGAAACTCCAGTCCGTCCATGTCCGGCAGATGGAAGTCGAGCAGCACGCAGTCCGGTTTCTGCTCATGGGCGAGCCGCATCCCCTCCCTGCCGGTTTCGGCCTCGGCGATGACGAACTCAAAATCCGCGTTCCGCGCGAGCGCACGGCGGCAAGCCATGCGGTCCACCGCATCGTCTTCGACTACGAGCACACGGATCTGTGGCTTGGTCATTGCGGGATTTCGCTAATGGTCCAATAGGCGTTGATAGTGCGCATGACTTCCACGAACTGCTGGTAGACCACTGGCTTGGCCATGTAGCCGGCGACCCCCAGGTTGAAGCTGCTCACCTTGTCCTGCTGTTCCTGCGAGGTGGTGAGCACCACCACCGGGATGGCCTTCAACGCATCGTCGTGCTTGTCCACCTGCAGAAACTCGATGCCGCCCATGACAGGCATGTTGAGATCGAGCAGAATCAGGCAGGGCTTTTCGTTGTTTGGGTCACGCAGGTATGCCAGCGCTTCCTCGCCGTTTTCCCGGAGCACCAGGGGGTTGGTGACGTGCAGATCCTTCAGCGCGCGCTTCACCGTCATGGCGTCCACTTCGTCGTCTTCCACCAGCAGGATGGGTTGATTGGCGAATCTCATGATTGAATTTTTCCTTGAGTTGAACGAATGCCTGTTTTAGCTCGGGGCAGGGTGAAGAAAAAGGTGCTGCCTTCGCCCATCCTGGATTCGACCCATACCCGGCCGCCGTACATCTCCACGATCTTCTTGACCAGGGAAAGGCCGACACCGGTGCTTTCCACCTTGTCGCGCGGGGTGAGCGTCTGGAACAATTGAAAGATGCGCTCAAAATGCCGTTTTTCAATCCCCGAACCGTTGTCGGTCACGCTGAACTTCCATTCGCTGCCCTCGGCGGCACAGGCGAGGCGGATTTTTCCATCGGGTTTGTCCATGTATTTGATGGCATTGGAAAGCAGGTTCTGGAATACCTGCTGGATGCGGGTCGGTTCAATCACGATGGTGGGTAGCGGGTTTTCAATGGTCACCACGATGTTCGGCGGAGGAGCGAGCAGGTCGATCACTTCGTGCACCAGCCTGTCGAGATCCACCGGAAGGGCGGTTTCCTTGACCCGGCCCACCCGCGAATACAGCAAGATGCCGTCAATCAGGCTGTCCATGCGGCGCACGCGGCCGACCAGGAGGCGCATGTGTTCCTTGCCCTCGGCGTCGAACTTGTCGACGTAATCGGTGGAAAGCCAATCAGCCAGTGAGCCGATGGCGCGCAGCGGCGCCTTGAGATCGTGGGAAACGACATAGGCGAAGTTTTTGAGCTCCTCGTTGGCACTTTCCAGTTCATGTACCAAGAGCGCCCGTTGCTCTTCCGCGCGCTTGCGCTCGCTGATGTCGCGCACCGTTCCGGCGAACATGCGGCGCTCGCCCAGGCGCGTTTCGCCCACCGCCAGGTCCATAGGGAAAGATGTGCCGTCTTTGCGCAATCCCACCACCTCGCGGCCGATACCGATAATTTTTTTCTCGCCGGTCTGCAGGTAGTGGGCGAGGTACCCGTCGTGCGCTTCGCGGTAGGGCGAGGGCATCAGCATGGAAACATTGTTGCCGGCCACCTCGGCTTCGCTGTAGCCGAACATGCGCTCGGCGGCGGGATTAAAACGTTCGATGATGCCGTGTTCATCGATGGTGACAATGCCGTCCACAGCAGTGTCGAAGATTGCCCGCATGCGTGCGTCGCTCTCGCGCAGTGCTTCTTCGGCCAGCCTGCGGCGCGTGATGTCGTGAATCGTCGCCATCACCAGCAGCCCCTGCTCGGTCTTGAGCGGGGAGAGGCTCACGTCCACGGGGAACTCGCTGCCGTCCTGGCGCTGGCCGAAAAGTTCCATTCCCGTGCCCATGCCGCGCGCGCGGGGCTGGGTGAAATAACCCGTGCGCTGGGAGCCGTGCGCCTGGCGGAAGCGTTCCGGCAGCAGGATTTCCATCGGCTTTCCAATCAGTTCCTGGCGCGGATAGCCGAACAGCCGCTCGACCGGAGGATTGGCGAGAATGATCTGGCCTTCCTGGTCGGTGATGATCATTGCATCGGTGGCGGATTCCAAAAGCCACTCGAGGCTTTTGCCTTCTAGAAGATGTTCTGTCACGGGCTGTTGGATTTTTATAATAATAAGTTTGAGAAAACTATAACACAGCATACCCGGAACGAAACTAGCACCGGAGGTTTAACCCTTAACCCTTGAGCTGGACAATGACGAAACTTCTTCCGCCGTCCCCTGTCCCACCGGCCGTGGTGGCTGGCCGGGTTTACCGCCAAAAATGTTTTGCGGCGGGAGGTTCAGACACCGCACTCCACTCGGCGCAGCCTCCTCAACGGGGATTCATGCGCCCCAATTTAGCAACAGTCCACTCCACGAGGTAACAATGCTTAAGAAATCGTTCACCAGAAAAATGCTAACCGTCGCCATTCTGTCCGCCGGGCTTGCCTCCCTCAGCCCCGCATTCGCCGCCCCCGCTGAAGGGATGGCGCAACCGGCACTGCATGTGGACATCCCCATCACGCTGAAACAGGCCAACGTGGTGTTCAACATGGACCACCTCGCCTTTGCCGGCGACATGTCGGTCGGCATCCATTACATGCACCTGCTGGCCGAGCGCTACGTGAAGGACGGAACGAAGGGCAAGATCATCGGCGTATTTCACGGCGACGCCGCCTACATGACCCTCAACGACAAAGCCTACAACGCCTACCGTCACGTCAGCACCGGCAACCCCTACAAGGGCGCTATCGCCGAGTTGCTGAAACAGGGGGTTCAGGTAGAGGAATGCGCCGTGTCGATGAAGGCGCACCACTGGGTAAACAAGGATCTGTTGCCGGGCGTGAAGGTGAACGCGGGTGCCGTGGCACGCCTGATCGAGCTGGTGCAGGAAGGCTACGTTCAGATTCAGCCCTGATCGGTTGCACGAAGGCATCACGGAGGGCGCACTTCCCCTTTTTCACCGTCTTGGATTTGTCGATAAAGCCTGGGATAGCCCGCGGCGGAAAAGGGGAACAAAAAACCACCACGCGCAACGCGCGTGACTCAACGTTCTTTGAAATTCCCCCTTCTGCGCCGCTTCGTCTGAGCCGGTCAGGCGGGAGGTGTAGGCGAGCACTGCCCGAGCTCCGCAGCAGCTTGCGGTTTGTGCAAGCTGCCAGGGCGAGTTGCGCAGCCCCCGTCTGAGCGGCTCGGACGAAGGTATCCCGAAGGGACGGCGCAGTGGGGTGGCCTTCTTTTGGGTTACCTTTTCTTGGCCAAACAAGAAAAGGTAACTAGCTGCCGGGCTACCCCCGGCAAACCATGTTCAAGCGATACACGTCGCATAGACGCGCCAAGTAGCTTTGGTATAGGGTTAATGCAAGACGGTATCTGACCCAGAATTTGCTAAATTATGGAAGCCAGATATTTTCCTAGTGGCAGCCCGCTCGGTTCCACTTCTGCTCGGAGATAAACAATTTTTCCGCCACTCTGCGCCGCAGACCGCAACGGCCCTGATTTATTCGGCTCTTCGTTTGTGATAATGACTGAATTAGTTGCTCGCACAGCTAGTGACGCATCCGCCTGATTCTTTCCTAAACCAGAGTTTGTCGGTTTCTTGCCGATCAAATATTTCTTGGTATCGGATGATGCGTAATATTGTCGATCTTCCTCGGATTGGAAGGTACCTTGGTTAAAACCCCCGTACACTTGCGTTTTGGATGGAGTTCCGTCAGGTTCAAGCGTGAGAAAGCCGAATACCCGTGTCGTAGTTATTGAATTCTTGTGAATGCTGGTTTGTATATATTCTTTTAAGGAGCGCTTGTCGTCCGGAATTTTGCTTACCTCGATTTCAACTTCTGAAGTGAGCCGTATAGCGTACTGGTCCGTTGGCAGTTCCGTGGAGAGGTCGACATTGTTGTCGTGAAGATAATTCCAGGCACAACTGTCAATGTACAAAGTTGTCTTCATAGCGGCGGCTTCGTAGGTGGGCGTTTTACGTACCATAACGTAAAATAGACACCCTAAAAAATGTCGGCAAAACAACACATCATTCGCACATCAGCGTAATCACTCAAATGCCGATTACCCTCGCAACTCCAACCGAAAATCCTCCCGCTCCGCCACCACATCCGCCAGTATCTCCAGCAGCCGCCAGTAATCCTCCCCCAGCGCATCGCGCGTGACACCCGGCTTTTCCCAGATCAGCTCAAACGGGCCTTCCACGTCGTCGGTCAGCACGTCCCACAGCGCGTCGAGGTTGCGGCCGAAATGTTCGGGGAAGGCGAAATCCTTCGCGATCTGGTCGTAGAAATTTTTCATGCTGGTGATGCTTTGCAGGTGGCAGGTTTTCATTGGCAGGCGGGGATCTCGGTAAAGGTGCGGTAGTGGTCAACGGTGACGAAGCGGCGCCCTTCGCGGGAAAAAATCAGGCGCTTGGCGCCGCGATGGCCGCCGTTGTAGTCGAGGTCGGCTTCGCGCCACTGGCCATAGGGCAACTGGCGCTCAAAGTTGCGGAAGCGGTCGCCGCCGATGCTTTTGCCGTGGAGCGCGGGCGCCTCCCACAGATCGTGCCCGCGCTGCCAACCTGCGTTCTGGGCGTCGCGTTTAGTGACCCAGTGGTCCGGCAGGCGCGTATTGTGATTGGCGTTGAGGGTTAGCAGGGCCTGCGTCAGTTCGGCCTCGTCAATGCGCGGGTGCGACTGCTGATTGAACGCGTGCACGACGTCGCGGCAACTGGCGGCCTGGACCGAAGGCGCAAACGCCAGCAATCCAAGCAACGCCAGCAGTGCACGCGTCATAGCATTTCACCCGCCCAGTCGGCCAGACGCGAACGCTCGCCGCGCGCCAGGGTGATGTGGCCGCCGTGCGGCCAGCCCTTGAAGCGATCCACCACGTAGGTCAGGCCGGAGCTGCCCTCGGTGAGGTAAGGCGTATCGATCTGCGAGATGTTGCCCAGGCACACCACCTTGGTGCCGGGGCCGGCGCGGGTGATCAGGGTTTTCATCTGCTTCGGCGTGAGGTTCTGCGCCTCGTCGATGATCAGATATTTGTTAAGGAAGGTGCGCCCGCGCATGAAGTTGAGCGACTTGACCTTGATGCGGCTGCGGATCAGATCCTGGGTGGCGGCACGTCCCCAGTCGCCGGCGCTGTCGTCGGTCTTGTTGAGCACGTCGAGGTTATCTTCCAGCGCGCCCATCCACGGCGTCATTTTTTCTTCCTCGGTGCCGGGCAGGAAACCGATGTCCTCGCCCACCGGCACGGTCACGCGGGTCATGATGATTTCCGAATAACGCTTGTGCTCCAGCGTCTGCATCAGCCCGGCGGCCAGCGTGAGCAGGGTTTTACCGGTGCCGGCCTGGCCCAGCAGCGAGACGAAATCGACCTCCGGATCCATCAGCACGTTGAGCGCGAAATTCTGCTCGCGGTTGCGCGCGGTGATGCCCCACACGTTGTTTTTCTGGTGGCTGTAGTCCTTGATGGTCTGCAACTCGGCGACATTGCCATCGACGGATCTGACGATGGCGTAGAGCGGGTTGCCGCTCTCCTGGTAGACGAATTCGTTGACCAGCAGGCTGGTCACCAGCGGGCCTTTGACGCGATACCAGGTGTGGCCGTCGGCCTGCCAGGACTCGATGCCCTTGCCGTGCTTGTCCCAGAAATCATCCGGCAGTTCGCGCACCCCGGCGTACAGCAGGTCGGTGTCTTCGAGTACCTTGTCGTTGAAGTAGTCCTCGGCGGGCAGGCCCAGCGCACGCGCCTTGATGCGCATGTTGATGTCCTTGGACACCAGGATGATCTGGCGCTTCGGCTGCTCCTCGCGCAGGCTCAGAATCACGCCGAGAATCTGGTTGTCCACCTTGCTGCTGGGCAGACTGAGCGGGGTTTCGATGCGCGCCATTCTGGTCTGCAAAAACAGCCGTCCGGTCGCTGCCTTGCGGCTCTTGCTGCCCAGCGGAATCCCGGCTTCGATCGCATCTTCGCAACCCGATACGATTTCATCGAGGAAGCGGCTGGCCTGACGCGCATTGCGCGCCACTTCGGTCATGCCTTTCTTGTTGTGATCGAGTTCCTCCAGCGTGCCCATCGGCAAAAATATGTCGTGCTCTTCAAAACGGAACAAGCTGGTGGGGTCGTGCATCAGCACGTTGGTATCAAGGACAAACAGCTTGTTGGGCGCGGCGGCTTTGCGGGGCATTCAGATTTTCTCCTAGAGGGTTTTAATGGTATCCAGCACTTCCTGCGCGTGGCCGGCGGATTTCACGCCGCGCCATTCCTTGACCAGCTTGCCGTCGTTGTCGAACACAAACGTGCTGCGCTCGACGCCACGGACTTCCTTGCCGTACATGTTCTTCATCTTCATCACGCCGAACAGTTCGCACACTTTTTCGTCTGCGTCGGACAAGAGTTCAAACGGCAGGCTGAGCTTGTTCTTGAATTTTTCGTGGGACTTCATATCGTCGCGCGATATGCCCACGATCGCGCAATTGTGCGCCTGAAATTCGGCATACAAGTCGCGGAAGTCGGAGCCCTCCACGGTACAGCCCGGGGTGTCGTCCTTGGGATAGAAATACACCACCAGCTTCTTGCCGCGCATGTCGGTGAGTTTGAAGGTTCGGTTGCCGGTGGAGGGAAGTTCGAATTCGGTAATTGCGGTCATGAGGTTCCTCCAGAAAGTTTCACGAAGACTTGAGTAACACTACCACCGCGCCACTGCCGCCGTCCACCGCACGCGCCTGGCAAAACGCCAGCACTTCGTCTTTTTGCATCAGCCAGTTTTTCACCTTGGTGCGCAATACCGGCTCGCGGTTTTTGGAACGCAGTCCCTTGCCGTGGATGATGCGCACGCAGCGCAGGCCGCGCTTGCTGCAGCCGGCGATAAATGCGTTCACCGCCTGGCGCGCTTCCACGCTCACCATGCCATGCAAATCCATCTCGGCCTGCAGCACCCAGTGCCCGCGCCGCAGCTTCTTCAGCGTGTCGCGGCGCAAGCCGGTGCGCAGGTACACCAGTTCCTCGCCGGTTTCCATGGCGTCTTCCCACGCGATGTGGTCGGACAGGCTGTCGGCCAGCGCCTGCTGCTCGTCGCGAATACGCTGGCGCGGGATAGGGAAAACGCGCGGCAAGGCGGGTTCCACCTTGCCGTGATCGGGGAGCGGCTGGGCGTCCTCCACCGCTGCCTTGAACAGCGCAGCTTCGTCCGCTGGAGGCACACGCCCGGCCATGGACGGGATTACTTGCCGAGGCTTTCCAGATAGCGATCGGCGTCGAGCGCGGCCATGCAGCCGGTGCCGGCGCTGGTCACTGCCTGGCGATAAATGTGATCCTGCACGTCGCCCGCGGCAAACACGCCGGGGATATTGGTGGCGGTGGCATTGCCCTTGTTGCCGCCTTTGGTGACGATATAGCCGCCTTCCATCTCGATCTGGCCGGTGAAGATATCGGTGTTGGGCTTGTGGCCGATGGCGATGAACACCCCGGTCAGGGCGATATCCTTTGTGCTGCCATCCACGGTGGACTTGATGCGCATGCCGGTGACGCCGGTCTTGTCGCCGAGCACCTGGTCCAGTTCGCTGTTCCACTCCACGCTGATCTTGCCTTCCTTGACCTTCTCCATCAGATGGTCGGCGAGAATTTTTTCCGACTTGAACTTGTCGCGGCGGTGCACCACGGTGACATGACGCGCGATGTTGGACAGGTACAGCGCTTCCTCGACAGCGGTATTGCCGCCGCCGATCACCGCCACGTCCTGATTGCGGTAGAAAAATCCATCGCAGGTCGCGCAGCCGGATACGCCCTTGCCCATGAACGCCTGTTCGGATTCCAGCCCCAGATACATGGCCGACGCGCCGGTGGCAATAATCAGCGCATCGCAGGTGTAGGTGGCCTGATCGCCGGTCAGCGTGATCGGCTTGTCGTCCAGTTTGGCGGTGTGGATGTGGTCGAAAATGATTTCGGTGTTGAAGCGCCGCGCGTGCTTCTCGAACCGCGCCATCAGCTCCGGCCCCTGCACGCCGTCGGCGTCGGCCGGCCAGTTGTCCACATCGGTGGTGGTCATCAGCTGGCCGCCTTGTGCCATGCCGGTGATAACCACGGGATTCAGATTGGCGCGCGCAGCGTAAACGGCGGCGGAATAGCCTGCGGGGCCGGAGCCGAGGATGATGAGTCGGTGGTGTTGGGGTGTGCTCATGAAGTACTCCGTAGCGGGATTGAAAACCGGAAAACTGGAACAGTATGGAAGATGGTCACGGAGTGGACAAGGTTCAAGTTATAATTTTGTCTTCTGATCAAATTGCTGACCATGTCCATTACCCGGCGAAATACGCCCAAATCCATCCGCAAGCCGCTCCCGCCCAGGCTCACCGGCCTGCTACGCGAAGTCGGCTGGCTGCTCAGCGTGGCGCTGGCGGCGTTTCTGGCGATCGTCCTGTTCACCTATGCCCAGTCCGATCCGGGCTGGTCGCATAGCGGACAGGGCAGCGTGCACAATGTGGGCGGCACGCTGGGGGCGTATCTGGCCGACATCCTGCTCGCGCTGTTCGGGCTTTCCACCTGGTGGCTGGTGGTGCTGGCGCTGTATGCGACCTGGTGGGGTTATCGCAAGCTGGAGATTACCGAGGCGTCCGACCGGCGCCCGTTGTATATCCGCAGTGCCGGGTTTGTGTTGCTGCTGCTGTCCAGCGCCGGACTGGAATCGCAGCGTCTGTATAGCCTGCACACGGCGCTGCCGGAGCACCCGGGCGGCATTCTGGGAGCGGTTGTGGGAGAAGCCGTCACCCATGTGCTGGGCTTTACCGGGGGCACGCTGGCCTTGCTGGTATTGATGGCGGCGAGTTTGAGCCTGTTTACCGGCATCTCCTGGCTGGCGGTCGTGGAAACCACCGGCGAATACCTCGAACGCAGCTGGTTATGGGCAATTGAGACCTGGTCCGCGCGGCGCGAACGACGCGTGGGACAAGCCGCCACGCTGCGCCGCGACGAGATTGTGCTGGAAGAAAAGCGCCGCAACGTGGACCGCGCCCCGGTGATCATCGAGACACCGCCGCCCACCATCATCAAGTCGGAACGCGTGCAGGTGGAAAAGCAGGTGCCGCTGTTTGCCGAAATGCCGGATTCGCCGCTGCCGCCGCTGCATTTGCTGGATGCGGCGACTGCCCATGTGGAGAGCCTGTCGGCGGAAACCCTGGAATTCACCTCGCGCCTGATCGAGCGCAAGCTGGCCGAGTTCAACGTGCAGGCGCGCGTGGTTGCCGCCCTGCCCGGCCCGGTCATCACCCGCTACGAAATCGAGCCGGCCTCCGGGGTCAAGGGCAGCCAGATCGTCAACCTCGCCAAGGATCTGGCGCGCGCGCTGTCGGTGGTGAGCATCCGCGTAGTGGAAACCATCCCCGGCAAGACCACCATGGCGCTGGAAATTCCCAACCCCAAACGCGAGATCGTGCGGCTGTCGGAAATCCTTTCCGCCAAGGTGTATCACGACATGGCCAGCCCGCTGGCAATGGCGATGGGCAAGGACATTGCCGGCAACCCGGTGGTGGCCGATCTGGCCAAAATGCCGCACGTACTGGTGGCAGGCACCACCGGCTCGGGCAAGTCGGTGGCGATTAACGCGATGATTCTGAGCCTGCTGTACAAAGCCGACCCCAGCCAGGTAAGGCTCATCCTGGTCGACCCGAAAATGCTCGAACTGTCGGTGTACGAGGGCATTCCGCACCTGCTCGCGCCGGTGGTCACCGACATGCGCCAGGCCGCCGCCGCGCTCAACTGGTGCGTGGCCGAGATGGAACGGCGCTACAAGCTGATGTCTACACTCGGCGTGCGCAACCTGGCCGGTTACAACCAGAAAGTGCGCGACGCGAAAAAGGCCGGCACGCCGCTCACCCACCCGTTCAGCCTGACCCCGGATAACCCCGAGCCGCTGGAAGAGCAGCCGATGATCGTGGTAGTGATCGACGAGCTGGCCGACATGATGATGGTGGTGGGCAAGGCCGTGGAACAGCTCATTGCACGGCTGGCGCAAAAAGCCCGCGCCGCCGGGGTACACCTGATCCTGGCCACGCAGCGCCCGTCGGTGGACGTGATTACCGGCCTGATCAAGGCCAACATCCCCACCCGCGTCGCGTTCCAGGTATCGAGCAAAATCGACTCGCGCACCATCCTCGACCAGATGGGCGCGGAAGCCCTGCTCGGCCAGGGCGACATGCTCTACCTGCCGCCCGGTACCGGCTATCCGCAGCGCGTGCACGGCGCTTTTGTGGCCGACGAAGAAGTGCACAAGGTGGTGGAATACCTGAAACAGCTGGGCGAACCCGATTACATCGATGGCATCCTCGATACCCCGGAGGACAATGAAGACGGTGGCGAAAGCGCAGTCGGCGGCGGCGATGCCGAAAGCGACCCGCTGTATGACGAAGCCGTCGCCCTTGTGTTGAAAACCAGGCGCCCGTCGATCTCCGCCGTGCAGCGCCATCTGCGTATCGGCTACAACCGCGCTGCACGGCTGATCGAAGCCATGGAACAGGCCGGGCTGGTGACGCCGATGCAGAGCAACGGCAACCGCGAAGTAATTGCGTCTAACCGGGAATGAATCATTTAATCAGACAGGATTAACAGGATCGAATCCGGCAAAAATGCACAGGGCTGTTACCAGCCCGATGGAATTTTCGCGACAAAAGCCAGACTAACTTTCCTTAATCCTGCCCCTTCGACTTAAAGCCCAATGAAAAAACTCAGTCTCTTGACCGCACTCCTGATCTTCTCCGCCAGCGCCGCAGCAACCAGCCTCGACGCGCTCAAGGCCTTCGTCGCCGACACCAATACCGCGCGCGCCACGTTCACCCAGACCGTGCTGGACAAGAGCGGACACGCGCGTCAGCAGTCGTCCGGCACCATGGCTTTCGCGCGTCCCGGCAAGTTTCGCTGGGTGTATGAGAAGCCCTACGAACAGGTGATTGTGGGCGACGGCAAAAAAATCTGGCTGTACGACGCCGACCTGCAACAGGTCACCATCAAGAAGCTGGGGCAGGCGCTGGGCAGCAGCCCGGCGGCGCTGCTGGCGGGCAGCAAGGACATCGACAAGTTTTACACGATCAGCGACGCCGGCAGCCGCGACGGTGTGGAATGGCTGGATGCGCGCCCCAAGGACAAGGAAAGCACGTTTGAGAACGTGCGCATGGGATTCAGCAAAAACACGCTGGTGGCGATGGAGATCAAGGACAATTTCGGCCAGACCACGGTGCTGAAATTCGCCGGGCTGCAACGCAACCCGGTGCTCCCCGCCAGCGACTTCCATTTCACCCCGCCCCAGGGCGTGGACGTGATCTCCGACGGCCAGTGAGCCACGCCGACCTGTTCGATCGTCCGCTGGACAGCGCGCCGCTGGCCGAGCGGCTGCGCCCGCGCAATCTGGACGAAGTGATCGGCCAGACGCATCTGCTCGGCCCCGGCAAGCCGCTGCGCGTCGCCTTCGAATCCGGCAAGCCGCACTCGATGATCCTGTGGGGACCGCCGGGCGTGGGCAAGACCACGCTGGCACGGCTGATGAGCCACGCTTTCGACATGGAGTTCATCGCGCTGTCCGCCGTGCTCTCCGGGGTCAAGGAAATCCGCGAGGCGGTGGCACGCGCCGAAATGATGCAAGGCCAGGGACGGCGCACCCTGCTGTTTGTGGACGAAGTGCACCGCTTCAACAAGTCCCAGCAGGACGCTTTCCTGCCGTTCGTTGAAGCCGGGCTGCTCACCTTTATCGGCGCCACCACCGAGAACCCTTCGTTCGAGGTCAACAGCGCGCTGCTCTCGCGCGCCCAGGTGTATGTGCTGAAGCCCATCGAGGAAGCCGACCTAACCGCCCTGCTGGAACGCGCACGGAGCAGCGTCTATCCGGATATTGCCATCACCGGGCCGGCGCGCGCCCAGCTCACCGGCTACGCCGACGGCGACGCGCGGCGCCTGTTGAACCTGCTGGAACAAGCCGCCAATGCCGCACTCGATGCCGCCCGTCACGAGATTGACGAGGACTTCATCCAGACCACGCTGGCACGCGGCGCACGCCGCTTCGACAAGGGCGGCGACAACTTCTACGACCAGATCTCCGCGCTGCACAAATCGGTGCGCGGCTCCAACCCCGATGCTGCGCTGTACTGGATGGTGCGCATGCTCGACGGCGGTGCCGACCCGCTGTACGTCAGCCGCCGCCTGATCCGCATGGCCAGCGAGGACATCGGCCTGGCCGACCCGCGCGCGCTGCGCCTGACCCTGGACGCGGTGGAAACCTACGAGCGCCTGGGCAGCCCGGAAGGCGAACTGGCGCTGGCGCAGGCGGTGATTTATCTCGCCTGCGCGCCCAAGAGCAACGCCGTGTATGTGGCGTACAATAACGCCCGCAGCTTTATCGCCGCGGACAAATCGCGCGAGGTGCCGGTGCACCTGCGCAACGCCCCCACCAAGCTGATGAAACAACTGGGCTACGGCCACGCCTACCGCTACGCGCACGACGAACCGGACGCCTACGCCGCCGGGGAAGACTATTTACCGGAAGGCGTCAACGCACGCTTTTACGCGCCGACCCCACGCGGACTGGAAGGCAAAATAGCCGAACGGCTGGCGTATTTGCGCGGGCTGGATGAAGCGACGAAGAAAAACTGACTGCCACAGAGAACTCAGAGAAAAACGTGACTGACGAGCTGACTGAAGCAATTATTGGCGCGGCAATCGAGGTTCACCGCCTGCTGGGGCTAGGCTTGCTGGAATCGATTTACGAACAGGCACTGTGCCATGAATTGGGCTTACGCAATCTCGGTTATGTCCGTCAAATGGCGGTCGATGTGCAATACAAGGATTTGGTCATTCATGGACAGCGTCTGGACTTGTTAGTAGAGAGTCTGGTGGTCGTAGAGTTAAAATCGCTCAAAACCTTGCCAGAATCAGCGCTTGCGCAGACCCTTTCTTACCTCAAAGCAACCGGACTCAGGCAAGCGTTGCTTATTAATTTTGGCCACAGGCGCCTGATTGACGGCATTAAACGCATTTCTCTGTGATCTCTGTGTTCTCTGTGGCTAACGATTTTTAAAAGGTAAACATGCTAGACATTCAACTCCTCCGCAACGACCTCGACGGTGTGGCGCAACGCCTCGCCGCACGCGGCTATACCCTCGACACTGCCGAATTCCAGCGCCTGGAAGCCGAGCGCAAACAACTGCAGACCCGCACCCAGGAGCTGCAGGCCAGGCGCAATGCCAGCTCCAAACAGATCGGCATGGCCAAGGCCAAGGGCGAGGATGTCTCCGCCATCATGGCGGAAGTGGCGAATCTCGGCGCCGAACTGAAAGCTGCGGAATCCGCGCTGGAAGCCCTGCAAGTCCCGCTCAATACGCTGTTGATGACCATTCCCAACCTGCCGCATGCATCGGTGCCGATGGGCAAATCCGACACCGACAACGTGGAAGCAAGCCGCTTCGGCACGCCGCGCGTGTTCGATTTCGAGGTGAAAGATCACGTGGACGTAGGTAGCGCACTGGGGCTGGATTTCGAGACCGCCAGCAAGCTGGCCGGCGCGCGCTTTTCGCTGCTGCGCGGCGGGCTGGCGCGGCTGCACCGGGCACTGGCGCAGTTCATGCTGGACACCCACACCGCGCTGCATGGCTACACCGAAATGTATGTGCCGTATCTGGTCAACGCCGACTCCATGCGCGGTACCGGGCAGCTGCCCAAGTTCGAGGAAGACCTGTTTCACGTGCCGCGCACCGACGCGGAAAACCTCTACCTTATCCCCACCGCCGAAGTGCCGCTGACCAACATGGTGCGCGACGAGATCGTGGCGCGCGAGCAACTGCCGCTGAAATTCGTCGCCCACACCCCCTGCTTCCGCTCCGAAGCCGGTTCATACGGCCGCGACACGCGCGGCATGATCCGCCAGCATCAGTTCGACAAGGTGGAACTGGTGCAACTGGTCGAACCGGAGCAATCCTACGCCGCACTGGAAACGCTTACCGGCCATGCCGAGGCCATCCTGCAGGCGCTCGGGCTGCCCTACCGGAAAATGGCGTTGTGCGGCGGCGACATGGGCTTTTCTGCCGCCAAGACCTACGATCTGGAAGTGTGGCTGCCTGCGCAAAATACCTATCGCGAAATTTCCTCGTGCAGCAATTTCGAGGCGTTCCAGACACGCCGCATGCAGGCGCGTTTCCGCGGCGAAAAAGGCAAACCGGAACTGCTGCACAGCGTGAACGGCTCCGGGCTGGCGGTAGGGCGCACCCTGGTGGCGATTCTGGAAAATTATCAGCAGGCGGATGGCTCGGTGACGCTACCTGCAGCGCTGTGGCCGTATATGGGCGGCGTGCAAGTGCTGAAACCCGCCTGAGCACTGCGGCAGACCATGCTGAGTTACCGTCACGCCTTCCATGCAGGCAATCACGCCGATGTGTTGAAGCACCTGGTGCTGATGCAGCTGCTGGACTATTTCAATCAAAAAGACAAGCCCTACTGGGCCATCGACACCCACGCCGGCGCCGGTTTATATGCGCTGGATACCGGCTACGCCCAGAAAAATGCCGAATACCAGGACGGCATTGCGCGCCTGCTGGAACGCGACGATCTGCCCGCCGCAGTGGCCGCGTATGTCAGCCTGGTACGGCAGTTGAATCCAGGGGCGGCGTTGCGCGTCTACCCCGGCTCGCCATGGATTGCGCTGCAGATGCTGCGCGAGCACGATCAGTTGCGGCTGTTCGAGCTGCATCCCACCGATAGCCAGCTCATTGACGCCAATTTTGCCGAAGCGGGCAGGCGCGTCAAAGTGCAGAATATCGACGGCTTTGCCGGACTGAAGGCGGCCTTGCCGCCTGCGCCACGTCGCGGCCTGGTGCTGATCGACCCCTCGTATGAAGAAAAACAGGACTACCAGCGCGTGCCCGCCGCGTTGAAAGACGCGCTCAAACGCTTTGCCACCGGCACTTACGCGGTGTGGTACCCGCTGTTGCAGCGCCACGAAGCGCAGCATTTTGCTGCCGCGCTCAAAAACATCCCGGCAAACACCTGGCTGAATGTGAGCCTGACGGTACACACGCCAAACGCCGACGGTTTCGGCATGCATGGCAGCGGCATGTTCGTGCTCAACCCGCCGTGGACGTTGCGGGCAAGTTTGCAGGGTGTCATGCCTTATCTGACGAAAGTGCTGGGACAGGATAAGGGCGCGGGGTTTGTGCTGGAAGGGAGCGAAGGGCGTTGACTGTGATAATGCATAGCAGTCGCGATCCGGTCTGACAGTCGCCCGGTTTGATTAATGCAGCCTTTCCGAGCTGAATTGTTGGCTATGTTCCGGTTTCATTCCTGGACAATAACAGCGGCTTGTATGGGCGCTGGTACTTGACCAGGATATCGTAGTAAGTGCGAATGTTTTCCACGAATACCACCGCCTCGCCGCCGCGGCAGTAACCGTGCCTGGCTGTGCCGTTATGCTCGGAGCGCGCCAGCAGCGGCAGGGTCTGCTTGACGTCACTCCATGCGAGCGGATTGAGCTTGCGCCGCTGCGCCAGCACCCGCGCGTCTTCCAGATGGCCTTGCCCCTGATTGTAGGCCGCCAGCGCCATCCAGGTTCGGTCAGGTTCTTCAACCCTGTCCGACATCGCATCCACCAGCAACGCCAGATACTTCGCGCCGGCAATAATGCTCTGGCGCGGATCGAGGCGATCAGTCACGCCCATCCTGTCCGCCGTATCCCCGGTCATCATCATCAGCCCGCGTACCCCGGTGGGCGACGTGGCATAGGGGTTCCAGTGCGATTCCTGATAGCCGATGGCGGCAATCAGGCGCCAGTCAATGCCGGTCAACTCCTCCGCCTCCTGAAAATAGCGCTGGTACTTGGGCAGCGTGTCTTTCATCCGCTCCAGGATACCTGCAACGTCTGCGCTTTCCAGGCGATCGGTGTGGCCGTAGTAGCGTTCCATCAAGCGCTTGAGCGTGCCATCTTTCTGGATACGCTTGAAAAACGCCTGCACCTGGGCGTACAGCGCCGGGTCAACATTCTTGGGGAAAGCCCACGCCAGCTGATCCGGGCGCTTAATCTCGAATGCGACGCCCAGATTGGCATACAGATTTTGGGCAATATCGAATTCGTTGGAATTCACGATCACTGCATCCACCGCTGATTTGGACAACTGATCCAGCAGATCCTCCCCCCACTCGGTCTTGACCTCGGTCCAGTGCAGACCAGGTATGCGCTGGCGCATGTCCAGCAAGGTTTCTGCCGCACTGCTGCCCGCCACCACCGCCACGCGCGCGTCCACCAGATCGGCAAAATCGCGCGGCTTGACCGTATCGGTGTTGTAGATCACTTGCTGCGTCACCTTGAGATAAGCTGGGCCAAAACGCATGCGTTCCTTGAGTGCATCGGTTTGGGTGATACCGGCAGCAGCGAAGTGCGCCTGATGTTGCGACAGCTTCTTGAACAGGCTGTGCAGGTCGTTTTCCACCACGAATTTCACCCGGTAGCCCGCCTCCCTGGCGAACAGCGTGACCAGGTCGTACTCGAACCCGGTGGGATCACCATTCGGATTTTCATAATAGGTCGTGGGGCCATTGTGGGTCAGCACTACCAGTTCGCCGGTCTTGGAAACCGGCGCTACAGGTGGCGGCGGTTTGGGCAAGGACACATCACAGGACGCCAGCAACAGGCTGAAAGTAAACGCCAGCAGTTTACGCATGGCCCCCAGTCTCGCTGAGAATGCCGGGCTTGTCTACCCGCTTGCAACACATTGCTAACCCAGCCACGCGGCTTCTATTTCATGGGGCTTGCAGGTACAATTGCGCCTCCTTGGAGAGGTGGCAGAGTGGTCGAATGCGCCGGACTCGAAATCCGGTATGGCGGTTTCCGTCATCGTGGGTTCAAATCCCACCCTCTCCGCCAGCCATATCGCAAGGGACTGAATCCATTAAAGTCCCCGTCAATACTAGCCGACAGAGGCATCAACTGGTACACCAGGGTGGTACACCGTGAGCCAAGATGTCTCGAAAATGAACTATCAAACCAGGCTTGCCAAACGCGGTGGCACGTATTATTTCCGCGCCAAAATTCCTGCCGATCTGATCGCACATTACGGCAAGAAAGAAATCAAGGTCTCGCTCAACCACCGACAAGCGCGAAGCTGACGCTGTGCCTCAATGTTTCTCAATGTCGAGATTTACCCTTGCAAGGTCTTTTCCGAATTTGGACTGGTCCACACCGTACACGGCATCGCCTGTCATGCCTGCGATGTGGCCGAGGGCAACCGCCTGCTGCACGGCTTTGAGACCAACGTGTATGGCGATGCTGGTTACCAGGGAGTCGAAAAACGCTAAAAACAGTGCGTGACAACGCGCTTATTGAGGGCTTCGCGCGGCTGGATGGAAATTTAAAGTAGCGTCGCTGGCCGCTGCGCGGTGGATGGGGTTGTTCAAAGCATCCCTACAGATTTTTGTTTCCGAGCCGCTAAAAGATCAAGACGTTTCGGGGAGCATGGGCTCAACGGAGGCGCTTCGAAAGCATAATTGAGTTAAAAATGGCATATGGGTATTGAGGATCGAGATTACTTGCGAGAGTGAATCAAAAACTCAAAGACATAATTCAAAATTGGTTCGGCGCTGACAATTGTGGGACTCGACAAACACTTCGACCAGCAACTGCGCTTTCGCATCAACATCTAATCCACCCACTACACGGAGTTGCATGACATGAGTTTTATAGAAGACACTGCCTCAAAGCGACGATGCAAACGCCTACCATGAAATGGTTTGACGTTTCGATTGAAAGTTTCTCCAAGAATTCACTCATTTCAAAGACCATACTGCCGCTGGGTCTGGTAGCTTGCGGGGTTGCTTTTGCCCAAACGCCGCCAAGTGCCGGTTCGCTGAATCAACAGATCGAACGGGAGCAGGCGCCGCGCGCTCCCGCCAAAGCACCTCCTGAAATCCGCATTGAGCCGAGCGCCGCACCGGCCGTAACCGACTCGGACAACCAGAAAATTCTGGTCCGCAGCCTGCACGTCACGGGTGCGCACGTGTATGCCGAAGCGACGCTTCTGGATGTCACCGGGTTCAGCGCCGGCCGCGAATTGACGCTGTCGGACCTGCGCAGCATGGCATCGAAGATTGCGCGTTATTACCATATGCACGGCTATCTGCTGGCGCAAGCCTATTTGCCGGCGCAAGACATCAAGGACGGGGCCGTGACGATCGCCGTGCTTGAAGGCCGCTACGGCAAGGTCACACTGCGCAACAGCACCAATCTTTCGGATGATCTGGCCAACGGCTTGCTCAGCGGCCTCGACAGCAACGATGCCATCTCGATCGCACCGCTTGAAACCAGCCTTCTGCTGCTGTCCGACCTTCCCGGCGTGAACGTGAAATCTACCCTGATCCCGGGCGCTTCCGTCGGCGCCTCCGACCTGATCGTCGAAGTGACGCCGGGACAGCGCGTGACCGGCAGCGTGGATACCGACAACGAAGGCAATCGCTATACCGGCGCCAACCGCGTTGGCGCGACGGTCAACCTCAATGATCCTACCGGACATGGCGATGTCGCTACGCTGCGCGCGCTGACTTCCGGCACTGGCCTGAACTATGTGCGTGCGTCCTACCAGGCGCAGCTCGGCCGCGCCAAGGCAGGCGTTGCCTACGCCGACATGCGCTACCGTCTGGGAAAGGATTTCGAGAGTCTGCAGGCCAGCGGCACCGCGCAGATCGCCAGCGTCTACGGCAGCGTGCCGCTGATTCGTTCACGCAGCAACAATCTGTATGCGGTGATCAATTTCGATGCCAAGACCTTCCAGGACAAGGTGGACTCGACTTTGACGCGCGCCGACAAGAAAGCCCGGGCGGCGATGGCCAGCCTGACCGGCGATCATCGGGATGGTTTCGGCGGCGGCGGGCTGAGTACGTATGCGCTCACCTGGACCACCGGCCAGATCGACATCAACAGCCCGGCGGCGCTCGCCACCGATGCCGCGACGGTGCACAGCAACGGCCATTACGACAAATGGGGATTCAATGCGATGCGGCTGCAAAGCGTGACCGACACCGTCTCGCTGTACGCTGCCGTCAACGGACAGTTGGCCTCGAAAAATCTGGATGTGTCGGAGAAGATGGAGTTGGGCGGCGCGAATGGCGTACGGGCTTATCCGGAAGGCGAAGCGTATGCCGACCAGGGATATGTGCTCAATCTGGAAGCGAGAGCGCTGTTGCCGCGGTTGTCGGAACGGCAGTCGGGGCAGATGCAGTTGATCGGCTTTGTCGATACCGGCACGGTGACGCTGAACAAGAATCCGTGGGCCGCCGGACAGAATCGCCGGACGCTGAGCGGCGCGGGGATCGGGCTTATCTGGGTAGACAACAACAATTTTGTGGTAAAGGCATCTTACGCTCGCAAGCTGGGCAATGCGCCAGCAATATCGGCTCCAGACGAGACGGGCCGCTTCTGGCTGCAGGCCGTCAAATACTTTTGAGCGCGACGTCAGGCATCCACTGCAACGAACATTGACTGTACTCAGTCTTCAAGAAAAACAGGGAAGCCCATCATGAACCATATTTACCGCTCGATCTGGAACGATAAGACCGGCACCTTTGTCGCTGTTTCGGAAAACGCCAAAAGCGGCGGCAGGAAAGCATCGACGGGTGCAAGTATCGCGGTGGGGACAGGGTTTGCATTGAAAGCGCTAGCGGTGTCGTTGATGCTGGGATTCGGTTCGGCCAGTTACGCGTTGCCGGTCGGCGGCGTGGTGGCGGCCGGCAGCGCCAGCGTCACTAGCGGGAATGGCAGCATGACGGTCAACCAGAGCAGCCAGAACGTGGTGCTCAACTGGCAAAGCTTCAATATCGGTGCGGCAGAAGCGGTACGCTTCGTGCAGCCCAACAGCAGCGCAGTCGCGCTCAACCGTGTGATCGGTGCCGATCCATCGAGCATCCTCGGCAGTCTGTCGGCCAACGGCAAGGTGTTTCTGGTCAATCCGAACGGCATCCTGTTCGGTAAAAGCGCATCGGTCAATGTCGGTGGTTTGGTCGCATCGACGCGCAATGTTTCCGACAGCGACTTCATGGCGGGCAACTACAAATTTGCCGGTGCAGGCAATGGCAGCATCCTCAATCAAGGAGCGATCAATGCCGACGGCGGTTATGTTGCGCTATTGGGCGCCAACGTTTCCAATGAAGGCACGATCAACGCGCGGCTGGGCACGATCGCGCTGGCCGCCGGCAACGCCATCACGCTCGATGTGGCCGGTGACGGCCTGCTCAACGTCAAGGTGGACCAAGGCACCGTCAACGCATTGGTGAGCAACGGCGGCATGCTTCAGGCCGACGGTGGTGAAGTTCTGCTGACCGCGCAGGCGGCTGGCACCCTGCTGCGTACGGCAGTCAACAATACCGGCATCATCCAGGCGCAAACCATCGAGAACCATAACGGCACGATCAAGCTGCTAGGTGACATGCAAAGCGGCACGGTCAACGTCGGCGGCAAGCTTGATGCCAGTGCACCCAATAATGGTAACGGCGGTGCAATCGAGACGTCGGCTGCGCACGTCAAGGTGAACGACAATGCGCGCATCACTACGTCTGCACCACAAGGGCTGACCGGCAGCTGGCTGATCGATCCGACCGATTACACGATTGCTGCATCTGGCGGCGACATTACCGGCGCAGCACTGTCGACCAATTTGGGAAGCACTGATGTCACTATCCTTAGTACCTCGGGCGGCTCCGGCAGCAGTGGCAATGTCAACGTCAACGACGCGGTCAGCTGGAGCGCCAACACGCTCACGCTGAATGCGCAAAACAACATCAACATCAACGCCAATCTGAACGCATCAAGCACAGCCAGCCTGGCGCTAGAATTCGGACAAGGCGCAGTTGCAGCGGGCAATATCAGCAACATCATTACTCATGGTGGCGCAGTCAACCTGCCCGCCGGCACCAGCAACTTCACCACCAAGCAGGGCTCGGACGGCTCGGTCAAAGCCTACACCGTGATTACCAGTTTGGGCGCGGCAGGCAGCGCCACAACCACCGATTTGCAAGGGATGTACGGCAACAAGGTGCTGAACTATGCACTAGGGGCCAATATCGATGCTACGGCAACGTCCAGCTGGAATACGGGGGCCGGTTTCGTGCCAATCGGGGCCTACGGTACATCCTACCTCGGTACATTCGACGGTTTGGGACATACCATTTCCAACCTTACGATTAATCGAACAGGAACAGACAATGTCGGCCTGTTCGGGTATGTCGGTGCCAGCGGCAGTGTGCTGAATGTCGGCTTGCTGGGGGGCAGTGCGGCCGGGAACAAATCTGTCGGCGGACTGGTGGGGAGAAACGTCCAAGGCACAATCAGCAACAGCTACGCGACCGGTGCGGTGTCGGGTAGCAATTATACCGGCGGACTGGTCGGGTGCAACGACCAAGGCACGGTCAGCAACAGCTATGCGACCGGCACGGTGAGCGGCAACGCCAACCTCGGCGGACTGGTCGGAAGTAACTTACATGGCACGGTCAGTAACAGCTATGCGACCGGCGCGGTGAGCGGCAATAGCAACGTCGGCGGACTGGTCGGGTATGGAAACAACTATGGCACGATCAGCAACAGCTATGCGACCGGCACGGTGAGCGGCAATGGCAACGTCGGCGGACTGGTCGGGTTCAACTACCAGAGCACGGTCAGCAACAGTTATGCCACCGGTGCGGTGAGCGGTAGCAACAATGTCGGCGGACTGGTCGGATACGGCAATGGGGGCACGGTCAGCAACAGCTACGCCAGTGGCGCGGTGAGTGGCAGCAGCTATGTCGGCGGACTGGTCGGGTATCTAGTCTCCGGTGGCACGGTTACCGCCAGCTTCTGGAACACCACGACTTCCGGCCAGGGCGCCTCTGCCGGCGGGACCGGTCTGAACAGCGTGGAGATGCAAACCGCCTCCAATTTCACCGGCTTCACCTTTACCACCACGCCCGGCGCGGCAGGCAACAACTGGGTCATGGTCGACGTTGACGGGACACTGAACAACGCCGGCAGCGCGCTCGGCGCGACGCGGCCGATGCTGGCGTCCGAATATGCAACCACCATCACCAATGCACATCAGTTGCAATTGATGAGCATGGATCTGGCTGCCAGTTATACCCTCGGAAAAAACATCAGCGCCGCAGCAACTGGCAGCGCCAACGATGTATGGTCGGGCAGCACGTTCATTCCGGTAGGTACCTTCGATTCCAAATTCACCGGCACGTTCGACGGCCTGGATCACACCATCAGCAATCTCACCATCAACCTGCCCACAACCGACTATGTCGGTCTATTCGGAAGAACCGGCACTCAGAGCGTGGTGCATAACGTAGGACTGGAAGGTGGAAGCGTAATGGCGCAAGGCAATGCCGGCGCCCTGATGGGGCGAAACGACGGCATCGTCCGCAACAGCTATGCGACCGGAAGTGTTGATGGGAGCACTATCGCTATCGGAGGTCTGGTGGGACAAAACTACGGTACCGTCAGCAACAGTTACGCCACGGGTGCAGCGACAAATCCCAGCAACGGCGCGGGCGGCTTGGTGGGCGCCCAACATAGCGGCAGCCAAATCAGTAACAGCTACGCTACCGGAAATGTGTCATCCAGCAGCTATGCTGGCGGCCTGCTTGGAATCAATGATGGTGGCGCTGTCAGCAACAGCTATAGCACCGGCGCAGTTTCAGGCAGTAGCTATGTCGGCGGATTGGTAGGCAGAAATTACAATGGCACCGTCAGCAACAGCTTTTGGAACACCACCACCTCCGGCCAAGCCACCAGTTCGGGGGGCACAGGTATGAGCACAGCCGATATGCAGACGCAGGCGAACTTCATGAGCGCGACTGCTGCAAACGGCAATGCCAATCCAGGGTGGGACCTTATCGGAACGTGGGTGATATACGATGGCCATACATCCCCGTTGCTGCGGTCCTTCATGACGGCGCTGACGGTGACAGCCGGTAATGCCAGTAAGACCTACGATGGACTCGCGTATTCCGGCGGCAACGGCGTGACGTATTCCACGACGCCCAATGGCAACCTGCTCGGCACGGTCAGCTACAGCAGTGGCATCAATGTCGGCAGTGCCACCATTACGCCGGGCGGGCTGTATTCCAACCAGCAGGGTTACATCATCAGCTATGTCAATGGCGCATTGACGGTGAATAAAGCCGACCTGACCCTGGGCGGTACGCGTGCGTATGACGGCACCAGTGCCGTCGCAGGCAGCGTATTGACCGCCACGGGTGTAAATGGTGAAACCTTCGCCATTTCCGGCGCAGGCGACAGCAGCAACCTGGCGAGCAAGAACGTGCAGACTGGCAGCACGCTGGGCAGTCTCACCGCTCTGGCACTGGGCACCAGCGGCAATGGCGGCCTGTCCGGCAACTACAACGCGTTGAGCACCACCGGCAGCGCAGTCAGCGTGACCAAGGCCGACCTGACGCTGGCCACCAGCGATGTCAGCAAGACCTATGATGGCGGCTTGAGCGCAGCGGGAAATGCCATCATCACTAACGGTGCCTTGTTCGGCACCGACGCAATCAGCGGCGGCACCTTCGCATTCACCGACAAGAACGTCGGCAGCAACAAGACCGTCACCACCACCGGCGTCACGCTCACCGACGGCAACAGCGGCGGCAACTACAACGTCGCATATGCCGACAACACCGCCAGCACGATTACGCCGAAGGCGCTCACGGTGGCCGGCGAAACCGCGCTGGACAAGGTCTATGACGGCACTACGTCGGCTACCCTTGCCGGCGGTGCGCTGGCGGGCGTGATCTCCGGCGATGAAGTGAGCTTGATCGAGGCGGGACTGTTTGCTACGCCGAATGTCGGTAACGGGATCGCGGTTGCGGCGGTCGATAGTCTGGGCGGGTCATCGGCGGGGAACTACGCTGTCACCCAGCCCACCGGCCTGACGGCAGATATCACCGCACCCGTGAGCGTGATTGGTTCCGATCCGCGCGATCAGAATGCCATCGCCAGTGCGGTTTCGACCACGTCCGTTATGCCATTGCAGGGCAATATGGCCGACGCGCAATTGCCATCGGCCCAGGATGGCGGCGATTCATCTGCCGATTCATCTTCTTCCGCGACGAACGACGCGTCGCCGTCAATCCAGCATGCCATCAGTTCGATGCCGGGCGGATTGACCGGATTGAACCTTTCCATTGCGGGCAGTGGCGTAAAATTGCCGCCGGGCGTGCGGCCTAGCGATGCACGCGACGACAAGAACTAACTGCTGAAGGCATTGATCGATGACTCCTGATTTTATCGGCGTGACCGGATTGCCGCGGGCCGGTTCCACCCTGCTGTGCCAGCTGCTGGCCCAACATCCGGAACTCCATTGCGAAGGGCATAGCTCGCCGCTATGCAACAGCTTGCTGGGCATACGTCGCATGGTCAGCGACGACCAGTTCTTTCTTTCCCAACTCGACAACAGCTTCCAGACCAGCTACGCCCATCTGGCATCCGCCATGCAGGGATTCCTGCGGGGCTGGTATCACGACTGTGAAAAAAAAGCCGTGGTGGACAAGAACCGCGCTTGGCTGCATGCCATCGAACTGCTGCTGCAAATCGCGCCTGAAGCCAGGCTGATTGTCTGCATCCGGGAGCTGGGACAGATTTACGGTTCGATCGAAGCACAGCATCAACGCACGATCCTGATCGATTTCATCGATCATCTTGCAGACTTCGACCGTTTCGGGCGGGCCGACATGCTGTTCGCCAAGGACAAGGCAATCGGCGCGCCGTTGATTTCATTGAGCGCTGTCCAAGACTTGCCGGCTGAGGTGCAAAAACGTCTTTACTTTATGCGCTTCGAGGATTTGATGGAGCAACCGGTGGCATGCATGTCGCATCTCCATGCGTGGCTGGGCCTGTCGCCGTTCGAGATCAATCCGGAGCAACTGACCATCGGGATTCAGGAGAGCGACAGCCACTATCACATGAAATACCTGCATCGCCAGTCCGCGCGCATTGCCAAGCCAAAGCGGCACGAGATTCCGGCACGAATACAGACGCACATCGAGGCGGCCTGCGGCTGGTATTACGAACTTTATTATCCGAAAAATCAGTAAGCCGACACCCATCATGACGGCATCTGCCGACAGCAAGAATGGCGCCAATCCGGGAGAACGTTGAGTGGCGCGCATCCCGTTTGTCGCGCCATCAGCGCGAAGTGCGCAGTGGACATATATTTGCGGAGTATCCAACCCTCTCCGCCAATACATTTTCATCCGCTGAGTTCGCTACCTGCCACCTGACTGCCGGGTTTGCAGAGTAGTAGTCTCTGATCTTTGATCACGCGCACCATCTCCCGCTTGAACTAATGTCTGCATTGTCTGCCCATCTAAAATTCCTCATGCAGGTGAATGCATCCACCTTTCGAAGTGTCTGGAGAAATTAAACCGCTACAAGTTCCGATGAAAACATAGGCCAATTGCACACCCACAGATGAACAGTCCCACTGTCAGGCGCTATCTGCCCTGGGTCGTCGCCACGGCCCTGTTCATGGAGCAGCTCGACTCCACCATTGTCAATACTGCCGTTCCGGCGATGGCGGCGAGCCTGCACGTGACGCCGCTGAGTCTGAAGGCAGTCGTTACCAGCTACATCCTGAGCCTGGCTGTTTGTATTCCGGTGAGCGGCTGGATGGCCGACCGGTTCGGCACGCGGCGTGTGTTTGGCGCGGCGGTAGCCGTCTTCATTTTGTCCTCGATACTGTGTGGCTTGGCCGTCAACGCGCCGATGCTGGTAGCGGCGCGTATTCTGCAGGGAATCGGCGCTGCGATGATGATGCCGGTAGGCAGGCTCGCGATCATTCGGACCTTTCCCAAGGCAGAACTGCTGACGGCGATGAACTTCGTCATCATCCCGGCGCTGATCGGCCCGCTGCTCGGCCCCACCGTGGGCGGCCTCATCGTGAACTGGCTATCATGGCGGGAAATCTTTTTTGTCAACGTGCCGGTGGGCCTGGTGGCGCTGCTGCTCGTCTATCGCCACATGCCGGATTATCGCGGTGAGGCGCCGCGACCGCTGGATCTGATCGGCCTGGTCTTGTTCGGCTCGGGCACGGCGCTGCTTTCGTGGCTGCTGGAGGTGTTCGGCGAGCATCACCTGGACGTGACTTCGGCGGCCATTCTGCTGCTGCTCTCCCTCAGTCTGCTGGCTGCCTACGTCTTGCATGCCCGCCAGGCTTCTTATCCGCTACTCCGCCTCGCGCTGTTTCGGGTACGTACGTTCCGCGTCTCGGTGGCCGGCGGCTTCATAACTCGCCTGGGTATCGGCGGGCTTCCATTTCTGCTGCCGCTGCTCTACCAGCTCGGCCTGGGGCTGCCGGCCTGGGAGTCGGGCCTTTTGATGATGCCGGCCGCCGCCGCTGCCATGGGAATGAAACTCATCGCTACACGCGTGCTGCGGCGCTATGGATACCGGCAGGTGCTCATTGTGAATACGGTCATGATCGGACTCACCATCGGCCTTTTCTCGCTGGTGATCCCGGCCACACCGATTGTGTTGATCGTGCTGCTGGGACTGGCGCAGGGCTTCTTCAACTCGCTGCAATTTTCCAGCATGAACTCGATGGCCTATGCCGACATCGAAACACCCGACTCGAGCATGGCCAGCACCATCGCCAGCACGCTCCAGCAGATATCGATGAGCTTCGGGCTGGCCTGCGGGTCGCTGATCGCCGCCTGGTACCTGGGCGACCTGCCACAAACCGACCGCGTGGCCGTGACGAGCGCACTGCACCACGCATTCCTGACCCTGAGCGGCCTGACCATCCTCTCATCGCTTTCGTTCTGGGCACTACGTTCCGGAGACGGCGAAAGCGTCAGCAGGGGCACGCTGCACGAAGCGGAATGAGCTGAGCGAGAAACAGCTCGCCGACAAACCTTATGAAAACGATATCAGGCAATCAATGACGAAAACAGGTCATCCGGACACGCGAACGCATATTTTTAATTTATCTATCGTTTATAATCAGGCTTGCATGCGTTTCAATATGCTGATTATTGATCGAGTTTGTATTCTTTTTTAAAATTAACATAGAATTGTTGCAGTATTTCTACTATGGTTTTCCTATGTAGCTTGATTTCTATTTAGCAACGATTTATTCACCAAAACCGCACAGGAACCCGCCATCATGACGACTTACAAAGAAATGAAATCCAGAATTGCCAAGCTTGAAGAAGAGGCAGAAGCATTGCGTAAAGCAGAACTGGTAGCCGTCATTGCCGACATTAAAGCCAGGATGGCCGAATATGGCATTACGATCAAGGATCTGGGGGTCATTAAAAACAAAACCAGGAAACAGCCCGGTCACGTTTCCGGCAGCGCAACTCCGATTGCCCGCTACAGAAACGCGGAAGGTAAAACCTGGAGCGGAAGAGGCCGTAAACCGAAATGGGTAGTCGAGGCAATGGCCGCCGGGAAAACACTGGAAGACCTGGGATATTTTATTGGTTGAACTGATCGCGGGTTGATTGGCTTCCCCAATTGGCCCGGATATTCCCTTCCCCTTGCTTGATTTTTTAGCAACGGAGCGCGAACTATTTCTTTAACTCCGATCCAACGATTGGATCGTTCCCCAGTAGAAACCATGTCGAAAATCATAAACACCCCCAGCCTAAAAATAAAGGTATGGGATTTTCCTGTACGCCTGTTTCACTGGAGCCTGGCTATTTGTTTTGCCGTCTCCTGGGCCAGTGCCGAACTTTTCGACAATGCCATGCAGTACCATCTTTATGCAGGCTACGCCATACTGGTTTTAATTCTCTTCAGGATACTGTGGGGGTTTGTTGGCAGCACTACGGCACGTTTTACAAGCTTCATTCGAAGCTTTCTCACCACATTGAAATATGCCGGCACATTACGCGAACCGCACCCAGCCAAACAGATCGGACATAACCCTTTGGGCGGCTGGATGGTAATAGCGATGCTGTGTTTTTTATTGGCGCAGGCAGGCACTGGTCTGTTTGCCAGTGATGACGTTACCACTCAAGGACCGCTGGCGTTTTGGGTGGGCGATACGCTCAGCGACACCATCAGCGGCATTCATCAGCAGCTTTTTAATTTCCTGCTCGCGCTGGTCGGCCTGCACATTGCCGCAGTGCTGTTTTACCGACTCTTCAAGCATGACAACCTGATCACGCCCATGATCACGGGATACAAACACCTGCCCCATGGCACGCCAGCACCGCATTTGTATTTTGTCAGCAACTGGCGCGCAGTTGTGCTATTTGGATTGGTAATGATCGGCGTTCTGGTACCCGTTTCCATCGTCTGATCGGGTCGTGGAAATCACTAGCGCGGGCCACCGCGGAAGTCGCGATGGCAAGCCTTGCAACTGTCTGCCACCTTCCCGTAATCCGCACGAATCACATCCATGTTTCCCGTTTTCGCACCTTCAACCAGTTGCGCGGAAGCCGCTATGAAAGTCTGCTGCGCCTGCTTGAATTCCGCTGGCTTTTGCCAAACCACGGGTTTTGCCCTGGTCGGCGAGTAATTGCTGTCTGCCGTGAAGTATTTCCAGGGTTGCGTACTCAAGGTTTGCAATTCCACTGCGTACTGCAGAAACTGATCCTTCTCGTAAGGCTTGCGTCCGCGCACAACCAGCCCCATGGGTTCGAAATTGCGCAGTATTTGTTTAAATACGAGTTTGCGCTTGGTGACCGGCTGCCCCGCATGCGTATCTTTCTCGGCATGCCCGCACGACGCCAATGCAACACAAGTAAAAAATATGAGCGGCAAACGCAACGACAAAACGCTGAATTTACCGCTGATTGTTTTACTGTTCATCTGTTTCAACCACATCTTAAAGCCGGGCATATCCGATTCCTTCGTGAAAATTCATTTGCCTATCAAACTACCACGCATCATGGCACAGCCAGCCTTACACTGACCTTACCAGGCAGGAACAAAACCTGTGGAATCAATGCCGAACACGCACTTTCATCATGAAATGCGGGTTGTTGCCCTGCGCATTCCACCCCGCTGTCTGTGTGAGCGCAGCGGCGCTTTGTGAATAGATTGGTAATTGACAGTCCAGTTCAGTCACGCCACAAAAAAACAGCCGATTCTGCCCTTAGCGTGCTCACCTTGAGAATCAGAATACGATCAGAAACAGGCGTTGTTAAACGGCGCGATGGGAACGCACCAGGCTATGGCTCGTATTTTCCAGGTTCCGGATCGTCCAGGCCGAGCGTGCCTTCTGCCGCGAGCGTTCCCGCAGCGGTAGGTTTTCCCTTGAGTATCCATTCGAAGGCGACGCCGATCAGTGCGCCCAGGATCGGCCCGACCACGTAGATCCAGGTGGTGCCGAAGTCGCCACGCACCAGATCCGGCGCCAGGGAGCGCACCGGGTTCATCGATGCACCGCTGATCGGCGCCGCCCAAAGTCCTGCCAGGGCAATGTAGCCGCCTATCGCGATGGCGCCGTTGGTGCCGATGTTGCGCGCCCCTGAGGCTGTGCCGAGTATCGTATTCACCAGTCCGGCGCTCAGCACCACTTCCATTGCCAGCGCCTGCCCGCTGCCTATACCGGTGCCGGGCATGGTCGCACCCAGCGCACCGACCGCACCGAACACGGCGCGCAGGAACAGCGCCGCCGCGATACCGCCAACCAGCTGTGCCAGGAAGTAGCCCGGCACCCGCCGCCACGGGAAATTGCGCCGCACCGCAAACGCCAGGGTGACAGCCGGGTTCAGATGGGCGCCGCTCACCGTACCCATGAAATAGATGATCGCCATCACCATGAGCCCGGGCGCAACCACCTGCATGCTCAGGGTAACCGCTCCATGGCTCTGGGCAGCGACAATCCCGCCGCCGGCGGCGACCATGACCAGCAGAAACGTGCCCCAGATCTCGGCGAACAGGCGCCGCCACTCGAGTGCAGGATCGAGGAAGTCGGGCGCTGACGCGCGCCCGACCATACGTTGTTTCTGTGCTGTATCGAGCCGTTTTTTGAGAAATGCTGTCATGCGCACCTCCGGTCGTTTCAGTTACAGGGGATCGGTTTCACGCCTTGTCGCGCATCAAGCACAGCGTCACTTCCTCGCGGTCGTGATACAGCTGCTTGATCTGCAAGGTGTAACGCATATCCTCCCGCTCCAGCCGTTTGGCGATGATTTCTTCGCAGCGGCGTACTTCTTCCAGGCGTTTTTTCATCGGCAGTTTGAGGTTGAAAATGGCGTGGCGTGCATGGCCGCGTGCGATCCATTCCGCTACCAGCTGGGCGATGCGCGACGGACTCTCCACCATATCGCACACCAGCCAGTTCACCGGATGATGCGGGCGGTAGGTGAAACCGTCGCCGCGTACATGCTCGACCATTTCGGTGGCCATTGCCGCTGCGGCCATCGGGCCGTTGTCGACGGCGGTGACGCGAATGCCGCGCTGCGCCAGCACCCACGACCAGCCGCCGGGGGAAGCGCCAAGGTCGACAGCGCGCATCCCGGCCTTGAGTTCATGCGAATTGCTGTCGTCGAGGAACACCATCAGCGCTTCCGCCAGCTTGCCGGCGGAACGACTCGGTGCGTCGCGCCCGACGCGCACCCGCGGGATACCCATGAACCACGGCGCGGAATTCGCTGGATCGGAGATGCCTACATATGCCGCATCGTCGGCGACAAAACACACATGCAGGCGCGGCGCGCTTCCGCCGGAAACAAACTGGCGGGTCTTTTCCAGCGCGGCGGTAAGCGGACGCGTAAAACGCCCACAAAAGCCCAGGCGCGTTTTGGCGGCATCGGTGTCGGGGGTTTCCACCCATATTTCGGAATAGCGCGGCGCAAGCTGGGTCACGGCGGCCTTGACTGCGGTGAGGCGATCGCCCTCGGGCATGCCCTGAATCAGCGGCGCGACCTGCACCCACTGGCGTGCAAAAATGAGGCGGGTAAAGGGCAGCTCGCTGGTAATCAGCGTAATCTCATCCTGCGTTTCAGCCTGGAACAAGACCCAGCCGGTTTGATCGCCAGCCTTGACGTAACCATGTATGCCGAGCTCGGTCGCCCAGGCCATGATTTCGCCGGCGCATTCTTTTTCAAATCCGGCGCGGCAGTAGAGTAGCAGTGCGTTCATGCTGCTCATGGGAATTCCTTTACTAGATTAATGCGGTGATTTTGCCTGACGATGGGTGAGCCACCGCTGTGATGGGTTGCGCTGTTCACAACACCGCCAATTTCGCAGCGCGCTATGGCCGACAGTATAACCGCCTGCACGGCTCGCCGGTGGGATGGCAGTCACCATGACCCGCCCGATGCCATTATTTTCGTAACAAATTCTTCATAAATCACCCCCAGACTAGGGAGACAGCTGGACATTTGCGCATCAGCCAAGGTAAATGAATATGCGGTCAAACAAACGCGATACCGACGAAATCGAAAATCTGGCATACCGTCTGCAGGAATTACGCGACGCCACACTGACAACCCAGCATGAACTGTTGGAACGCTGGCATCCACACTTGCACGATCGGCATTATCTGCCCAGCGCCGCTAACCTTGCCGCCTATATCGGCTTGAGACGGCATGACCTGCGTGAACTGCAAGCCGCCCTTGCCACTGTGGGATTGTCATCGCTGGGACGCTGCGAAGGTCATGTAATAGCCACGCTGGATGCAGTGGGCTATGCGCTGGCCATGATGAATGGCGCGCAATCGCTGCCTTGCCCGGTGCATGAAACCAGCCACGCCATGCAGCATGACCGGCTGCTGTTGCACCAGAACACCGACCGCTTGTTCGGCAAAGCACAAGGCAAGCGCAGCACGCGGGTCATGGTGACACTGCCCAGCGAAGCGGCAGACGATCACCCTGCCGTGCGCGAGATGCTCACGCTGGGCATGGACTGTGCACGCATCAATTGCGCCCACGACACCGCCGCAAGCTGGGAAAAAATGGTCGCCAACATCCGTCAGGCCGAGCACGAAACCGGGCGTGCCTGTCGCATCATGTTCGACCTGGCCGGCCCAAAATTGCGCACCGGCGAGATCGCGCCCGGCCCCGAGGTTTTGCATATCAAGATCAAGCGCGACGACCTGGGAAATCGGCTTTACCCTACCCAGATCATCCTCGATGGCATGGGCAGCCCGGGGCATCCAGCCACCACCGACAAGCTGGGAAAGGCGTCGCCTGCCCGCTTGAGTGTGCCTGCCAAATGGCTGCACAAACTCAAGCCCGGCGACAAAATCAGGTTCCACGACATGCGCAAGCGAAAACGTGAATTCGTCGTGGAGCAACGCCTGTCAGACACGGAAATCCGCGTTAGCTGCGAGGACGGTGCCTATATCGCACCCGGCACTGTCCTCGAACTGATTGCTGAAAAAAAACAGCGCGATCAGACAGGCACAAGCAAAACCGCTACCGGGGATTTTCTGGCACCGCCGATGCGCATCCATTTGCAGAAAAATGACGCGCTGCTGCTCACCCGGGAGCAATCACCAGGGCAGGCCGAGCGGCGGGATAAAACCGGACGTACGCTCTCGCCGGCACGCATTTCGTGTAGCGAGCCGGAGATTTTTGCCTTTCTTGAAGCCGGTCATGCGGTGTGGATAGACGATGGCCGTATCGGCTGCGTGATCGAGCGGGTTGATGCGGAGGGTGCCTGGCTACGGGTCACGCAGGTGCGTCCGGAAGGCGAAAATATCGGTGCGCAGAAAGGGCTCAACTTCCCCGACAGCCATCTGCAACTACCCGCCCTGAGCGAAAAAGACCTGCGCGACCTGAACTTCGCCGTGCAACACGCCGACATCATTGGTCTGTCGTTCGTGCAGTGTGCAGATGACCTGGACCGGCTTGCCGACGCCTTGGCGCAACGCAATGCCGGCACGCTCGGCATCATCGCCAAGATCGAGACGCACCACGCAGTAAAAAACCTGCCGGAAATCATCGTTCGTGGCGCCGGGCGTGGTCCGTTCGGGGTAATGATCGCGCGCGGCGACCTGGCCGTGGAAATCGGTTACGAGCGCTTGGCTGAGATTCAGGAAGAAATGCTGTGGCTGTGTGAAGCTGCGCATATCCCGGTGACCTGGGCCACCCAGGTGCTGGAAAGCCTGGTCAAGCTGAATCTGCCGTCACGCGCGGAAATCAGCGACGCCGCGATGTCTGGGCGCGCGGAATGCGTGATGCTCAACAAAGGCCCCTACATCCAGCATGCGCTGTCGGTGCTGGACGACATCATCACCCGCATGCAGGCGCACCAGGACAAGAAGACCTCGCAATACCGTGCATTGCACTGGTAAAACGGGGAAATCATTACGCAGGCGCTATACTGAAGCTCGTTCAAATCAGTGCATTGGAGGCCAAGGTGACGGAAAATTACATTGACTCCGGCAAGTTACCGGCGGATGGCCTGGTGACGATCACTCATGTCATTTACGGTCTGCATGCGTTCACCGTGGTCACGGGTTTACTCAGCCCGATGCTCATTGTGACCGCCTTCCTTACCGGCTGGCCGTCGATCCTGGCGGTGATACTCAACTACATCAAGCGCGGTGAGGCGCGCGGCACTTATCTGGAATCGCATTTCCGCTGGCAGATCCGCACTTTCTGGTTCGCCTTGCTGTGGGTAATCGTCGCGTGGCTGCTGGTATTTACGCTAATCGGCATTCCGCTGGCGATTGCGGTCGTCTCCATCGCCGGGCTGTGGGTGTTATACCGCGTGGCACGCGGCTGGCTGCGGCTTAACAACAAGCTGGCGATGCCGCTGTAACGGGTAATGACCGCTTGTTCTGAAAAGCCGTTTTCAGGCTCACGCCCGACGGGTCAAAAACCGGTCCAGCTGATTGGCAAACGCCTGCCGGTCGCTATGTGAAAAGACCGCCGGGCCGCCCGTCTGTACGCCGCTGCCGCGCAACTCGTCCATGAAGTTGCGCATGGTGAGCAAGGCCTGGATTGTTTCCTCGCTGTAAAACTCGCCTCTGGGGTTGAGCGCATGGCCGCCTTTTTCGATGACGTCGGCCGCCAGCGGAATATCCGCGGTCACCACCAGGTCACCCGCTTGCAGCCGCTGCACGATCTCGTTATCCGCCACGTCAAAACCCCTGGGTACCTGCAGCGCGCGGATATACGGCGAAGGCGGGGTGCGCAACAGCTGGTTGGCCACCAATGTCATGGAAATCTGCGCCCGCTCGGCGGCGCGAAACAGGATATCCTTGATGACGCCCGGGCAGGCGTCGGCATCTACCCAGATGTGCATGGCTGAATCCCGGCAATCAATGGCATATCTTCAGACCGGCGCCTGCAGCACGGTAAATTCCACCGGTACCGTTTCGGTGTCGCTGGACAGCCAGATTGCGCCGTCTTCTATCGTACAACTGAGCTGCATGTTGCGTTGTGCCAGTTTGGCCAGCGCCTGAGTGACGGGCAATGGCAGATTAATCACGGTCAGATTTTTCAGTCGTGCAAGCTTGGAGCTGATGGCGTTCCACCACAGGTTGGCGCCGTGGCCGCCATACGTGTAAATCACTACCTGATTCGCGCGGCCGCTGGCTTTGAGGATGCGTTTTTCATCGGGCAGGCCCACGTCTATCCACAGCTCGATCGCGCCGGTCAAATCCTTTTGCCACATATCGGGTTCATCCGCCTCGGAAATGCCTTTGGCAAATACCAGATACTCATGCGCGTGACGGGCAAATGCCAGCAGGCGCACCATCATGCGCTCGTCGGTTTCCGACGGATGGCGCGCAAGGGTCAGCGCGTGGCTGGCATAATAGTGCCGGTCCATATCGGCGATTTGCAGGTCGGCTTTGAAGATTGTTGCTTTGAGTGCCATTGGCTGAAGGTCTATGGGTGGCGTGAGCGCGACAGTTTAGCCTCTGATGCGCGCCCATGCGAGCGCAGCCGGGTAAAATTCGCCCAACACAAGGAATGCAGATGGATATTATCGAACTCGCCGGCTACGGCCCGCTGAAAAAATTGCTCGAAGCCGCACAGGGCGGCGACGTGACCGCGCAATACAACCTCGGCGTGATGTATTTCGAGGGCAAGGACGCACCGCAGGATTATCTCGAAGCCGCCAAATGGTACGGCGCGGCTGCCGATCAGGGCGACCATCAGGCACAGTTCAACCTGGGATTGATGTTTTACCGGGGCGTGGGCCTGCCGAAAAATCTGGTGCATGCCTACGAATTATTCAGCCTTGCTGCCGCACACGGCGACGAACGCGCCAAACAGGGCATGACGGCGATCCAGCGCGAAGCTGCGCCGGAGCAACTCGCAGAAATCAACGCGCTCGGCTCAAATTCACGCAGTCATTGAAATGGGGGCACGCTGGCGGTTCATGCACATGTGCTAAGTTGCGACGTCCAGGTGCCCTACCTTGACCAGGATGGTGCAACCCGGCTCGCTGAACGGCTGATGCGCGCTCAGATGCGGGCTGCGCAGCCACATCCCCTGACCGTAATCGCCATATTCATCCTGAAACACGCCATCCAGCACCAGGATTTCCTCGCCGCCATAGTGCCGGTGCGGCTGAAAACGCGTGCCGGGTTGCCAGCGCACCAGCGCGGTATGCTCGCCGCCGAATTCGGACAGCGGCAGCACTTGCAGCCCATCCACCAGCCCCGGCAGCCACTGCGCTTCATGGGTGTGGATGACCACGCGCTGCGTGTCGTCCGGCTGCATGTAGCGCAACTTTACAAACAGGGTGCAGCCGCTGCGGCTGAACGGACGGTGCGCCGAGCCGGGCGGATTTTTCAGATAGGTGCCAGCCGGATAGGCGCCGTATTCATCCTCGAAGATACCTTCGAGCACCAGAATTTCCTCACCCTGCGGATGGGGGTGTGCATCGAACCCGGCACCCGGCTGATAGCGCACAATCGAAGTGGCGCGCGCCGCTTCCGCGCCGTTGCGTTCCAGCATACGGCGCGCCACACCGGGCAGGGGCGAATCCACCCAGGACAGTTGGGCGGGGTCAACCAGTGCGCGCTGGCTGTGGTCTGCGTTGATCATCATGGTTTTTCCTGAGCCTGCGTTTTGATTTGAGCGGGAACGCTTTCAATTTGAAAGACTCTTAATTGAACAATTAGTTTGCTGGAGGCATGCATCATGTCACCCGTGTTCAGACGCAGTTTAACGACGTTGCTTGGAGTACTGGCGCTATTCACTCTGCAGGCATGTGATTCGGCTGGCGCCACCTTACCCGATCCGGCAGTGGATGCCGCGCTGACCCAACATGCCACGCCGCAAACGGCCGTACTGGCTGGCGGCTGCTTTTGGGGGATGGAAGAAGTGTTCCAGCATGTCAAAGGGGTGACGGCGGTGGAAGCCGGCTATTCCGGCGGCGCAGCGGATACTGCCCATTATGAAACCGTCAGCGGCGGCAATACCGGGCACGCCGAATCGGTAAAAATCACCTATGATCCGTCCATAATCAGTTACGGCCAGTTGCTCAAGGTGTATTTTTCGGTTGCCCACAACCCCACCGAGCTCGATTACCAGGGACCCGATCACGGCACCCAGTATCGTTCCAGCATCTTTATTGCCAATCCCGAACAGCAGCGCATCGCGCAGGCTTACATCAAGCAGTTGCAGGCAGCCAAGGTGTTTGCCCAGCCCATCGTCACCACGGTAGTCCCGTTACAGGCGTTTTACCCGGCAGAGGCTTATCATCAGAATTACGCCATGCGCCATCCGCATGACCCTTACATCATGATTTACGATCTGCCCAAGCTGACCGCACTACGCCAGCAGTTCCCCGCTTTATATGTGGATAATAGCAGCCGTCAGAAACGGATATAAGCGTAGCCGCGCTGCTGCAAATCGATCAGGCGGGTGTAGGCGTCATGGACGATGACCACCCCGGGCAACAGATCTTCTGGCGTGAATCCCTTGGCGCGCATGGTGACGTTGCAGATCTCCACGCTCACGCCATGCTGCAGCAGTTCGGCCACCACCTGGCTGTTCGGGTTGTAGGCAAACGGGTCTTTTTTGTCGCGCCGATACGCCTGGTCATTAAGCAGCCAGTATGCCGTGGGGCCATGCAGCACAATGCTGATGTGCAGCTGATTCTGCGGGATGCCCAGGGATTTGTATGATTCCAGCAGGCCGCGCAGATAATACAGCCCCTTGCCGATCCCGGCCTCCCACACATCGTCCTTGTCGTCGTACACCACCTTGATGTCGGTGCGTTTTTGCACGCCAATGATGTCGGCCTGCTGCGACTGGGCTGCAGCAGAGGTAAGCGGTGCAGCTGCAGACAGGCAACCAAGCAACAGGCAAAAAAGCAGGCTGGTTTGGCGGGTCATGGTCATTCTCCTTTTGGTTAAACGCGTTAAACATAGTCCCATTCGCCTACCGATGCCAGCCATCGCCTCCCCCAGGATTTAACCGGATCAATCCGTTCAAGTGATTTGGTGCGGGGAATTTTCGATGCGGCTTCCCTGACGCTGGCGGTTATAATTCCCCAACTGGAGGAATCATGCTGGAAATCGTCACTGCCCTGGCGGCGCTCGTTATTATTGCTGTCCTGCTATGGCTAGCATTCAAAATCAACGCGCTGACGCAGGCGCAGGCTGGTCTGCCGGGCACGCTTCATGACGGCCTGGAAGTGCGCCACCGCGCCATGCTCACCGATTTGCACAATGGCCTGGCAAATCAGTCGGATCGCACCCAGGGTGCATTGACCGAGGTGTCCGAGCGCCTGCGCAACACCGTGACGGGTGAACTGGCTGCCACGCGCGAAGCAGTACTGGCGTTGCAACATGCGCAAACCCGCGAACTCGCAGACAGCCGCACCGCGCAAAATGCGCAGCTGGCGGATTTTTCCGTCAAAATTCAGGCCGTGCAGGCCGACACCCTCGCCCAGACCCTGCAAACCCTGGCCAAACAGGGGCGCGAAGAACAGGCGCTGATCCAGACCACCATGCAAAATGCCACCACCCAGCTATCGGCCTCGGTAGAGGCGCTGGCCAAGAACGTGGATGCGCGCCTCGCGGAAATCTCCGGCAAGGTCAGCGAGCGCCTGGATGAGGGCTTCAAGAAAACCAACGAGACCTTTGCCAACGTGATGGCGCGGCTGGCCACCATCGACGAGGCGCAAAAGAAAATCGACGGCCTGTCCAGCAACGTGCTCACCCTGCAGGAACTGCTCGGCGACAAGCGCTCGCGCGGCGCGTTTGGCGAGGTGCAGCTGGAAGGGCTGGTACGCAATATCATGCCGCCGGATGCGTACAGTTTCCAGACCACCTTATCCAACGGCAACCGGGTGGACTGCCTGCTGGTGCTGCCGGAGCCGACCGGGCGTGTCGCAGTGGACTCGAAATTCCCGCTGGAAAACTATAACCGCATGTTTGCCCGCGATGCCGTCGACGCCGATCGCACCCTGGCCACGCGTGCTTTCAAGGCCGATGTAAAAAAGCACGTGGACGATATCGCTGCCAAATACATCATCGCGGGCGAAACTTCGGACGGCGCGGTGATGTTCGTGCCGGCCGAGGCGGTGTTCGCCGAAATCCACGCCTACCATTCGGATCTGGTCGAATACGCCATGAGCCGGCGCGTGTGGATCGTCTCGCCGACCACGCTGATGGCGGTGCTCAACACCGCGCGCGCCGTGATCAAGGACGTGGAAACGCGACGCCAGGTGCACATCATCAAGGACGAACTGTCCAAGCTGGGCAAGGATTTTTCCCGTTTCGACGTGCGCATGAAAAAACTCGCCGACCATATCCGCCTGGCCAATGAAGACGCCACGGAAGTCCACATCAGCAGCCAGAAAATCAGCAAGCGCTTCAGCCAGATTGAGTCGGTGGACCTGGAGCATTTGCAACCCGCAGCCCCTCTGCTACCCGACGCCGAAGCATGAACACGCCGCACCCGCCCATCGCCGCACGCATGGCAGACATCGCGCCGTTTCATGCGATGGGCATCCTGGCACGCGCGCGTCAGATGGAAGCGCAAGGCCGCTCGATCATCCATCTGGAAATCGGCGAGCCGGACTTTACCACCCCGCGTCCGATTATCGAGGCGGGCATGGCTGCGCTGAACCAGGGCGACCTGCATTACACGCCGGCACTCGGGCTGCCACAGCTGCGCAGCGCCATTGCCGATTTTTACGCGCAACACTACGGCGTACAACTCAGCCCGCAACGCGTAATCATCACCCCCGGGGCATCCGGTGCGCTGCTGCTCGCACTGGGCGTGCTCACCGACCCTGGCGATAGCGTATTGCTGGCCGATCCAGGCTACCCGTGCAATCGGCATTTTGCGCGCTTCATCGAAGCGCGCGCGCTGGCCATACCGGTAAATGCCGATACCGGCTACCAGCTCACACCCGAATTGGTTGAGCGTTACTGGACACCCGAGACCAAGGTCGTGCTGCTGGCTTCGCCGTCCAACCCCACCGGCACCGTCGTGCCGGATGCTGACGTACGTGCCATCGCCGCCATCTGCGCCGCGCGCGGTGCCACGCTGATTGTGGATGAGATTTACCACGGGCTGATTTACGAGGGCAGCTACCACACTGCGCTGGCGCACTCGGACCAGGTGTTCGTGGTGAACAGTTTTTCCAAGTATTTTCAGATGACAGGCTGGCGGCTGGGCTGGCTGGTAGCGCCGGAGTGGGCAATTGAAGCCCTGGAGCGGCTGGTGCAAAACCTCTACCTTGCCGCCTCCACGCCAGCACAATACGCCGCACTGGCAGCTTTTATGCCGGCCACGCTTGCCATTCTGGAAACACGCAAGGCCGAGCTGAAAGTACGCCGCGATTATCTGGCCAGCGCATTGCGCGAACTGGGTTTTGACCTGCCAGTGCTGCCGCAGGGTGCGTTTTATCTGTATGCTGGTTGCGGGCGATTTAGCCAGGACAGTTTTGCCTTTGCGGCGCAGATTCTGGAACAAACCGGTGTTGCCATCACCCCCGGCGTGGATTTTGGCACACACCAGGCGCATCGTTTCGTGCGTTTTGCCTACACCACTTCGCTGCCTAACTTGCAGGAAGCGGTGCGGCGGTTGCGCGAATATCTCCAGCCCTGAATGTTGCAGGCCACCGAATTCTCCGCACCACGACGAATTTCAGAGCGAAAAAAAACCGACCCTAGGGTCGGTTTTTTTAACAGCAGATGAGTTTGCTGGACTATTACTTGGCTGCAGGAGCAGTAGAATCTGCAGGTGCAGCAGGTGCAGTAGAATCTGCAGGTGCAGCAGGAGCAGTAGCATCCGGGGCTGGTGCAGGAGCAGCAGGAGCTTCAGCCGCAGGGGCAGCAGGAGCAGCAGGAGCTTCGGCAGCAGGAGGTGTAGCTTCAGGAGCTGGTGCAGCAGCTTCTTCTTTTTTACCACAAGCAGACAGAGAAACGGCCAGAAGAGCAGCAAGCAGGATGGAATGTTTCATTTATGTTCCCTCTTAAAAATAATGACAAGCAACCACGGTGAATCGGCCCAAAGTCATTTATGATGACCGACGGCCAAAATTCTAGCAAATTTCAGGAAATTTGCTAGGGATATTATGTTATTTGCGCGTTATTTATAAATTCAGGCAATTCGGATCACGCAAAAACCGCTGATTTCCACTTATTTTACATGTTTCGGCAATCCCTGAATGTTTTCCGCTCCCAGCAGCAGAAAGCCATCGAGATAGAGCTCATACAGCAATGGCAACAATTCCGCATTCACTTCAGCAGGCGCCAACCGACGCCTGTCGGCAAGTCCCTGCAAGTCACTACGGTTGGTTCCGCAGCTAATATATTCTCCGTTCAGGAAAAAGCTGCCATCACGAAACAGCATGCGTGACTGGGCGGCCAGACGTACGCCGGATTGCCGTGCGCGCCGGTTAAAACCCGCTTTACTCAAGGGTGTGGCAGGCGGATCAAAGAACAGATGCGGCTTTGGCTCGGTAAGATAACACCCAAGAAAATCCGCAATCTCCTTTCGCCCCCAATGGATACGCGCCAGCATCGCTTCGACCTGCTCCAGCATGGCATCACTGATTTGCGCCGGGTGCTTTTGCAGGCGCAGGTCAGGATCCTGGTACATGCCGGTCAGTTCTATCCGGTCCTGCAGATACACCAGAAACTGGGTGGCAATTTCCTGCACACTGGGGGCACGAAAACCGATCGAATAGGTCATGCACTCGCCTACCGCCACACCATTGTGTGCATAGTGCGGTGGCAGATAGAGCATATCGCCGGGGTTGAGCAGCCACTCCTGCTCCACTGCGAAATGGCGCAGGATTTTCAGTGGCACATCGGGCACCAGATCAAGATCGTCTTGCGCACTGATTTGCCAAAGACGCTGCCCCATGCCCTGCAACAGGAACACATCATAGGAATCAAAATGCGGGCCCACGCCCCCCCCATCCACTGCATAGCTCACCATCAAGTCATCCAGGCGCGCGTGCGGAATGAAATTGAAGCGCTCCAGCAATGTCTCGGCCGCACCGAGGTGGTGATTGAGTTCCTGTACCAGCAGCGTCCACGGCAGTTTGCCGATGCGTTTGAATTCAGCCTGGGTAAAGGGCCCGTGCTGCAGTTGCCAGCCGCGCTTTTTTTGACTTATCAGGCGGGCTTGCACATCGTCTGCACAAGATAGAGCGATGAGGGCATCGGGGCTAAGCAGCCCGGCAAATCCGGGCACCGCATTGCGTACCAGCAAGGGTTTTTTTTGCCAGTATTCGCGCAGGAATCGGGTGGCGCTGATGCCACCAAGCAAGTGTTTGTCCATCGGTGGATTATAACGTCTCAGCCAACGAGATTGCCCACAGTCAGGTTTTGAAATAGGTTAAAATCCGCCCATTGCAAAGCAGCGCACCTAGGGGTCAGCATGTTGCAGCCGGGTCAGATTGCGCCAAATTTCAGTTGTGCCGATGCCGACATGGAATTCATCAGGCTGGCCGATTATAAAGATCATGCGCATGTGGTGTTATATTTTTACAAGCATGACAGCGCACCGAGTTGCACGCAGGAAAATATCGAATTCAGCGATCTGGCAGATGATTTCGCCGCGCATGAAACGGTGCTTTTGGGCGTGTCGCGCGATGATTGCCTCAGCCATGCAGCGTTTCGCGACCAGCATGGCATCAGCACACGCCTGCTGGCAGACAAGGATGGCGTGGTATGCCAGAAATACGGCGTGTTGCATGATAGAATGATCGATGGTGTAAACCGTAAAAGCGCGCTGCGCTCCACCTTCATCATTGACAAGCAGGGTGTAGTGCGCCATGCGCTTTACGACGTTGCAAGCAAAGGGCACGCACAACAGGTGCTGGCATTGGTCAAGCAGCTTTAATCTAAACCCGGGCACGGCATCATTGCCGTACCGCTTTCACTCAATCATCAACCGGCCTACCGAGGACATCATGCAAATCGCCAAAGACACCATTGTCACCATCTCCTATCAGCTTACCAATCTGGCGGGCGATATCCTGGAAAAAAGCAGCGAGCCAGTGAGTTACCTGCACGGCGGCTATGACGGCATTTTCCCGACCGTGGAAGAAGCCCTGCAAGGCAAGCAGGAAGGCGACGATATTGAGGTCACCCTGGAACCGGAATACGCCTTCGGTGAATACGAGGCAGAACTGCTGCGCGCCGAACCGCGTCACCTGTTCCCGGCAGAAATCGCCGTGGGCATGCAGTTTGAAGGTGCGGCCGAAGGCACCGATGAATTCATGCTCTACACGGTCACCGAACTGACCGAGGACACCGTGATGGTGGACGGCAATCATCCGCTGGCTGGCCAAACCCTGAAATTTTCCTGCCACGTGGACAACGTGCGTCCTGCCAGCGCGGAAGAAATCACCCACGGCCACGCTCACGGCGAACACGGCCATCATCATTAATCCAGTTAATCCAGCGACAGCCTGCACGCGGCGCGGGCTGCAATGCGATTCAGCCTGGCAACCGAATCGGCTACAATGCCGCTTTTTTCACGGCCCTGACTGCCCATGAAAACCACATTTCTGGATTTCGAGCAGCCGATCGCTGAGCTGGAAGCCAAAATCGAGGAACTGCGCTATGTGCAGGACGATTCTGCGCTGGACATCTCGGAAGAAATCGGCCGCCTGCAAAAAAAGAGCGTAAAGCTCACCAAAGATATTTACGCCAAGCTCACCCCCTGGCAGATTTCCCAAGTGGCACGACACCCGCAGCGCCCTTACACGCTGGACTATGTGGGAGCCCTGTTTAACGATTTCGAAGAACTGCGCGGGGACCGCGCGTTTGGTGACGACCCTGCGATTGTCGGTGGTCTGGCGCGTTTCAACGGCCAGAGCGTGATGCTCATCGGCCATCAGAAAGGCCACGATACCAAAGAAAAGATTTACCGCAATTTCGGCATGCCGCGCCCCGAGGGTTACCGCAAGGCGCTGCGTCTGATGCGCCTTGCGGAAAAATTCGGCGTGCCGGTGATGACCTTCATTGACACTCCCGGCGCCTACCCCGGCATCGGTGCCGAGGAACGCGGCCAGTCCGAGGCCATCGCGCGCAACCTGTTTGTCATGGCAGAGCTGAAAACGCCCATCCTGTGCACCATCATCGGCGAGGGCGGCTCTGGGGGCGCGCTGGCGATTGGCGTGGGCGACCTGACCATGATGCTGCAATATTCGACTTATTCGGTGATTTCCCCGGAAGGCTGCGCTTCCATTTTGTGGAAAAGCGCGGATAAAGCGTCCGTGGCTGCTGAAACCCTGGGCATCACCGCCACACGCCTGAAATCCTTCAACCTGATTGATCGTATCGTGGACGAACCGCTGGGCGGCGCGCATCGTGACCCGGCGCTGATGATGCAATCCATGAAAAAAGCCCTGCAGGACGCTTTGGACAGCCTCACCAGCCAACCCCTCGACGCCCTGCTCAAAACCCGCTATGAGCGCCTGATGAGCTATGGCCGATTCAAGGACACGCCCGCCAAATAATCTGCTGGAGACGGTGCGGGTGCAACTGGTCCGGCACGTCCCGCCTGGCAGCCGCATCACCTTGGGCTTGAGTGGCGGCGTGGATTCGGTGGTGTTGCTCCACCTGCTGGCGCGACTGGCAGCCGATCATCCCTTCCAGCTCTGCGCCATCCACATCAACCACCAGATCAGTCCTCACGCACAGGACTGGGCCGACGCCTGCCGCACGCTTTGCACCGCACATCTTATCCCGCTGCGGGTACAAACCATCCGTATCGAGGACGCCGCGACGCTGGGCCTCGAAGCCGCCGCGCGACGCGCGCGTTATGCCGAATACGCAGGTCTGGATACCGACTTCATTGCGCTGGCGCACCACCGCGACGACCAGGCCGAAACGCTGCTGCTGCAACTGCTGCGCGGTGCGGGAGTGAAAGGTCTGGCAGCCATGCCCGTATTGCGCGAGGCGGCCACCCATCCCGCCTACCTGCGCCCGTTGCTGGATATTGACCGCAGCGAAATTGAGGCCTGGGCGCGACAACATGCGCTGCAATGGGTGGAAGACGAGAGCAACCAGGATACCCATTTCAATCGTAATTTTTTGCGCCACACCGTGCTGCCGCTACTGGGTGAGCGCTTCCCGGCGTGGCGCGCCAGCCTTGCCCGCAGCGCGCAAAATCTTGCCGAGGCCGCTGACCTGCTCGACCAACTCGCCGCGCTCGACGCCGCAGGCGCCATTCAACACCAGCGGCTGGACTGTGCCCGGCTGGCCGCCCTGCCCCCACCGCGCGCGCGCAACCTGCTGCGTCATTTTCTCGCGCTCAACCATATCCCCATGCCCAGTCAGGCGCGACTCGCCGCCATGCTGGAACAACTCACCCACGCCAATGCGGATAGCCAGCCCTGCATCCGGCACGCCCATTGGGAGCTGCACCGCTTTCAGGGGTGGGTACACCTCACAGACCGAAGGCCCGCTCCCGAACCCGGCCTGCGCTGGCCGTGGCAAGGCGAAGCGCAACTGCTACTCGATGAACTCGGCGGCAGCCTGAGCTTTACCCCTGCTACCGGCCAGGGACTCGATCGCGCCAAACTCGGTCAGGCTCCGGTCACCATCCGTCTGCGCCAGGGCGGCGAACATTTCCGCCCGGACTGCCAGCGACCGCGCCGCAGTCTGAAAAACCTGTTGCAGGAATGCTCCATCCCGCCCTGGCAACGCGACCGTCTGCCTTTGCTGTATTGCGGCGAAACGCTGGTATGGGTGGCCGGGATCGGTATCGATTGTGCCTGGCAGGCCCCTGCTGGCGCTGCGGGTACGCTGCCTGAATGGTGCGGAAACGTACGCTAAGCCTTTATTTTATGGGCATTTCGTGGTATTTTAGCCAGGATTTTCAACCCTTAAACCCCTTAAATCCACGGAGTACCGCAATGGCTGTCGAACGCACCCTTTCCATTATCAAACCTGATGCAGTCGCCAAAAATGTAATCGGAAAAATTTACCAGCGCTTTGAAGACGCCGGTCTGAAAATCGTCGCTGCACGCATGATGCACCTGTCCCGTGCCGAAGCCGAAGGCTTTTATGGCGTACACCGCGAGCGTCCTTTCTTCAAGGATCTGGTGGATTTCATGATTTCCGGCCCGGTGATGGTGCAAGTCCTGGAAGGCGAAGGCGCGATCCTGAAAAACCGCGACCTGATGGGTGCAACCGACCCGAAAAAAGCGGCGCCCGGCACCATCCGCGCCGATTTCGCCGACAGCATTGACGCCAATGCCGTACACGGCTCCGACGCAGCGGAAACCGCCTCAGTGGAAATCGCCTACTACTTTCCGGCAATGAACGTTTACTCGCGTTAAGCAGTCCTATCCGGTTTCCGCCAGTCCCCCACCCATGACCGTCAACCTGCTCGACTACGACCTGCCCGGCCTCACCGGTTATTTCGCCGAACTCGGCGAGAAGCCGTTTCGCGCCAAACAGGTGATGCGCTGGATGCATCATTTCGGTGCGGCGGATTTCGCCGAAATGAGCGATCTGGCGAAATCGCTGCGCGAGAAACTCGGGCAGCTGGCAACGGTGGCGCCGCCCAGCATGATGGCGGAGCAGGCATCCGCTGACGGCACGCGCAAATGGCTGCTGGACGTGGGCGGCATGAACGGCGTGGAAACCGTGTTCATTCCCGATGACGCGCGCGGCACGTTGTGCGTGTCGTCGCAAGTCGGCTGTGCGCTGGAGTGCACGTTCTGCTCCACCGGCCGCCAGGGTTTCAACCGCAACCTGTCGGTGGCGGAAATCATCGGCCAGCTGTGGTGGGCGAACCACGCGATGGGGCGCGACCCGAAAGGCGAGCGCATCATCACCAACGTGGTAATGATGGGCATGGGTGAACCATTGGCGAACTACACCAACGTGGTCACCGCGCTCAATATCATGCTCGACGACCATGCCTACGGTCTGTCGCGGCGCCGGGTGACGGTAAGCACCTCCGGCCTGGTACCCGCCATGGACCGGCTGCGCGAGGATTGCCCGGTGGCGCTGGCGGTTTCATTGCACGCCCCCAACGACAAGCTGCGCGACGTGATTGTGCCGATCAACCGGAAATACCCGCTGGCTGAACTGATGGCGGCCTGCCAGCGCTATCTGGAAAAAGCGCCGCGCGATTTTGTTACGTTCGAGTACGTCATGCTGGATGGCATCAACGACCAGCCGGAACACGCGCGCCAGTTGATTGAACTGGTGCGTGACGTGCCGTGCAAATTCAATCTGATTCCGTTCAATCCGTTCCCGGATTCCGGTTATCGCTGTTCACGCGGCGATGCAATACGCCGCTTTCGCGATATTTTGATGCAGGCGGGCCACATCGTCACCACCCGCAAGACCCGCGGCGACGACATCGATGCCGCCTGCGGCCAGCTGGCCGGACAGGTACAGGACAAAACCCGGCGGGTCATGCGCCGCATGGAGGTATCACATTGAACAAACTCGCCGTCCTTCTCCTCACCTTGCTGCTGGGCGCCTGCGCACAACCTCCCGGCGCCGATGCGCCAAGCTCGCAACAGACCTCCACCAGCAACGTCAGCGAAGCACAAAACCGCGCGCGGATACACACCGAGCTTGCCGCCGACTATTACACCCGGCGCCAGTATGCAATCGCGCTGGAAGAGTTGCGTGATGCCCTCAGTTCGGACAGCCACTATGCGCCGGCTTACACCATGTCTGGTCTGGTCTACATGGAACTGCATGAAGACAAAACTGCCGAGAGCAACTTCCTTCGCGCCATCGAACTGGCGCCCAACGAATCCGAAACGCACAACAACTATGGCTGGTTCCTGTGCACGCGCAACCGCTTCGCGCCAGCCATAGCACAATTCAACGAGGCGCTGCGCAATCCACTCTACCCCTCGCCTGAACGCGCACTCACCAATGCGGGTGTATGTTCGCTGAAAGCGGGTAACCAGGCTGCCGCGGAAGCCTATTTCGAACGCGCTCTCAAGCATCAGCCCAACCAGTCACAAGCCTTGGCGCAGCTCGCCGATATCTATTATCGCCAAGGTCGCTATACCGAATCGCGTGCGCTGCTCACACGCTATTTTGACGTCGCCCAGCCCAGCCCGGCCCCGCTCTGGCTGGGCGTGCGCCTGGCGCGCAAAATGGGGGACCGCGACGCCGAGGCGAGTTACGGTCTGCAGTTGCGCAAACGTTTTGCCGATTCGCCGGAAACGCGCCTGCTATTGAATGGACAATACGAATGAGCGCAGACGAACAGTCCAGCCATAGCGCCATCCAGTCAGTCGGTGCACAGCTCGCCGCCATCCGCCAGGCACAGAATATGAGCGTGAGCGATGTCGCCTATCGCCTCAAACTCACCCCCAGGCAAATAGCCGCGATTGAACAGGATGATTTCGCCAGCCTGGGGCCACTATTATTCAGCCGCGGTTTTGTGCGCAACTACGCACGCCTGCTACAGCTTGATCCGCAGCCACTACTGGATGCGATGCAGGCAGCCCCTGCCAATCCTGCCGAACCACTGACCATCCATGACGAACAAATCGCACTGACCAGCAGCCTGTCACGGCACTGGCTAAAACTCAGCCTGCTGGCGCTGATCATCGTGATTGCCTTGCCGCTGGCGGTGTATCAATGGCTACGCGCAGATAACGCGCCACCGGCAGCACTTCCCGCCACCCATGTTGCAGCGCCGCTGATTCCTCCCGCCGCTCCCAAAGTTGCACCTGCACCGGCCGCGCCGCCTGTCACGCCTGTCACGCCTGCCATGTCAGCGCCACAGCCCTCACCCCCGGCCGCCGCCACCGTTACCCCGCCTGACGTACCCGCCCGGGCAGTGGACAGCGGCCAGCTTCAGCTCAAGTTTGCGCAGGATGCCTGGGTACGAATCACCGACGCCAGCAAACGGCAGCTCACTTCGCGCCTCTATCATGCCGGCGAGACGGCGCAACTCTCCGGCCAACCACCGTTCAGCGCTGTCATCGGAAACGCCGCGAACGTCACCATGACCTACAACGGCAAACCGGTTGACCTCACACCGCGCTCCGGAACAAGTGTCGCGCACCTGACCATCGAGTAAGCAAATGTTTGATTTTCACATCTCGCGTCACCCCACGCGCACTGTATGGATTGGCAATATCGCTGTCGGCGGCAATGCGCCGATTGTGGTGCAGTCGATGACCAACACCGATACCGCTGACGTCTCTGCTACCGCCGAGCAGGTCTACGCGTTGTGGCGCGCCGGCTCGGAACTGGTGCGCATCACCGTGAATACCCAGGAAGCCGCCGAGGCGGTGCCGCGCATCCGCGACCTGCTGGAGCAGCGTGGTTGCGACGTGCCGCTGATCGGCGATTTCCATTTCAACGGCCACAAGCTGCTTACCAGCGTTCCCGCCTGCGCCGAGGCGCTGGCCAAATACCGCATCAATCCGGGCAATGTGGGCAAAGGCAGCAAGCGCGACGAACAGTTCGCTGCCATGATCGAAACCGCCTGCCGTTATGACAAACCGGTGCGCATCGGGGTGAACTGGGGCAGCCTGGATCAGGCGCTGCTGGCGCGCATGATGGACGACAACGCCCATCTGGCCGAACCGCGCGAGGCAGAATGGGTGATGCGCGAGGCGCTGATCACCTCGGCGCTGGACTCGGCGCGCAAAGCCGAGGAACTCGGCCTGCCCGGCGATCGCATCATCCTGTCCTGCAAGCTCTCCGGCGTGCAGGATCTGATCGGCACCTACCGCGAGCTGTCCACGCGCAGCGATTACCCGTTGCATCTGGGCCTGACCGAGGCGGGCATGGGCTCCAAGGGCATTGTCGCCTCCACCGCCGCGCTGTCGGTGCTACTGCAGGAAGGCATCGGCGACACCCTACGCATTTCACTGACGCCGGAACCCGGCGGCGACCGCACCCAGGAAGTCGTGGTCGCTCAGGAAATCCTGCAAACCATGGGCCTGCGTTCGTTCACCCCGATGGTGGTAGCCTGCCCCGGCTGCGGACGTACCACCAGCACCGTGTTCCAGCATCTGGCGCAGGACATCCAGCGCTACCTGCGCGACCAGATGCCGGTATGGCGCAACCACTATCCCGGCGTGGAAGACATGCGCGTGGCGGTGATGGGTTGCGTGGTGAACGGCCCGGGCGAATCCAAACACGCCAACATCGGCATTTCCTTACCGGGAACCGGCGAAGTACCCGTCGCCCCGGTGTATGTGGACGGCCAAAAAACCGTGACGCTGAAAGGCGAGCGCATCGCCGAGGAGTTTCAGCGCATTGTCGAAGACTATGTACAAAGCCACTATGCCGATGGGCAGGTGGTCAGCAAGCCCAAAACCATACCGATTGCCGTTGCTTAAAACCATTTGCCACAGAGCACACAGGGGTAATGCCATTACTTGAGCGCTCTGTGGCAAAAGAAACGATTAAAAAATGAGTAGCCCTATCCAAGCCATACGCGGGATGAACGACATCCTGCCCGAACACAGCCCGCACTGGCAGCACTTTGAAGCCGTGGTGCGCGACTGGCTCGCCGCTTACGGCTACCGCGAGATTCGCACGCCGATCGTCGAGCAGAGCGCGCTGTTCAAACGTGCCATCGGTGAAGTCACCGACATTGTCGAAAAAGAGATGTATGTGTTTGAGGACGCCTTGAACGGCGAACATCTCGCGCTGCGTCCGGAAGGCACTGCCGCCTGCGTGCGCGCAGCGATCCAGCATAACCTGCTGTACAACGCACCGCAGCGGCTGTGGTACGCCGGCCCCATGTTCCGCCACGAGCGCCCGCAAAAAGGCCGCTACCGGCAGTTTCACCAGGTCGGCGTCGAGGCACTGGGCTTTGCCGGTCCGGACATGGACGTGGAGCATATCGTAATGACCGCTGACCTGTGGCGGCGCCTCGGCCTCACCGACATTACGCTGGAGCTGAACACGCTCGGCAATGCCGCCTGCCGTGCCCGTCATCGTACCCGTCTGATTGCTCATTTCGAGGCGCATCAGGATCAGCTCGACGACGACGCCAAACGCCGTCTGCACAGCAATCCGCTGCGCATTCTCGATACCAAGAATCCCGCCATGCAGGCGCTGGTAGAGTCTGCGCCGCGCCTGATGGACGACCTCGACACGGACGCCATCAAGCATTTCGAAGACGTACAAGGCCTGTTGCGCGCCAATGGCATCGAATACCGTATCAACCCGCGCCTGGTGCGCGGGCTGGATTACTACAATTACACCGTGTTCGAATGGGTAACCGACAAGCTCGGTGCCCAGGGTACGGTATGCGCCGGCGGCCGCTACGACAGCCTGATCGAGCAGATCGGCGGCAAGCCTGCACCAGCGTGCGGTTACGCCATGGGCGTGGAACGCCTGCTGGCGTTGCTGGAAGAATCCGGGGTGGCTGTGCCCGGCACCCCGACGGATGCCTACATCGTGCACCAGGGCGAGGCCGCCACAGCGTTTGCCTGGCAGGTCGCCAACGCCTTGCGCCAGACCGGTTTGAACGTGGTGTTACACTGCGGCGGCGGCAGCTTCAAGGCACAGATGAAAAAGGCCGATGCCAGCGCTGCTCGCTATGCGCTGATTATCGGCGACGACGAAGCCGCTGCCGGAGAAATCACCCTGAAATCATTACGTGAAGCCGCCGAACAGGCGCGCTTTACCCTCGTTGAGGCGACAGACCTCTTGCAATCAAGGAACTGAACATGACTTTCGATCTGGAAGAACAGGAAAAACTCGACGCACTCAAAGACTGGTGGAAACGCTACGGCACCTGGGTGACAGGGGGGCTGGCCATACTGGTCATCGGGGCGGCGGGCGCGCAGTGGTGGCAGCATCAACAGCGCGAAAAATCCGCCCAGGCCGCCGTGATGTACAGCGCACTGCAGCTTGCCCTGCAGGCGAGCCAGCCCAAAGCGGTCAAGGATGACGCCGCAGCCATTATCGACAAATACCCCGGCACACCCTATGCCCCGCGCGCGGCGATGATTGCCGCCCGCAGCAACGCCCAGGCTGGGGATATGAAAAGCGCACAGACGCAACTACAGTGGGCCATAGACCATGCCCGCGAAGACGGCATTAAACAGCTCGCGGTGCTGCGTCTGGCCGCCCTGCTGCTGGAACAGAAAAACCCGGCGGAGGCGCTGAAATTGCTCGATGCCCCCTACGACGAAGCTTTCGCCGCGCGCTTCAATGACCTCAAGGGCGATGCGCTGGTGCAGCAGAACAAGCTTGCCGATGCGCGTGCCAGTTACAAGATCGCACTGGAAAAAATCGACGCGCAAAGCCCGTTCCGCAAATATATTGTGGTCAAACTCGATGCCCTCGGCGGGGAACCCAAATGAACAAGACCATGAACATGTTGTCGCGCATCATCGTATTCGCACTCGTCGCCGCGCTCGCCGGCTGCTCCAGCATGAACCCGATGAACTGGTTCGGCAGCAGTTCCACTGCCGAAAAACCTACGCCGCTGGTAGCGTTCAAGCCTGCAGTAAATCTCAGAACCGGCTGGCAGGCCAAGGCAGGAGCAGCGCACAGTTATGCCTTTGCGCCGGGCTTGAGTGCCAATGCGATTTACGTGGCCGGATACGATGGACAGCTGGCAAAGCTTGATGCCGCCAACGGTGCCACGCTGTGGCGCGTTGCAACGGGCGACAAGCTGTCTGCCGGGGTCGGCGTAGGTGACGACCTGGAACTGGTGGGCACACCCAAAGGCCAATTGCTGGCATTTGATGGCAGCGGCAAGCCGCGCTGGCAGGTGCAACTCTCCAGCGAGGTGCTGGGCGTACCGCAAGTTGCCGAAGGCATTGTCGTGGCACGCACCGCCGATGGCCACATTTATGCGCTGGATGCCAGGGACGGCAAGCGCAAATGGATGTATGAGCGCGCATTGCCGGCGCTGTTGCTGCGCAGTCAGCCCGGTGTGCTGATTACCCGTGGCGGCGTTTTCGCCGGTTATGCCGGTGGCAAGCTGGTGGCGCTGGCACTGGATACCGGAGTGGTCGGCTGGGAGGCCAGCGTGGCGATTCCCAAGGGCGCATCCGAAATCGAGCGGATTGCCGATGTCACCAGCAGTCCGGTCGCCGATGACACACAGGTATGCGCCGCGGCCTACCAGGGGCGCGTGGCATGCTTCGACCTGCGCTCCGGCAATCTCAACTGGGCGCGCGACCTTTCCAGCGCGGCCGGACTCACCATGGATGACCACAACCTCTATGTAACCAATGACAAGGGCGAAGTCGTTGCGCTGGAAAAAACTCATGGCGCGAACCTGTGGACACAGGACAAGCTGCGCGCCCGCGGCACCACTGCGCCACGCCGGGTTGGCAACTATCTGGCGGTAGGCGATGGCCAGGGGTATGTACACCTGCTGGCGCTGGATGATGGCAGTTTTGTCGGACGCAGCGCCACCGATGGCTCCGCCATTATCAGCCGCCCGCAACCACGCAGCGGCGGTGTCGTGGTGCAAACCGCCAACGGCAGCGTCTACGCGCTTGCTTTGTAGTTATTAATAAACAGGAACCAACTGCCGCCGGATGCACGGCGGTGAATACATCATGAAACCCACTCTCGTACTGGTCGGCCGCCCCAATGTGGGCAAATCCACCCTGTTCAACCGCCTGACCAAGACCCGCGATGCCATCGTCGCAGATATTCCCGGCCTCACCCGCGATCGCCATTACGGCCATGGCAAGGTGGGCGACAAGCCCTATCTGGTGGTGGATACCGGCGGCTTCGAGCCGGTGGTCAAGGACGGCATCATGCACGAAATGGCGCGCCAGACCCTGCAGGCCGTGGACGAAGCCGATGTCATTTTGTTCATGGTGGACGTGCGTACCGGCTGCACCGCACAGGACAAAATCATCGCCGACCGCCTGCGCCAGAGCGGGCGTCCGGTATTTCTGGTGGTGAACAAGGCCGAAGGCATGCGCCGTGAAGTGGTAACTGCCGAATTCCATGAGCTGGCGCTGGGTGACCCGCTGGCCATCTCCGCCAGCCACGGCGAGGGCGTGCAGGAACTGGTGGAGTTGGCACTGGAGGGTTTCCCCGACGCCACTGAGGACGAGTCCGACAAGCACCCGAAAATCGCCATCGTCGGCCGCCCCAACGTGGGCAAGTCCACCCTGGTCAATACGCTCCTCGGCGAAGAGCGGGTCATCGCCTTCGACCAGCCCGGCACTACGCGCGACAGCATCTACATCGATTTTGAGCGCGCCGGCAAGAAATACACCCTGATCGACACTGCCGGGGTACGCCGCCGCGGCAAGATTTTCGAGGCTATCGAGAAATTCTCCGTGGTCAAGACCCTGCAGGCCATCGAAGACGCCAACGTGGTGGTGCTGGTGCTGGACGCGCAGACCGACATCTCCGAGCAGGACGCGCACATGGCCGGCTTCATAGTGGAGACCGGACGCGCGCTGGTGGTGGCGGTGAACAAATGGGATGACCTTGACAACTACAAGCGCGACACTGTCAAACGCGAAATTTCGCGCAAGCTGCAATTCCTCGAATTTGCCAAATTCCATTACATCTCGGCGCTCAAGGGCGATGGCGTGGGCGGCCTGATCGGCTCGGTGGACGTGGCCTACGCCGCCGCCATGGCCAAGCTGCCCACGCCCCAGCTCACCCGCATCCTGATGGATGCGGTCACCGCGCACCAGCCGCCCAAGTCCGGCCCGTTCCGCCCCAAACCGCGCTATGCCCACCAGGGCGGCATGAACCCGCCGCTGATCGTGGTGCACGGCAGCGCGCTGGATAAAATCAGCGCCAGCTATAAACGCTATCTGGAAAAGACCTTCCGTCAGGCGTTCAAGCTGGAAGGCACGCCCCTGCGGGTGCAGTTCAACGTAGGCGCCAATCCGTTCGCCAACAAAAAACCCGCGCCGCTCAGCGAGAGCGAAGAACGCCAGGCGCACCGCAAGCGCATGGTGGGACGCAAGCTCTACGGCAAACAGCGCAAAAAATACTGAGCTTTCAGAATCAGAAGGAGACAACATGAGTGACGCCAACGAAATCCGCGAAATCCGCATCAACCCGATTGTCCCCAGCGAATCGGTGCTGGTCGCCACGGCGCGCAGCATGCGCCCGAAAAAAGCCGAGGATCTGGCGCCGCGCGACACGCGCAAGCACGTGGAAACCTGCCCGTTCTGCCGCGGTAACGAGGACAAAACCCCGCCGCAAATCCTCACCTATCCGGCCATCGGCGACTGGCAAATCCGCATCGTGGAAAACCTCTACCCGGTGCTGGGCGACGACCGCACCCAGACCAATTTCAGCTTTGGCCTGCAGCAGACGATCGACGGCTATGGCCGCCACGAGGTGATCATTGACCACCATGAACACGGCACAGCTCTTCACGACATGAGCAGCGCCCACCTGGCCATGCTGTTTGGCGCTTACCGGGACCGCATGGCGCAGATTTACGCCTCGGACGACCGCCTCAAATACGTGCTGGTCTTCAAGAATTTCGGCCCCGCTGCAGGTGCCTCCATTCCCCACACCCACAGCCAGGTGATTGCCATGCCGGTGGTGCCGGAGAACGTGCAGGCCGAGGTGGACAATAGCCGCGAGTACTTCCGCAAGCACCATCACTGCATTTTCTGCGCACTGATTGACGAAGCGCTCACCTTTGAAGCCACCATTTACGACCGCAACTCGGGCGAAATCCGGCGCAAGATCGACGTTGGCCAATACGTGGTGGAACGCGGGGAGAAATTCATCGCCATCAAGCCGTTCGCCAGCCGCTTCGAGTGGGAAGTGCACATCCTGCCGCTGGCGCATCAATCGGATTTCCTGGCCATTAGCGCGGACGATCTGGCCGACCTCGCCAGCGTGGTCAAACGCACCATGGCACGCCTCGACGCGGTCATCGGCGGCGCCCAGTACAACTATTTCCTGCACGCCGTGCCGCATGACGCACATACCGCCGAGCACGCCGCCAGCTACCACTGGCATCTGGAAATCTGCCCGCGCACTTCGATCCCGACCGGCTTTGAGCTGGGCTCCGGACTATTCGTCAACACCATCAGCCCCGAAGCCGCCGCAGCGAGCCTGCGCAATGCGCAAATTGCGGCGGAGTGATGCGTGTGGTGTTTTTGGCAATGTCGACTAGACTGGAAATGAAGTGTCCAATCCACTGGGGCGTCTGTCCACGCAAAACACGCCGTCAGGCAAATAAATCCTGATGAAAAACCACTTGTCCGGAACATCTGATTCGGATCTCCACACCAGCACGAGTCTGCAGGATCGTCTGCGCGCGCTTTGGCGACTGGCCACAGATCGCACCCTGGACGAGATACAAAAAATAGACGCCATGCTCGAGGCTGCTGTACAGGCGATGGATATGGAAACCGCGCTCGTGGGTGAAGTCGATCAACAATACGCCCTGCGTTATTTATTCGATACCACCGGCATGTTCCATATGCCATGGCAGATCGCGCTGCATGATTCGATTTTTCATGAGGTGGCGACCACCCAGAGCAGCCTGTGTCTCCCCGATCTGAGTCAGGACAGAAACTACCGCGAACATACATTGCTCACCCAATTCGGCTTCCATGTCTACGTGGGCACACCGATATGGGTAGGCGAGCATCTCTACGGTACCTTGTCATTCATGCGACGCGCACCGCTGCCGGCTGAATGCTCACAGGACGATATCGCGTTTATCGAATTGCTGGCAGCCTGGTTCGGGCAGTTTTTGCTGCAGAAACGGCAGCGCGAAGAACTCAAGGCGCTGGCGCTCTCCGATCTGCTCACCGGCTTGCCTAACCGGCGCGCCGCAGAAACACGGCTGGCCGAAGAGTTTGCACGCACCCAGCGCAGCGGCGAAGCCTTTGCCATCGCAATTTGCGACCTGGATCGGTTCAAGCTGGTGAATGATCACTACGGCCATGACACCGGCGATACCGTACTACAACAAACGGCCGCCATATTACTTGGGCAGATGCGTGATGGCGACTGGATTGCCCGTTGGGGTGGCGAAGAATTCTTAATCTACCTGCATAATGTGGACGGCATACAGGCGTTCGCGGCGATGGACAGGCTGCGCCAGGCATACGCGCAACATTCCATCGTCACCGCACATGGCAGCCTGGATCTCACCTTTAGTGCTGGTGTAAGCGTCTATACAGGCGACGATAAAAATATCGCCGGCATTCTGGCCGAAGCTGACAGCGCCTTGTACGAAGCCAAGAATGGCGGACGCGACCGCGTAGTTTTGCACCAGATGACGCAACGCGGGCTGCTTTGGCACGCCGGGGAACTGCAATCCGCATTGCAGGACAAGCGCATAGTCGCGGCGTACCAGATCATGGTGGATCTCGCTACCGGCGAACCAGTTGCCGACGAAGCGCTGGCGCGCCTGATCGGCAAAACCGGGCGGGCGGCGCCTGCCGTTGAATTCATCGAAGCCGCAGAAGGGCTGCACCTGATCCATCTGGTGGACCAGAGCATCACCCGCCAGGCGATTGGGCGCTGTGCCACGCGTCTGGCTACAGGTGCTTCGCCGAAATTCGCCCACTTTGTGAATTTGTCACCGCAATTCCTGGCGCGCAGCGATCTGGTCAAACAGCTGCTTGAACATACCCGGCAGATTTGTGTCAGCTGCACGACTGCACTGGATGAGGTCAAACCGCTGGTGTTCGAAATTACCGAGCGCCAGTACATCGCCAACTTCGATTTTCTGACGCACGAGATACAGCCGCTGCTGGATTCCGGCTTTCGTCTGGCGCTGGACGATTTCGGCAGCGGCTATTCCTCGTTTCTATACCTGGCCAAGCTCCCTGTCAGTTTCCTCAAGATAGAAGGCTGGATGGTGGCTAATTTACGTCACAACTTGAAAATCCGCGACATGATACAAAGTATCATCGACCTGTCACGCAAACAGGGCATTACCACCATTGCAGAAAACATTGAGGACGCCGAGACAGCGGAACTCCTGCGCGATATGGGCGTCAACTGGGGGCAGGGTTACCACTTCGGGCGTCCGCAATTCGATACACCGACGGTCTGAACTGCACATCAGCTCTTTCTCATATTTGCCCGATGCGCCGCTTGACCGCATAATCAACTGATATTCAACAAGCTTGGGAGTACATAAAAATGAGCGTATCCAAAGGTCAATTGCTGCAGGATCCCTTCCTCAATGCCCTGCGCAAGGAACACGTGCCGGTCTCCATCTACCTGGTGAATGGCATCAAGCTGCAGGGGCATGTCGAGTCGTTTGACCAATACGTTGTACTGCTCAAGAATGCGGTGACCCAGATGGTATACAAGCACGCCATTTCCACCGTGGTACCAGCACGCGCGGTCAACCTTCGTCCGGAACAAGGCGCTGAATAAATCTCTCCTGCCTGACCGCCGCCAGACGCATCCGCTGGTAACCTGCGGCCTGGCCAAAACTATTATGATGACTCTCCATGTTTGAACGTCATGCCGGTAGCGAGCGTGTAGTACTGGCCAGCCTGGATTTTGGCGAGCCGGATTACGCCGACAGCGTGGAAGAATTGCAGCGCCTGGCCGAAAGTGCCCAGCTCGATGTGGCTGGGCTGATCGAAGGGCGCCGTGCCCGGCCGGACGCAGCACTATTCGCAGGCAGTGGCAAAGTGGAAGAAATTGCCGCCATGGTGCGCGCCACCGACGCCGGCGTGGTGATTTTCAACCATGCCCTGTCCCCCGCCCAGGAACGCAACCTGGAAAAGGTGCTGGAGTGCCGGGTGGTGGATCGCACCAGCCTGATTCTGGATATTTTTGCGCGCCGCGCGCAGAGTGCTGAAGGTCAGTTGCAAATCGAGCTCGCCCAGCTCGGGCACATCTCCACGCGCCTGGTACGCGGCTGGACCCACCTGGAACGCCAGAAAGGCGGCGTCGGTCTGCGTGGCCCGGGTGAAACCCAGCTGGAAACCGACCGCCGCCTGATTGGCAAGCGCGTCAAGCTATTAAAGGACAGGTTAGCCAGGCAGCATCGGCAGCGCACCGTACAGCGCCGTGCGCGCAGTCGTGGCCGGGTCATGTCGGTGTCGCTGGTGGGCTATACCAATACCGGCAAGTCCACGCTATTCAACACGCTTACCCACGCCGGCAGTTATGCCGCCGACCAGCTGTTCGCCACACTGGATACCACTACGCGCCAGCTGTATCTGCCCAATTCGGGCGAAATCGTGTTGTCCGATACAGTCGGTTTCATCACCCGGCTACCGCATACCTTGGTGGAGAGCTTCCGCGCCACACTGGAAGAGACTATCCAGGCCGACCTGCTGCTGCACGTGGTGGATGCCAGCAGCCCGAATCGCGACAAGCAGATCGCCGAAGTCAACAAGGTATTGGCAGAAATCGGCGCGCAGCACGTACCGCAAATTCTGGTAATGAACAAGATTGACCTGGGTTCGATAGAACCCGGTGTCGAACAGGATGAATATGGTAAGATTACGCGCATCAGAGTGAGCGCCAAAACCGGTGCAGGCATTACCGCGTTGCGTGACGTGCTGACGCAAATGTCGCAGCACCACCACGAGCCTGCAGCCCCGCAATTGAGCACCGCCATCATCAACAACGAATATCATCCAGAACTGGACTAAAGCCATGGCTTGGAACGACCCACAATGGGGCAAAAAAAACGAAGGGCCACCGGATCTGGATGAGCTTTGGCGGCGTTTTACCGCCAAGCTCGGCGGCTTGTTGGGTGGCAAAAAAACGCCCGGCGGGAATTCTGGCCCGGGTGGCTTTGGAACTGCCGGTCTGGGCATCGTGGCGGCGATCATCGTCGCAGTATGGCTGGCCAGCGGGTTTTACATTGTGGATACCGGCGAGCGTGGCGTGGTACTTCGTTTCGGAAAATTCATCGAAACCACCCAGCCCGGTCCCAACTGGCACTTGCCGTGGCCGATTGAGAGCGTACAGGTAGTGAACATCGAGCAGGTGCGTACCGTGGAAATCGGCTATCGCAACAACGTCAAAAGCAAGGTGTTGAAAGAATCGCTGATGCTCACCGATGACGAAAACATCATCGACATCCAGTTCGCCGTGCAATACACCCTGAAAGATCCGGAAGATTACCTGTTCAACAATCGCTCCCCGGATGACGCTGTACGCCAGGTTGCCGAGAGCGTAATGAGCGAAATCGTGGGCAAGAGCAAGATGGATTATGTTCTCTACGAAGGCCGCGCCGATGTCGCTGCCCGCGCCACCAAGCAGATCCAGGATGCGCTCGACCGTTACAAGACAGGCATCAGTATCAGCAAGGTCACCATGCAAAATGCACAGCCTCCCCAGGAAGTACAAGGCGCATTCGATGATGCGGTAAAAGCCGGGCAGGATCGCGAACGCCTGAAGAGCGAAGGCCAGGCTTATGCCAATGATGTCATTCCCAAAGCGCGCGGCATGGCCGCACGCCTGGCTGAAGAGGCTGCCGGCTACAAGCAGTCGGTGATTGCCAATGCCGAAGGCGATGCCAGCCGCTTCAAGCAGATACTGGTGGAATACAGCAAGGCCCCGGTGGTAACGCGTGAGCGCATGTATCAGGACATGATGCAGCAGGTATTGTCGAACACCACCAAAGTGCTGGTGGACAGCAGCAAAGGCGGCAACAATCTGCTTTATCTGCCGCTCGACAAGTTGATGAACATGTCCGGTCAGGGCGTCTCCCCGCCACCGGTCATGCTGGATGCCACACCCAAGCCCGGCCCGGCACCTGCCACTCAGGACGACAATCGCTCGCGCGATACCTTCCGCAGCCGTGATCGGGAGGATCGGCCATGAAACATTTCAATATCCTGATCGTGGTCGTGCTGGCCATCCTGATACTGGCCAGCCTCACCATGTATACCGTGGACCAGCGCCAGAATGCGATGCTGTTCCAGTTGGGTGAAGTCGTCGCCGTGGACAAAAAGCCCGGCCTCTATTTCAAGCTGCCGCTGGTGCAGAACGTGCGTTATTTCGATACCCGCGTGCTGACCCTTGACCCGGCCGAGCCAGATCGTTTCATCACCTCGGAAAAGAAAAACGTGCTGGTGGATTACTTTGCCAAATGGCGCATCATTGACATCAAGCAGTATTACGTCAGCGTCGGAGGGGATGAAACCCGTGCCCAGACGCGCCTGCAGCAGACCATCAACGATGGGTTGCGCGCCGAGTTCGGCAAACGCAGCGTGCACGACGTGGTATCCGGTGAGCGTGATGAGATCATGGCCACGCTGCGCCAAAAAGCCGACCAGGATGCGCGCAAGATCGGCGTGCAGGTGCTGGACGTGCGTCTCAAACATGTGGATTTGCCGCAGGAAGTCAGTGAATCGGTATACCGGCGCATGGAAGCGGAACGCAAACGCGTGGCCAACGAACTGCGTTCCACCGGCTCCGCAGAAGCCGAGAAAATCAAGGCCGACGCTGACCGCCAGCGCCAGGTCATCATCGCCAACGCCTACCGCGACGCCCAGGCCATCAAGGGCGAAGGCGATGCCAAGGCCAGCACCATCTATGCCACCGCCTACTCGAAGAATCCCGAGTTCTACGCCTTCTATCGCAGCATGGATGCGTACCGCCAGAGCTTCAAGAGCAAGAGTGACGTACTGGTACTTGAGCCCAACAACGCCTTCTTCAAATACATGAAGTCACCCAATGCGGGCAAATAGACGATGAGCGGTGGCAAGCTCCCGGCAACAATCGCACCGAAACGCGTTCCGGGGGGCGTGCTGCCGTTGCAGTTACCCAATTCATGGCGTGAGACGTTGCGCAAAATGGCCGCCCCAAACGATGGCCAGTTGCGCTTCGCGGGGCGCGCGTCTATGCTCAGCGGTTTGTTAATCCTGCTTGCATCTCATTCCCATGCATAACTGGCTATTACCCGAATATATTGAAGATTTGCTGCCGCCGATCGCCTGGCGTCTGGAATACCTGCGCCTCAGCACCCTCAACCTGTTCCGTACCCACGGCTATGAGCTGGTCACCCCGCCCATGCTGGAGTATCTGGAATCCCTGCTGACAGGTACCGGCAGCGACCTCGACACGCGTACCTTCAAGCTGGTGGACCAGCTGTCCGGGCGCATGATGGGTTTACGTGCCGACATTACCCCGCAGGTGGCACGAATTGACGCACACCTGCTCAATCATCAGGGCGTGACGCGCCTGTGCTACGCCGGTGCGGTCGTGCATACCCTGCCCGAGGGCATGAACCGCTCGCGTGAACTGCTGCAAGTAGGTGCTGAACTTTACGGTCACAGCAGCTACGAGGCGGACGTGGAAATCCAGCGCCTGATGCTGGATGCATTGACCCTCGCCGGCGTTGGCGACCTCTACCTGGATATTGGCCATGTCGGCGTATTCGGCGGGCTAATGGCATATGGCCACGTGCCCGCAGAAAAAGAAACTGCGCTGTTCCAGGCGTTGCAGGCCAAAGATACCCCGGCCATCCGTGATTTGACGCATGGCATGGATGAGACCACCCGCGCCGCATTTATCGCACTCCCCACCCTCTATGGCGGAGTGGAAGTGCTCGACGAAGCATTCCGCATTCTGCCCAGCAGTCTGGAAATCACCCAGGCACTGGAACAATTGCGCGCCATTGCAAATGAGCTCAAGGGCAGTGCCAAAATCAACATTGACCTGGCCGAACTGCGTGGCTACCACTACCACAGCGGCGTGGTGTTCTCCGCCTATGCGGGCAGCCATACCAGCGTGCTGGCCCAGGGTGGGCGCTATGACGAGGTCGGCAAATCATTTGGCCGCGCACGCCCGGCCACCGGGTTCAGCCTGGACCTGCGCGAAATTGCCACGCAGTTTTGGCGCGCGCCAGGTACAAAGGGCATACTCGCGCCCTACCTAAAAAACGCCAAACTGGCGGAGAAAATTCAGCAGCTGCGCAGCAGCGGTGAAATTGTAGTCGTCGATTTACCCGGCCATGAAGCCGATCGCAGCGAACTCAACTGCGACCGCATGTTGCTCGACAACAAGGGCGAATGGGAAGTCGCCCCTATGGCAAAATAATTTTTGATAAACCGTCTGGATAACAACATGACCAAGAACGTCGTCGTCATTGGCACGCAGTGGGGAGATGAAGGCAAGGGAAAAATTGTGGACTGGCTCACTGATCATGCCCAGGGCGTGGTGCGCTTTCAGGGCGGCCACAACGCCGGACATACACTGGTGGTGGCCGGCAAAAAAACCGTGCTGCATCTGATCCCGTCCGGCATTTTGCGTGACAACGTCACCTGCTTCATCGGCAACGGCGTAGTGGTGTCGCCGCAGGCATTGCTGGAAGAAGTGGACATGCTGGAGGCAGCCGGCGTCAACGTGGCATCACGCCTGAAAATTTCCGAAGCCTGCCCACTGATCCTGTCGCACCACATTGCCCTCGATCAGGCCCGCGAGATCGCCAAGGGCGCGAGCAAAATCGGCACCACCGGGCGCGGCATCGGCCCTGCATATGAGGATAAAGTAGCACGCCGCGCCATTCGCCTGCAGGACGTATTCCACCGCGAGCGCTTCGCTGCCAAACTCGGCGAAGTGCTGGATTACCATAACTTCGTGCTGAAAAACTATTTCCATGCCAAGCCGGTTGATTTCACCCAGTCGCTGGAGGAAACCCTGCTGCTGGCCGAGCGCATCAAACCCATGGTGGCCGACGTACCGCGGCTGCTGTATGAAGCCAACCGCGCCGGCAACAACCTGCTGTTTGAAGGCGCGCAAGGCACCTTGCTCGATATTGACCACGGCACATATCCTTTCGTCACCTCCAGCAACTGTACCTCGGGCGGCGCGGCTACCGGTGCAGGCGTGGGGCCGCACACCCTGCACTATGTGCTGGGGATCACCAAGGCCTACACTACGCGTGTCGGCTCCGGCCCCTTCCCTACCGAATTGTTTGATGACAATGGAAAATACCTGGCCGAGCGCGGCCATGAATTCGGCTCTACTACCGGGCGCGCACGGCGTTGCGGCTGGTTTGATGCCGCGGCATTGAAGCGTTCGATCCAGATCAACGGCGTATCCGGCTTATGCGTGACCAAGCTTGACGTACTGGACGGCATGGAAACCCTGCGCGTGTGTGTTGGCTACAACCTCAACGGCGGCTTCTCCGACATCCTGCCGGTAGGTGCAGAAACACTGGCCAAATGCGAGCCGGTGTATGAGGAAATGCCGGCGTGGAAAGAAAGCACCGTAGGCATCAAGCATTATGAGGATTTGCCGGAAAACGCGCGTGCCTACCTCAAACGCATGGAAGAATTGTGCGAAGTGCCAATCGACATTATTTCCACCGGTCCCGACCGCGAAGAGACAATCGTTCTGCGTCACCCGTTTAACTGAAATACAACGCCGCATTCGTGCTCATGCGAATGCGGCCTTCAAGGCAATATGAATGACTGAAATTTGGGCTGGCTGTGCAGAAAACAAAAAGGGCAGCTGGCGCTGCCCTTTTGTGTTTTTTGGTGTACTGCTAATCTGGTGCCCAGAAGAGGACTCGAACCTCCACAGTGTTGCCACCGCATGGACCTGAACCATGTGCGTCTACCAATTCCGCCATCTGGGCTGGAAAGACGCGCATTATAAATGAACAAGGATACTTGTCAATGAAAAAACCCACGGCACACGCCGAAACGACTCTCCACACCGGCCTGCGCGGGACTGACCCGCATCTGGAACGCGAGCGGGAACGCTACGAGCACCCCCTGCCCAGCCGCGAATTCATCATGGATGTATTGCGCCAGCAGGGTGCACCGCTGCAGCCGGAAACCCTGGCTGAACTGCTTGATATCACCCCCGACGAAATCGACCTGTTTGCACGTCGCCTGCGGGCCATGGAGCGCGATGGCGAGTTGATGCAGAACCGGCGCGGCGACCTGTGCGTGATGGAAAAACTCGACCTGATCAAGGGCCGCGTCGAAGGCCATCCCGATGGTTTTGGCTTCCTCTCCCCGGATGACGGCAGCGACGACCTGTTCCTGTCGCCGCGCGAAATGCAGAAAGCCATGCACGGCGACCGCGTCATGGTAAGCGAAATCGGCGTGGACCGGCGCGGCCGGCGCGAAGGCAAGATCGTCGAAGTGCTGGAACGCGTCAACACCCACATCGTCGGGCGCCTGCTGGTGGAACACGGCATCATGCTGGTGTCCCCAGAAAACAAGCGCATCACTCAGGACATTCTCGTCCCGCCCGGCAATGAAGGCAGCGCCCAGACCGGTCAGGTGGTCACGGTGGAGATTATCGAGCAGCCCGCCAAATATGCCAAACCCATGGGACGCGTGGTGGAAGTACTGGGCAGTTACGCCGACCCCGGCATGGAAATCGAAATCGCACTGCGCAAGCATTCGCTGCCCTATATCTTTCCCGAGGCAGTGGAAAAAATCGCCAAGAAACTGCCCAAGAAAGTGCTCAAAAAGGACCATGGCGGACGCGAAGACATCCGCCACCTGCCGCTGGTCACCATCGACAGCGAAACTGCACGCGATTTCGACGACGCGGTGTATTGCGAGCCGCAAGGCAAGGGCTTTCGCCTGGTGGTGGCAATCGCCGACGTGTCACACTACGTACAATCCGGCGATCCGCTCGATGCGGAGGCCTACAATCGCGGCAATTCGGTCTATTTCCCGCGTCGTGTTATTCCCATGCTGCCGGAAGAACTGTCCAACGGCCTGTGCTCGCTCAACCCGCAGGTCGAGCGGCTATGCATGGTATGCGACATGCAGATCGGCGCGCTCGGTGCGGTAAAGGAATACCGTTTCTACCCGGCCGTGATGTACTCGCACGCACGCCTTACCTACAACCAGGTATGGGACTGGCTGCAGCACCCGCAAAACGCCGGCGCACACGGCGACTTGTTGCCGCAACTCAACGACCTCTACACCCTGTTCAAGGTACTGTTGAAGGCACGCGGACGGCGTGGTGCGATTGATTTCGAAACGCTGGAAACGCAGATGATTTTCAACGACGAGAAAAAAATCGAGCGCATCGTTCCGGTCACGCGTAACGATGCCCACCGCCTGATTGAAGAATGCATGCTGGCCGCCAACGTGTCTGCGTCGGATTTCCTGCAAAAGAAAAAACAGCCCGCCCTGTACCGCATACACGAAGGCCCCACCCCGGAAAAACTCGCCGCATTGCGTGAATTTTTGACTGAATTCGGCTTTGCGCTGGGTGGCGGCGATGACCCGCAGGCCAAGGACTATGCTGCCCTGCTGGAGAAAATCAAGGGCCGTCCGGATGCCGCGCTGCTGCAAACCGTGATGCTGCGCTCGCTACAGCAGGCGGTGTACAGCCCGGACAGTGTCGGTCATTTCGGCCTGGCTTACGAACATTACACCCACTTTACTTCTCCCATCCGGCGCTATCCCGATCTGCTCATCCACCGCGCCATCAAGCTCGCGCTCGATGACGAAAAATACCAGCCCGGCAACTGGGTGGAACTGGGCGGACACTGTTCGATGACCGAGCGCCGTGCCGACGACGCCACCCGCGACGTGGAAGCCTGGCTGAAGTGCTTCTACATGCAGGATCGGGTCGGCGAGGAGTTTCCCGGAACCATTTCCAGCGTGACAGGCTTCGGTATTTTTGTGGCACTCGACGACATCTACGTGGAAGGCCTGGTGCACATCTCCGAACTGGGCAGCGATTACTTTCACTTCGACAAGGCGCGCCACCAGATTCTGGGGGAGCGCACCGGCACGCGCTATCGCATGGGCGACCGGGTACAGGTCAAAATCGTACGCGTGAGTCTGGATACCACACGCATTGATTTCACCCTGGCCGGCGGCAGCCGTCCCGCCCAGACTACGGCGCAGGACCAGCCCCATGGCAGCGGCAAACAGCCTAAAAAATCGGCTGCCGGCAAACAATCCCACCCACAGCCCGCTGCCACAACCAGCGAGCCAGCGAAAAAATCGCGCCGGCGCCGCAAATCCGGCAAGGGAGCGCACTAAATGGCCGGTATATTGATCTACGGCTTCCACGCCGTGACTTCACGTCTGCGCCAGAATCCGGCCAGCGTCGAGGAAATATTCGTGGATGCCGCACGCCAGGATGGACGCGCGCGCGAGCTGCTGGAACACGCCAAAACTCTTGGTGTCCGGGTCTTGCAAGTGGACGGCAAGCGCCTCGACGGTATCGCCGGCGGCCCGCGCCACCAGGGCATTGCCGCGCGCGTGACGATGGTGCAGCAACCGCGCCACGTAGATGAAGTGCTCGAAGGCCTGCAAGGCGACCTGCTGCTGCTGGTGCTGGACGGCGTACAGGATCCGCACAACCTCGGCGCCTGTCTGCGCGTGGCCGATGCGATGGGCGCCAACGCCGTGATCGCGCCCAAGGACCGCGCCGTCGGTCTCACCCCCACCGTAGCCAAAGTAGCCTGCGGCGCGGCGGACACCGTGCCCTACCTCACCGTCACCAACCTCGCCCGCGCGCTGCGCGACATCAAGGAATACGGCGTTACGATCGTCGGTGCCGATGGCGAAGCGCAAACCGAATTGCCAACGGCCAGTGTCGGCGGTTCCGTCGCCTGGGTACTGGGCGCCGAAGGCGGCGGCCTGCGTCGTCTCACGCGCGAGCACTGCGACATGCTGGTGAAAATCCCCATGTATGGTACGGTGGAAAGCCTCAATGTGTCGGTGTCGGCGGGTATCTGCCTGTACGAAACCCGACGTCAGCGCGTAACCGGCAGTCATGATCAATAACGCCGAAGCCTGGCGCATCCTCGAGGATGCCGATCTGATTTACTCAGAGGCCGAGGTGCAGGCAGCCATCACCACCCTGGCTACCGCCATTAGCGCGCGCTTTAAAGAGGCCAGCCCATTGCTGCTCTCGGTGATGGGCGGCGCGGTGGTATTTACCGGGCAAATTTTACCCAGGCTGCACTTCCCTCTGGATTTCGACTACGTGCATGCCACCCGTTATGGCAAAGCCATGCGCGGCGGCGAACTGGAATGGATCGTCGAGCCGCGCGAATCGGTGGCGGGACGCAGCGTGTTGCTGCTCGACGACATTCTCGACGAAGGCCACACCCTGGCCGCCATCCGCACCCGTCTGCTGGCAATGGGTGCTGCCGAAGTCGTGTGCGCGGTGCTGACCGAAAAACACACCGGGCAGAGCAAACCGATCCGCGCCGATTTTGTCGGCCTGGTATTGCCCAACCGCTATGTATTCGGTTGCGGCATGGATGTGGAAGGCGCGTGGCGCAATTTGCCGGCGATCTATGCCATGAAAGAACACTAGACCTGATTACCTCGATTTTTTCTGATACTCATACAAGTTTATTCTGTCAAACTTGATCGACTGTAGTTGATAGAATCACTGTTCATCGCTTTATAATCGGAGTAACAAATGCGTAAATTTTTTGCCTTATTCCTGACCCTGTTGCTGAGCATGAGCATGATTACCAGCGACGCCTACGCCAAGCGCTTTGGCGGCGGAAAAAGCTTCGGCAAGCAACGCGAAAGCATCAGCCAGCAGGCGGCGCCGCGCGCGCCTGCTGCATCTGCGCCTGCAGCCCCTGCTGCGGGAGGCAACAGATGGCTCGGCCCTCTGGCTGGTCTCGCAGCGGGCGGCCTGCTCGCCTCGCTGTTCATGGGTCATGGCTTTGAGGGGATCAAGGGCATGGACATTCTGCTGATGCTGGCACTGGCGGGTGGTGCATTCTTCATCATGCGCGCCATGCGGCGCAATTCCGCAGCCCCGCAAGCGACGGCCTATACCGGCTACGGCCAGAGCATCCAGGTACCCATGCCGGTGAGCAACACTGACCTGCCCATGGCCAGCCCGGCAGCCGCACTCTTGGCCGGCAGCCGCCCCGACTGGTTTGACGACGCTGCTTTCCTGCGCGATGCCAAGGCCCATTTCATCCGTCTGCAAGCCGCTTACGATGTGGCCGACCTCAGCGACATCCGCGAATACACCACGCCCGAAGTATTCGCCGAGATCAGCCTGCAAATCCAGGAGCGCGGCGCAAGCGCGCAAAAGACCGACGTCACCCTGCTCAATGCCGATATGCTCGATGTGGTCACCGAAGGCAATCTGGTCATCGCCAGCGTGCGTTTCCATGGCCTGATTCGCGAAGAAGCCAACGCGCCCGCTGCGCCGTTCGACGAAATCTGGAACATCCAGAAATCTGCCACTGACCGCTCTGCGCCGTGGTTCGTCGCTGGCATTCAGCAAGCGCAATAGGCCATGCTCGCCATTATCGGAGGCACCGGCCTCACCCAGCTCGCCAACCTGGAAATCACCCACCGGCAGGTCGCCCGCACCCCCTACGGCGAGCCTTCCGGGGCGCTGACCTTCGGCAATATCAACGGGCACGAAGTGATTTTTCTGGCGCGCCACGGCTACGGCCATACCATTCCGCCGCACGAGGTCAACTACCGCGCCAACCTGTGGGCGCTGCAGGAGCAAAAAGTCAGTCACATCGTATCCGTGGCCAGCGTCGGTGGCATCCACCCCGACCTCACCCCCGGTGCACTGGTCGTCCCCGACCAGATCATCGACTATACCTACGGCCGCAAGCACAGCTTTTACAACGGTGGTGAAAAAGTCGTTACTCACATCGACTTCACTGAACCCTACAGTTCAGGCATGCGCGCCAAAATCATGGCCGCCATCGCTGATGCAGGGGAGCGCGCGATTGGTGGCGGGGTTTATGCCGCCGTACAGGGCCCACGCCTGGAAACCGCTGCCGAAATCAACCGCCTGGAGCGCGACGGCGCCACCATGGTGGGCATGACCGGCATGCCCGAAGCCGCTCTGGCACGCGAGCTGGACCTCAATTACGCCGCCATTGGTGTCGTCGCCAACTACGCCGCCGGACGCGGCAAAAGCAAGATCGCCATCAGCGGCGCTGAAGTGCAAGCCACCCTGGCACAGGCCATGGGGCGTGTGCGCAGCGTGCTGGCACACCTGGTGGCGCTGCATAACGAAGGATAAAGCAGTATCGGGATTTTTAACCTGGATCCGATAGTTGGGCGGCCAGCTTGTCGTGCGTAGCTTGCAACGCACCGCCGCGCAACAGGTCTTCGAGAAGTTCGGCAGCAAGCGGTGCACGAATCAGGTTGCCCTGGAACCGACGGCACCCCCGCACCAGCAGGAATTCGTACGCCTGGGCTGTCTCCACGCCTTCGGCTACCGCATCGAGTTCGAGGCTGCGCGCCATGTTCAGCAGGGCTTCAATCACCTGGACATTGAGCGTATCGCCCGGAATACCGGAAACCAGCGTCTGAGCAATCTTCACGGAATCGATAGGCAAACGTTTAAGCTGCATCAACGAGACATGGCCGGTGCCGAAATCATCCAGGGAAAACCCAACCCCCCAGTCGCTGATACGATGCATGGCATCGGCGACACGCAAGCCATCGCCATGCAGGGCCGTCTCCGTGACCTCGAGCACCAGGGATGCGGGTGGCGCACCGGTTTCCTGAAGTATCTGCCAGAATTGCTCAGCAAACTCGGGCTGCGATAATACACGCGGACTGATATTCACCCTCATGCGACGGCCCATCCAGCGCGTTTCCTCGGGGAAATTACCCAGGCCCAACAACCCTTCGGCATGCCAGGCCGCGAGTTTCTGGCAAGCTGCCCTGAGCACCCAGAAATCGATCATCACCGCCAAACCCGTTTCCTCTGCCACCTGCATAAACTCCGCCGGCATACGCAAGGGGAGTCCGGGCGGTTGCCAGCGCACCAGCGCTTCCATGTCCGTAATGTTGTCTTCGACATCGACAACAGGCTGGTAGTGGAGCAGCAACTGGTCCTGGCTGACCGCTTCCCTGAGCTGATTGTGCAGGGACTGCCGCTGCTCGGCCTCGGCTTGAACCGCCTCAGAGTAGAAGGACACCGTATTGCGTCCTGCACCCTTGGCACGATACATGGCACTGTCGGCAATTTGCAGCAGGCGTTCCGCATCCATATCTTCCGCCGGATACAGGGCTATGCCCACACTGGCGGTAACACTCAGTTCATATTCACCTACAAACACGGGTTTGCGCATTTCCGCGAGTATCTTCTGCCCCACACTGCCTGCGCGGCTGGCGGCACTCTCCCGGCTGCCTGGCTCGGCACCCAGCAAGATCACGAATTCATCGCCGCCGAGACGGGCCGCCATATCATCGGTACGCAAAATATCGCGCAAACGATGGGCCACACTCGCCAGCAGCGCGTCACCTGCGGCATGACCATGGGCGTCATTGATCTGTTTAAAATGATCCATATCAACGAACAGCAAGGCGCCGTAACCCGCATAGCGCTGCGCCCGTCCCAAATCCTGCTCGAGCCGTATGTGAACCAGGCGCCGGTTGGGCAATCCGGTCAGCGTATCGTAAAGCGCCTGGCGCTGAATCCTGGCCTCGAAAGCCTTGCGCTCGGAGATATCCTGCCAGTGCACGACGTAATGGGTAATCTCGTCACCAACATTGCGCACCGTACTCACGCCCAGACGCACTGGCAACAGACTCCCGTCCTTGCGCCGCGCCTCAATCTCTCCCGACCAGTTGTCGGTGTTGCGCAATGCCTCGCGCGGCAGGCCAGAGGAGCGCTGCAGGTATCCACCGGAATCGTCCGGCTGCGAATGCAGTTCGCTCAGGCAATGTCCGGTAATCGCATCGGCGTTGTAGCCAAACATGGCCATGAACGCGCGATTGACCTTGAGCACCACGCCTTCGCGATTTGTAATGGCCAGCGGATCCGCCGACTCGAACACCGAGGCATGCAAACGCAGCGCGTCCCGGGCGTGACGCTCCAGGGTCACATCGCGGGCGACGGCGATGGAACCCACCGTTTTGCCGGCGTCATTGGTCAGCATGCGCGAATTCCAGCTCAATATCGTGTTTCGGCCATCCTTGGTACGAATGGTGGTTTCCAGGTCAAACGCCACGGCGCCGTGCGCGAGTATTTTCATGGCCTCGGAGAAAATACGGTTGCGATAGGCCTCATCCGGATAGAGCCATTCCCAAATATCCAGCCTGCCCACGACCTCCTCTTTCAAGTAGCCGCTCATGCGCTCCGCTGCCTTGTTCCAGATGACGATGCGGCCCTCGCCGTCCAGCGTATTGAGCCAGATATCCGCGCTATCGATGATACTGTCCGTGTATTCCTTGAGCGCGCGGATTTGCTCGGCTGCGGCGCGTTGCTCGCTCATGCCGCGAATATATACCACCTCCAGTGCCTGTCCATTTTGATACGCCTTGGTGCAATGCACTTGCGCCGGTACCGTATGACCAGCCATATGGCGAAATTTGGTCTCGTAGAGCATGGAAGGATACTGCTGGTCGACACTGCCGGAATCCTGGCCAGGCACTGCAGTAGGCGGAACGTCCGCTACATAGTGATCAAAACGCTGGCCGATCAAATTTTCCCGCTTATCGCCCAGCAAGTTCGCCAGACTGGCGTTGGCAAAAGTAAAGCGACCATCCTTAATGACGGCAATGCCATCGCCGGCATGTTCGATCATCATCTGACACTGCTCGAGCGCAGGATCGCTTCGCCGCCGCGGCATTAACGCCACACCCAGTATCGACCCGCCCAATACCGCCAGGATAAAGGCTCCCATGGCAGCGCCGGTTGGCACATGCCCGCCCGTAATTACCGCCTCGCCGAGACCGGCAGATGCGGCAAGCAACAGCGCCCCTCCAGGCGCAGCGATCCAGCGTAATTTTTTACCGTCAGTCATCAGGCTAAGTTCGCGGCTCCTGTCATTGACCAGGGAACATATTTACCGGCGTAGCCCAAGGAGCAACTCACCGCGGAAAAATTACTGATAATGACGGAATTGCGCATTTCGACAGCTGCCTCCACCGCCACAATAAAGAGTTCCAGCCGCGTATCCGGTGCCTGCTGATAGAGGCGGTTGAGATCGCTGTTGTCGATGGCCAGTGGCACATTCCCTGCGGTCACGTAGCAAATGGAATCCGGACCCATGACACAGGGCATGTCCTGGTCACTGCGGATGGCAAACACGTTCTCGTTTTCGTTGTAGATCGTCAACCGGGCGCCGGACCCGCCAGCGTCATCCAGCACTATGCGGCCGACATCCACGCCACCCTCCGCCTGCACCACTTCGCACACCCGGCCATGCCAGATCACCGCACTCGCCCGTCCGGCGTTGCGTATGCAAGAGACAACCCCGGCCGCCCGTTCAGCACCATCACACGACTCCAGTACGCGCCCAATCGCCAGAGCTAGGCTCAGCGTCCCTCCCACCGGCGGCGTGCGTTGCAGCAGCCCGGACGCCGTAAGTGGGTACATGGACATGCCGGCAATCCCGCCGAACGGCGCAGACATGACCAGCCCGATGATGGCTTCCTCGGCAGCCGTCTCATTATCGACCCGAATGACACCCGTGTTATAGCCGGGCATGCCCCCTCCAGAAGCTGACGCATGCATCCCTTCGCTGGCGACCACCGCGGGATGCGCGGAAATGGCATTGGCCGCAAACACCGTCAGGCTCAGGGTCGGAATCGACCGCCCGGCGCCATCGGCATCGATAACCGCAAGCCCGCCCTGGCGCTCGCGACTGAGCTGTGCCGCAACAGTAAGCGGAGAGGCGGAATTGATGGCCCCCACTTCGATGGGCAGCACCCAGGAAAAACCCTGAGGCGGGAAATGGGCAAAGCGCGGATAAGCCCCCCGCATCATGTGCAGCTCCGACTCCATTGCCCGGAAAGCATTGGCTGGCGCGTGCGGGTTGGTGGTTCTGAACAGCGCGTCCGGCGCGCCCATATTGGCCGAAGTCGCCAGCCAGCCATCGGGATGCTGCGCCAGCTCATCGAGACTGATGACACTTACCCGATCATCCGCCCCGATACCCTGATCGATGATCTCGCAAGCAACCTGAAACGAGCCTCCGCCGCCGGATGCCAGCACACAAGCCCCGGACACCAAAGTCATCATGTCTTTTTTATCTACGGTAAACAAATCGCTCCCCCCTTCGACTGCTGCGTAGGCTGCCCTGACAAGCCGATTCAGGCTGACGTCCATTTCCATCTGACGGCAAAACACGAGACAGCATGTTACTTTGTCGCGCTTACATGCGCCATCGTCAGCATTCAACGTACAGGATTATTAAAATTGTAGCGATCACGATCCGATTACAGCTCACACAGAACGCATGCAGGAAATGACCGCATGGAAAAATTTTTCTTCCGTATTCTGTGCATCTCGATAAGCAGCCCGACGCTGGGCTTCCAACCGAATATCCCTGGTGCCAGGACTGGGGCTCTTGTCATCCCCCAGAATAAGGAATGCACATTTTCAGTCTCTGAATCAGGCCGACCACCCCACATCGTCGTCGTTCAGTGCCAGCAAACCCGAATTCACGTCGGCAATGATTCTCCTGGCGGCGACAGAGAATTCGCTCGGCACCTGCAGTCTGACCCCACCGGCTGCAATGGACAGCGGCGAGTAGGTCTGATTGATATTGGCATCCGCCACAAACGACGGAATGCCTTCCGCCTCCAGTCGGGCGCTCAGTATGAGCATCTCGGAAGTGTCGAGGGAGCAGGCAACTGTTACAAATTCTATGGTTTCGTCCATCTGCGCTCCTTATGTGCGGAACAATATCAAGAGCATGCACGCTGCAGTGACGACCCCAAGCACACCGCAGAAGCCCAACAGGATACGTGTGCGAACACGCAGGATATCCACTGCCTGAACGAGCCGGGCATTTTGCTGTGCGAGAGACTTGATCAGTTCTGACGACAGCAATACCTCTTTGTGAAGCTCTGCGGTCAGCAACTCAAGCGAGTGAACCCGGGCATCGAGAGCCGACAAACTCCCCGACTGCGACGAGGCTTTTTCTCCAGCATGATGATCACTGCGTTGTTGCGCCGTTTTGCCGGTAATGATGCTCCACAGCTTCTCCGCGCCCTGAACAATGTAAGGCGCCGCAGTCTGCACGTCAGCCCACGGAATAATTTTGAATGTCGCAATCAAGCCTGTTGCCATGTCTCCGTCTCCTCAAAAGCAATGCCGTCCAACGTCGCACATAACAGACACTTCACTTGCAGCACATCCGAAGTGTTGTTGGGAGTCCGCAGGAGCCAGCCGGAAACCCGTTTCATCATTTTGCCATCTTGCGTAGCTACCATTCCCCCACACTTGCCATCCAGGGGAAAGGTAATGCTCATCTGCTCGGAATGCCTGCACAGAAAATTTGCACCAACGGGTGGCGCAGCCATTCATCGCGGGCCTGCGGAGCCCAAGCATTACGCAACTTGCTCTGCCTGCAGGCAACGCACCCTGTGCACCTGCATCTCCGGTCATCTCATCAGGAAAAATATCAACAAGAACGCGCCGCAACAGCGCCATCCAGGCGTGGTAACTACGCCTGTCCCCGGGAACAGGATGGGCTGAAACGGGCCCCGGGACCACCAGGGCAGGTTCAATTAGCGGGTAGCACCAGATCGGACGTGCCTGGGCAAACCCAGCGCGGATACTCGCGCGACGTGTCGATGCAGCCGCCGTCGACGTACACGCCTTTCGGCTCGCGCAACCGCAGCATGGTTTTGAGAATGCGCTCGACCTCTGCCGGATCATTCATCGAAGTTCGGACAAGCGCTTCAACGATCGTCTCGTCGATCTGCAACTCGCCTGCCTGATCCCGGTAGGTCGCGTTGCGCCAATGGAACAACTCCAGGCATTTCGCCGTCAGCGTGTACGGCTCGGCCCGTTTCCAGAAATTGGTGAACAGACCGCCGCCGAGGTAGAGCACCCAGGATCCCTCGTAACCCGTCACGTCCGAGGAATGATCGTCGGGATTGCGGAACCAGGTTCGATCCCCGGGGACAAAATATTTGAGCGGCAAGGGATCGCTCATGGAGCCGTACTCGCGCAGAAAAACTTCGTGGAATTCGCCCGACATGATCGCCCGCGTTTCGCCCTGCTGTTGCAAGCAGCGGAACAATTCCGGGTTGCAGCTCATCGCTTCCTGCGCAATGCTGAGCAGAATGACGTACTCGGTGGCACGGTAACAGGAGAAAGAGTAAAGCTTCCCGGATTCGTCGGGCTGGGTCGCCTTCTGCAGCGCCGTAACCAGGGGCTTGCCGGGCAGCAGCGTGAACCCGCGATCCTCGGAATAGGTCCAGCAGTCAGCAGGCCGTTCCGCCTGATCCGTGTCAAAGGCCAGCGTGGTCTTGCGCGCCGCTTCCACGATGTTTTTTCTGATACGAACCGCCGACGCGAGTTCGTCATGACTCGGAAACTGAAACGCGACCGGACTCAGCAGCATGGCCAGCAGGATTTCCCGTTCCAGATCGCCGGCGTTGCCCTGAGTGTCGAGATCGAGCACCTCGCACAACTGCATCGTATCGCTGTCCGGCGCCCACGCACTGGCGAGCTCTTCGCGCAGCCGGAATCGGATACAGGGGCGTCCGCCATCCTCTCCGTCACTGGCCCTCACATATGGAGCGAGCCCGAGCGCTTCGAGTTGCACCAGAAAATTGCGTCGTGCGGCCGCGATGTCCTGTGCCGACGTCCCGTGTATCTGTATCCCCCCGAACGTCGGTGCGGGGCTATTGGCTGTGCAATTCATCAAGCCGGGACCTTTCCTGCAGCCGCGCCGATATTCACCAAGATTCCCATCGCATCCCTTTGCATGCACGTCACCTGAAGGGATGGAATACTACCTGCATTTCTTCGTGCAGGCACCTCGGCAAAACCTGCAAAAATCGGGACCGGGCGCATCCTGTGGTGCGGATGAACCCGGCGACGCTGCGCTGGCGTCCGTCGTTAACGTCTGCTTCAGCGCAGGAGATTCCCGGTGCCGAACAGCCCGATCAGCCCGATGACGATCAGATAAATAGCGACGATGTAATTTAACAAGCGCGGCATGAGCAGAATCAGAATGCCGGCAACCAGCGACACCAGCGGGGTAAGACTCAAGTGGAGATTCATGGGGCACCTTTAATAAAAGAGGACGGATCAACACATTTCAGGCGGACGCCACAATGGGTGTGTACCCGGAGCATAGCGCCCCGTTGCTGCGCTTCAGGGTTGAACGACTGGTCGCAAAAGCTGGGTACACGAAAGCAATCGCCTTGATGCAAACCATCTGCCTTTATTTCCCGATATCCATAAACGGTTTCGTGGAAAAATAAACAATGGCGACAATGGCGGCCAGATAAACGATGAACCGCAGCGGATTTTCCTTGATCACGTCCATGATGGTCCGCTGCCTGCCGGCCCTTTTCAGCTGCGTATATTCTTCCCTTGCCCGCACCTGCCGCTCACGCTGATATGCATCAATCAGCAATCGGGCTTTATCCAGCTGGCTCGCGTCTTTCAACCATATTACCGGCGCGGAGATACCCCAGTTGCCGGCTGGGGTTTCGTAAAAATCAATCTCGCCCGCCGTCAGTAACGCACGAACGTCCTCGGCTTCGTCATCGGGCACGCCATTCAGGGCGAACAGTTTGCTTGGCACGGCAACCTCCTTTCTCAATTCAGTGCGGCACTATATCAACAAGTCTCAAAGACAATGCCGGGTACCTGATACGCTGGCCCTGTTTTTGCCTTCTTGCAAACTTTTAATCACCTGCTATACATATAGTCCCTCATTTTATTTGTAAGGATTAACCATGCGTCGCACAGCACTGGCAGTATTGCTTGTTGGTTTTTTTGCAGTTCCGGCCTTCGCAGCCAAGGAAATGCCGCTCACCATCAACCTCGGGGCCCAAAATAATTCGGGTGAAACTGGTACCGCGACACTCACCCCTGAAGGCCACAAAACCAAAGTCGTCATCGAACTGTCGAATGCACCTGCCGGTGTCGCCCAGCCCGCGCATATCCATGAGGGCACCTGTGCCAACCTGAACAAGGCGCCAAAATGGAAGCTGGAGCCGGTCAAGGACGGGAAATCGACCACCATGGTGCCGGCCTCGCTGGAAACCATCCTGAAAGACAAAACAGCAATCAACGTTCACAAAAGCCCTGACGAAATCCAGGTTTATGTTAGCTGCGGCGATATCGTCCGCGCCAAGTAACAGCACAGCCTGCAATTGCACCTGGGTAAAGCCTTCAGCAGCATGAAGAGGGCTGCGCCGCTTTAACCGGTGCGCGTCAAAACAAAACCCGCCTGGGTTTGCCGTCTTTCCGACAGCAAGCTCAGGCGGGTTCGCGTTACAAGTCCCGCCGTGCCATTCAGCAATAGCACTTATCCTATATTCTTTCCCCGCCTTCTTATATCCTGTGAGGGCTGCTTGACGTTGCCTAGGAAGTAATCCGCTTCCGACCCCATTTGTTGTGCATTTTTTCGGTATTTGGCGTTGCACTGGCTGGAGGATGCCGGATGTTTTCAGCTAACCCATGATCAGTTTTGATCGTCACCTGTGGCGGCGCTTCAGGGCAATAGCGTCACCCTACTGGTTGCGCGAAGAGAAATGGCAAGCCAGGGGGCTGCTTGTCCTGCTGGTGCTACTGTTGTTGGGACAGACGGGATTCGCCGTGCTGTTCAACCAGCTGACCGGGGAATTCACCTCGGCACTGGCGGCAAAGGACGCGAACAGGTTCTGGACTGCCATCAAGGAGTGCCTCGTCATCCTGGTCGTGGCCGTACCGATTTATGCGTTTTACTACTATGTGCGGGACAAGCTCGGTATTTACTGGCGGCGCTGGCTGACCCGGCATTTTCTGGGCAGCTATTTCAGCAATCGGGCTTATTACGAACTGAATGCCAACGCCGAGATCGACAACCCGGATCAGCGTATTGCCGAAGACATCAATACCTTTACCCAGAGATCCCTGTACTTTCTGCTGGTGCTGATCGGCGCTCTGCTGGATCTCATGGCTTTCAGTGGCGTGCTCTGGTCGATTTCCACGGAACTGGTCTTTTTTCTGGTCATTTATGCAATTGCCGGCACGGCGGTCACGCTGCTGGTGTTCGGCAAGGTGCTGATTGGGCTCAACTTCTACCAGCTCAGACGCGAAGCCAATTTCCGCTTCAGCCTGGTGCGCATACGCGAGAACGCCGAAGCCATTGCCTTCTATCGCGGCGAGGCACAGGAATCACGGCAGGTCGGCCAGCGTTTCAATGAAGCCTTCAGCAATTACAACAAACTCATCCGGGCGCAACTGAACCTGAATCTGTTCCAGTATGGCTACAGTTTCATGACCATCATTTTACCCAGCGCCATCATTGCCGGGCGGGTGCTGTCGGGGGAGCTGGAAGTCGGGCGGGCGATCCAGGCGGCCGGGGCTTTTGCGGCGATATTGAGCGCGCTGACGATCATCGTGGATAACTTCGAAAGTTTCAGCAGATTTGCCGCAGGAATTGATCGCCTGGACAGCTTCGCCAGCTTCCTCACCGAAAAGGACACCGCCCCGCCGCAGGCCGGGGATAACATTGCATTGGTGCAGGATTCCCGCCTGGTCATCGAAAACCTCACCCTGCAGACGCCGAACCATGAGCGAACCCTGATCAGCAATCTCTCCCTGACGATCAATCCGGGCGCGGGGGTGATGATCGTGGGCGCCAGCGGCTGCGGGAAAAGTTCGCTGTTGCGCGCCATTGCCGGTCTGTGGCACGCCGGCAGCGGTTGCATCATCCGCCCGGATGCCGGGGAAATGCTGTTTCTGCCGCAACGGCCCTACATGCTGCTGGGCAGCCTGCGCATCCAGCTGCTGTATCCGCAACAGGATAGGGAAATAACGGATGAGGAACTCCTGCAGTTGCTGGAGCGCGTCAACCTGCCTGATATCGCCGCCCGGCTGGGTGGCCTGGATGCCGAACTGGACTGGGCAAAGGTACTGTCGGTGGGCGAGCAACAGCGCGTAGCCTTTGCCCGCGTGCTGCTTGCCGCACCCCGCTATGCCATCCTCGATGAAGCGACCAGCGCCCTGGATATCGACAACGAGGACAATCTGTATCGGCAACTGGCTGCCAGCGCCACGACGCTGGTCAGCGTCGGCCACCGCCCCTCCATTCTGAAATATCACCCGCAGGTGCTGGAACTCGACGGCAATGGCGGATGGCAGCTGTATGCGGCGGACGACTACCGCTTTAATCGGTAGCCCCTCAATCTTCAGCCAGGGTACAAGCACGCCAGGCTTGAAATTCAATCTTTATGAGCTAGCATTCAAAGATCACTTGCAGATAATGATTTATCTTGTATCCCGGCGCTTATAGCGGATATCTGCGGGACATTCAGGACACCTGACCAGGAGGATGAAAATGTACAGGATGCTGTTTTCCGCGCTGGTTACGGCGCTTCTGCTCAACGCGTGCGTCGTAGCACCCGCACACCGTGGCCCTGGATTGGTTGTTGCACCGGCGCTGCCGGTGATTGTGGAATTGGGCGCCGAGCCCTATTACTATCACAGCGGCTATTACTATTACTACAACAACAACCGCTGGAGCTACTCAAACGCAAGAACGGGTCCGTGGATGGATCTCCCCCGGGATCGCTACCCCAGAGAGGTCAGGTTCAGGAACCGCGAGCAGGGCCGGGACAGAGGCCGCCCCGATGGACGCGACAGGGAGGATCATGACTACCGTGAGCGGAATTAACCTGAATCGTTCCGTTCTATCAGTTGATGCGGCAACATGAAAATTGACCCTGTTCAGTGAATGTTCACAGCAACTTCAAGGCGCTCCAACCAATCCTGGTGCCTTGCCTGTTACCAGGTTGCTTCCCACTTTTGGAGGAGGAAATTCATTATGTCGATACTGGCTAAATTGAAATTGGCGCTAGGTTTGCTTGTCGTGCTTAGCCTGGCCGCGTGTGAATCGATGAATAATACGGGTTCCAGTGTGGCTTATTCAGGTTCTGGCGTTGTGCAATCCATTGATTTGGTAAAAGGTGGTATTGCAGGCAGCGGTCTCGGTCTGGGTACTGTTGCCGGCGGTGTGGTCGGCGGCATCCTCGGTAGTCAGGTGGGCTCCGGCACCGGCCAGACAGTCGCGACTGTCGGCGGCGCTGCAGCCGGCGCTTACGTCGGACATCAGCTGGAAAAAGGCAAGACCGGCACCGGCGATGCCTATAAATTCACCATCCGTATGGACGATGGTTCATATCAAACCTTAACCCAGGCCACAACCGGAAATTTCAGAGTGGGGGATCGGGTACGCATCGAAAATGGCGCTTTATACCGGGAATGACTCTCCTGCCCTGAACCCGGAAGTCACAGCCTGGGTCGGGATGATCCGAGCACCGTGCTGCCGCTAGCGGCAAATAGAGCACTCCCCGCCTATCGCGCCTATCGGAACAGGGCGAGCCGCTTTGCCGGCATTTAGCGGCCGGACCTGTTGCGGCGCCAGCTGCCCAGCGCATGATCCACCGACCACTTCCCCGCCCCCCAAAGCGCCACCATTGCCAGCAGGCAGGCCCACAGGATGTGGGTCAGAATTGCAGGGGGCTGCAGTGCGTAATAATAGGAAGCCAGCGCCACCGCGTTCACCACGCTCAGCCCCAGGGCACCGAAACGGCCGAACAAACCCAGGGCCAGCAGAGGCGGCAGCAACACCTCACCGGCCGTACCCATGACCGCGGCGACATGGGGTGGCAGTATGTGGACGTGGAATTCGTTTTCGTACAGATAGAGCGTGGCGTCCCAGCTGCGCAGACTTTCGACGCCCGACAGCCAGAAGGCGCGCGCCACATACAGGCGCGCTGCCAACAGGGCGGGAGCCTGTAGCCATTCCAGCAGGGCGACCAGCCGGGACCAACCATGCCGTAACGTGTGGAAAATACCTTGGCGGCCGACAGCGGCCCGGGTGTCCAGAGTGTCCATGAATCCATCTCCTTGATACAAATACAGCGTGATTCGAAATTACCCGGCAAGCTCGCATAACCTGGATATGCGGCTGCCAGGTAATGTATTCAGTTTTGTTTGATGGCCGGCATGTTCACGGCGAATGCAGAGCCACCGCAGCGTCGAGCCAGCCCTGTCTCACCGCCTGCTCCAGCCAGGCGGTGAAATCGAAGCTTGCGCCCGCCGCGTCGAGTGCGGCCTCCAGATTCAGTCCCTGGCTCAGCGCCAGGATCCAGCGGTCGGTCGCCGCATCGATGGCGAGTAATGGCGGCCCCGAAGACGTGTCCGCCTGTTGGCGCCAGACCCAGGCGGTTTCCGTCTGCCGCTGTCGGATCACCTGCTCGACCGCATCCCAGTCTGGATTGACTGTGTGATGCGCCAGATACAAAGTAACGATGGGCCAGGCTGAGGGCACCCGGCGCACGCCGTGGGCCAGTTTCAAGCTCAGATGCTGCGGGTCGTCTGCGGCCAATCGCTGCAGATCATCCATGCCCAGGCAGGCAGGCGCGGCGCCGGCGATCTGCCATACGGCCCAATCCAGTCGGGCGCAATCACCCAGCCAGGGCCAGTCGTCCAGCGCCTGCAGGGTTTCGACAAATTCCGGCAGTTCCTCACCAACCCAGGCCAGATCGCCGCGCCGTGGCGGACAGGCGCGCCAATAGCGGGCGCACAATGCGTCGAAAGCCTCCTCGCCCAGCATAGCCAGCACGGTAGGGAACTGCACTCGCAAAGCATTGCGCGCATGGGCCAGTCCGTTGCCGCGATAGGCTGCCAGGCCTGCCTGCCAGCGTGCACCGCTTTGCCGCACGCCTGCGCAGGCGATCCCGGAAGCCTGCGGGGAAAACACCGCCTCCACCAATTCACGCTGGCGCCGCGCCTCATCGGCGAGCGTCGTCAGTGCGCCGCCATCCGCTTGCGCCATAAGCTCTTGCGGCGAAAACAGGGCGTTCATACAGCGGCTCTGCGCCGAACGATAGCCTGCTCGCGGCCACCGTGCTCCTGATCGTCACGGCGTTGGGAATGGCGCAGAGCCGGATTGCATAGCGCCTCTGCCCGGGCCGCTTCACCCAGCAGCACCGGCAACGCGGGCAGCCGATCATCCCACTCGATCAGCGTGGGCACGGCCCCGAACTGATCCAGCGCGTGGACATAGGCCTGCCAAACCGGCGACGACACCGGGCTGGAATGGTCGTCGATGATCAGGCCGTGTTGCTCGCTGAATCCCGCCAGGTGGATTTCGCCCACCAGGCCCGGGTGAGCCAGTTGTGCGAGTTCGTCGATCCAGTCACCTACCGCCTGCAAAGGATCCGGCTCGGCGGCGTTGAGGGCATTGACCATCAGGTTGTTGACGTCGAGCAGCAAGCCGCAGCCGCTGCGCCGGCCGAGTTCGGCGAAGAACTGCGGTTCCGTGTAATCGCGTTCGGTGAATTCCAGATAGCTGCTGAGGTTTTCGACCAGAATGGGACGACGCAGCCGCTCCTGCACCCGCTGTACATTGCTGCAGAGGATATCCAGCGCCCCGCGCGTGAAGGCGATGGGCAGCAGATCGTTGGCATGGACGATGCCGCGCTGCGACCAGGGTGCGCGGGCGAAGCAGGCATGGTCGGACACGCGCACCGGATCAATCCGTTCAACCAGTGCAGCGAGCTGTTCCATATGGACGTCATCAAGGCCGCATGCCGAACCCAGCGCCAGCCCAACACCGTGCAGGCTGACCGGATAGTCGGTGCGCACTGCGGCAAGCACCTGTGCTGCCGCGTCGTGGGGGTTGAAAAAATTTTCCGAGTGCACCTCCACGAAACCCAATGCGGGTCGGGAGGCACGGAATTCCTGGTAATGCGGCTGGCGCAGGCCGATGCCGCAGAAGGCTGATTGGGGTTGCATTGCATTGCTCCCTGGGGGAACCGGCGTGATCCGGGTTTGGGGGCTGCCCCCGGCATGCTGAAATGCCCAGATCACGTCGCGTCCGTTTGGCCGGAATTACATTTTTTTCATTGCCTTGAGTTTGGCTTCAGCCTGCGCCATGTCCATGCCACCCATTTTGGCGCAGGTGCCGGTAGGCACCAGTTTGAAGTCGCCCGGGTTGTCGGACACCGAACTTTGGCCCTTGCACGAATGCAAACCGCTCAAGCCCGCACAGTCGTTCTGTCCGGCCTTGGCGATGCCAAAGCATTTGTCCATGCTGGCCGCCTGGGAAACCGGGGCGACAGCCAGCACACCGAGGGCAAGCAGCGAGGCAGCGGCAGTGTTGACGAATTTGCGTCTGTTCATGATGTAATCTCCTGAAATGATTGGAAAAATTGGTTGATAAACTATGCTACGCCGCCTGCAAAAATGCAGCAGGCTTTCGTTGGTCGCATCCAGCCACCATTCCTTACAGTGCATTACTCTCGGGGAGCTTTCCCCCGGACCCATCATGCCTGGCGCCTGCGTCATGGCGAAGATTTCTTCACCCCTTCCGATTTCCCCTTGCCGCAAAAAAAACGTGGGCGGTTACCCGCCCACGAATGCTCAGCTAATGCCTGATTAATCAGGATTGATGGTGATGGTGGTGTTGCCCCATAGGACGGCCAGGCATGGCCTCGGCATCAAACACGCTTTGCTGCTCAGGGGTCAGCTGGGCATAGAAGGTCTTGATTGCCTGGGTACGCTCAACCATCCGGGCGCGACGCAAATCCGACATGGCGAGCATCTTGTCCAGGCGTTCCGGCGTATGCAGCTTGGCAAACTCGCCGCGCTGAGCCTGCCGCTCCGCCTCCGCAGGACGCATTCCGGGCTGGCTGGCCTTGGCAAAGGCATTCCATGCCGCCTCTTGCGCGGGCTTCAGCTTGAGCTTTTCCTTCAGTTGAGACAGGTGCTCGGCACGATGCTCTTCCCACTTGGCGTGGACCATTTGCCCGTGTCCGGCTTCGCAGCCCCCCTTGCCTGCAGACACGGCAAAAGCCGATGCCGCCAGAATGCCGCTGCCGGCAATCAAACCCACCATCAGGGCACGTTTGGCAAAAGAACCTTGTATCAATTTCATTGCGATCTCCTTCAGAGTCGTGAATAAAATGCCGGCCCGAAACCGGTACGGCATGAAACGCATACTGAAGGGCAGATGTATCCCTTGAATTTCAAAGATAAGCGAAAGTGTAACAAGGTGTATCCGGACGCCGCTGCGGCAGGTGCTGACTTGGCTAGGCCTTTTTGACAAACTCCGATTTCAACTGCATGGCACCAATGCCATCAATCTTGCAGTCGATGTCATGGTCACCCTCGACCAGGCGGATGCTTTTTACCTTGGTACCCACTTTAACCACAGACGACGAACCCTTGACCTTCAGATCCTTGATCACCGTCACCGCGTCACCGTCCTGCAGCACAGTCCCATAAGCATCCTTCACCACGCGTGGCGCATCCGCACCCTCGGTGACCGCATCTTTCGACCACTCATGCGCGCATTCCGGGCAAACGTACATCGTGCCGTCCTCGTATGTGTATTCTGAATTGCATTTTGGACATTTCGGTAATGGGGTCATGTTGCGTCACTTTTCTGATTCGTTAATGAGATTGAAGCCTGATGTTGTAATTATGCGTCCAAGCAGGGCTTAGCCTGAAATTTCCTTGCTGCCCTTTTCGTAGCCTTCCATCCGACGTGCCAATGTTTGCTTGCCGGGGGCAGCCCGGCGGCGGGTATCTTTCTGTTGCTTGCCCAAGAGAAAGGCACCCCATTCCGCCGCCCCTGCGGGGTTCCCTGCGTTGCTCGCCAGGCCGGGCGGCTGCGGAAAAGGGGAACAAAAAACACCACGCGCAACGCGCGTGACTCAACATTCTTTGAAATTCCCCTTCTGCGCCGCTTCGTCTGAACCGGGCAGGCGGGAGTTTCAGGCGAGCACTGCTCGAGCTCCGCAGCAGCTTGCGGTTTGTGCAAGCTGTCAAGGCGAGTTGCGCAGCCCCCGTCTGAGTGGTTCAGACGAAGGCACCCCGAAGGGGCGGCGTAGTGGGGTGGCCTTCTTTTGGGTTACCTTTTCTTGGCCACACAAGAAAAGGTGACTAGCCGCCGGGCTACCCCCGGCGAACTATATTCAAGCAATGCGCATCGCATGGACGCGTCAATCAGCTTTAGTATGTGTTAATGCAAAACCGACCCAGTCATCCGGCCGGATTTAACGTTGTATCGCTATTCTTTGATCCGGGAAAACGCATGATCCTTGCCACAATCGTTCTGTTTAGTCTGGCGGCCGTGCTTGGCCTGTGGCTCGTGGTTTTGGGCGTGCGCTATCGACGGGGCTCCCGGGCCTTGGTAGCGGGGCACGCCGGCGTCGCCCTACTGGGCCTGATCGTGTTGGGAAGACATATCTTCAGCAGTCCCATTCATGTGTTGTACAACGATGCAGCGCTGCTGTTTATTCTGGCGCTGTTCGGCGGGTTGGTTCTTCTGGCCCTGCGCATGGGTAATCACGAACATCGCTCGCCACCGCCGATGATTGGCGTCAGCCTCCACGCGGCCATGGCCCTATCGGCGCTGCTGCTGTTGGTGTTGGGGTACACGCATCCCTGATCTGTTCTTGATGCCCTGGGGCGAGCAGGTGCCCTTTTCGCAGTCGCGGTGGATCTTCTGTATCCACTCCAGGTTGATGGCGGGCGCCACGCCGATCAGCAGATCCACATGCTGAGCCACGTCGATGCCCTGGTTGCCCGCGCGACGGTCTATTTCCTGCGGAAAGTGGCGCGAGTCGACCTTGCGGCGCGTCCACGGTACCCGTGCCGCCCTGGTTCACGACGCGATGGATTGAGTTTTCAGTGGTAATGTGAGCGGTACCGCTTATCCAGGAATCACATCACATGACAGATGAAGGCCACCCTCTTCCGGCCCACCGTCTCCACCTATTCAAAGGCTTTGCGGCTGCGGCTGCGGTCATCATGATCTGGTCCGGGTTCAACATCGTCTCCCGGCTGGGTGGACGCAGCCCGCTTACGCCCTATGACATGGCTGCCATACGTTTCGTCTTCTCGGGAATCGTGTGTCTTCCGTTTGTGTTGACCCGATGGCGACGCCTCAAGTGGCAGCGACTGGCCGTGCTGGCCGCGTTTGGCGGCATGAGTTACGGGTTATTCGTTTATTCGGGCTTTTCACTTGCGCCGACCGCCCATGCGGGCATTCTGGTCAACGGCGGCATTCCATTTGCGACTGCGTTGATTGCCTGGCTCATACTCGGGCACCGCCCTGGCATCCGGTCTGAATTCGCCCTGCTGGTCGCAGGTTTGGGGATCGTGTTGATTGGCATCCACAGCTTTGGTCAATTTTCCGGGGCGCCCGCCCATCAATGGGTGGGGGATGTGTTCTTTCTCCTTGCCGCAATCTGCTATGCCAGCTTTGGCTTGTTGCTCAAGCATTGGCATGTCTCGCCCCTCGAAGCAACGATCGGTGTCGCCGTGATTTCAATGGCTTGCTACACGCCTGTTTATCTCCTGTTTCTGCCCAAGGCCATCACCACCGTTCCCCTGTCCTTCATTCTGTGGCAAGGCGTTTATCAAGGCATCCTGGCTGCCTCGATTGCCGGTTTGCTCTTCGCCTACGCCATACATAACATCGGAACGCAGCGGGCAACCCTCATGTTGGCCATGGTTCCTGGTATCTCGGCAGTCGCCGCCGTACCCTTGCTGAGGGAATCCCTCGATGCCGTGACCATAGCCGGCGTCGTGCTGGTGACGGTCGGCGCTGTTCTGGGCGCTACACATCAATCAGCAAAATGAGGATAAAGGGCGAACGATCTCGGGGTCAGGTCTTGCCGCAAAAGGCAAAACCTGACCCCGAGGTTGTGCGGCAAGTCACGTGGCAAAATCGTTCCGGAGGGCTTCTGACGCTGCAACCACCGCACATTGAAACAACGCGCAACGTTCATGCACCGTGCCTGCATACGGTTGAACCTACCTGTCTGTCTGGAGTCACTCTGATCACCAATATTCACGAAACTTCTGTTCAGGTCAGTCGCGCGGCAGGTTTCTGCCTATCCACGTAATTAACCAGGAGAATGTCATGGGTGAACTAATCAGTTTCAAACGACCGGACGGTCAGGATGCCAAAGGCTATATGGTTGAGCCTGCGCAGGGTAGCAGCGCGCCGGGGATCGTGGTGATCCAGGAGTGGTGGGGTCTGAACGACCAGATCAAAGGCGTTGCGGACCAATTTGCCGCGGCCGGTTATCGCGTGCTGGTACCCGATCTGTTTCGCGGCAAGCTGACGCTGGATGCGGCCGAGGCCGAACATCTGATGAAGGACCTCGACTTCGGTGATGCGGCGGGCCAGGACATTCGCGGCGCGGTCCAATACCTCAAGAATACTGGCAGCCCCAGGGTCGGCGTGAACGGCTACTGCATGGGCGGCGCACTGACGGTACTCGCGGCCGTGTTCGTTGCCGAGAGCGATGCCAACACCACCTGGTACGGCTATCCACCGCTCGAATACGTGGACGCCGGCAAGATCAAGGCGCCAATGCTCGGCCACTGGGGCACCCGCGACCAGTTCTTCGCCATCAGCGGTGTCGACGCGCTGGAAGAGAAACTGAAGCAGGCCGGCGTCGGCTATGAGTTCTACCGCTACGATGCCAAACATGCCTTCGCCAACGAAGAATCCGACTCCAGGAACTTGCCGCCACTCGGTTATAACCCCGAGGCTGCAAAACTTGCCTGGCAGCGGACCATCGCGTTCTTCGACAAGCAGCTGCGACATTAGACGCGCTTCGCGCGATGTTTGAGTGCCGGGGGCAGCCCGGCGGCTGGTATCTTTCTTTTGCTTGCCCAAAAGAAAGGCACCAAAGAAAAGGGCACCCCATTCCCCCGCCCCTTCGGGGTTCCCTGCGTTGCTCGCCAAGCCGGGCGGCTGCGGAACTCGGCCTACGGCCTCAGACAGTCCTCGCCGACTTCCCCCGGCTCGGCTGCGCTACTCGGCGACGGAAAAGGGGAACGACCAAAAACCAGATTCAAAACCGCCCCCCTGTCCGGGCAAAGCCCGGACAGTCCAAGACAAAACAACACGCGCAACGCGCGTGACTCAAGGTTCTTTGAAATTTCCCCTGCTGCGCCGCTTCGTCTGAGCCGGTCGGGCGGGAGGTATAGGCGAGCACTGTTTGAGCTCCGCAGCAGCTTGCGGTTTGTGCAAGCTGCCAGGGCGAGTTGCGCAGCCCCCGTCTGAGCGGTTCAGACGAAGGCACCCCGAAGGGGCGGCGTAGTGGGGTGGCCTTCTTTTGGGTTACCTTTTCTTGGCCACACAAGAAAAGGTGACTAGCCGCCGGGCTACCCCCGGCAAACCATGTTCAAGCGATACACGTCGCATAGACGCGCCAATCAGCTTTGGTATGTGTTAATGCAAGACCCGATCCCGAGTTGCTTACGTATTTCTTAGCGTGATAGCAATATAATTGCTTGACTTAATTGGGGAATTCCAATTGCAACAGTGACAATGTTTGCCATAGCCCCCAATGTATCTAAAAGCCTCTTTCCTAGCGCTGTATCTCGCAGGAAGTGCTGATATTCTTTATCAAGATGGGCGTGGCCAATTGTCGTTTCTATTGCATCCAACAAAGGTAGTGCCCCTGTTAATTTATACTCATCAATAGAAAGAATTAGTTTGCGTAAATTTCTAATCAGGTATTTTTTAACCTCATCTGCCAGGTTAGATCCAAGAACTTCTTTATATACAGCATCAAGCTCTGCTCTTGTTCCAAGCAATTCGTCATCAGCTATCAGTTTTGTGTTTGATTTTGCTTGGAGCAAGTCCGACGCGAGCCGTAAATATGTAACGGTATGTTGATCGATAAGACTACTAAACGAAGCCCATGTAGCATTAAGATTCTGCGACATAAATGCGGCATTGACTTGTCCCTCCCAGTGCGACCATGTATTTCCTTGTTGAGGGTATTCTTCCACCAAAGCCTTGATTATTAGCTCTGGTAACTCCATAGCTTTCCCTAAACGAGACATTAAGAGCGGATTATTGTCATCGACCTCGAGGAGCTCTTGCCACACAGCGCGACAGTTCGTACTCTGGTTCTTTTTCTGTCCTTCTTCAATCAGTGATAGCAATCTCGCTGCTGGATTGTCGTAATTCATATGACTTTGCTCGGATAGTAGTTGGATTTTGGAATCTAATGTGTTTGGGAAAACTCGAGGTCATGTCCAGCGCGGAGGAAGTGGTGTCAAGTCTTGCAATAACATATTCGGGCACTTCAGGCCGCAGCTTTATTGACATGCGTCCTATCCCCGACGCCCAATAATAAATACTCTACGCTGATATCTTCATCCAGCGCATCCCAATGCAGCCCTGTCCCACCCCCTCTGATTTCATAACGCGACAGTTGTTCCGGTTCAGCACTACGCAGGCGCGGAAAACAGGGCAAGCGGCACACCCAGCTTCCGTCCATCGTCCAGGTCGACCCACGTCATATCTTTATCGAAATTTACAGATTTAGCCAAAGAACTCTTTCGATGTCCTTTCTTTTGGCTCCCCGTAATAGCGTAATAGGGGACAAGCCACCATTATGCTTCGAACTGACACCTGATTTCTGAACGGGCGAACTCTTTGGTGCCCTCGTAAACCGTGGTCTGCCCCCTATTATTCTTCATTGGGTCTATTATTATTTTGCTATTTATTTTTTCTTCTGATACTTCCGTCACCCGAGTCTCAAAAATGTTTTCTCCTTCTTAAAATTGATAACAACGGGATCAGGTCTCGCAATCATTCATTAACTGCGTCGGACCTAGAAGTAGCACTTGCGCGGTTCACACATCTATGCAAGAGCTGACCCCGTATTTCCAATATTTAATTGACTTTATGGTTTCCGCCATTGATCGGGTTTTCCAATCGTTGTATTTCTAACTCGTTCAACATGAACAGCAGCATTGGGGTTTATTTCTTTCGCTCGCTCAATTGCTTCCGCCTGAGTTGGCGCAACTGCACTAGCCCTTTCAGCATTTGGTTTTCGAACAGCATAATCGCCACCCGGACGCCGCTCTACAAAGAGGTTGTTACTATCCTTATTGCCGCTCATGTCAACTCCTTATATTAAATTATCATGTTACTAATTAGCACCCGTCGTTGTATTTCACTTCCGCACTTCAATTACCCAACTATTCAACTCAGGAAACCACAATAATCCCCCATTAATCCCAGCTCAACGCCCCACCCGTCTGATACTCCGTAACCCGAGTCTCAAAGAAGTTCTTCTCCTTCTTCAAATCGATCATCTCGCTCATCCACGGGAACGGATTGCTGGCATTCGGATACAGCTCATCCAGCCCGATCTGCTGGCAACGCCGGTTGGCGATGAAGCGCAGGTATTCCTTGAACATGCTGGCGTTCAACCCCAGCACGCCGCGCGGCATGGTGTCCTCGGCGTAGCGGTATTCCAGCTCCACACCCTTTTGCATCAGCACGCGGATTTCCTCGCGGAATTCCGGCGTCCACAGGTGCGGATTTTCCAGCTTGATGGTGTTGATCAGGTCGATGCCGAAATTGCAGTGCATGGACTCGTCGCGCAGGATGTACTGATACTGCTCGGCAGCGCCGGTCATCTTGTTCTGGCGTCCCAGCGCGAGGATCTGCGCGAAGCCGACGTAGAAGAACAGGCCTTCCATGATGCAGGCGAACACGATCAGGCTTTTCAGCAGCTTCTGGTCGTTCTCCGGCGTGCCGGTCTTGAACTCGGGGTCGGTCAGCGTCTCGATGAACGGGATCAGGAAGTCGTCCTTGTCGCGGATGCTTTGCACCTCGTGGTAGGCGTTGAAGATTTCGCCTTCGTCGAGGCCCAGCGACTCCACGATGTACTGGTAGGCGTGGGTGTGGATGGCTTCTTCGAACGCCTGGCGCAGCAGGTACTGGCGGCACTCGGGCGCGGTGATGTGGCGGTAGGTGCCGAGCACGATGTTGTTGGCGGCGAGGCTGTCGGCGGTGACGAAGAAGCCCAGGTTGCGCTTGACGATGCGGCGCTCGTCCTCGGTCAGCGCATTGGGGTCCTTCCACTGCGCGATGTCGCGGCTCATGTTGATTTCCTGCGGCATCCAGTGGTTGGCGCAGCCGGACAGGTATTTGTCCCATGCCCATTTGTATTTGAACGGCACCAGCTGGTTGACGTCGGCGGTGCCGTTGATGATGCGCTTGTCTTCAGCGCGCACGCGGCGCGCGGCGGCGGCAGGTTCGACCGGCGCGGCGGCGGACTTCATGCCGGGCATGACGGGTTGCAGTGCGGGGCTGGCAAAAGTGTCTTCAAAGCTCAGCATGGTGATGGTTCTCCTTCATTTGTTTGTCCGGGGCGGGGATGCGGGGTTCCCCTGCATAGATCAATTAATTTCGCAATATCGAAGCCGTTTAGAAACCGTAGCGAGCGCCGGTAGTTTGGGGGCGGACGGAGCACAGGAACCGGAATGTACTCCAGTACATGAGGATTCCGAGCACCGCCCAACGCCAAAATACCAAGCGCAGTAGGTTTATGAATGGCTTCTACTGGCACGACTCGCAAGTGGGATCATCAATCGCGCAGAACTTGACCTCGGTGGCCGGTTCCATGGCTGCGCCCTGATGGCTGCTGGCACCGCCGCCGGAGCTCACCGCGTTGAGCTCGCCGCCCTTGCCGGTGGATTTCTCGGCGCTGGTGGCGCCCAGCGTGCGCAGGTAGTAGGTGGTCTTGAGGCCGCGCAGCCACGCCAGCTTGTAGGTTTCGTCGAGCTTCTTGCCGGACGCGCCGGCCATGTAGATGTTCAGGCTCTGCGCCTGGTCGATCCACTTCTGGCGGCGCGAGGCGGCTTCCACCAGCCAGCTGGTTTCCATCTCGAACGCGGTGGCGTACAGCGCGCGCAGCTCGGCCGGGATGCGGTCGATGCGGGCCAGCGAACCGTCGAAGTATTTGATGTCGCCCACCATCACTTCGTCCCACAGCTTCAGCGCCTTGAGGTCTTTCACCAGGTACTGGTTGGACATGGTGAATTCGCCCGACAGGTTGGATTTCACGTAGATGTTCTGGTAGGTGGGCTCGATGCTGGCCGACACACCGACGATGTTGGCGATGGTCGCGGTGGGCGCAATCGCCACGCAGTTGGAGTTGCGCATGCCGTGCTGCCTGATGCGGGCGCGCAGCGCGTCCCAGTCGAGGGTGCTGGATTCATCCACTTCCAGGTAGCCGCCGCGTTCCGCACCCAGCAGCTTGAGCGAGTCCTGCGGCAGGATGCCGCGGTCCCACAGGCTGCCGGTGAAGCTGGAATAGCGGCCGCGCTCGCCGGCCAGTTCGGTGGAAGCCCAGTAGGCGTAGTAGCACACCGCTTCCATGGAGCGGTCGGCGAATTCCACGGCGGCGTCACTGGCGTAGGGCACGCGCATTTCGTGCAGGCAATCCTGGAAACCCATGATGCCCAGCCCCACCGGGCGATGCTGCAGGTTGGAATTGCGCGCCTTGCCGACCGCGTAGAAGTTCACGTCCACCACGTTGTCGAGCATGCGCATGGCGGTGTGGATGGTGCGCTGCAGTTTTTCCAGGTCCAGGGTTTTGCCGCCCTGGCCGTCGTCCTTGAGGTGCGCGACCAGATTGACCGAACCGAGGTTGCACACGGCGATTTCGGTGTCGGAGGTATTCAGCGTGATCTCGGTGCACAGATTGGAACTGTGCACCACGCCGACGTGGCTCTGCGGGCTGCGGATGTTGCACGGGTCCTTGAAGGTGATCCACGGATGGCCGGTCTCGAACAGCATGGACAGCATCTTGCGCCACAGCTGGGTGGCGGGCACGCGCTTGAAATACTTGATGTCGCCGCTGACGGTTCTGGCTTCGTGGGCCGTGTAGGCTTCCTCGAACGCGCGGCCGTATTTGTCGTGCAGGTCGGGCACGTCGGACGGGCTGAACAGGGTCCACTCGGCGTTTTCCATCACCCGCTTCATGAACAGGTCGGGAATCCAGTTGGCGGTATTCATGTCGTGGGTGCGGCGGCGGTCGTCGCCGGTGTTCTTGCGCAGCTCGAGGAACTCCTCGATGTCCAGGTGCCAGGTTTCCAGGTAGGCGCACACCGCGCCCTTGCGCTTGCCGCCCTGGTTCACCGCCACCGCGGTGTCGTTGACCACTTTCAGGAACGGCACCACGCCTTGCGACTTGCCGTTGGTACCCTTGATGCGGCTGCCCAGTGCGCGCACCGGGGTCCAGTCGTTGCCCAGGCCACCCGCATATTTCTGCAGCATGGCGTTTTCCTTGATCGCCTGGTAGATGCCGTCGAGGTCGTCGGTCACGGTCGTCAGGTAGCAGGAAGACAGCTGGCTGTGCTGGGTGCCGGCGTTGAACAGCGTGGGCGTGCTGGACATGAAGTCGAAATTGGACAGCACCTGGTAGAACTCGATGGCGCGCGCTTCGCGGTCGATCTCGTTCAGCGCCAGCCCCATCGCCACGCGCATGAAGAACGCCTGCGGCAGTTCGATGCGGCGCTCTTCGATATGCAGGAAGTAGCGGTCGTACAGGGTCTGCAGGCCGAGGTAGCCGAATTTCAGATCGCGCTCGGCGTCCAGTGCCTGCCCAAGACGCACCAGGTCGAACTGGGCGAGACGCTCGTCCAGCAGTTCGGCCTGGATGCCTTTTTTGATATAGCTGGCGAAATATTCCGCATACACGCCGGCCATGTCCGCCTGCAGCACGGTGCGTCCGAGCACCTCGTGGCGGATCGAGTTGAGCAGCAGCCGCGCGCTGACAAAGGCGTAGCCGGGGTCCTGTTCGATGCCGGCACGCGCCGCCAGCACCAGGGCTTTTTCCACTTCGGCCATGGGCACGCCGTCGTACAGGTCGCGCAACACGGTCTGCAGGATGGGCTCGGGGCTGACTTCGGCGCCCAGGCCTGCACAGGCGGTGACCACCAGCGCATTCAGCGCGGCCATGTCCAGCGGCTTGCGCACGCCGTCTTCGGTCACGCTGAGGGTGTGCTCTTGCGTGCCTTCGGCCTTGTGCGCGGCGCGCTCCTGGTTGCGTTTTTCGCGATACAGCACGTAGGCACGCGCCACTTCATGCTCGCCGGAACGCATCAGCGACAGCTCGACCTGATCCTGGATGTCCTCGATATGGAAAGTGCCGCCGTGCGGCTGGCGCCGGATCAGCGCCTGCACCACCGCATTGGTCAGGCCGTCCACCATTTCGCGGATACGCGCCGACGCCGCAGCCTGGCCGCCGTGCACGGCGATGAACGCCTTGGTCATCGCCACAGCGATCTTGGACGGCTCGAAACTCACCACTGCACCATTGCGCCGAATGATTTTGTAGTCGCCGTAGGATGCGGGCTGCGCTGGCGCAGCGCTGCCTTCTGAAGGTTTGCGCATCGGGCTATCGGAAGAAATGGGAGTGGCAAGCTGCATGGGGCGTCTCCTTGGAATTGGTTATGGTTACGAACAGGTTATGCACAGCTTCTGCAATGGGTTACCCACAACATATAGTGTCTCGCTGGCAACAACGTAACAAATTGTAGTAATCCTGAGGGCATACTGCAAGGACAAATTTGTGCTTTTCCGGGTGCTTTCTGGTGAATTGCTTTGGAATCAAGCGAATAGATTTTTTCACTGGTTGCAGTTCGCCGGCCAGTCTGGCTATGATGCTGAAAAGGGATCCGCCATGACCGCTAAAAACTCCGCCATCCTGCTCATCAGCTGCCCCGACCAGAAAGGGCTGGTCGCCGCGATTGCCGATTTTTTGTACCAGCACAACGCCAATATCCTGCACGCCGACCAGCATCAGGATGCCGAACTGAAACTGTTCCTGATGCGCGTGGAATGGGATCTGGCCGGATTCGACCTGGACCTGAATGATTTCGAGCCGGAATTTTCCGGGATCGCCGCGCGTTTCCAGATGCAATGGCGGCTGGCGCGCTCGGCCTACCGTCCCCGCCTGGCGATTTTCGTATCGCGTTACGACCACTGCCTGGCCGACCTGCTGTACCGTTACCAGGCTGGCGAACTCAACTGCGACATCCCGCTGATACTGAGCAATCACACCGACACGCAATGGCTGGCCGAGGCCTACCAGGTGCCGTTCCAGCACATTGCGGTGAGCCGGGAGGACAAGGCGGATGCGGAGAAAACCCAGCTTGCCCTGTTGCGCCACCATCATATCGATTTCATCGTGCTGGCGCGTTACATGCAGGTGCTGTCGGCGGATTTCATCCGCCACTATCCGAGCCGCATCATCAACATTCACCACTCGTTCCTGCCCGCGTTCCACGGCGCGCGCCCCTACCACCGGGCGTTCGAACGCGGGGTGAAGCTGATCGGCGCGACCAGTCATTACGTCACCGAAGCACTCGACGACGGCCCCATCATCGAGCAGGACGTGGCGCGCATCTCGCACCGCGATTCGCTGGATGACCTGATCCGGCGCGGCACCGACCTGGAAAAAATCGTGCTGTCGCGCGCGGTGCGCTGGCATATCGAAAACCGCGTGCTGCTGTATGCCAACAAGACGGTGGTGTTCGACTAAACCGGATCAGTCGCGCGCCATCATCTCCAGCGCATTGCCATCCGGGTCATTCACATACACCGAGCGCGTGCCGTCGCGGTGCGTGGTCAGCGGGCCAAAGCGCGCTGCGTCGTCCACCTGGATGCCGATATGCGGCGGGTGCTGCGCAGGAATGACCAGCGCCATGCTGGTATTGGCGAATTTCAGCAGCGCCCAGGTCGCATCCTGATACGCCACCCGGCAGGCGAAATTTTCCTGATACCAGCGCACCGACGCCGCTACATCGGTGACGACGATAGCGAGGTGATGGATGCTGTCGAGCGCTGACTGTCCGGTGGTGTCGGTGTTGCTGTCCACGATCAATGCTCCTTGCGTTGTTCACAATGAATATGGTGACTGTAGCAGATGGATACAAGCCGCTTTTGAAACTGCATTGGTTATAAACCCTCTGCCACAGAGAACACAGAGTGCGCAGAGAAAAGCGGGAAATCCGTTTCGTATTTTGCTTTTTAGCGCGCGAATCTGTGCATTGATTTTGCTGAACGACCACGAACCACCCAAGCCGGTAAACCGCATAGTCTCTGTGATCTCCGTGTTCTCTGTGGCACGTCCGTCAAAGTATCGGCAGCGCGCTTTTATCAACCACCCGGCGCAGGACAAAGCTCGAATGCACCCCGCTCACGCCCTCGATGCGGGTGATCTGCTCAAGCAACAAGGCCTGATACGCATCCATGTCGCGCACGATGACCTTGAGCTGGTAGTCGGCGTCCTGGCCGGTAATCAGCAGGCATTCCAGCACTTCAGGCAACGCGCTCACCTTCGCCTCGAAATTGGCAAAACGCTCCGGCGTGTGCCGATCCATCGAGATATGAATCAGCGCCAGCAGGCTAAGCCCCAGCTTTTTGGCGTCGAGCACGGCGTGGTAGCCGGTAATCAGCCCGGCTTCTTCCAGCGCGCGCACGCGGCGCAGGCACGGCGAGGGTGACAGGCCGATGCGCTCGGCCAGTTCCTGGTTGCTGATGCGCCCTTCCTGCTGCAGCACCGCAAGCAGCTGACGGTCGTAACGGTCCAATTCCATGATTCGCCTCCGCATGCCTGATACAACAATATAATTCTTACAATATCATTATTCAAGCAATAATATTGCCCTATATATGTTTCCAACAACCTAATACGCAAGCACATGCCGCCTGCTTTGGCCTAATATTCTTCCTGTCCACTACCCGTGGGCACTCCAGCGCAGCCCAAAAAGCCTGCACCGCGCATGCCCCACCACGGCCGCGCCGATCTACCTCAACCCGACCAGGAGCCGCACCATGAGCACGTTTGACCACCGCAAATACCGCCCTACCCCGACACCGCAGATGCGTGACCGCCAGTGGCCGGACCGCACCCTCAGCGCCGCGCCGCGCTGGTGCAGCGTGGACCTGCGCGACGGCAATCAGGCGCTGCTGGAGCCGATGAACGTGGCGCAAAAACAGCGGCTGTGGGCACTCCTGGTCAAGCTTGGATTCAAGGAAATCGAAGTCGGTTTCCCGGCTGCCAGCCAGCCCGACTTCGACTTCGTGCGCTGGCTGATCGAGGCGCACGCGATTCCCGACGACGTCACCATCCAGGTGCTGGTGCAGGCGCGGGAGGCCTTGATCGCACGCACCTTCGAGGCGCTCAAAGGGGCAAAACGCGCGATTGTCCACGTTTACAACTCCACCTCGCCGGTGCAGCGCGAACGCGTGTTCGGACTGGATCGCGACGGCGTCACCGCAATTGCGCGTCAGGGTGCCGAATGGGTCAGGCGCGAGGCGCAGAAATACCCGGCCACCGCGTGGACGTTCCAGTATTCGCCGGAGAGCTTCTCCAACACCGAAATGGATTACGCGGTGGAAATCTGCGAGGCGGTACTGGACGTCTGGCAGCCCACGCCCGCGCAGCCGTGCATCATCAATCTGCCGTCCACCGTGGAGAGCAGCACGCCGAATATCTTCGCCGACCAGGTGGAATATTTCGCCACCCATATCAGCCGGCGCGACAGCATCATTCTTTCGCTGCATACCCACAACGATCGCGGCTGTGCGGTGGCGGCCGCCGAGCTGGGCGTGCTGGCCGGTGCCGATCGCGTCGAAGGCACCCTGCTCGGCAACGGCGAGCGCACCGGCAACATGGACATCGTCACCATGGCGATGAACCTGTACAGCCAGGGCATCGCCCCCGAACTCGACCTGTCCAACCCCGACGAGATCATCCAGGTCGCCACCGCGTGCACCGCGCTGCCCGTGCACCCGCGCCATCCGTGGGTGGGCGAACTGGTGTACACCGCGTTTTCCGGCAGCCATCAGGACGCCATCCGCAAATGCGTGCACCTGCAGCAGCCGGACGCGCCCTGGCAGGTTGCCTATCTACCCATTGACCCGCACGACATCGGGCGCGATTATCAGGCGGTGATCCGCGTCAACAGCCAGTCCGGCAAGGGCGGCGTGGCATTCGTGATGGAGCGCGATTACGGCCTCAACCTGCCGCGCTGGATGCAGGTGGAACTGGCGCAAGCGGTGCAGCGCGCCAGCGAAGCCGACGGCGGCGAAGTGGACAGCGCGCGCATTCATGCGCTGTTCATGGAAACTTTCGTCAACGACCAGGCCCGCGTCAGCCTCAAGGGCTACCGCCTGGACCGTACTGGCGGCCAGGACAGCCTCGCTGCGCAGATCGAGGTGGACGGCCAGACCCGGCTGATACAGGGGCACGGCGAAGGCGCCATTTCGGCTTTCGTACAGGGCTGGATGCGCCACAGCGGCCAGCACATCAACGTGGTGGATTACAGCGAACACGCCATCGGCAGCGGCACCGATGCCGAAGCCGTGGCCTACATCCAGCTCAACATCAACGGCCAGCGCGTGGCCGGCGCCGCGTTCGATCACGACACCGTTAGCGCGTCGCTCAAGGCGGTGCTGAGTTGCATTCGCCACAGCTCGGAGATAAGAAAGGCGACAGGATGAAACGCTTCCATATCTCACTTGCAGTGCGTGATCTCCAGGCATCCATCGCTGATTACAGCACACGTCTGGGCCAGCATCCCAACGCAGTGGTTGCGGGCAAGTATGCGATGTGGCGTACCGATTTGCTCAATTTCTCCATCAGCGAAATGCCGGAGTGTGCGGGGAAATTGAGGCATGTCGGCTTCGAGGACGATGCCGTACAGGGGTTCTCCAGCACAGTCGATGTAAACGATATCGAGTGGGAGAGTTTCTCTGCGCAGGACCAGGACAAACGCATCGTGGAAATGTATGGTGTACCAGTCACAGATTGATGTGCGCACCTGGCCAGCTGATGTCTGGAATAACAGCATCCTCTGGCTAAGGAATGCCCGGCAGAGCCGCTCTGCCGGTTACTGAATTCACGCGTGAGGAATCGCATGCTCAGCAAAGACTTTGCAGACCATTTCGCAGCCGAATGGATCGATGCATGGAATAGCCATGACCTGGACCGGATCCTGTCGCATTACACCGACGATTTCGAAATGTCCTCCCCTTACATTGCACAGATCGCAGGCGAGCTTTCCGGCATTCTCAAAGGCAAGGAATCGGTTCGCGCCTACTGGGCCAAGGCGTTGCAACTCAATCCCACCCTTCACTTCGAGCTGGTATCAACCCTGGTCGGCGCGGAAAGCATCACCCTTTACTACCAGGGTGCTCGCGGCATGGCTGCCGAGGTTTTTTTCTTCGATCCGAGCCATCGAGTCAGCAAGGCATGTGCGCATTACATGTAGAAATTCCGGGTATACGCATTTTGCGGCGTTACTGCATACGGCTCCCACCCGTCAAACAGTTATAACTCCTGCCTGTTCCCTTTGACAGATTCGCTCCCATGAACACCGCAGCGAAAATGTACTACGCTGAATTTTATTTGGTCGCGCCAACCCGCACCAAACAGCAAGGGAGTAAATCGCGATGCCACAGCCCAAGTCACTCAGTGAAATCGAACTCGCTCCCATACCGGGAAAGCGTTATCTCAACATCGAGCGCGAATGGCGCGAAGAATTTATCTATTTCCTGATGGTGGACCGGTTTCACGACGATACACCGCGCCAGCCCGTGCCTGGGCCGAGTCGGTGCAAGGGCGTGACGCCCGCCGATAATCAATTCTACGGCGGCAAGATCAAGGGTATTACCCGGAACCTGGACTATATTGCCGGCCTGGGCTGCACGGCGATCTGGCTCTCGCCGGTATTCGGCAACAACGATGGCGCGTATCACGGCTACAACATCAACAACTATCTCGACATCGATCCGCGCTTTGGCACCAAACAGGATCTGATCGACCTCGTTGAAGCGGCGCATAACTACCAGAAGGACGGTCGCCCGCACCCGATCCGCATCATCCTCGATGTGGTCATCAACCATTCCGGGGATAACTGGTTCTACCCCGGCGGATTCAGCTACAACTACGCCAATGACCAGCGCTTCCCGTTCGGCGATTGGCGCGACGCGCAAAAGCCCTTCCCCACGGAGCTGCGCAACCCGGACTACTACCACCGCAAAGGCAATATGAGCGACTACGACAACCCGCCGCAGAACCAGAACGGTGATATGGCAGGCCTCAAGGATTACGCCAACGACGACGACCCAATCGGCTCCGAGGTCATCAACGCCCTGATCAGGATCCACGCCTATTGGATCAGGGAAGCCGACCTGGACGGCTTCCGCGTGGACGCGATCAAGCATATGGGCGCCCTGGCCAGTTCGCGTTTTTGTTCCAACATCCGCGAGTTCGCTTATTCCCTGGGCAAGCGCGGGTTCTTTTTGTTCGGCGAACTGGCAGTGCCGGACGACGACATCGTCGACCGCTACATCGGCCAAAACACGTCACGGAGCAACGATCAAACCGTGTTCTTTGGCATCGATTCCGTCCTTGACTTCCCGCTGGCGGAAGGAAAGTTCAACGATCCGAACCACCGCCCGCTGCGCGATGTGCTCAAGGGCCTTGCCGGTCCGGAAACGCTGTTCAACCGCCTCGAAGCCCAACGCTTGCGCGCTCTGAACCGCGGTGAGATCGGACGCTACCTGGTCACCTTTGTCGACAACCACGACTCCTTCTGGCAGCCCGGCCGCTACGGCGCGGGTCCGGCGCCCGATGCACAGATCGTCGGCGGCATCGGTTTCCTGCTCTGCGCACTGGGGACGCCGTGCATTTACTACGGAACCGAACAAGGCTTCGAAGGACAAGGCAGCGACAACAACATGCGGGAAGCGATGTTCGATACGGCGGTACCCAGCCGCAACCTGCTCAACACGGACTGCAACATCTACCGGTCCATCGCACAAATCGCCCGGGTGATGCGCAGCACGCCGCATCTTCGTTTCGGAAGGATGTACTACCGGCAAATCTCGGGGGACGGCATACATTTCGGCTTCCCGTTCGGCACGGCCTATACCCTGGCCTTCTCGCGCCTGCTGTGGGGATCGGAAGTGCTGGTGGCTTACAATGTATCCGACCAGACGCGCAACGATTGCGTGATCGTCGATGCCGCCTTCCACGCCAACGGCAGCACGCTGAACTTTCTGCACGGCGGCACGGGCAGCGTGACGGTGCGGGAAGCGCCGTCCGGCGCCCGCTTCGCCCAACTCAATCTTGCGCCGCACCAGTTTGTCATCCTGCAATAGACCGCGGAACGCTCCCCGTCGGGAACAACATCCACAGGGCGTACAGGCTGTGTGAGGGCGCGCCCCTACCTTTACGTTGCCGGTGTTGAATCGCGTCAACGTGCGTGAGGCAATCCCGCCAGCGGCTCGATCCCCGGCAGCGTCATGAACGCCTGCTCGCGCAGGGTGTCGACAAAATCGCGGTGAAACGCCCGCGTCGCGTCGCTGTCGCGCGCGGCCGTGTAGAGTCCGCTCCACAAGCCATTCTTGCCGATGGGCCGCGCCACCACGTAGCCGCGTTCCAGGTAGGGCTGTACCGCCCAGGCAGGCAGCGCCGCCAGTCCCTTGCGGCTGGCGACGAGCTGCACAATGGCGATGGTAAGCTCGGCCAGGCGCCGCTCCGGGTTGACCCCGGCCGGCTTCAATACGCGCCGCACCACGTCGAGCAGGCGATCCGGCGCCGGATAGGTCACCAGCGGGTCGTGCGCAAAATCTTTCGCGGTTAAATACGCCCTGGCCGCCAGCGGGTGGCCGGTCGCCATCAGCGCCAGCATCTCGTAGCGGAATAACGGACTGAACGTCACGCCCTTGTGGCGCGCCGTTTCCGACACGATCACCAGGTCGGCCTTGTCTTCCGCCAGCAATGCCAGCGGATCGGTATGAAACCCGCCCACCAGATCCATCTCCACCTCCGGCCAGTGCGCGCGGTAGGCGTCCATGCCAGGCATCAGCCAGTCGTAGCAGGTGTGGCACTCCACCGCAATGCGCAGCCGTCCCGGCTGGTTGTCTTCGGCCAGCCGCGCCAGGTCGCGCCGGGCGGCTTCCATTTTCGGCAATACTTCCTGCGCCAGCTGCAGCAGGCGCACCCCGGCCGGGGTGACGCGCAGCGGCCGGCTGCGCTCGAACAGCGTCACGCCGTAGTGCGCTTCCAGCGCGACTAGCTGGTGCGACAGCGCCGACTGGGTCAGGTGCAGACGGGTGGCCGCACGGGTCAGGCTGCCGGTTTCGTTCAGCGCTTCGATCACGCGCAGATGCTTGAGTGTGAGCATGTATTAGTTATATTCATACAAATCAGGAAAATTACTCGTTTGTATCATAAACCAGCTTATCGCATGATGCATGATACTTTCCAATCCGGACCGACCATCATGACCACCATCCACACCCTGGGCTTCCCTCGCATCGGCAAAAATCGCGAACTGAAATTCGCACTGGAGAAATTCTGGCGCGGCGAGATCGATGCCGCCGCGCTGGAAGCCACCGGCCGCGAACTGCGCGCGCGTCACTGGCATCTGCAAGCCGACGCCGGGCTGGACTTCGTTGCCGTAGGGGATTTCGCCTACTACGATCAGGTGCTCAACCACATACAGCTGCTGGGCTGCGAGCCGGCGCGCTTCGGCTTTAGCGGACAGGAAACCGAACTGGCGCGTTATTTCACCCAGGCGCGCGGTGTGGCGAGCGAGGCCAAATCCTGCTGCGGCGGCCATGCAGAAAGCGGCGATCAGGGCACCTGGGCGCTGGAAATGACCAAGTGGTTCGATACCAATTACCATTATCTGGTGCCGGAATTCACCGCGGATACGGTTTTCAGGCTGGCGTCCGAACGCCTGTTCGACGAAGTGACTGAAGCGCAGGCGCTGGGATACAAGGTCAAAGTCACACTGGTCGGCCCGCTCACTTTCCTGTTCCTGGGCAAGGAGAAGGCCGCCGGCTTCGACCGCCTGGCGTTGCTCGACAAACTGCTGCCGGTCTACGGTGAAATCCTGGTACGCCTGAAGAACCTGGGCGTGGAATGGGTACAGCTGGACGAACCCATCCTGTGTCAGGACTTGCCGCTTGCCTGGAAATTGGCGTTCGAGCCCGCCTACAACCGTCTCAACGCCGCCGGAGTGAAAATCCTGCTGGCCACCTATTTCGGCGCGCTGGGCGACAACGCCGTGCTGGCCTGCACGCTGCCGGTGGCGGGCCTGCATATTGATGCCGTGCGCGCACCGCATCAATTGAGCACCGTGCTCGACCGCCTGCCGCACTACAAGGTGCTGTCGCTGGGCGCGATTGACGGGCGCAACATCTGGCGCGCCGATCTCGACCAGACGCTGGCGCTGGTGGCAGCGGCGCATGCAAAACTGGGCGACCGGCTGTGGATTGCACCGTCGTGCTCGCTGCAACATGTTCCCGTGGATCTGACAAGTGAAGACCAGCTGGATGCCGAGTTGTGCTCCTGGCTGGCGTTTGCAGTGCAAAAGCTGAATGAGCTTGACGCGCTAAAACGGGCGCTGGCCATTGGCACCGAAACTAGCGACCTGAGGCATGCCGTCGCTTTTGCCTTATCCCGTGCGGCTGCCGCCACGCGCCGGGCCAGCCCGCGGGTACACAACCCGGCGGTGGCGGCACGCCTGGCCGCGTTGCCACAGGATGCCGACCGGCGCGCCACACCATTCCAGGCGCGCCAGGCCAGACAGCATGCGCGCTTCAAGCTGCCCGCGTTCCCCACCACCACCATCGGTTCATTTCCGCAGACCGGGGAAATCCGCGCTGCGCGTGCCGCCTTCAAGCGCGGCGAGCTGACCGCAGCGGAATACACCAAAGCGATGCAGCGCGAAATCAAACTGGCGGTGGACAAACAGGTCGGCCTCGGGCTGGACGTGCTGGTGCACGGCGAGGCCGAGCGCAACGACATGGTGGAATATTTCGGCGAGCAGCTGGCCGGCTTTGCCTTCACCCGGAACGGCTGGGTGCAAAGCTATGGTTCGCGCTGCGTGAAGCCGCCGCTCATTTACGGCGATGTGTCGCGCCCGATGCCGATGACCGTGGCGTGGACCGCCTACGCGCAGAGCCTGACCCACCTGCCAATGAAGGGCATGCTCACCGGCCCGGTCACCATCCTGCAATGGTCGTTCGTGCGCGACGACCAGCCGCGCAGCGACACCGGGCTGCAAATCGCACTGGCGATCCGCGATGAAGTGATTGACCTGGAAGCCGCCGGCATCGGCATCATCCAGATCGACGAACCCGCCATCCGCGAAGGCCTGCCGCTGCGCCGCGGCGACTGGCCTGCGTATCTGGACTGGGCCGGGCGCGCATTCCGCATCTCGGCGTCGGGCGTGCGCGACGAGACGCAGATCCACACCCACATGTGCTATTCCGAATTCAACGACATCCTGCCCGCCATCGCCGCGCTCGATGCCGACGTGATCACCATCGAGACCTCGCGCTCGGACATGGAACTGCTGCGCGGCTTCGGCGATTTCAGCTACCCCAACGAAATCGGCCCCGGCGTCTACGACATCCACAGCCCACGCGTGCCATCCACCGAAGAAATGACGCGCCTGCTGAAAAAAGCCGCCGAGGTGGTGCCTGCGGAAAACCTCTGGGTCAACCCGGATTGCGGCCTGAAAACCCGCGCCTGGCCAGAGACCGAAGCGGCGCTGGCGAACATGGTGGAAGCCGCGCGGCAAATGCGCGCCGCTGTTTAGCTGACGGCTGGCCTGCACCATCGTAGCCTGCGCGTTCACCTGCTCACGGCTGGACTATCGGTACAAGCGGCAGCTTGAGGGGTTAACGGGTCACATCTTGTATTGGAATCGAGCCTCCGCCAGGGCGTCCCGCCTGCGCGCTCATCCGGCGTTTTTCTGGTCTTGCTTCCGCCGGCGCGCTTCTTCCAGGAAGGCATCCTGTCCCGCCAGTAGCAGGTCGTGGATATCGGTGACGTTTACCGGCTGGTCACTCTTCACTCCGTCGACCACCAGCCGCATCCACCCGTCGGGTTCGTGGACAGCCGACCTGCCGTCCCTCGGGCTGATTGCGTATTTCCGGTTGAACTCCTCCTGCCTGATGAACTGCAGCTTGAGTCCCCCCGTATGCGTCGCGGTCTTCTGGCTCCAATCAACTATCCATTCGCTGTCCATGAAGCTCTCCATTTGCCATTCGTTGTCTTGCTTCCAGTGGGGAAAGCTCTGTTTGCGACAATATCATCAGCCGGGCGTGAGTGAAGCGACAACGACCGCATGGCTGCCACGGGGCCATATTCTATATTAGGATGCCTTGTCCTTCATTATTTTAATGAACGCATACCATCGTGGTGTAATGCAAGCGTCGGCAAATCGCTATTCCAATACAAAAGCGCCCCTTTGTGCGAGCGCTGCGATTGGAATAAGGCCCGCCCGTTGCTCTCGCGGCGGGCTCTCCGCAAAGCCCGGCGGACATCAGTGCACCGATTCCTTGATGGCCGTGACAATCCGGTCCTCGATCTTCTTGCCCGCTTCCCTGACTTTCTTGTTCCGATCCTTGGCCACAAGGTAGGTGGGGCGGGTGGTAAGGATCGTGATCTGGTCGGGCTTGGCCTTCATATTGTAGACCACCACCTTGAACGGGCAGAGGATGGCCAGGTCCATGTTGAGGTTGTACACCTCATGATTGAACACTATCGAACAGAAGTGCACTACGGTCACGTTCTGGAAGCCGATGGTGTTCCACTTGTCCTCACCAAGCACCTTCTTGTTGTTCTCCAGTCCCTTGGACATGTTCTCCTCGCCGGTGATCTGGAATTGCCTGGCCTCCAAGCCCGTCTTGAGGCTGGCAAGCACGGTGTTGAAATCGCCTTTCACCTGATACTTCCACAGTGCGGGGTTGTCCGCCGCGTAAGACGCGGTTCCGGCGCCGAGCATCAACGCCAGAGCCAGACCCACGAGGAATTGAAACACTGGTTGAGTGGCTTTCATGGCTTCTCCTTGGATACGAGTTGAAAATGACGCTCTCTTCCACCAATTCAGCATGGGGAAAGGGGGAAAGGATATTCCGACCGGAAATGATGCTATTCCAATTTCACCATAGTCGATGGGTCTGCATTCCGCAAGATGCCGATTTGACGCGGCATGGCTTGTTCCTTCAGCGGTTCCGGCCGTTTCCCCGGATACTCAAGCCCTGTGGTTGTCCATGCATCAATTCCACAAAATGACTCTCTGTCGGTATCAAGGTTCGTCGGTCCAAAATCCACTAACGTACGCCTCCGTACAGACCTGATTGCTCTGCGCGCTTAAGGTGCGGTAATACAGGGTGCACCTTGCCGCAACCATGTAGCACTACCCGACATCCCAGCGTCACACACGTGAAGAGGCAATAGCCGGCAGACCGACGTCACTTATCAGGAGATCGATCATGAGCAAAGAAAAGACCATGCGCAATTCAGGAAAGGCGAAGCATTCGGCCTCGAACGGCGACACAAAAATCGGTGCCGGCGGCGAACTGCACCAGATTGTCGGCGGGAAGCACCCCGCACTCACTACCAACCAGGGCGCCGCGCTTGCCGACAATCAGAACTCGCTCAAAGCCCATGCGCACGGCCCTGCGCTGCTGGAGGATTTCATCCTCCGAGAAAAAATCACCCATTTCGATCACGAGCGTATTCCCGAGCGTATCGTGCACGCGCGTGCGACTGGCGTGCACGGATTCTTCGAGCTGACCACTTCGTTGAAGCAATACACCCATGCCAGAATACTTACCGAAGTAGGGGTGAAGACGCCCGTATTTACGCGCATATCAACCGTCGCAGGCGGCGCGGGTTCGGTCGACACACCGCGTGACGTGCGCGGGTTTGCCGTGAAGTTCTACACCAAGGAAGGCAACTGGGATCTGGTCGGCAACAACATCCCGGTTTTTTTCATCCAGGATGCCATCAAATTCCCCGATCTGATTCATGCCGTCAAGATGGAGCCCGACCGCGGCTTCCCGCAGTCGGCAACCGCACACGACACCTTCTGGGATTTCATTTCGCTCACGCCCGAATCCATGCACATGGTGATGTGGATCATGTCGGACCGCACGATTCCGCGTTCGCTACGGATGATCGAAGGTTTTGGCGTGCACAGTTTCCGGCTGATCAACGCCGCCGGCGCATCGAGTTTCGTCAAATTCCACTGGCGTCCCAAGCTCGGCCTGCAGTCCACCGTCTGGAATGAAACCGTCAAGATTTCCGGCGCTGACCAGGACTTCCATCGCCGCGATATGTTCGAGGCCATCGAGGCCGGCCATTTCCCGGAATGGGAATTCGCGGTGCAGCTTTTCACGCAGGAGCAAGCGGAGGAATTCCCATTCGATCATCTAGACGCGACCAAGCTGATCCCCGAAGAACTGGTACCCTTGCAAGTGATCGGACGCATGGTGCTGGATCGCTGGCCGAACAATTTCTTCGCGGAAACCGAACAGGTTGCTTACTGTCCCGCCAATATCGTACCAGGCATCGATTTCTCCAATGATCCGCTGTTGCAGGGCCGTTTGTTCTCCTATCTCGACACGCAGCTTTCGCGCCTGGGTTCGCCCAATTTCCATCAGATCCCGGTCAACGCGCCCCAGTGCCCGTTTGCGAACCAGCAGCGCGACGGACACATGCAGATGGCGCAACCGGCGGGTCGTGTTGCGTATGAGCCCAATTCCTTGTCCGAAAACTCGCCACGAGAAACACCCACCAAGGGCTTTCATAGCGCGGCAGTCAATGAAAGCGGTGAAAAAGTGCGCATTCGCGCCGAGAGTTTCGCCGATCATTACAGCCAGGCGCGCCAGTTCTATCTGAGCCAAACCGCGTACGAGCAGGCACATATCGCTTCAGCCCTGGTGTTCGAGCTGTCCAAAGTCGATCATTTGCACGTGCGCGAGGCTATGGTCGGTCATCTCCTGCATATTGAGAAAGACCTCGCTCAGCGCGTCGCCAACGGTCTTGGATTTTCCAAACTACCCGAAGCGCCGGCAGCCGCTGCGCCAGTGCAGAAACTGCCCCTTTCGCCGGCTTTGCAGATCATCGGCAAGATGAAAGATACTTTGATGGGACGCGCAATTGCCATCCTGATTGCGGACGGTTCAGACGGCGCCATCATTAAAAAAGTACACAAGGCCGCGACCGATGCGGGTGCGACGGTGAAGATTGTCGCCCCCAAAGTTGGCGGCGCGAAGCTTGCCAACGGCTCGATGCTGGCGGCTGACGGACAGCTGGCGGGTACGCCTTCCGTGCTGTTCGACGCAGTCGCGGTCATCCTCTCCGACGATGGCGCAAAGGCACTGTCGAAGGAAGGCGCCGCGATCGATTTCGTACGCGATGCTTTCGGTCATCTCAAGGCAATCGCCGTCGACAAAGGCGGCCAGGCGCTTTTGAAAAAAGCGAATGTCGGGCAAGACGCAGGCGTCGTGGATGCCAACGACAAAGACGCATTTATTGCTGCGGCGAAGACGCGCCAATGGGGCCGGGAAAAGTTCGTTCGAACATTGGCATAACCGCCAGTTCCGTAGAGCGTGTTCTGCCCGGTCAAGCCCACATCAGGCTGATTTCAGCCTGAATCTCCAAGCCGGGTCAGGCTGCCTGGAGTTCGCGCCGGGCCTGCCCCAGCACACGCCACGCCGAGTGCAAAAACAATGCGGCGATACCCAGGCCCACCACCCAGTCCGGCCAGGGGTGATGAACAACGGCTACCAGACCGGCAGCAACCAGAACTGAGACGTTTGCAACAATATCGTTACGCGAGCACAGCCACACCGAACGCATATTGATGTCTTCGTCGCGGTGGCGGGTGAGCAGACGCAGGCACACCAGGTTGGCGACCAGCGCCAGCAAACCCACCGCACCCATGGTGGCAGCCTCGGGGGGAACAGCACTGAACATCCGATAAGCCACCTGCCCCAGCACGAACAAGCCGAAACCCGCCATCACCAGGCCCTTGGCCAGTGCAGCGCCCGCCTTCCAGCGCAGTCCGCGCGTCACCGCATACAGGCTCATGGCATACACCAGTGCATCGCCCAGCATGTCGAGGGAATCCGCCATCAATGCTGCGGAACCTGCTGCCAGCCCGGCGCCGAACTCGACCCAGAACATGACGCTATTGATGACCAACACCCATTTCAGCGTGCGCGACTGGCGCGCCTGGAACTGGCCAATGGCGCAAGCGCTATCGTCACAACAGCCCATCGGCAACCTCCGCAAACTCGGCAATATCGCCGGGCTTGCGCAGCATCTTGTTGACTTCTCCGGCGTGCAGTTCCTCCGCGGCGATCAGTTCACGCGCATATTCTTCCAGCAATACCGTTTTCCCTTGCGCCAGTTCAAGCAACTCGTAGTAAGTGGTCAGCGCAGCTTTCTCATGTTCCAGAGATTCGCGCAGGATGGCGCCGATGTCGTGCTGGTGGGTCTCCAGTAGCGGGCCGATGCCCAGCGAGGGATGGCCGCCGAAATGGGTGATCAGCTCACCGGCACGGCGCGCATGCAGCAGTCCTTCATCCCCCTGTTCGGAAAGCCAACTCACAATCGGGATGCGGTTATAGCCGAAGATCATCAGCGCATAATGGGTGTAGCGCACCACGCCAGCGAGCTCCAGTTCCATGATGCGGTTGAGCAGCGTAATGACTTGTTGCTTATCCTGAGTTTGCATGATTTTCTCCTTGGTAAAACGCCGGTCATCCGGCGGGGTGGGAAGCCCTGATTTGCCATGCTTGTATCACAAAAAAACGGGCGGACTTCCCGGACTTCACCCTTACTCTAGAACATATAGCCTACACCCAGGTTGAAGCGGTCTTTTTTGCTGTCGGTTTTGTAGTTCTGATAATCGGCCTTGAACACCACTTCACGGCTCAGGTTGAAGTTGGCACCGGCTGTCAGCACCGTCTCGTCATTCAGCGGGTTGGCGGTGTAGCCCGCATCCACGCTGGCCTGGGTGTTGTAGCGCTCGTAGCGCACAAACGGACTCAGGCGCATGTCGCCTTTTTTCCACACATGGTAGGCGGCCTGACCGTACCAGCCATAGAACGAACTGGGTGCCGCACCGCCGGATGTGGGCACCACGCCGGCGGCCTGGTTGACCGCCAGGGTGTCGCTCAGCGTGCCGCGTGCATAGAGTGCCTGCAGCTCCATATCTCCAATTTCGTATTTTCCATGCACGTCCCACAGTGTCAGGCGCGCATTTTTGCCTTCGAGGAAGGGGCTGGGGTTTTCGCCATTGCCATTTTGTGCCGTGTTGCCGGTATACACACCGGTGCCCAGCAGCCAGCCCGGCTGGCGGTAATTGAGTCCGGCGTACACGGCCAGATTATTGGCGGCGGCCTGGCTGGCTTCGGTGTGCATGTCCCGAATGCCGTAACTGGCATCGCCTGCATATTTGCTGGCGTCGAAGCTGGTGACCAGGCCGACGTTGTATTCCAGCGCATTATCCAGAACCAGGCCTTGCACGGCCACCCCGGCAGCGCGCATGGTCGTGGGGATGATGCGGGTTTCGACCTCGTTGCGCAGCACGCCATAGTAGGTGGGCGGCTCGTGCGTTTCGTTGAGTATGCCCAGCGGCACCAGCATCAGGCCAGCGCGTAAATTGGCTTGCGGCGTAAGGTTATATTCGATGTAGCCCTGCTCGACTTCGATCTCGCCTTTGTCATCCGCGCTGGATACGGCGTGTTCCACTTCCAGTTCGGAATATAAACGCAGCCTGTCGTTAAAATGATGTCCGAGAAACATCACAAAACGGTTGAAGTCCACCTGGTCCTTGACCGAACCGTCGCGATAATTGCTGTACGACAGCTCGCCATAACCACCGATGCTGGTGTCCGGTTCAGCGGGCGGGTTGTCTGCCTGATTACTCGCAACGGCGGCCTTGACGGCACTGTCGACCTGTTTCTCACGTGCGGCTTTTTCGTCGGCCAGCTGTTGCTTGAGCGCCGTCATTTCCTGTTGCAGCTGATCGAGTTTTTGTTCCAGGCTGAGGGTGGACGATTCAGCGTGGACGTTGAACGAGAGCGTGACGAGAATCGCCAGAAGCGCCGGTTTCAGTTTGGGGTGGTACATGATTTTTCCTTTCGGCAGAGCTAGCGGTGTTCGGCTGGCTGGCGACGCTGAAAGGCGTGGGGCTGGCTGGCGGGTTGAGATGGGTATCGGAATCAGATACGGGCTTGAAAACGGTTTGCGAGCGGGCGCGGCCGCGCCGGATGTGCAGCACCAGCAGCAACGGCAACGCCAGCCCGACCACCCAGTGCAGCAGGGGCAGCCAGACGGCGTTGGCATCGGTGGCGAAGTAATACAGCGCATAACCGGTCAGTGACAGCCAGAGCAATACGCTCTGCATCATAAAACCGGTGCCGCGGTTTTTGTGCAAGTGCCAGGCGCGGCGGGTATGGATAGGCAGTACCGAGCCAATCACCACCAGCATGGCAAACCCCATCAGCCCATGCAGGCGCAGCCACCAGATTTCCAATGGGTGCGCGGTTTCACCGAATTCACCCGGCACGCGCAGAAAATAATGAAACCCCAGCCACAGCGCGCCGGACAACCACAACAGTGCGAACACGGCATACAGCACGCGCTTGTGCGGCTTGGCAAAGCGGATGGGCAACGGCAAGTGTTTATACATGGCGCGCCTGTCCGCTGTCGCTGGCACCACTATCGAAGATGCGGCAGCCGCCGCTCGCCGGGTCGTGTTCCAGCATCAGTGCACGCGCGTTGAAGCGGGACAGCACGGCGCCGGCCTGGGCGGGTTCGGCGTGCACGACCTTGGTCAGCGCATCGGCGGTCATGCAGTCCTGCGCCAAAACCGTCACGCTGCGCTCCACGCCGCATGCCGCGCGCGTGTGCGGATGAATCAACGGCGTGATCATGCGCCCGCGATGACGGCGCTGGGTGTAGTAACCGGCGGAAGTGGCGGCGGCACCTGCACGCAATTCAACCAGCGGCACGATGCTGGTGGGTGCGCCCGGGTGGCGTACATGCAGGGTCTGCGTGGCATCACCGAACAGGCGCAAATCGCCGCCGGCGTTGACCCGCCCCGCGCTGATGCCTGAATCCATCAGTGCCTTGATTGCAAGGTCCACCGCATAACCCTTGGCGATACCGGATAAATCGATGCGCAGGCGCCGCATCAGCCGCACCCGGTTGTCCGGCAGCAGTGCCACATGGCGCCAGTCGCCCCGGCCGGAAATACGCGGGAAATCGGCGTGACGCGGCAGAAAACCCAGTTGCGTCAGCGTCGGTGCAATGCTGATGTCGAACAGCCCGCCACTCGCTTCAGCCATTTCCCGGGCCGCAGCCAGCACCCGCCAGGTGTGTTCATGCACCGGCACCGGGCGCTCGAAAGCGCAGCGATTGATGTGCGATACGTCCGAATCGGCAGCGTGATAACTCATCAGCGCATGCACCATTTCCACCGCCTGGAAAGCGCACTCGATCCCGGCCTGCACCTGCTCCGGGGTCGCGCCGGCGGCAGCGATTTCCACCAGGGTACCGAGCAGCGGACGCGCGCGCAGATGTTCTGCGCAGGGCTGCGGCTGCAGCAGAGCCGCATCAACCGGCGCATTCACTTCAATACCGCCTCGTAGGTCGCCAGCAGCCGCTTGACCCCGTCGGTAAGATGTTTGCACGATAGCGTGGCGCCGCTGATGTTCTTGATGTCCTCATCCAGCTTCAGCGTGTCGCCGGCCTTCTTGCCGGTGAATTGGGCACGCCATTTCGGATTTTGTACCTCACCGCCGTGGGTTTCGCGGTAGTCGAGGATTTCCACGCCCTTCACCGCGCCATCCAGACCGATGGCCACGGCGTAGGTAATGAATTCGTGCTTGCCGTAGACTTCGTCCAGCATGAACCAGCCTGCCGCCTTGCCGCCCTGTTTGGCTTGCCAGGCGTTGACCTCCGCCGTGCGCACGCGCACACCCGAGGCGGATTCGATCGCACTGCGCTGGGCGGCGCTGAGCGCGACGGGCCTGGCCTCAAACTGGTCGGCGCCGGGAAACAATGCCTTTTGCGCCTGCTCCACGCTCAGATACTGCACTGCAAATGCGGGCGCAGACGCCGCTGCGGGCAGAATCAGCGCCGGAATCATCAGCCAGCGGTCGAGATTGCTCATATTCATTCCTCAAAAATTAAAGCCGACTTTCAAACGAAATTCCTGCCTGGTTTTTTCGATCAGGTGCAGATTCGTATCGGTTTGCCCAGGATAGGTTTCAAAACCGCCGCCGGCCAATTGCGGCAACCAGGTGGCCGTAAACCACCAATCCCTGGCGCCATAGTGAATATTCGGTCCGGCCTGTATCGACCAGCGTTCCTGCCCCACCCCGGTTTCAAATTCGCTGTCGTAAAGCGCCTCCGCACCGATAAACCAGTTGGGTGCGATGCGATAGGAAAGCCCCGTACCCGCCAGCACAGCGATCTCCATTTCCGGCGTGGTTGGCCACTGATCTTGCGTCAACACCATGCCATCCACAGGCAAACGCACGGCATAAGTCGATTCCAGCCCCACGTTACCTACCCAGACCAGTTGATCATCGAGAAAATTCTTTTGCGCCAGCAGCCAGGTCTCGACCGTGTACTTGTCTTTCTTCTGGCCGGAATGCGGATCCAGCGTGCTGTAGGCACCGGACACATAGGCCGCCAGACCGAAACCATCCTTGACCGGACTCAGAAAATTGTACTTGGCCGACACTTCCGCACCCGACAGCTTGAGCCCGGAGCTTTCATCCCCGGGGATGTAGCCGTCAATCTGCAAACCCTGCGTACTGACCGACTGCCCGAGCAGATAAACCGCGCCGGTGAAACGATCGGTCACGCCGTACTCCAGCTCGGTCTTGCTGTCGTACGCCGTATAGTCGCCGGCGCCCTTGTCCCAGCGCCGCGTCACAGTCTGCACCAGCTCCGTTGCTCCCTTCGGCAGCGTCTCCGCGCCCTTGACATAGCCGAACAAACTCTCATCGGCACCCGCCGCACCGGAGAATAAAAACAGTGCAGCCGCGCCACTTAACCCTGTGGTTTTAAAATATTTCATGGTCCATACCCCTGGCAAGACAGTTAAAAATCTGGCTGGCTTGCCCGGGATCGGGCTGGCTGGCTGAAACAGCGCTGGCGACAACGCCAGCAGCAATAAATTTACATCTGGCTTTGCAGCCAGTTCTGGATGCCGACCTTTTGCATTACTTCCAGCTGGGTTTCCAGCCAGTCGATGTGCTCTTCGGTGTCTTCCAGGATATGCTCGAACAATTCCCGCGAAACGTAATCCTTCAGGTTTTCACAGGCGGCAACCGCAGCCACCAGCGTTTCGCGCGAACCCAGTTCCAGCTTGAGATCGCAGGCGATGCATTCCTCGGTTTTCTCGCCGATCATGAGCTTGCCGAGTTCCTGCAGATTGGGCAGGCCTTCCAGAAACAGAATGCGCTCGATGAGCATGTCGGCGTGCTTCATTTCCTCGATGGATTCTTCGTACTCGTGCTTGCCGAGGCTGTTGAAGCCCCAGTTCCTGTACATGCGCGCATGCAGGAAATACTGGTTGATGGCGGTCAACTCGTACTGCAGCTGGCGATTCAACCACTGGATGATGTCCGCATTACCCTTCATGTTTGCCTCCTTGGGACTCGTTCGAGCCCTTATGCTGCCGCCTCGTACAGACGGCCGGGTTCAAGTGGGATGTGTTGCATCATATTCTGTTTCGACAAGGCATCTTCCAGCACGGCTTTGGCATGACAGGCGCATTTACCGCATTGCGCGCTCACGCCCAGTCCCGCTTTCAGATCGCGCATCCGGCACGCACCCTGGCATACGGCCTCGCGGATTGCACCGTCAGTCACGGCCTTGCATATACAGATATACATGGTGAATGCCCTTTTGCCTATTTGGTCAGAATCAGCTTGCCGTTGCGGGTGCGACGCAGGCGGTAATGCTCGCCCTGATGGGCGATAAGCACCTCATCATTCTGCGTAAACAAGGATTCGCTACGAATCGGCAACGTCCGGTCGAGTACCAGATAACGTCTCTGGCTGTTGGAAGCGCCGCCATCGCGTACTGAAATAGTGTTGTGCTGGTCCATGATCTCACTCGCACCAAAATTGTTAATAAGAATGATTCGCAATATTACACACCTTTTTCAAGTGCGCAAGTATTTTTGAGAACGATTCTTATTTGTTTGTGAGCAAACTGTCCAGACGCTGCCAGTCAAAACAGGCTCCGGGGTCGGTTTTGCGTCCCGGTGCGATGTCGGAGTGACCGGCAATTTCGATGCCAGGATAGGTGGTTTTGAAGAGTGCGATCAGCGCGGCAAGTTGTGCGTACTGGGCATCGGTGAACGGGGTGTAGTCATCCCCTTCCAGTTCCACACCAATGGAAAAATCGTTGCATTTTTCCCAGCCGCGCCAGCTGGATACGCCCGCGTGCCAGGCACGTTTGCCGCAGGGCACGAACTGGATGATTTCACCCGCGCGGCGGATGAAGAAATGCGCAGACACGCGCAACCGATGAATGCTGGCGTAGTAAGGATGAGCGCCAGGGTGGAGGCGGTTAGTGAATAGCGCGATCACGCCATCGCCGCCAAACTCACCCGGCGGCAGCGCAATATTATGCACCACCAACAGGCGAATATCCGCCGGGTTGGCGCGCCAGTCGCAGTTGGGCGAGGCGATGAACCGCACGCCGGATACCACGCCGTTTTGCTGCAGCTTCATCAGGGCTCCTCGTGCGCCGGTTCGCTCAGCGCCCAGTCCATCGCCGCGCTGAATTTTTCCGCCACGGGCTCGGCATGCAGCGGCGCATGAAACCGCCCATCCACAAACAGGAACAGGCTGGGGAGGTGGAATACCTCGTATTCGCGCGCCAGTGCGGTGCTTGTCTGTACGTCCACCTTGTACAAATGCGCCGCGCGCCCGGCAGCCAGACTTTGCAGCAATTTTTCCAGGCGCCGGCAGCTGCCGCAATCCGGTCCGCTGAACATCACCAGGCTCACCCCCTTGCTGTGGGCGATACGCGGGTGAAAATCGAATTCCGTGAGCTCGACCAGATTCATTTATTCAATCAGCGCCACAACCCGCTCCAATGCCCCTATCTGCAGTTGCAGCCAGGCTTTGGCCTGAGCGGCAAGCTGCTGGCTGTAGGCCGGGTCGTCAATCAATCTTCTGGCGTGCGCAAAAATCTGCTCGTTATCGTCCCCTGCCAGCACCACCCCTGCTTCCAGCGCTGCCGCCAGCAGCGGCTGATCACGCCGGGCTGGGCCGACAATCACCGGCTTGCCATGCAGCATGGGCGAGGCGATATCGGGCGCATTGCGGGCGTGGCGATGCAGCGTGGCGCCGGCCACCACGAAATCCACACAGCCATACAGCGCCTCCAGCGGGTGCGCGTCTTCGACGTAGTAAACGCGTGTCTTGATCGGTATGAAGGAGGTGGACAGGCGTGCGTGCCGAATGGTTTGCAGGCGGTATTTGATGGACTCCCGGTACACCGGCTCACAACGTTCCGGAGCGCGTGGCGCAAGTATCATCAAGCCCATCTTGTGGCGCATCAGGCGGCTGAAAATGGCATACGCGAGGTCTTCCTCATCCTCGCCCGTACCCGCGAAATAGCCTACCCAGCGCCCGCCCTCGCGCTGCTCCTTGAGACGTTCGCACAGCGCCGTATCCGTCACGATTTGCGGCAACTGCTCAACACCGGCGAGCGGATCGCCGGTAACTAGCGCATTCGGCACACCCAGTCCGTCCTGGGCAACCGTCACCGCCCGGCAACCCGCCTGTGCCGCCTGCGCGTCGCGGGCGTTAATCCACCAGGCCGGGCAGCCCGCCGCTTGCACCAGCCCGGCATGACTGCCGTCCAGACCCAGAATAATCAGCCGCTGTGGCCGAATTTTCTCCAGTTTGACCTGCGTTTTATCCGCCTCGGCAGGGAGCGCCAGATAAGGCAGTCCACCCGCATAGCTGCCGGCATCGACCAGCGCCAGCGCCACGTTGCCGAAGCGGGCCTGCAAAGTGTCGAGCAAGCCGCCTGCGCGTTCCAGTACGGCAGCCTCTGTTACCACCAGCGTACTGCCCGCCAAACCTGCGGGCAGCTTGTTGAAACCGAGTAAATCCAGCAAACCCATCAGGCAATCCGTTCATGCTTAAAGGGCACAACTTTACGGGATAAGGCTTTACCGCCGCAAGCCTGCTAAAATCCTGCTTTTATTGTTGTCCGGGATATCGCTATGCTTTGGCTGGAATTATTGGGTTTTCTGGTACTTATCCTGATTGCCGCGGAAGTGTTCGTGAACGCACTCGAGCACCTGGGCGAAAAGCTGAAGATTTCCGAAGGCGTTACCGGCTCTATATTTGCCGCCGTGGGCACAGCGCTGCCGGAAACCATGGTACCGCTGCTGGCGATTTTCGCCGGCACGCAAAACGTCCAGGTGAACCAGGAAATTGGCGTTGGTGCGATTCTTGGTGCGCCGCTGATGCTGTCCACACTCACCCTGTTCATGATCAGTATCGCGGTGCTGAAAAAGCGCGGCATAAACGGACATTTCAACCCTGAGCGCAGTGGCCTCACGCGCGACATGAATTTTTTCCTGGCGGCGTTTGCACTGTCGTGCGTTGCGCTGTTCATACCGCACGACACGGGTCTGATACGGGGTGTGCTGGCGTTCATCATGGTACTGATGTATTTCCTCTATGTGCTTCTTACCCTGCGTGCTTCAGCTGACCTGGTACAGGATGGTCACGCTACCGAAGCGGGCAAACCCATGTTCCTGTCCAAGATCGGCATCCCCACCACCCTGTTCACCATCCTGATCCAGCTGGCACTGGGACTGGGGCTACTGGTGGCGGGCGCAGAGGGTTTCATCCACGGCGTCGAACAGGCCGCGCCGATACTCGGCATTTCCGCCCTGCTGTTATCGCTGATGATCGTGCCGCTGGCCACTGAATTGCCGGAGAAGGTCAACAGCATCCTGTGGATCCGCAAGCACAAGGACACGCTCGCCTTCGGCAACGTCACTGGCGCGATGGTATTCCAGGGCACGCTGCTACCCGCCATTGGCATTTCCCTGACGCCGTGGGTGCCACAAAAAGAAGTACTGGCGGGTGTAGCCATTACCCTGATTGCAGCCGCCTGGCTGCGCCTGATGATTGCGCGCGGGCAGTTGCGTGTATGGCATTTGTGGGTGAATGGCGCGCTGTATGTGACTTATCTGACGATTGCGCTGGGATAGGTATCCGATGCGCCTGGAGGCTACTCCATCCCCAGCCGTTCCAGCCGGTAGCGCAAGGCACGGAACGTAATCCCCAGCAGCTTGGCTGCAGCGGTCTTGTTATAGCGGGTTTTGTCCAGCGCCTCCTGAATGGCTTCGCGCTCGAGCTGGTCCAGATAATCCTGCAACGGCCATTTCGCGCCAGGCTGCAATGCCTCCTGTGCCCCTTCCCCGCGCGCCGGGGTAAGGTGCAAGTCCGCCGCATCAATTTTCCCGTCGCCGGACAGGGCCAGCGCGCGCTCCAGGATGTTCTCCAGTTCGCGCACGTTACCCGGAAAATCGTATTGCGATAGCGCCTTGCCGGCCTCCTTGTCGAGCCTGGGCGCAGCTACGCCAGCAGCCTGCGCCAGGCGTGCCAGCAGGACACCGGCTATTTCAGCTATGTCTTCACGCATTTCGCGTAACGACGGCATTTTCAGCTCGATCACGTTGAGCCGGTAATACAAGTCCTGGCGGAAACGGCCTTCTTCCACACAGCGCGCAAGGCTCTGGTGGGTGGCGCTGATGACGCGCACGTCCACCGGCTCTTCCACCGTGCTGCCGACCTTGCGTACCTTCTTTTCCTGAATCACGCGCAGCAGCTTGACCTGCATTTGCAGCGGCAAGTCGGCAACTTCGTCGAGAAACAGGGTGCCGCCATTGGCCGCTTGAAAGAAACCATCACGATCCGACTCGGCACCGGTAAAGGCGCCCTTTTTGTAGCCGAAAAATTCCGACTCCATCAGATTCTCGGGAATCGCGCCGCAGTTGACTGGTACGAACGCCTTATCGGCACGCGCGCCTTGTTCGTGGATCAGCCGCGCGGCGAGCTCCTTGCCGCTACCGGACTCGCCGGTGATGTACACAGGTGCCTGGGTGCGTGCCAGCTTTTCGATCAGTTCACGCGCCTGCTGCATGGCGGGCGAAGTACCGATCAGCGCACGTTCCGAAACTTGCGGCACGGCATGGCGCTCGGGCAATTTGAGTGCCGATTTGACCAGGGCACGCAACTGTTCCAGCGTCACCGGTTTATTGATGTAGTCGAATGCGCCGGCCTTGAGCGCGGCCACCGCATTTTCGGTATTGCCATGCGCAGTGATCACGGCAACCGGGATTTCCGGTCGCTGTTCGCCGATATAGCGCACCACTTCCAGCCCCTCGCCGTCGGGCAGGCGCATGTCGGTCAGGCACAGGCTGAAATTTCCCTCTTTGAGTTTTGCGATCGCCTCCTGCACGCGCATGGCACGCACCACATCCAGCCCCATGCGTAACAGCGTCAACTCCAGCAGTTCAAGAATATCCGCCTCGTCATCCACAATCAGCACTGTTGCCCGCCCACTCAGCCCGGTGATATTTTCTTTGCTTTTTAACACGCGCCCTCCCTGCAACTGATCTTGAAGTGTCCGCCGCTCGTCTCTGCAATGTAGCTGAGGCTGGCGCGATTGGCTTCGCACATTTCACGTGAAATATACAGCCCCAGCCCGGTGCCCAGGCTGTCGGTAGTAAAAAAAGGCTCGAATAGCTTGCTCAGATTTTCCGCGGCTATGCCGGTGCCGTCGTCGATAACGTGGATTTCAACCACGCCTGCGGTCATCGCCTTGTTCACTAGCAACCGTATACTGCCCGGCTGCCTGCGCGAATGTCGCCAGCCGTTGCGGCACAGATTCCACAGCACCTGGTTGAGATGGCCTCGGTCAAAACATACGCTGTGCTGGCTAGCAAAACTCAGACTGAAACTGCCCACCGGAATATTTTCCGCCAGACAAAATTCCTCTACGAAGTTCGGCAGATAGCTCGCCAGCATGATGGTCTCGGGTTGGGCGCGGTCACGCCGGTTGAGTGCCAGCACGTCACCGACCAGACGATCAATGCGCTGAGTATTGTCGCGGATAATCTGCAGCAGGCGCGCATGGATTTTATCTTCTATCGCACCCTCTTGCAGTATCTGCGCGGCATGGCTGATCGAAGACAGCGGATTACGCACCTCGTGAGCAATATTGGCGGTGAGCCGCCCCAGTGCTGCCAGCTTGATCTGCTGCGCCTGCTGGTGCACCCGACTCAGATCTTCCAGCACCAATACGGCGCCCATCACGCGTTTGTCACCCACAGCAATGAAACGCGGCTGGCATTGTGCATTGCTGCGCCCGACAGTCAATGCAGCAAAGCGTACCTGCGGATTTTTGCGCCACTGTTCCAGGCAATCCACCAACGCCGGCACCACGCTGCCCAGTGGCTGGCCCGTGCCTTCGCCAGCTTTGTCGGCAAGATCGAGTATGCGTACAGCGTGCCGGTTGGCCTGGCGGATATTGCCTTCGCCGTCGAGCACGATAACACCGTCCTGCATGTCCTCAATCACCAGCTGGTTGATCTGCGCCATGTTTTCCAGATCCAGTGCACGCGTCGCCGCCAACTGCTCGCTGGCATGGCTACGTCTGGCCAGCACATGCGCAATCCAGGCAGTGGTAAAAAACGCCACGCCCAGCAATCCGGCTTGCGCATAATCTCCCACGGCCTGCTGGTAATCCAGCACACCAAAGGTATGCGCTACCAGCACCGCAACCGTGGCGAGTGCGGCATGCAACATGACCAGCCTGCCGCGGCTGATGAGTCCGCTCGATACCAGCGACACGATCAGCAACAGACCCAGCCCGCTGCGCACCCCGCCGCTGACCGACATCATCAGCACGATCAGTACGATGTCGGTTAATATCTGAAAGCTCACCTGCCACTCAAAACGCGGCTTGCGCAAGCCGATGGTGACGATGGCCAGTGCAGCCAGGCCGAGATAAATAATGCTATAGAGAAAAAATAGCCCAGGGTTTTCCTGGCCCAGCAAGGGCTGGCCGGAAGACAACAGATTCACGGCCAGAAACACACCGCCGAGGGTAAGCCGGTACAGGTTGAGATAATGCAGCGTGCGCCAGTGGCTGGCAGGCTCAGGCTGGGATGTATTGGGAGCGGTTACGATGGCAGCGACTGTCCTCAAAGGGTTGCTCGCGTGCTGTTTCGCTCAGGATTGATGCAACTGGCGGTGTTCGTTTCCGCAAAAAAACTCACCGCGTGACAGCACCGCTTCGCTGCGCGGCAAATTCACGCCGCAATGTACGCAACGCACCATGTCTTCAGGCTGTTTTGCCTGGGGCGGCATGCCTTCCGGGCCATGACTGCGCCCGGAAGATTTGATGACCCAATAGATCAGCCCACCGACAACAAGCAACAATAGTAATTTTGCCAAGATTTTGTCTCCCGGAAATCCAGCGCTACAGCGCTGGCTGCAGACTTGGCAGAGGATTGGATAGCATACCTAAAACTGGTCGGGGTGAGAGGATTCGAACCTCCGGCCTCTACGTCCCGAACGTAGCGCTCTACCAGGCTAAGCTACACCCCGAATTGACCTTGCGGCGCAAAAAAATTCAACCGGGCAAACTTAATAGTCCCGGTTGACAGCAAAGTCCGCCAATTTTAGCAGACTCGATTTATATTGAGAATCCGGCAATCCGGAAATAGCCGCGCACGCAATCTCCGCTTCGCGCGTTGCCTGACGGCGCGTGTAATCCAGCGCACCACTGCTGCCAATCGCTGCCAATATGGTCTGGAACTCGGCCCGGCCACCTTCTTCGATGGCGCGGCGCACCAGCCTTGCCTGATCGGGCGTACCGTGCTTCATCAGGTACAGCAGCGGTAGTGTAGGCTTGCCCTCTGCCAGATCGTCGCCGATATTTTTGCCGGTTTCCTCATGGTTGCCTGAGTAATCGAGCACGTCATCAACTAGCTGAAAGGCAGTACCCAGGTGCATCCCGTAAGCCGCCATGGCATCTTCAGCGGCGCGATCAGCGGCGCCGATAATCGCACCCAGGCGCGCCGCTGCCTCGAACAGTTTGGCGGTCTTGTAACGAATCACCCGTAAATAATCATTTTCGCTGATATCGGCATCATTGCAGTTCATCAACTGCAGCACTTCACCCTCGGCGATGATATTGGTGGCATCGGACAGCACCTCCATTACCCGCATGCTGTTCACCGTGACCATCATCTGGAATGCGCGCGAATAGAGGAAGTCCCCCACCAGCACACTCGCGGCGTTACCGAACAATGCGTTGGCGGTCTCACGCCCGCGCCGGAGTGCTGATTCATCTACCACGTCGTCGTGCAGCAAGGTCGCAGTATGGATGAATTCGACCACGGCTGCGAGCTCGTGCTGATGTGTACCCTGATAGCCAAACGCACCCGCGGAGAGCAATACCAGCGCCGGACGCAAGCGTTTGCCGCCGCTATTGATGATATATTCGCTGACCTGGCTGACCAGCGCCACTTCGGAATGCAGGCGGGCGCGGATTACCGCATCCACGCTACGCATGTTATCTGCCAAAAACGCTTGAATTGCCTGCATTGTCAAAAATTGCACACACATAAAGAGGTGAATGGTAGGGAGACACACACAACCATGTCAAGGACGGTTTGACCTTGGCTGTTGATTTCTTTATAATTCCGCGCTTCCTCTAGTTTAGAAGTTTGGAGCTCACCATGTATGCGGTCATAAAAACCGGCGGCAAGCAGTATCGTGTCGTCGCCGGCGAAAAACTTAAAGTAGAACAGATCACCGCGGACGTTGGCAGCGAAATCGTGCTGGATCAGGTGTTTATGGTCGCTGAAGGCGATAACATCAAGGTCGGCGCACCGCTGGTAGACGGCGCCAAGGTTACTGCGACCATCATTTCGCATGGCCGCGGCGAGAAAATCCGCATTTTCAAGATGCGCCGTCGCAAGCACTACCAGAAGCATCAAGGGCATCGTCAAAATTACACCGAAATCCAGATCAGCGGCATTTCGGCTTAAGGAGATAAACCATGGCACACAAAAAAGCAGGCGGCAGTTCCCGCAACGGCCGTGACTCTCATTCCAAACGCCTGGGCGTGAAACGTTACGGCGGTCAGGAAGTGCTGGCTGGCAATATCATCGTGCGCCAGCGTGGTACCCAGTTTCATGCTGGCGACAACGTCGGCATGGGCAAGGATCACACCCTGTTTGCTACGGTAAACGGCGTGGTGCAATTTGTCACTAAGGGCGCAATGAAACGCAAGATGATCAATATCATCCCGGCTGCATAAGCAGCCCCAAGCAGCATCCCTAAGGCCCTATCCTGCGGATAGGGCTTTTTTACTTTGGCGGTATCAGCACATGAAATTCATTGACGAGGCAAAAATCGAAGTTTTCGCCGGCAGCGGCGGCAACGGCTCGGCCTCGTTCCGCCGTGAAAAATTCGTTCCCCGCGGCGGCCCGGATGGTGGCGACGGCGGACGTGGCGGCAGCATCATCGCGGTGGCTGATCGCAACATCAACACCCTGGTGGATTTTCGCTATACACGCGCCTTCCGCGCCCGCCCCGGCGAAGGCGGCCGTGGAGCCGATTGCAATGGCAAAGGTTCCGACGACATCATTCTGCGCATGCCGGTGGGTACGGTCATTACCGACCTGGCGACCAACGAAGTGCTGGTGGATCTGGCTCATGATGGTCAGCATGCCGTTATCGCCAAGGGCGGCAAGGGCGGTCTCGGTAATCTGCACTTTAAAACCAGCACCAACCGTGCCCCGCGTCAATTCACCCGCGGCGAACCCGGCGAAGAACGCGAACTCAAGCTGGAGTTGAAAGTATTGGCCGACGTCGGACTGCTGGGTATGCCCAACGCGGGTAAATCCACCTTTATTCGCGCCGTTTCGGCGGCACGCCCGAAAGTCGCCGATTACCCATTCACGACACTGGCGCCCAATCTGGGCGTAGTGCGGGTGGACATCGACAAGAGTTTTGTTATCGCCGACATCCCCGGCCTGATTGAAGGTGCCGCCGATGGTGCCGGGCTCGGTCATCGCTTTTTGCGGCATCTGGCACGCACCCGCTTATTGCTGCATCTGGTGGACATCGCCCCCATGGATGCAGGCACCGATCCGGTTCACGAAGCCCGCGCCATTGTCAACGAACTGCGTAAATACGACGAGTCGCTCTACAACAAGCCGCGCTGGCTGGTGCTTAACAAGACCGACATGCTCGACGCAACCGAGCGCGAGCGCAAGGTCGCTGATTTCATCCGCGATTATGGCTGGGATGGCAAGGTATTCAGCATTTCTGCGCTGACCGGAGAAGGCTGCAAGGCGCTCACTTACGCCATCATGGCACACCTCATTGCCACCCGCGAAGCCGAAGAGGTAGCTGCACAACCCGCCACCGAATCTGTTACGCAGACTTACGATCCGACATTATGAAACCGGTTCTGCAATCCGCCCGCCGCCTGGTGGTCAAGGTCGGCAGCGCGCTGGTGACCAACGACGGACGCGGACTCGACCATGCCGCGCTAGCCAACTGGTCGGCGCAAATTGCTCAACTTGCCCAAATGGGCAAGGAAGTGGTGCTGGTGTCGAGCGGCGCAGTCGCAGAAGGCATGCAACGCCTGGGATGGAAATCTCGCCCCAGCGCCGTTCACGAACTGCAGGCGGCTGCGGCAGTAGGACAAATGGGGCTGGTGCAGGCCTATGAGACCAGTTTCCGCAGCCACCATCTGCACACTGCGCAGATTCTGCTCACCCATGACGATCTGGCCGACCGCACCCGCTATCTGAATGCGCTCTCCACCTTGCGCACCCTGCTGGCATTGAAGGTCATCCCGATCATCAACGAAAACGATACTGTGGCCACGGACGAAATCCGCTTCGGCGACAATGACACGCTGGGCGCGCTGGTCGCGAATTTGGTAGAAGCCGATGCGCTGGTGATTCTTACCGATCAGGCTGGCCTGTATACCGCCGATCCGCGTAACAATCCGGATGCAACATTGGTCAATAAGGCGCACGCCGGTGATCCGGCACTGGAAAAAATGGCCGGTGGCGCGGGCAGTGCAATCAGCCGCGGCGGGATGCTGACCAAAATTCTGGCTGCCAAGCGCGCTGCCCGCAGTGGCGCGCATACCATTATAGCCAGCGGGCGCGAGGCCGACGTGCTGGTGCGCCTGGCCAGGGGCGAGGCTATCGGCACCCAGCTCGAGGCCACCCAGACACCATTGTCATCGCGCAAGACCTGGCTCGCCGACCACCTGCAGGTGCGCGGAAAACTGACCCTGGATGCGGGCGCAATCAAGGCCTTGACGCTGGATGGAAAGAGTCTGCTGCCGATCGGTGTGATCAACGTCGAGGGTGAATTCGCGCGCGGCGAAGTGGTAGCCTGCGTGTCGCCGGAAGGTGTGGAAATCGCCCGCGGCCTGGCGAATTACGCTGCCAGCGAGGCACGAAAGATTGTGCGGCTGCCGACGACGCAGATTGAGGCGACGCTGGGTTACATTGACGAACCCGAACTGATCCACCGCGATAATCTGGTATTGCTCTAGAGATTGATTACCAGTCAGCGCGCATGTTTTTGAGCACCTGTTGCGGGCTGCGTGCCATCTCCCCCTGCGGGCACAAATATTCGTCGGCAAGGGCCCGATGATAAGACAACTGGGAAGTTGAAGCGATTGGCTGCCACTTGCTATCACGGGCGCGAGACCAGCTACCGTCAGTATGGCCAATCGCGTAAATCTTGCGTTCACGGGTAGCGCAGCGAATACCCTCGAAACCCACATTGGTCGCCCCACCGCGTGTCTTGATGGTCAGCACGTAGCGCACCACGCCGTCCTTGCCCATATCCAGCGTGGTCTTGTCCACGAAATAATGATTCCCGGCGATTCCGCTCACGTAGAACGCCTGCTGGTTTTCGTCTTTTGGATACGGTGGCAGCTGGGTTTGTAATTCTTTCCACGGCTTTTTCTGCTCATCAAAGTCCCTGTCAAATCCCAGTCCCCACGCATGGGCAAAGGTGGGTGCAACGAGCATTCCAAGCAAGGCGAGCCGTACAAGTTGGCGCATGATTATCCACCGCAAAAAAACTGCATGATACACCGCAGCTGCATGCGAAAACGCCCAAATGGAGGGGGGCGCAGATAATGGCGCGAGCCAGTTACCCGGCCAAAGAGGGTTTCAGGTGTAAACGTGATCGCGGGTAAACGGGTACGGCAAATTGCCGTTGGCAAGGGGCTTGCCTGCCAGTATCTGAAACAGCGCCATCCAGCCACGATCGAAGGCATGGGCGGAGCCAGCCATGTAGATACGCCAGATACGGTATTTCTGCTCACCGATCAGGCGTCGCGCCTCGCTGCTGTGCGCTTCCAGCCGCTGTACCCATTGCCACAGGGTGCGCGCATAGTGGGGACGCAGGTTTTCCGCATCCAGGCATTCCAGCCCGCTGCGCGCCAGCGATTCGATGACGCGTGCGGCGTGTACCAGCTCGCCACCGGGAAACACATAGTCCTCAATAAATTCGGAGATATCGCTACCCAGCCCCACACTATCCAGTCCGGCTGAGGTAATGCCGTGATTCATTACCAGGCCGCCGGGTTTGAGCAGGCTGAATATCTTGTCGAAGTAGCCATCCAGATTAACGTGCCCCACGTGTTCAAACATGCCCACACTGGCAATCTTGTCGAACTGCATGTCTGTCGGCACATCGCGATAATCCATCAGACGCACTTCCACCCTGCCTTCCAGCCTGCGTGCCTTGACTTGTTCGCGCACATAATCATGCTGGTTCTGCGACAGGGTAATACCGACCGCATGGACGCCATAATGCTGTGCTGCCCACAGCACCAGACCGCCCCAGCCGCAGCCGATATCGAGCAGGCTTTCGCCGGACTGGAGCATCAGTTTTTTGCAGATATGATCAAGCTTGGCTACTTGCGCGGCTTCCAGCGTATCGTCCGGATGGCGAAAATAGGCGCAAGAGTAGACCCGCTTTTGATCCAGCCACAGCGCGTAAAAATCGTTGGAAACGTCGTAGTGATAGGCGATGTTCTTGCGGTCGCGCGCGCGCGTGTGACGCCACCATTGCCACGCATGACTGCCCTTTTTATCCTGCGTCAGGCATTCGCCCTCAGCGCAGAGTTTTTCGCCCAGATTGAGGATATCGTGGATATCACCTTCCAGGTCAATTTCGCCTTCGACATAACAGCGCGCGAACTTGCCCAGTGTGGGCTGGGATAATGAGGTTGCCGCCCTGGCCGAATTGAGCGACAACCTGACACTGTCGCGTTCGCCAAAGCGCAGCGTCTCGCCATTCCAGAAACGGACGGATAACGGTAAGGATTGGCCACCCAGGCCGGATTTAAAGCGATTGATAATCATGTTGTCGAGCACGATATCCTCCTATCTTCAATCCAGTAAGTCGTGTTTTGTGCCGTTAAAACACCTGCGGAAACTAAATGGATAAGTCCGTCATCAATGATGCGCGTGCCGCCTCGGGCAATGCGCCCACATGTACAGTATAGACTGAATGATCTATCCCCATAGCCAGCGCTGCACCTGCCTTGAGCGATGCAATCATCGCGGGTTGCAGATCAAAACGCAGAAAATGCACCGAAGAGGTTTTTTCCTCGTTTTCACGTTCCATGTCTTCATCGGCAATGGCGTAAACGCGCGCGTGGCCTGCTACCTGCACATAAACCCTGTCTTCTATCCCCTTGAGCCGTGCAAGCATCGCGTGGCGCTCATCCGCATCGGGGTATTCGATGAGCATGGTGGCTTTCCAGTTGTCGCCATCCGGAACCAGCGGGGTATAGGCGTTGAGCTCGTCCTGGATACCGTCTTCGAGGAAGGTTTTTTCCACACGCAACATCTCTTGAATCTGGTAACGCAGAGTAAGCTCGTCCTCGAACATCAAAGCCACATGCTCACCCAGTTGAACCCGGCGATTTTTCTTGTGCTCGATGATCTGCGCACGCATGCCAGGACGTGCTTTGGCATAGGCTTCCAGGGTCATCAGGCTGTCCCGGGTAATCTGCCCCATATCATTTCTCCTCATGTGCGTGCTGGCCGGCGATGTGGCCATTTTTAAACAACGTCTGGCGCAATTCGTAATCCAGCCTTGGATCCTGGCGACGTATCCATTCCAGAACCATCACCGCGTGTTCCTTCTCCTCGTCACGATTATGTTCAAGAATGGCCTTGAGTTCAGGGTCGCTACACGCATCAACACGCTGGTTGTACCAGTCGACCGCTTCCAGCTCCTCCATCAGCGATACGATTGCGCGGTGCATATCCTGGGTTGCAGTGGACAGCTTGTCGACAGGCTCGTGGTAACCTTCACTGCTCATGTGTTGTTCCTTTTAGTCCGTAGGCAATGCGCATCAACGTGATGGGATGCGCTTTCTGGGCATGGTTCTCACCCATGCCGTGCTGAATGTGGCTAGCGGCAATGGCGCAATCCGAACTGATGTAGTCCGGATCGGCAGCGGCCATCTGCTTGAATACCGGGCGGCCAATTTTCACCGCGTTGGGGTAGAACTCCGTCTTCACTCCCCAGGTGCCATCGTGGCCGGAGCAACGTTCCACCAGGGTGACCTCGGCGCCGGCCAGTTTCAGGCTATCGCGGGTTTTATTGCCGATATTCTGCACACGTTGATGACAGGGCACATGGTAAGCCACCTTGCCCAGCGGCTTGACGAAGTCGGTCTTGAGCAAACCATCCGCCTGGCGTGCCATCAGATATTCAAACGGATCCCACATCGCTGCTTTCACCACCTGCACATCGGCGTCATCGGGGAACATCAGCGGCAGTTCCTGTTTGTACATCAGCGTGCATGACGGCACGGCGGTGAGAATGGCATAGCCCTCTCGCGCCAGTTTGGCCAGATGCGGGATATTCACGTTCTTGTGCTTTTCCACGGTTTCCAGATCCCCCAGTTCCAGTTTGGGCATCCCGCAGCAGGATTCCTTTTCTACCAGCACGCTGGGAATTTCGTTGTGCGCCAGTATTTTTAACAAATCATGGCCGATACCTGGTTCGTTATAGTTCACATAACAGGTGGCGTATATGGCTACTTTTCCCGGCGTCTGCGCGCCATCGCGACTGGGGAAGCTGCTGTCGGGACGCGCGGTACTGCGAAACCTGGCGCTGTCGTATTCCGGCAATACCTGATCCCGATGGATGCCCAGCGTGTCATCCATCAGCTTGCGCGCGACAGAATTTTTCGTGACCGCGTTGACCACCTGCACCACTACCGGGATGGAGGCCAGTTTGCCCATAGCATCGGTGCTGGAGAGCAGTTTGTCACGAAATCTGGTTTCGCCTTTTTTGAACTTGACTGCCTTGGCGCGCAGCATGGTGTGGGGAAAATCCAGGTTCCATGGGTGCGGCGGCACATACGGGCATTTGGTCATGTAACACAGATCGCACAAGTAGCATTGATCCACCACCTTCCAGTAATCCTGTTTATTCACGCCGTCCACTTCCAGCGTGGACGACTCATCCACCAGATCAAACAGCGTCGGAAATGCCGTACATAGCGACACGCAGCGGCGGCAGCCATGACACAAATCGAAAACGCGTTCCATTTCGTGGAACAGCGCTGCTTCATTATAAAAATCGGGGTTTTGCCAATCCAGCGGATGGCGGGTAGGAGCCTGCAGATTACCTTCGCGCACGGTCATTTTTTGTTCTCTGAGTGCAAATTGGATTACAACCTGCGAGTCGTGGTTGCGTATACAGCAACCACAACTCGCAATGTAATTGCGCTAATTCACAGCCGCAATGGTCGAACTTTAGTCAACCAGTGCGTCCAGCGCCTTCTGAAAACGACCGGCGTGGGAGCGCTCGGCCTTGGCCAGGGTTTCAAACCAGTCGGCGATTTCGTCAAAACCTTCTTCACGCGCGGTTTTGGCCATGCCTGGGTACATGTCGGTGTACTCATGGGTTTCACCGGCAACCGATGCTTTCAGGTTGTCGCGGCTGCCGCCAATGGGCAGGCCGGTAGCCGGATCGCCGCAAGCTTCCAGGTATTCCAGGTGGCCGTGCGCGTGACCGGTTTCACCTTCGGCCGTGGAGCGAAACACGGCAGCGACGTCGTTTTGCCCTTCCACATCCGCTTTTGCTGCAAAATACAGATAACGACGATTGGCTTGAGATTCTCCGGCAAACGCCTCTTTCAGACTTGTTTCAGTTTTTGAACCTTTGAGTTGCATGGTAAATCTCCTCAGGTAATGTTCAGGTAACGCGAAGCTCGATGATACGAACAGCGAACAGATTAGACTAAATCTAAACTGTGAACAAAATATAGTTCATGCCACCCGAGCTGTCAACGTCAAAACCGTGAAATTTGATTTCTTGCCATTTGTTGCCCATCTGCGGTCATAATTCTATCTTGTTGAAAGGAATCATGATGGCTGACAAATCACCGCTGGATGAGCAGGCGCTGCGCGAAAAGCTCACTCCCGAGCAATACCGTATCTGCCGCGAGCACGGCACCGAGCGTGCTTTCACCGGAAAGTACTGGGATCTCAAGGATGCGGGCACCTACCGTTGCGCGTGCTGTGGAGAACCGCTGTTCGACGCCGGCACCAAGTTCGACTCCGGAACCGGCTGGCCGAGTTTCTGGCAGCCGCTCGACCCTGCCGCCGTGGAAACCAGTACCGATCGCACTCTGCTGATGCCGCGCACCGAAGTGCATTGCCGTCACTGCGGCAGTCATCTGGGGCACGTGTTTGAAGACGGGCCTGCACCAAGCGGGCTGCGCTACTGCATCAATTCGGCGGCACTGGATTTCGAGGGCAAGAAATAACTGCGCTTCAGGCAATCTGTGCAACCATAACCATAATAACCAGCCGGGGTCAGCCTTGTTCAACGCAACCATCACCCACATCCAGCAGGAAACACCCAGCGTCAAATCATTCAGGCTTGACGTGGACGAACCCCCATTCCGCTTTCTCGCCGGCCAATGGATAGACCTGTATGTCGAGCTGGATGGCGAAACTCACGTCGGCGGCTATTCGATAACCTCGTCGCCGATGATCACCCACAGCCTCGAACTCGCCATCAAGTCCAGCACGCGCCATCCGGTAACACGCTGGCTGCATGAACGCGCGCAAGTTGGCGACACTGTGCGCATTTCAGCCGGCCAGGGAGTCTTCGTCTATCAGCCGGAAATGAGTCAGCGCGTGGTGCTGGTGGGTGCGGGTGTAGGCGTCACGCCACTCATCAGCATTTTCCGCTATATTGCCGATGCCGTGCCCGCCACCCACGCCACGCTGGTGTATAGCATCCCCAGCCCGGACGAGTTTCTGTTTCGTAGTGAAATCGAACACCTCACCAGACACCACCCCAATCTGCACAGCCTGGTCACCGTCACCCAGCCCGATAGCACCTGGCAGGGGCGCACCGGGCGCATGGACGCGGAGCTGCTCAAAAGTGCAGGCATGAGCGCCGACACGCTCTACTATCTGTGCGGGCCGCCGGGCATGGTGGAGGACGTCAGCAGCGTGCTGGGGAGCCTCGCCGTACCCGCCAGCCGCATCATTTTCGAAAAGTGGTGGTAGCGCCGTACCATATCTCCCCAGCAGGTGCTGCGGCATCATGTGATTTTCCCCGATATTGCCAGGAGAAGACCCATCATGAAGATAATTTACGCGCTGTTTCAATTGCTTGCGCCCCTGTTATTTCTGCCGCTGAGCGCAGCTGATGCAGCTGAAAATGCGGTACGCGACTACCCTGCCGACAGGATTGCGGCGCACACCTACGTCATCCACGGCCCGCTGGGCGAACCTTCGGTTGCCAATCAGGGCTTCATGAACAACCCCGGCTTCGTGATCACCGATAACGGCGTGGTGGTGATCGATCCCGGATCCAGCCTCGAAACCGGGCGCATGGTGTTGCGCCAGATTCGCAAGATCACCCGCAAACCCGTCACCCATGTGCTCGATACACACGTACACGGCGACCACTGGCTCGGCAATCAGGCCATGCTGGAAGCCTATCCCAAGGCGCAACTGATGGCGCACCCGGAAATGATCCGCAAAGCCCATGCAGGCGAGGCGGAAGTATGGACAGGGCTGATGGATCGGCTCACCCAGGGCTACACCAAAGGCACGCACGCCGTAATTCCCGCGGTGGCGGTGACAGAAAACCAGCGCTTCACCACGGGTGGCGTGACTTTCCATATCCTTGCCCCGGAAAACGCGCACAGCAAAACTGACATCATGATTGAAGTGATACAGGATGCGGTGATGTTCACCGGCGATAATGTGCTGAACCGTCGCATTGCGCGCCTGGATGACGGCAGCTTCAAGGGCAGCATCGCCGCCTGTGACCGCGCCATCGCGATCAAGGCCAAAAGCTATGTACCCGGCCATGGCAAAACGGCAGACGCCAGGATGGTGAAAAGCTACCGCGATTACATGGCGACGCTAATGGCTGAAGTCCAGCGCCAGTACGACGCAGGCAAGAGCGATTTCGAGATGAAGGAAACCGTTGCCACCAGGCTCGGTGCTTACAAGGACTGGTCAGGATTTGATGAGCAACTGGGCAAGCATATCAGCCTGGCGGTGCTGGAAATCGAGGCCATATAGCTGGTGGAAATTTAGGCGGGTGACCATCGCCCGGCCAACTGGCCGGGCGCGGAATGAAACAGGTCAGGTACTCGGGTATTTTTGCCGCAGCGCCAGGCGTTTCTCATACGCCTCACGCGCGATCGCTACGTCTTCCAGGAAGTACGGCAGTTCCGGCAGCGTCAATGCCTGCGGCCCGTCCACCAGCGCGGTGGCGGGTTCAGGGTGGAAGTCCACCAGGATCATGTTGGCGCCGGCAATGACGCCTTGCGCCACAACATGGCTGATGTCGAGTATGCCGTCCGGTCCCGCTGCGCGCGTGCCGACCGAGTGCGACGGGTCAATGCACACCGGCATCCGGGTCAGGCGCTTGACCACCGGCACATGGGCGAAGTCCACCATGTTGCGGTGCGGGTCGCCCATGTTGGTTTTCATCCCGCGCAGGCCGAACACGACCTTGCGGTTGCCTTCGCTGGCCAGGTATTCGGCGGCGTTGAGCGATTCGTCCAGGGTAATGCCGAAACCGCGCTTCAACAGCACCGGGAAACGCTGCTGGCGTCCGACAATTTTGAGCAACTCGAAGTTTTGCGTATTGCGCGTACCGATCTGCAGCATCACGCCCGTAGGGTCGCCGGTCTGGCGCAGCGCTTCGAAAATCTCGTCCATGTGCGACTCATGGGTGATCTCCATGGCGATGACCTTGATGCCGTATTTTCCGGCCAGCTCGAATACATAAGGCAGGCAGTCCTTGCCGTGCCCCTGGAACGCGTAGGGATTGGTGCGCGGCTTGTAGGCGCCCATGCGCGTGCAAACCTGGCCATTGTCGCGCAATACCTTCATCATTTGTTCGACGTGTTCGGTAGTATCTACCGCGCACAGCCCGGCGAATACGTTGAGGTTGTCTTGGCCGAAGCGCACCCCGTTGTATTCAAAATAGCTGGGGCGCGGATCGTTGGCCTGATGCCGTCCCAGTACGCGGTATTCTTCGGATACCCGCACCGCGCGCTCCACCCCCGGCAGGCTCTGCATGTAGTCCATCACCAGCCCGGCGGTGCTGCCGATCAGGTAAATTTCAGTGAGCAGTTGCGTCGCGCCCTGTTCCTGATGCACGCGGTACTGGATGCCCGGCAACTTGTCCAGGTAACCCATTAACTGCTGGTAGGCGGAGCTGTCCGCGTGGGTATTGGGAGTGAGGATGAGGATCATGCTTTACGCGCCATTCAGATAAAAGCACGATTGTAGCCTAACCCGGCCGGGTGGATTAGCCGTCCCGCCGCGATTCGATTTTTTCAGTCGTATGCGGCAGCTTATTTCTTGTTCAGCAGGGTGACAATCTGCATTTCGGCTTGCGCCCAGTCGGCAGCCGCATCCCCCGGCGCAAAATTGCGGCGCTCAGCGATGTAATAGGCAGCTTCCGCAATCATGCGATAGCGTTGCTCGGCGCTGATCGCGGGATTGGATGCCTTCACGCTGCGTTTGGCAGCGGCCTTGCTGGCGACAGGCGCTGCCGCTTTGGCCTTGGCGGCCTTGGGCTTGGCAACAGCCGCAGACTTGGCAGCGGCTTTGCCGGTGACAGGCACTGCTTCTTTGGCCTTGGCTGCCTTGGGCTGGGCGGCCGCAGGCTTCGCTGTTTTGGTTTTGGCTTTGATTTCAGCAACAGCGGATACTGGTTTTCCTGACGTTTTGGGTTTTGCTTTGGGTTTTGCTTTGGACTCGGCCATGAATATTCTCCGGTTAACTAGGCTAGAAGCCTACAGACTGTATTTGACAGCCAGATTAAATGACAGCGCCGGCAGTCACTGGGTAATCAGCAATTAGCATACCTGGTTGCGCCATGGCGCCGTTACCGCTGCATGCCCGCTTGGCAGCCTCAGGGCGGCACCAAGCCTGTGCATCAATGCACGGTTTGTGCGCGCGTCAGGCGGTTCCGCCCACCGTCAAACCATCGATGCGCAAGGTTGGCTGACCGACGCCCACCGGCACGCTCTGGCCTTCCTTGCCGCAGGTGCCGACACCGGGATCGAGCGCCATGTCGTTGCCGATCATGGAGACGCGGGTGAGCACATCGGGACCATTGCCTATCAAGGTAGCACCTTTGACTGGATAGGCAATCTTGCCATCCTCGATCATGTAGGCTTCGGCTGCGGAAAACACGAATTTTCCGCTTGTGATATCCACCTGTCCGCCGCCGAAATTCACCGCATACAGACCGTGCTTGACCGAGGCGATGATCTCCTCGGGGTCTTTGTCGCCGTTGAGCATGTAGGTGTTGGTCATGCGCGGCATGGGGATATGGGCAAAGGATTCGCGCCGCGCATTGCCGGTAATCGGCACCCCCATCAGGCGCGCGTTGAGCGTGTCCTGCATATAGCCCTTGAGCACGCCGTTTTCGATCAGTGTGGTGCACTGGGTGGGATTGCCTTCGTCGTCCACATTGAGCGAGCCGCGCCGATTCATCAGAGTGCCGTCGTCCACCACCGTCACGCCGGTGGCCGCGACGCGCTCGCCCACACGCCCGGCAAACGCCGAACTACCCTTGCGGTTGAAGTCGCCCTCCAGACCGTGGCCGATCGCCTCGTGCAGCAAAATGCCCGGCCAGCCCGCACCCAGCACCACCGTCATGCTGCCCGCCGGAGCAGGCCTGGCGGCCAGGTTGGTAAGCGCCTGATGCACCGCCTGTTCGGCGTATTTCTTCAGCATGGCATCACTGAAATAGTCATACCCGAAACGCCCGCCGCCTCCTGCCGAGCCCTGCTCGCGACGACCGTCCTGCTCGGTAATCACCTGCAACGACAGACGCACCAGCGGGCGCACATCGGCAGCCTGGTGACCATCGGAGCGCGCGATCAGCACCACGTCGTATTCCGACGCCAGGCTCGCCATGACTTGCGTGACGCGGCTATCGATGGCGCGCGCATAGCGCTCCAGTTTTTCCAGCAGGGCGACTTTTTCTGCGTCTTTCAGGGTGATGAGCGGATCCAGCGGCTGATACAAGGCATGACCGCTGGCACGCGCCACCGCATGAGGCTTGCGCACCGCCCCGCTCTTGGCAATGGCACGCGTGGCTTCGGCGGCGGCGAGCAACGCCGGCTGGCTGATGTCGTCGGAATAGGCAAACGCGGTTTTCTCGCCGGATACCGCACGCACCCCCACGCCCTGCTCGATATTGAAGCTGCCGGATTTGACCTGCCCCTCTTCCAGACTCCAGCCCTCGGAGCGGGTGTATTGAAAATACAGGTCGGCGTAATCCACGTGATGATCCATGAGCCGTCCGAACACGCCATCGAGCTGGCTGGCATCGAGCTGGTTGGGCACCAGCAGGGTTTCATGCGCGGTCTGGAACAGCGTTTCCGGATTCGGGAGGAGTACGCCGGTAAGTGTGGAAGTGGTCATGGAATAAGCCTGTGAAGTGTGTGCGGGTTAGATGGCGACGAAACGCCAGCGTTCAAGCTATTTAATCGCCTTGCCATTGATCTGGATATGACTGCAATCGAGGGTGCGGTGTTTCAATGCGGGCAGGCTTTTTCTCAGGCTCGCCTGATAGGCCGGATTGATGCCTGCCATGACCACGCCCGAACCGCGCGGCAGGCGGTCCAGCACCACGCCCCAGGGGTCAACGATCATGGTGTCGCCATGGGTTTCGCGCCCGGATAAATGATATCCGCCCTGCGCCGGGGCGATGACGTAAGCCAGATTTTCAATGGCACGCGCGCGCACCAGGGTCTCGAAGTGAGCCTTGCCGGTGGTGGCGGTAAATGCCGACGGCACCAAAATGATGTCCACGTCGAGCATGGCGCGATATAGCTCGGGGAAGCGCAGGTCATAGCAGACGGACAGTCCGATGCGGCCAAACGGCGAATCCAGCACCACAACCCGGTCACCGGGTTCGATGGTCTTTTCTTCCTGATAGTGTTCGACACCCAGGTCGAGACCAAACAGGTGGATCTTGTCGTAGCGCGCCACCAGCTTGCCCTTGTCATCGTATACAAGACAACTGTTGCGAACTTTTTTGGGGTTGTCGCAGGCCAGCGGCACGGAGCCGCCTACCAGCCAGATTTTGTGTTTTTTCGCGGCGGCGGCAAGAAATTTCTGGATGGGGCCCTTGCCCTCTTCCTCGCGCGCCGCGACTTTGTCGGTGTCCTTGTTGCCCATGATGGCAAAAAACTCGGGCAACGCCACCAGTTTTGCGCCACCTGCCACGGCCAGTGCGACCAGCCGCTCGGCTTCAGCCAGATTGGCGCTGACATTGGGGCCGGAGGCCATCTGGATGGCCGCCACGCGGATCACACCGGGCGCATGTGCGCGTGCGGGTTTAGCCACGGCAGTGCGGCTTTTCGGTTTGGCAAAACTGGATGTCGATTTGCTATTTTTATCGGTCACGATTTTCTCCATGCTGCCGCCCTCGCGGACGGCTCACTCAATCCCGCTCAAGGCTGTGGTTCACTGCTATTGGTAACACGCGCAATCCGCTTGACCACCGGATCAGACCACGCGCCGGTAACGCTGTATTCAAATGTGGCCGCCTGACCGAAGGGATCCTTCAGCAGTTTTTGTACTGCCAGCGCACCCAGACCGACAATCGGCCCGCCGATCAGGGTGCCTGCCAGCGCCACGCTCTCGCTCAGTTTGGGGGATACCGCCACGCGCAACTGCTGGGTCTCGGCATTGATATCCACCATCCCGCTCATGCTCACCTTGGCAGCGGGGCCCTGCATGCGGAAATCGTCGCTGTAAACCACGCCACGACTCAAACTCATGGTACCGGAAATCTCATCGAAGGCGAACCCGTCGCTAAACACGTCACGGAAATCCAGCCCGATGCGACGTGGCAACGCCTGCAGGCTGAGCACGCCCAGCAGTTTGCCGATGCCGGGGTCCATCTTGGCAAACTGGCCGCTGCTGGCTTTCAATACAAACTTGCCGGACAGCGACGGAATAGCAATGTCCGCCGGTGTGCCATTCCACTCGCCCTCGCCATCCAGCGTTGCCTGGCCGCGTTTGACCAGGCCGGGGTGATCGAAACGTGCGAGAAACTTGCCCACTTCATTCACCTCCAGATGGATTTTGGCATGGGTCTGCGGAATACGATCGGGATTCCAGACGCCTTCCATGGTCAGAGTGCTGTCCGGGTTTGTGAGGTGGATGGATTCAAAATCGAGTCCGCTGCCCAAAGGCGTGGCGCTGACACTCAGCCGACCCAGCGGACGGTTTCCCAGTTGCAAGCTGTCCACGCTGATATCCAGCGCCGGCAGGCTGCCACTCTGTGACGGCTTCACGCCCTCTGTAGGCAGCGCAGCCGGAATATCCAGGGTTTTGAAATGGGCGCCAAGTTTGCCCTGCGACTGGCCCGCCTGGCCGTCTGCAGGGCGCCACGTCACATCGCCGTCGACTCCCCGCCCGGCTACGCTGGCACGCCACGAACCGCCCAGGTTGTGTGCGTTGATGTTGATATCCTGAAAGCGGCGGCCGAACAGATCCAGCGTGCTGAAGTTGAGGTCGACCCCGGCCAGGGACGGCAGTCCGCTCGTGCCGTTCCCCGCCGCCAATTCACTACGCCAGCGATCCAGGTCAGATAGCGGCAAGGCGCCCGTAATCCACAACCCGCTCTCCTCCGGCAGAACCGCCTCGCCGCCAAAACGCAGCGCGCCACGCTCAATAAACGGTTCGCCGTCTTTCTGTTTTTGCAGCAGCAACGCCGAAGCCACCTGTCCGTAATGAACCGACAGCAGGGATTCATCCGCGCCGCGCAAGGTTTTTTTCACGCGCAGCGGCTGGCTGTCCGCCGCCGCCTTGGCAAACGGAGGCGGCAAGTCCGACGCCATGCCCACCAGACTCGATTCAAAATCCGCCTGCGCCTGCATCTGATGCAAATCGACGCGCGCATGCCAGTCCGCTGCGCCACTCAGGTGGCCCGCCAGCGCCGCGCCCAGGTAAGGACGCAGCCCGGCGGCCGTCATGCGCCCGGCCACCAGCAGCCGGGTCACGCCACCAGGCTGGGTGGTCGCCGACAGGGTGGCCGCCCCGCCCAACAACCCCGCGTTGATGCTTTGCGCGCTAATGCCGGTATCGGTAAAACTCAGCAGCCCCTGCACGTTATCCATCGCCGGCAGGCCGTGCGCCGGGACCAGGGTATTGCCGAGGAAGCTGATATCGCCGGCCAGGGTGGCGTGATGCGCGCGCCGCAGCGGTAGTTTCAGGTCCAGTCGCAGCCGGCTGTTGCCGGTTGCGCGCAGGTTGTCAGTCACATTGTCGAGTTTGGCGGCAAGCGGGCTGGTATTGGCAAAATGCACCAGTTCGGCCAGCGGCCCGGTGGCCTCGCCTTTGACTTCGAGTATTTCGTCGGGATCAACCAGATCCGGGATAACCGCACTCACCCGGCGCAATGCGGCACCATATATTGTCGCGGCATCGGAGCCGATTTCCATGCGCGTACCGGTGAACCTCAATTGCGCCTGGATACCCTCGATACGTGGCCAACCGCTGGCGTATTGCAGCACGCCGTTGCTGACCGGAGTACTGATTTCGAATATTCCATCGCTGGTCTTGTGGAACGGAAAGCGCGACAGATCGCCCTGCAGACGAATGCTGGCCTCGCCGCCCTGCCCGCCCAACAGCGCGCTACGCACCCACTGGTAGGTAGGCTCTTTCACCGCCAGCGGCAGGTAGTGGTACGCACTGGCGACATTGGCTCGGGTGAGCCGCCCGGTCAGATCAATCACACCACGCCGGCCGGTTTGCAACTGGTACTCGCCAAATGCGCTGCCGGCCAGATCCGGGTTGGCAAACGAGGACTCGGTCAGCTTGATGAGGTAGCCGGCCTGGGTTGCGCGCCAGTTCATGCGTGCAGTCAGGGAGGAAAATGCCAGGTTCGGTTCGAACAGCACGCGCGGCAGCGTCAGCACCACGCCGCTGCTGTTCAGCGCCAGTGCGCCGCTGCTGCGCGTTGCGTCAATATTGCCGGATAAACCCGCAGCACCCGGCAAGCTACCCTGCGCTTGCCAGCCAAGCCGGGTAAAACTTCCCTTGACCTGATAGTCGAGCGGCTGGTCGATATTGCCGCGCCAGGCCAATGTGAATTTTTCCAGTTGGCCGTGCGGCTGCATATCCGTCAGGCGCTGGCGCTGCGCCGCATCCAGCGGCAGATAGGGCGCCAGTGCAGCCAGGCGGTCGAGCTGCACGCCATTAGCGTCAATACGGCCGCTGCCCGGCTCGGTTGCGCTGGCCGGATCCAGCCGCAGCGCAAGGTCGAACGGCGCCACATAAATAAAATTCGCCGTGCGCAAACTCAGTTGTTTGACCGCAAACGACTGCGCTGGTCCGAGCCGTTTCCACAGGGCGCGCCCGGATATATCCGCCAGCCGCAGCACCGGCAAATCCGGCGCGAACTGCGCCGACACCTGGCGCAGGGCGGCATCCACCGTCACCGCAATGATCTGTTTGCTGGCGACATCCAGCCACATGCGCAAGCCGCCGTAGCCCTGGCTGATGGCGTAAGGCAGGGTCAGCCATTGGCGCCACTGGCCGAGATCGGTGCGATCCACACGGGCGTAGATCTGGCCGTGCCAACTGGCCAGGTCATCCAGGCTGCGCCCGGTGAAATCGCCCCGTATATCGAGCGGCTGGGCGAGCTGTTCGGGAGGGATGGCGGTCAGGCGGAAGCGGTGCCGCCTGCCACGATTTTCCAGCGTCAGGTTGACATCGCGCGCCACCAGGTACGGCGCGCCGCGGCGCTCGTCGTTCCACGCCAGCGTGGCATGATTGACCTGAATGTGACGCTGCGCCAGCAGCCAGTCGCCAAACCCGCCGGTTGAACCGGACTGGTTGAGCAGAATGCCCGCGACATGGATGCCCTGCATGTCGCGCCGGATGGTGAGCGCCACATCGTCCATGGTGAGCGAAGCCAGGCGCAGCTCGCCATGCAGCAGCGAGGTCCACGACAGCACCGCGCGCACATCGGCCAGAAACAGTACCGGGCGTCCATCCGCACCCAATACGCGGATGTCGCGGATGCGCAGGCGCGGATGCAGGCCTTGCCAGTTGGCGCTGATCTCGCCCAGCGTAACGCGCTGTCCGGCGCTGTGGCTGATGGACGCGGCGATGTCATCACGCCATCGGTCGATGTCCGGCAATATCCACAAACGCAACAGCAAAACCAGCACCACGAACGCCAGCGCCAGCGGCAGTACCACGTAGTCAACGCCGCGTCTGATCCAGCGGCGGCTAAAAGCAATCATGCTGAAATACCCAAAACCGTCATGTCACTGCCTTAACCAGGAAACGGCCAAGGGGAAGATGATTGACAGGATTACACCAAAATAATTTTGGCTGGTTCCGGTTTTGTCCTGTCAATCTTGAGAAATCCTGTTAATCCTGTCCCCACTTGCCTTTTCTAATGGCGCCATGCCGGCTGATTTGCAGGCTCGCTAACTCACTGCACCGCTTCTTTGAGCTGTTCCAGTATCGCCGGGTTCTCCAGCGTAGACACGTCCTGGGTGATTTCCTCGCCCTTGGCGATCGCGCGCAACAGGCGGCGCATGATCTTGCCGGAGCGGGTCTTGGGCAGATTGTCGCCAAAGCGGATTTCGTCCGGCTTGGCAATTGGGCCGATCTCCTTGCCCACCCAGTCGCGCAGTTCCGCGACGATTTTCTTCGCCTCGTCACCGGAAGCACGCACCCCCTTGAGCACGACGAAGGCGACCACGGCCTCACCCTTGATGTCGTGCGGCTTGCCCACCACGGCGGCTTCCGCCACCAGCGGATTGGCCACCAGCGCTGATTCTATTTCCATGGTGCCGAGGCGATGGCCGGACACGTTCAGCACGTCGTCGATGCGACCCATGATCCAGTAATAGCCGTCGGCATCGCGGTGCGCGGAATCCCCGGCGAGATAAATCTTGCCGCCCAGCTCCTCGGGGAAATACGCTTTCTTGTAGCGTTCCGGGGCGTTCCACAAGGTACGCAACAGCGACGGGAACGGGCGCCTGATCACCAGGTAACCACCCTGTCCCAGCGGCACGCTGCCGCCATGCTCTTCCACCACATCGGCCATGATGCCGGGCAACGGCAGGGTGCACGAGCCGGGCTTGGTCGCCACCGCGCCGGGTAGCGGTGCGATCATGTGCGAGCCGGTTTCAGTCTGCCACCAGGTGTCGGTCACCGGGCAGCGGCTTTGGCCGACGGTCTCGTAATACCACATCCATGCTTCCGGGTTGATCGGCTCGCCCACCGTGCCGAGCAGGCGCAGGCTGGAAAGATCATAGTTTCTGGGCAAATCAGCGCCCAGTTTGATCAGCGAACGAATCGCCGTGGGTGCGGTGTAGAACGTGGTGACCCGGTGATCCTGGATCATTTTCCAGAAGCGCCCGGCATCGGGGTAGGTCGGCACGCCTTCGAAGATCACCTCGGTCATGCCCAGCGCCAGCGGGCCATACGTCACATAGCTGTGGCCGGTAATCCAGCCCACGTCGGCGGTACACCAGAACACATCGGTGTCCGGCTTGGCGTCGAACACCCACTGCATCGACAGGATCGCGCCCAGCAGATAACCGCCCGAGGAATGCTGCACCCCCTTGGGATGGCCGGTGGAGCCGGAAGTGTAGAGAATGAACAGCGGGTGTTCGGCATTCACCCATTCCGGTTCGCAGGTTTGCGCCATGCCGTTCACCAGATCGTGCCACCAGATGTCGCGATCAGCGTTCCATGCGCCATCCTCGCCGCTGCGCCGGTACACCACCACTGCTTCCACACACTCGCAACCGCCCAGCGCAATCGCCGCATCCACCGCCGATTTCAATGGCACGGTCTTGCCGCCGCGGCTACTGCCATCCGCCGTCACCACCAGTTTGGCGCCCGCATCGCAAATGCGCTCGTGCAGCGACTTGGCGGAAAAGCCGCCGAACACCACCGAATGAATCGCACCGATGCGCGCACAGGCCTGCATCGCCACCACCGCCTCCACGCTCATCGGCATATAGATGATGACGCGGTCGCCCTTTTGCACGCCGCGGGATTTCAGGCCATTGGCGAAGGCACACACCTGGTTGTACAGTGCCTGATAAGTGATCCGCGTCACCGCGCCGTCGTCGGCCTCGAAAATCAGCGCGGTCTTGTCAGCTTTTTCTGGCAGGTGGCGGTCGAGACAGTTGTAGGAAACATTCAGCTCGCCGTCGTAAAACCACTTGTAGAATGGTGCATTGGATTCATCCAGGATTTTGCTGAAATCTTTTTTCCAACTGATGCCGGCACGCGCCATGTCCGCCCAGAAGCCCTCGTAATCCGCCGCCGCGCGCGCAGTCAAGGCCTGATAGCCCGCCATGCCCGATATATTGGCCTGCGCCTGGAATGCAGCTGATGGTGGGAAAATGCGGGTTTCCTGCAAAATGGATTCGATATTGGCCATGCGGAGCTCCTGAATATATTCTGCTATGTATTACAAAAAACCATTCTAACCCGAAGCGCACCATGCCAGCACATCACTTGATTGAACGCGCCGCCTCTCATTCACGCTATTTGGCGCGTCTGCTGGCAGCGGATATGCAATTCGCCGACAGCCTCGCCAGCGGACTCGCACGACCATTCGACGCGGATGCCATGCAGGCGCAGTTGCAAGCCGCTGCGCCCGGCGACGAAGCCGCGCTCAACACCGCGCTGCGCAAATTGCGCCAGGTGGTGATGGGACGGCTGATCGTGCGCGATCTTGGCGGGCTGGCGGACCTCTCAGAAGTCATGGGCACGTGCACCGATCTGGCCGAAACCACACTGCGTTTCGCCCTCGCCCACCACAGCGCGTGGCTGGCGCAGAAACACGGCATGCCCAAAAACCCGGACGGCAGCGACATGCAACTGGTGATCGTGGGCATGGGCAAGCTGGGCGGGCGCGAGCTGAATGCGTCGTCGGACATCGACCTCATCTACCTCTACCCGGAAGAGGGTGAAACCACCGGTGCCAAGCCCGTTTCCCACCACGAGTTTTTCATCCTGCTGGGCAAAAAGCTCGGCCTGGCGATTTCCGACCGCACCGCCGACGGCTTCGTGTTCCGCGTGGACATGCGCCTGCGTCCATGGGGCGACGCCGGGCCGCTGGCGATGAGTTATGCCGCACTCGAAGATTACCTCGTGGCCCACGGCCGCGAGTGGGAACGCTACGCGTGGATCAAGGGCCGTGCGCTGACCGGCACCCGCCTGGCCGAGCTCGACCAGATCATCCGTCCGTTCGTGTTCCGCAAGTATCTGGACTTCAATGCGTTTGCCGCGATGCGCGACCTGCACGCGCAGATCCGCCGCGAAGTCATCCGGCGCGACCGCGCCGACAACATCAAGCTGGGGCCGGGCGGCATCCGCGAGATCGAGTTTACCGCGCAGGTATTCCAGCTCATCCGCGGCGGACGGGTGCCTGCGCTGCAAAACCGCTCGTTGCTGGCGGTGCTGCCCCTGCTCGCCGCACGTGGCCTGTTGCCGGAAATCGCCGTGGCCGAGTTGCAGGCAGCCTATGTTTTTTTGCGCAATCTGGAGCACCGCCTGCAATACCTCGACGACGCGCAAACCCAGATGCTGCCGACACAGCCGGACGACCAGACGCACATTGCAATCAGCATGGGATTCACCGATTACCCGGCTTTTTTGAGTGCGCTCAATGCCCATCGCACCCAGGTGTCGCGCCACTTCGACCAGGTATTCGCCGCCCCGCAGGCGGACGCCGGCAGTCACCCGCTGGCCGGGCTGTGGCAGGGCGCGCTGGAAGACGCCGATGCGCTGGCGAGCCTGGCCGGGCTGGGCTACGCGGCCCCCGCCGAAGCCTGCAACCGCCTGCGCCAGATCCGCACCAGCACCCGCTACGCCACGCTCCCCGCCAGCAATCGTGCGCGCTTTGACACACTGATGCCGGCGCTGATCGAAGTCGCCGCCAGTTGCAATCCACCCGATGCCACACTGGCGCGTATCCTCGACCTGCTGGAAACCGTGGCGCGACGCGATTCCTACCTGGCGTTGCTGGTCGAATATCCCGCCACCTTGCAGCGCGTAGCCACGCTGTGCGCGGCCAGTCCGTGGGCAGCGCAGTATCTGGCGCGCAACCCGATACTGCTGGACGAGCTGCTCGACACCCGCGTGCTTTACGCCGCGCCGGACTGGCCCGCACTGGGCGACGAGCTGCGCGCGCTGATGGACACCCACAGCGGCGACACCGAGCGCCAGATGGACGCCATGCGCCAGTTCCGCCAGCGCGTCACCTTTCACCTACTGGCGCAAGACCTGGCAGGCGTGCTGGCGCTGGAGACCTTGTCCGACCATCTCTCCGACCTCGCCGCGCTGATCCTTTCAGCCACCCTGCCGCTGGCATGGGCGGGCGTGCGCAATCGCCACCGTGATACGCCCAGCTTTGCCGTCATCGGCTACGGCAAACTGGGCGGGCGCGAGATGGGCTACGCCTCCGACCTCGACCTGGTGTTTCTCTACGACGACCCCGCGCCCGCAGCCGCCGAGCACTATGCGCGCCTCGCCCAGCGCATCAATACCTGGCTGGGCAGCACCACCGCCGCCGGCGTACTCTACGAAACCGACCTGCGCCTGCGCCCGGATGGCGCGTCGGGCCTGCTGGTCAGCAGCGTCGAGGCATTCAGCCAATACCAGCACAGCCATGCCTGGACCTGGGAACATCAGGCGCTGACCCGCGCCCGCTACGTGGCGGGCGACGCCGCCGTGGGTGCCGCGTTCGAACGCATCCGCTGCGATATCCTCACCCGGCCGCGCGACATCGCCAAACTGCGCGAAGACGTGCTCGCGATGCGCCAGAAAATGCATGACGGCCATCCCAATCGCAGCGATCTATTCGATCTCAAACACGACGCCGGCGGCATTGTGGACGTGGAATTCATGGTGCAATACCTGGTGCTCGCCCACGCCGCGCATCATCCCGAGCTCACCCGCAACAGCGGCAACCTCGCGTTGCTCAAGCTCGCCGCCGAACTGGAATTGATCCCGGCCGGCGACGCCGAGGCGGTGCGCAACGCCTACCGCGAATTCCGCCGGATGCAGCACGCGTTACGCCTGCAGAGCGCGCAAACCGCGCGCGTTGAGCCCACGCAGGTTGCCAAGCATGCGGCAGCGGTCAGGCGGCTCTGGCACACGCTGTTCGGATAACCGCCGCGCCCCGAATCGGTTACAATTTCGCTTTTACACATCTTTGGAGTTGCTGCAATGTCGATGTCCGACCGCGATGGTTTTATCTGGTATGACGGCAAAATGGTGCCGTGGCGCGACGCCACCACCCACGTCCTCACCCACACCCTGCACTACGGCATGGGCGTATTCGAAGGCGTGCGTGCCTACAAGACCGACAAGGGCACCGCGATCTTCCGCTTGCAGGAACACACCGACCGTCTGTTCGGTTCCGCCCATATCCTCGGCATGAAAATGCCGTTCGACAAGGCTACCCTCAGCGCCGCGCAACTCGCCGCTGTGCGCGACAACAAGCTCGAATCCGCCTACATCCGCCCGATGGCATTCTACGGCGCGGAGGCCATGGGCATCTCGGCCAAGAACCTGTCGGTACACGTCATCGTTGCCGCCTGGACCTGGGGCGCCTACATGGGCGCAGAGGCGCTGCAACGCGGCATCCGCGTCAAGACCAGTTCGTTCTCGCGCCATCACTCCAACGTCACCATGTGCAAGGCCAAGGCCAACGGCAACTATATGAACTCCATCCTTGCGCACAAGGAAGCCGAGATGGATGGCTACGACGAGGCGCTGCTGCTGGACGTCGACGGCTTTGTTTCCGAAGGCTCGGGCGAGAACATCTTCATCATCCGCAACGGCAAACTCTATACCCCCGACCCGAGTTCCGCCCTGGTCGGTCTCACCCGCGACACCATTATCCAGCTGGCGGAGGAAATCGGACTGCAGGTGATTGAAAAACGCATTACCCGCGACGAGGTCTACATTGCCGACGAGGCCTTCTTCACCGGCACCGCTGCCGAAGTCACGCCGATCCGCGAACTCGACAACCGCACCATCGGCAACGGCGAGCGCGGCCCGATCACCACGCAGCTGCAAAAAATGTACTTCGATTGCGTCACCGGCAAAGACCCGAAACACGAAAGCTGGCTTAGCTATATTTAATTCCGATTTGCAATAGACGAGGAGGGCAAGGCGGCGAAGATGCGGCGACGAAGACAGTACAACCAGTACGGCCAGGAGCCGAAGACGAAGCCAACGCAGTTATCGTTTTTATTACGAATTGGAATAAGGGATAAATCATGGCTCAAGTGCAACACGAGAATACCCAGCGCATCATCGAAGTCACCGCCGACGACCTGCCGCTGCACTGCCCGACCCCCAGCATGATCGCATGGGACTCGCACCCGCGCGTGTTCCTGCCGATCGAGGTCAAAGGCGAAGCGCTGTGCCCGTACTGCGGCACCATGTACGTACTCAAGGGCGGTGCGGTGGCGCACGGGCACTAGCCTGCCGCAGCGGATTTTTACCTGAGCTTGATTTCTGTCCAAAGCCGGCTCATCAAGCGGCGTTTGCGCCGATCAAGATCACGCAGCTGCTCCAGGCGCGCCGAAACCTGCTTATCCGGAAATATGCCACGGTTCGACGCTATCGCTGGCTCCACAAAAGGCATGGCCGCCCGGTTCGGGTTGCCGGAGCCGATCAGGTTGGTCAGCTCCGCTGAATTGCGGCCTTCCAGCATGAAGTCGATGAAGCGGAGAGCGAGGTCGGGCCGCGGCGCATCGCGCGGGATCACCATGCTGTCCAGCGCCAGTACAGCGCCTTCTCGTGGCACGGCATAGCCGATTTTGATCCCCCTTTTGGCTTGTCGCGCGACCTCGGCTGCCTGAAACATATCGTTCGAGTAGCCGTGCGCAAGCCAGATATCCCCGGTGGATAGCAGGCGAATGTAGCTGGTGTTGTTGAAGGCCGCCCAATATGGCTTGGCGCGCATGATGACTTGTGCAGCCTGCCGCCAATGCGCCTCATCCTGGTCGTTGATCGAGTAGCCGAGATACTTCAAGGCAGCCGCCATGAGCTCGCGCTGATCGTCCAGCACCGTCACCCTGCCCTTGATGCGCGCCAGATATCCGGGCTCGAAGATCGCCGCCCAGGTGTCGGTCGGTATGCCCAGCGCACGCATGCGCTCTTCGTTGTAGCCGATCAGCGTGATGGTGTAGGCGTAAGGAATGGAATAGACATTGCCCTTGTCGAATGCCGCATTCAGATACAGAGGATCGAGGTTGTGCAGGTGGGGCAGCTTGCGCTTGTCGATCGGCTGCAATGCATTCTGTTTGATCAGTGATTCGACCGCGTTGCCGGTCGGCACCAGCAGGTCGTAGCCTTTTGCCCCCGCCGCCAGCTTGGCCAGAAGCTCGTCGTTGGAACCATAGGTATCGTAGGAAACGCGGCAGCCGCACTCGGCCTTGAAACGCTCCAGAGTCTGCGGCGCGATGTAGTTGTTCCAGTTGTAGAAGTGCAGCGTGTCGGCGGCCTGTGCGACTAGGGCGAGGAAAAGCAGCGCGATGGCGAGTAGCCTGCGGCCGAATAGCTTCATGCCTCAAGCCCCGCTGCGCAGCGCGCTCGGCGCCAGACGCGAAGCAATCGCCACGATGACCAGCGTAAGCAGCACCAGAATAGTCGATACCGCATTCACCTCCGGCGTCACGCTGATTTTGATCATGGTGTAGATGCGCAGGGGCAGGGTCGAGGCGCCCACCCCCGCGGTGAAGAAGGTGATCACGAAATCGTCGATAGACAGCGTGAAGGCCAGCAGTCCTCCGGCCAGGATACCCGGCGCGATCAGGGGCAGCGTGATGTAGCGAAAACTTTGCCAGGGGGTTGCGCCCAGATCGCGCGCCGCTTCCACCAGGGCGGGGTCCATCCCGGCCAGGCGCGAACGCACCACGATGGCCACGAAGGAAATGCAAAAAGCGATATGCGCCAGCATGATCGAGGCCAGGCCCAGGGTGAAGTTGATCAGCACAAAGAAAATCAGCAGGCTGACGCCGCTCAAGAGTTCCGGGATCGCGAGCGGCGCCACGATGAGAAAGGGCAGCAGCCGCAACTTATAGCGGTACAGCGCCAATCCGGCCAGCGTGCCGAGCACGGTGGAAACGGCGCTGGCGACCGTAGCGATCAGCAGCGAATGGTAGGCCGCGCGCAGCATCTCGTCATCCTGCAGCAGCACTCGGTACCAATGCAGGGTAAACCCGGTCCATTGGGTGCCCAGCCTGGAGGCATTGAAGGAATACAGGATCACCATCAACAGCGGCAGGTAGAGAAAAGCGTACACCGCGAGCGCAGACAGCCAGCGCAAGGTAGAGGAATTTTTAAGCATAGATGCGCCCCCCTGCGCGCCGTGCGGCCCATGCGGCGGCAGCGGTTAAGGCCAGCACGAGCAGGGTCATGACGATCGAAAGGGCGCTGCCGAAAGGCCAGTCACGCGCTTCCAGGAACTGCATTTTGATCACGTTGCCGATCATGATGCCGCGGGTGCCGCCCAGGATGTCCGGCACGGCAAAGGCGCCCAGTGCCGGAATGAAAACCAGGATGGCGCCGGCGATGACGCCGGGGCGCGACAGCGGGAAAGTGATTTGCCAAAAACATTGCCAGGGCCTGGCGCCGAGATCGCGCGCCGCATCCAGCAAGGCCGGATCGTGCTTTTCCAGATTGGCATATAAAGGCAGGATCATGAACGGCAAATGCACGTAAACCAGACCGATCAACACCGCAAACGGCGAAAAGAGCAGCGCCACGGGCGCCATGTGCAACCACCCCAAGGCGCCGTTGACCAGCCGCGACAGCCCGGCCTGCGGCCCGAGGATAATCATCCAGGCATAGATGCGCACCAGAAAATTGCTCCAGAACGGCAGGATCACCAGCAGCAGCAGCGCATCGCGCCAGCGCTTGGGGCTGCGCGCGATGGTGAGCGCCAGGGGGTAGGCCAGGATCAGGCAACACAGCGTCACCACCACGGCATAGACCAGTGATTTCAGGAATAGCCAGCCGTAAAGGGAAGTCGCGGCCAGGTTGATGTAATTATCGAGCGTCAGATCGAAATGCAGTCCTTGCGCATCGCGGTACCAGAGCGGCGCCAGGCCGCCCTCCACACCAGGCCAGCCGAACGACGCCGCAACCATGATCAAAGTCGGGGCGACAAACAGCAGCAGCAAGTACAGCCACGGCGGGCCGGCAATCAGCCAGCGCGTCAGGCGTTCTCTGTTACGCATTCAGGAACCTTCCTGCCCTGTCGTGCCAGGCAAGCTGTACCTGGTCGCCGATTTCAAAACTGCTGCCGCCGCCCGCCGCGGCGTTGGGCAGCAAGGCTTCCAGCGTGACCCCGCCTTCCAGTTGCACCATGTAACGCGTCACATCGCCGAGGTAGAGCTGGTGGCGAATCACGCCGGCGAAACAATTTTCGCCGGGCGCGGGCGCGTGATCGTGATCGATACGCAGCTTTTCCGGGCGCAGCGCCAACACCCCGGCCTGACCCGGTTGCACCGCCTGCTCGATATGCGCCCTGACCGTTCCCAACCCGTCGGCCAATAGCTGGACAATCGGGCCGTCGACCGCTGCAACCACGGCATCGATCAGATTGCAGGTGCCGATGAAATCGGCAACGAATCGATTGATGGGGAATTCGTAAATCCTGTCCGGCACGTCCACCTGGATGACTTTTCCCTCGTTCATCACGGCAATGCGGTGGGACAGGGCGAGCGCCTCGCTCTGGTCGTGGGTGACGTAAACGAAGGTGATCCCCACTTCCTGCTGGAGCTTGATGAGCTCCATCCGCATCTGCTCGCGCAGCTTGAGATCGAGCGCCGCCAGCGGCTCGTCCAGCAAGAGAATCTCGGGCTGATCGATCAGCGCCCGGGCAATGGCGACACGCTGCCGCTGCCCGCCCGACAACTCGTCCGGATAGCGGCCGGCCATTTGCGGCAGCTGCACGTCGTCGAGCGCTTCCCGAACGCGCGCCTGGATTTCCGCGCGAGAAACGCTGCGCATGCGCAGCGGAAAGCCGATATTCTCGGCCACGCTCATATGCGGAAACAGGGCATAACTTTGAAACACCGTGTGAATGGGCCGCGCTTCCGGCGGGAAGCTGGACATGTCGCGCCCGCCCAGAAATATCTGGCCTTGATCCAGCGGTTCGAAGCCGGCAATCAGGCGCAGCAGTGTGGTTTTGCCACAGCCCGAGGGACCGAGCAGGGTGAAAAATTCGCCGGCTTCAATTTGCAGGCTGACATCATGTACGGCGCTAAGATCGCCGAACCATCGGCTGGCATTACGAATGTCGAGAACTGGCATGGCTATGTGTGACCATGAGGTGAGTCATTGCATAAGCATAGCGACAATATCCATTGTCAACCCATTTTGGTTGATGCCCAATTTCACCAACGTCCGGCCAATTGCACATGTGAAGCGCAGAAACCCAAGACTGAAGCGGCATTCCAGGCGATGAAGTGTGGCGGCGACTGGAACAATGGCGGCCGGCTCGTCCACACTCAGGGGGGGTCCTCCGGAGTGCGCCAGGCACAGCCGACGTGTCTTTCCGACCCATGCGCTATACGATGTATCATCCATGGAATATGTTTCGTAAGGAGACCCCCATGATTCAAGATCGTGCTGCCGGCGCTGTCATGGGAGCCCTGATCGGCGACGCGCTGGGTCTGGGCTGCCATTGGTATTACGACCTGGATGCACTTCGGCGCGATTATGGTGCGGCCATTACCGGCTACACCACGCCCAGACCCGACCGCTACCATGGCGGCATGCAGGCCGGGCAGCTGTCTCAGTCCGGGCTGATTCTGGTCATGCTGCTGCGCTCGGTGCTGGCACATGGCGGGTATCAGGAAAACGACTTTACCCGGCGCCTGGACGACGAACTGTTCCCCCTGCTCGACGGCACGCCGATGGCCGGCCCCGGCGGCTACACCAATCAGTCGATGCGCGAGGCCTGGCGCCGCCGTGTGCAGCAACACCAGCCCTGGTCGGATACCGGCGGCGCAGCCGACACCACCGAATCGGCCGAACGCGCCATCGTGCTGGCCGCGCTGTACGCACGCCAGCCGCAACAACTCGCCGAACACGTGGTAGCAAATTGCCAGCTCACGCAAAACGACCCGGCCATCGTCGCCATGTCCACCGCCTACAATTGCGTGCTGGCGCAACTGGTGGCGGGCGAGCGCCTGACGCCCGCCATTTCCGATACCCTCATGCACCTGGTTCACAGCGGCGCGCTGCCGTTCCACGCCGTCACGCAGCATGATTTTGCCGCACCGGATCGCGGCACCACCGACACCCTGCGCGTGGGCAACTTCTCGTCCCCGGATGCCTTGCTGACCCCGCACTACGCCGCGCTCGCAGCGCTCGACCCCGGCATCCAGATCGAACCCGCCTGGAAAGTCGCGCTGGTGTACGGCCTGCCATGCGCCATTTATCACCAGTTACCGGCGGCGTATTACCTTGCCAGCCGGTTCGCCGATGACTTTGAATCGGCCGTGCTCGCCGCCATCAACGGCGGTGGACAGAACATGTCGCGCGCCATGCTCACCGGCGCGCTGGTGGGGGCGCAAGTAGGCTTGTCCGGCATCCCGCAGCGCTTCATCGACGGGCTGGAAAATGGCCACGAATTACAGGCGATGGCACTGGCACTCGGCGCACTCGCCGCACAATAATGAGATTCCCTTATGGGAGCGCCGCGTTTTGCTCAATCAAATGCCCCAATCCCGCTTCCTCGCCCAGTGAGCAAGCAAAACGGGATCGGCTTTTTCCGAGTATCCGTTTTTCGTGATCGATTTGGTCGGAAATCACGTAATTCCAAAATTTTGTTTGTGTTGACTTACTCCGACATAATTGCATCACCTTCAGTCACTGAAGGTCTCGGATCGGCCATATGCTGCCATTCACCTGTCAGCACTATTGGTGACGATATGCGGGCGGCTGGCAATAAATTCATTGCATATCAATAAAATACAATGGCATGATGCTTGTCAGCGCTACTAAAATAAGCTTTGCGCCGTATGGCCTTCGAGTAGGTTTGAGCGCGCTCGAAGCCGCTGCATTATGCACTTGCGCTCAGCCACAGTCTGGAGGCAACAAATGAGTACACGAGGCTTTTACTTCTTGATCCCTGGAGTGCTGTTGTTGGTCGGACTCGCAATGTTCTGGTCGCCGGCTGCTCGGTCCCAGATTAACGCTACGCCCAGCTGGATGCCTATCGGAGTCTCTTCGAGCGGAAATACCAGCACTGTTTGGTTCCATGAGCCCTCGTCACGCCAAACAGCGGCATGCCAAACGATCGCTGCACAAGGTTCTGGCATAACGGGCATTAAATGCGTTACTGCCAAGTTGCCTTGAAAGCGCGCCTTAATTCTTAGGTCAACCGGGGCCTAATGAGAGACAACGTGGTTGGGCGTAGCACGGGATGCGCAACGAGATAGTGGTCGCAGAACAAACGTTGGTCGAAGCGAGTGGGTTGTGCCTTCGCATTTATACCATCTGAGTTTCTTGAGAGTATCTGGAGAACGTGCATGTCTGAGCTGAAAACTTATGCTGTGTGGGACGCCAGCACCCGCTGGTTTCACTGGATCAATGCGCTCTGTTTAGTCGCCTTGGCGGTTGTCGGATTTCTGATTCTCAACGCCGGCGCGATCGAAGTGCCCACTGCAGGCAAAGTGACCCTTAAAACGATCCACGTCTGGATCGGCTACCTCTTCGTGCTAAACCTGCTCTGGCGTTTCGTATGGGCCTTTCTCGGCAACCGTTATGCCAGGTGGCGTTCGATCCTTCCCGGGGGCAGGGGATATTTTCAAGCACTACGCAGCTATGTCGCGGCCTTCATCGCCGGCCATCCTGAACAATACGTGGGCCACAACCCAGCGGGGCGACTGGGGATAGTCGTGTTGTTTCTCCTCATCACGATTATGGCGGTCACTGGCCTGGTACTGGCGGGTACTGACCTGTTCTATCCACCACTCGGGCATTGGATCGCACAGTGGGTGGCGGCACCTGATGTCGCTCCGGGTTCGCTAAGGCCTTATGCGCCCGAGATGTACGACGCTGCGGCCTATGAAAGCATGCGCGCTTTCCGAAAACCTTTTGCAGCGATCCACCTATACAGCTTTTATGTGCTGGTTGTGGTCGTGGTACTGCACGTGGCGTCGGTAATCATTACGGAGTTGAGGGAAGGCGGCAGCATCATTTCCGCAATGTTCACGGGACGAAAGATCATCAGCGGGCGTCCCGTAGATGAAGAGCGCAGCACCCGGGACTGAGATCCAACAGCTTTGCGAAGCCCAACAAGGCGCTCAAGCGGACGCACTTCACGCACCGCTTGGCTCCGCGTTGGGCGTCTGCTTTCCGAAAGGCTGTCCGTCGGCTTCGAGAGCTGACTGCCGTGACCGTGCCGGACAAATTCTCTGAATAACTGAAACAGGCCCGCAAGATAAAAATCCGCTGACCTGCCTGCAAGCGGGGATGCATTGAACAGTAGAATAGCCGAACGATCAGTCTGCCTTTGTGCGTCGCCTCACCGAGTCGTGGCGGATTCAGGTGCAGGCTGGTCAAATAATCCCGCCATAAACTGGCCCAACGTTTCCCAAGGAGTGAACTTGGACTTTTACACCAAGGGCTTCGTGATCGTCGGCGCGGCCCTCTGCGCCTTCGCCCTGTACGGCATGCTTGCGCCCTTCTGGGGCGCGCTGGCTTGGGGCATCTCCCTCGCTTTCCTGCTGGCACCGGTGCAGGGCTGGCTGATGCACAAGCTGAAGGGACGCGCCAACCTGTCCGCGGGGATCATCACCGTGCTGGTGCCTGTCCTGCTCGCGGGCCCGCTACTCAGCCTTGGCGCGGCATTCGCGAATCAGGTCGCGGATCTGGCCATGCGCCTGCAACAACAGCCGCTGCGCTTCAACAGCAGTCTGCTCGCGCAACTGGAGCAGAACCCCTTCATCGGCAGCCTTGCCGAGTGGCTGCGCCAGAACCTCGCTGCCACGACCGAACAGCTCGAGGGCTGGCTGGACAGCGGCACTCACATGCTGCTGCAGTCGCTGGCGGCCAGGGGCGGTAACTTCGTGCTCGGCGCCCTGAGCACGTTCGTCCACTTCCTCATGATGCTGTTCCTGCTGTTCTTTCTGCTGCGCGACGGCCGCCAAATGCTCGACCGCGCGGTGCGCCTGGTGCCAATGGAACCGCAGCGCAAGAGCGAGTTGCTCAAGCTGGTTGGCGACACGACACACGCCGTGGTCTACGGCGAGGTCTTGACCGCCCTCTTCCAGGGCGCACTGGTGGGCATTGGCTTCGCTATCGCGGGGTTGCCCTCAGCCGTCGTGTTCGGCGTGCTGGCGGCGGCTTTTGCGCTGCTGCCGGTGGGCGGCACGGCCATCGTATGGGTGCCGACGGTCGTTTTCCTGGCCGCCACTTCACAGTGGGACGGGGCGATCTTCATGTTGATCTGGGGCACGGGCGTGTCGGTTTCCGACAACCTGGTGCGGCCGTTGCTGATTTCGAGGCGGGCGCCGGTGTCGACACTCGTCGTATTCGTCGGCGTCATCGGCGGCGTCTCGGCCTTTGGTATGATCGGCGTGATCATCGGGCCGGTACTGTTGACCGTCATCGTCGCGCTGCTGCATTTCCTCGACGAGACGCTGTCGCACCAGCCCTGACACAGGGGAAGAAGGTGGCACGGTTTGAGGCCTGATCGAGTTCATCATCAAATGCTCCACCCTCCTTGCTCGCAAGTGCGCAAGGAAGGCGGGCTTCTTTCAAGCGAAGCACACTTTCAAAGCAATGCGCTGTTTTGCATTTACCTGATCACGTGCCACACATCCTTGACGTTATCACCCAGCTTATCGCCCGCTTTTTGGTCCTTGGAGAACAGGTATACGGGCTTGCCTTTGTAGGCCAACTGCTTGGTGCCATCATCGCGGGTGATGGCGGAGTAGTTACCGCTCACGTTGCCGGTTGCGGGGACTGGCGGCCACAGGGCGACACACGGGCCATTGCAGGCGCTTTTGCCGCTGTTGGCGGTGTCCTTGTCAAAGGTATAAAGCGTCATGCCGGCGCTGTCTGTCAATACGCCGCCTGACATCATGGCGGGCTGGTAACTGGTGCAACCGGCGAAGGCCAGGGCGAGCATGGCAGCGACTAGATATTTTGCAATACGGTACATTTTTGTCTCCTTTAAATAAAAGTTCAGGGTCTTGCACAGGGATAAACAGCCGGCAGGCCTGTTTTATTCTTGGGAGGTAAATTTTTTTGCACGGGATTTCGCCACCATGCCTGCCTTGAGCGTCGGGTTGACGCTCTCTGCAAGTGCGCCTATGGTGGCAGGGCCAGCGTGTTAGCCGAACCTCTGACAAGCTATAATCCGCTTCGCGTCCCTTCATTCGATCACCACCCACATGCTCATTACCCGTCGCCTGGAATTCGATGCCGGACATCGCATCCCCAACCACACCAGCCAGTGCAAGCATTTGCACGGGCATCGCTACGCGATTGAAATCACGCTGTCCGGCGACATCATTACTGCCGAAGGGCAATCCGAACAGGGCATGGTGATGGACTTCTCCGATGTCAAACGCATCGCCAAGGAACAGGTTGTGGACGCGTGGGATCATGCGTTCCTGGCGTATCGCGGCGACAAGGTGGTGTGCGATTTTCTGGCAAGCCTGCCGAACCACAAAACCATTATTCTCGAAGTTGTGCCGACGGTTGAAAATCTCGCGCAAATCGCTTTCGACATTCTCAATCCCGCTTATCGGGATACCTACGGCAACCACCTGCGCCTGAAACAGGTGCGCATCTACGAAACGCCCAACAACTGGGCGGATTGCATGCCAGGGGAATAATCCGGCGGTGGCCGTGGCAAGAAATCCCCCTCGCATTTCGTCTTCTTTTTTATGTCCTAGAATGAAGAGGTGAACAAGAGAAGCTTTATTGCCGTATTGTGTGCCCTGGCGCTACTGCCAGCGGCATCCTTGTGTCCAGCTTCGCAAGGGAACCCGAAAATGGGCTTGATCATCACCTCAACCGCATTCGCGCAGCATGGCGCCATCCCCGAGCAGTACACCTGCGATGGCGCGGATACTTCCCCGCCGCTGGCATGGGCCGGGGTACCGGCTTACGCGAAGAGTCTGGTACTCATCGTTGACGACCCCGACGCGCCCGACCCGGCGGCTCCGCAACGGACCTGGGTGCATTGGCTGCTCTACAACCTGCCGGCGACCAGCACCGGCCTTGCGGAAGGGGCAACGGCGCTACCGGCCGGCACCCTGGAGGGAAGCAACGACTGGAAGCGCACCGGCTACGGCGGCCCCTGCCCGCCCATCGGGCGCCATCGCTATTTCCACAAGCTCTACGCGCTGGATGTGGTACTGCCCAATCTCAAGCAACCCAACAAGGCCGCATTGGAACAGGCGATGCAGGGTCACATCCTGGCGCAGGCCGAACTTGTCGGTTTGTACCAGCGCAACTGATATGGGTTTTTCATTCTGAAAATCAGCCGCAGGAGGTTTTTTATGCAAGCGCCAGATCAGGACGTCCAGATTAAACAAATATTAACCCAAGCCCGGGTTTTACCCGAAGACCCCAAAAAAGAGCGGGTGGTCTTATGGAAAGTGTTTCGCAATGAGGCTGAAGCACTGGAATATTCTCATCACATTCTGCTTGAGCCGGATCAAAAAATCGTGGGTGGACGGGGAACAGATTCAGTCGGCGGATTTTTTTGGCTGGGAATAGAAGTGGCTGACCTGGAAGCATGGGGTAATACACAAGCCATACAGTTGAGCGATCCATTCGACGGCAATGATCCAAAAGGCCAGGGGCGTGGGCCTGGCAGTTAGTTCAACTCTATTTCTTTAATGAGGCTAAAACATGAAACTGAGCAAATTATTTGCTGCATTAGCGATCCCCGTATTCGGCATGTGCGCCTACGCTGCGTCTGCCGCGCCGGCTGCCGAGCGCCCGCCCAGATGAATCCGGCTGCACAGAAACTTGAACCGATTCCTGCCGACAAGGACGAAGATCTGCGTGTGTTCTACCCTGACGGCAAGGTCGTCAAGGGAGAAGCAGCCCTGGAATTGATGCAGGCCGGGAAGACGGGATTCAATATATGGCTGGCAGGAAACCAGTTCTTTGCCATGGAAGAGGTCATCCATGCCTTCCAGAAGCAGCACAAGGATGTGGTTGGGGTCATCACGATGCCGCCCGGAAAAGTAATGAACGCAGTCCTGAAAGGCGGCTGGGTTTATAAGGACAAGGACTATGCCATGACGCCCGATGTATTCGGCATGGTCGACATGGGTTCAATGAAAAAGCTCAAGGAAGCCGGCAAGGGCAAGGATTATGTGACCTACATGCATAACCAGCTGGTTCTGATGGTGGCCAAGGGCAACCCCATGAATATCAAGGGTATCGCCGATCTGGGGCGTCCCGACCTGCAAGTCATGCTCCCCAACCCCGTCACCGAGGGGATCATGAAGTTTTATGCAAAACAAGTTCTGGAGAACAACGGGCTGTGGAACAAGCTCTCCGACGGAAAAGAATGCCAGTCCTGCTACGGCGCGCCTAATGTGTACTTCACCGCTGTGCACCACCGGGAAATTCCGGACGGCATCAACGCCGGCAAAGTGGATGTGGGCATCGTCTGGGCAACCGAATATCAGAATGCCATTACGCACCACTCGCCAGTGGGGGTCGTGAATCTGTCCGAAAAAGACAGCATGAAAAACGAGGTCAATTATTTTGCCGGCGATGTCTCGGGCGCGCCTCATGCTAAGGCAGCGGCGGAATATCTCAAATTCCTCGGTACCCCGGCAGCCCAGGATGCCTACGCCAAGTTCGGCTTCATCAAGGCCTCAAAACAGGAACTCGCGGTGCGTGCAATCCCGTAATGCAGCCTGAAACAAACTGGCGGCTCCCCTGTTTTCCGGGAGGCTGCCCGATTCACCCTCTCTTGCCAGCTTATTCTCCACGCAAGCTGATGATCGGCCAGCCACTTTGAATGGCATGCTCGTGCAAGGTGGCATCGGGATCCACAGCTACCGGATGGGTGACCAGATCGAGTAGCGGCAGGTCGTTCAGCGAATCGCTGTAAAACCAGCTCTGGTCAAAGTCGCCCAAGGTTTTGCCGAGGCTGCCCAACCATTCATGCAGACGCACGATCTTGCCTTCGCGGAAGCTGGGCGTGCCTGCCACCCGGCCGGTGTAATCGCCGTTCACTTGCTCGGGCTCGGTGGCAATCAGATGCGAAATGCCGAATGCGCGTGCAATGGGTGCAGTGACGAAACTATTGGTGGCAGTAATGATTGCAACGAGATCTGCATCGGCCAATTCGCGCTCGACCAGCGCCTTCGCCGCCGGGGTCATCATGGGCAGAACTTTTTGCCGCATGTAGTCGGCGTGCCAGGCGTCGAGCTGGGTGCGCGCGTGGCGCGATAACGGCTTTAACTGGAAATCGAGGAATTCGTGGATGTCCAGCGTACCCGCCTTGTATTGCTCGTAAAACGCATGATTGCGCGCCGCGTGCAGTTCGCGATCCAGTACGCCGTGCTCAATCAGGAATTGCGCCCACTCGAAGTCCGAATCTCCGGCAAGGAGAGTGTTATCGAGATCGAACAGGACGAGTTTCATAGTGTGCTCCAGGATTTTAACCCGCCCGAGTATAGCGTAAAATCGGCAGCTCACTGCGCCCTGCCCGATCCTTCCCGATGAACCTCACCAACGCCCTGATTCCGCACTCCTGGTTGCTCATTTCGCTGCTGTTATTTGTTGCGGTGCTGGCCAGGGCGCTGTTCGCTGCGCCCTGGGGCGTGCTCAAAAAACCCGGCATTTTCAACCTGGTGCTGGGGGCAAGCGTGGCCGTGCTGGCGTTCTGGCAGATCAAGGCCAGTATCCAGCCCGGGCTGAATCTGCATCTGTTGGGCGCCACCGCGCTCACCCTGCTGTTTGGCCCCTGGTTTGCCATCCTCGCACTGACCTTGACGTTGTTGCTGTCCACGGCCTGGGGCGGCACCTGGCAGGCGTTTGCAGTGAATGGCCTGCTCATGGTGGTGCTGCCGGTAACGGTGAGCTGGTGGATTTACCGGCTGGTGGACAGCAAACTGCCCAATCATTTCTTTATCTATGTGTTTCTCAATGCCTTCCTCGGCGCCGGGGTGACCATCGCGGTGATGGGCTTTGCCGCAAGCTGGATGCTGGGGCTGATGGGTGCGTATCCGCTTGATTATCTCCTGGGTAATTACCTTCCGTATTATCTGCTGATGGCCTGGTCGGAGGCGATGACCACCGGCATGATCATGACTGTATTGGTGGCATATAAACCGCACTGGGTCGCGACTTTCGACGACAACAGCTATATCAAGAACCGATGAGCAAGCACAAAAAAACCCCGCAGCGCGGGGTTTTTTGATGGCGCCCTCTGCTCAGGCCGGTTTGCGCCGGCGCGTGAAGGTGGCAAGCATCCCCAGCAAGCCTATGCCAAGTAACGCTACGCTGGCCGGTTCCGGTACGCTGGTTGTCGTGGTTGCCGTGCCGATAAAGACCTGTTCGTAACCATTGTTGAGACTGCGACCAGTACAAGAGCCAGCTGCCGTAGCCGGGTCGCAGCCCAGGCGCAAATCCATATGGAAAGCGTCATAGCCCCCGAATCCGGACGTGGCCAGAATGGTGTTCAACTCCGGAACATTGATCGCATAGGCTGCCTGGTTTGCACCCAGGTTCTGATTGATCGGCCCGTAGACGTGCGGGCCGGAGCAGGAAACGGGGACAAAGGCAGCGTTCAGGCAGACCTGCCCGCCAGAAAAGACATAATCCGTATTATTATTGTCCCCCGCGATCGGGCCGGCCCCGCTGGAGGTATACAGCAGGGGATTACCATTGAAAGTGCCGCCCCCGCCCTCTGAGACCAAGGCATACTTCGAATTCTGGTTGGTAAGGTCGAAATACAGCGTGGGCAGCGCATTCCCCGTCAGAGTGATCTGCGCCCAGGCGGCAAGATCCTGGTTGGTGGACGCACCGCTATTGACCTGGTTGTTGTTGAAAAAGAATATCGGGCTCTCACCATTCAGAAAGCCGCTCAATGCAGAGAGGGTGCTGTCCCAGGTGTTGGCCTGGTCGCCGATGAACTGGCCCGCGCCGCCGGGGTCGGCAGTAGTCCCGGTGGAAAAGAAAGTCGAGCCGCTGACGCCACTGGGGGTGGGATAGGCGTTGTCCATGCCGGCAAAGTTGGTGTTCACCGGGCCGCCACTGGCGCCTGTTGCGACCACGATCAGATTCTGGATCGCACCCGGGGTGGAATTCACGTAAAACGGGTTGCCCGGCCCGGTGCCTCCCCCATTAATCGCAGCGTACTGGGTGGCCAGTACCGGGAGAGAATACGAGTTGGCATCGCCATAGGTTACGTAATTTGTGGCTGGCAGGGTAAGGGCTTGCGCGCTTGCCCAACTTATCAACAGTGCCCCAGCAATTGCGCTGGTCAGAATCTTCGGCTTGTTCATGATGATAAACCTCCTGAGTGGATGGATACTCCCCTACCTGAACCCCAGCCTATTTCCCCCAAAAAACATCGCCCTGAATCAAGGCCAATCAGATTTAATGATAAACCAGCAACATTCATGCCAGTTCGCATGAATTACAGTATAATCAATAACTTATATATTACCCTTCCCCGCTAGCCAGTGAGCATCTGCCAAACTTCCCGACAAAATACGACCGGGCCGCCCTGTACATGCCAGGCATGCGTGGACTGGCAATGCCCTGCAGGCCGCGTAGCGGTTCGATCGGGCCGGATGTAATACAATCCGGCGTCACTGTAAAATATAACGACATCATTTATTTTGAGCACGCAACCAGACGACACGCTATCGCAGGCCCGAGCCGGGCAAATTGCCCGGTGGGGTGCAATGCGTTACCCGGAGGCGCTGCCGGTATCGGCGCACCACGAAGAAATCGCCACGGCCATCCGCACCCATCAGGCGGTGATCGTGTGCGGCGCCACCGGCTCGGGTAAAACCACGCAGCTGCCGAAAATCTGTATCGAAGCCGGGCGCGGCATGAGCGGACGCATCGCCTGTACCCAGCCGCGCCGCATCGCCGCGCGCACGGTGGCGGCGCGGGTGGCGCAGGAGCTGGGCACCCAGCTGGGCGAAGGCGTCGGCTACAAGGTGCGCTTCACCGACCAGGTACGCAATGACACCGTGATCAAGGTGCTCACCGACGGTATGCTGCTGGCGGAAACCAGCAGCGACCGCGACTTGCGCGCCTACGACACCATCATCATCGACGAGGCGCACGAGCGCAGCCTGAACATCGATTTCCTGCTCGGCTACCTGCGCCAACTGATGGCACGCCGGCCGGAACTGAAAGTCATCATTACCTCGGCCACCATCGACGCCGAGCGCTTTTCCAGACACTTTGGCGGCACGCCGGTGATCGAGGTATCCGGGCGCACCTACCCGGTGGAAGTCCGCTACCGTCCGATCGAAGCACCGGAGCGCGCGGCAGACGCTGCCAAGGCACGCGACACCGACGAGGAGCGCCAGACCCAGGCCATCCTCGACGCCACCGACGAACTGGCGCGGCTGGGCGAAGGCGACATCCTCATCTTTCTGCCCGGCGAGCGCGAGATCCGCGACGTGGCCGAGGCGCTGCGCAAGCATCATCCGCCGCACACCGAAATCCTGCCGTTGTTCGCCCGGCTGTCGGTGCAGGAGCAGCAGCGCATTTTCCATCCCGGCAATGCGCGCCGCATCGTGCTCGCCACCAACGTGGCGGAAACCTCGCTCACCGTGCCCGGCATCCGCTACGTGATCGACCCCGGCCTGGTACGCCTGCTGCGCTATTCGCCGCGCACCAAGGTGGATCAGCTGCAGGTCGAGCCGGTGTCGCAGGCTTCCGCCAACCAGCGCGCCGGGCGCTGCGGCCGGGTCGCTGCAGGGGTGTGCATCCGGCTGTATTCGGAACTCGAGTACAGCGCTCGCCCGGCATATACCGACCCGGAAATCCTGCGCACTTCGCTGGCCGGCGTGATTCTGCGCATGTCCGCATTGCGCCTGGGCGAAGCGGCGGATTTCCCGTTTCTGGACGCGCCTGCGCCGCGCCTGATTGCCGATGGCTACCAGTTGCTGGAAGAGCTCAACGGCGTCACCGACCAGCGCCGGCTCACGCCGGTCGGCAAGCAGCTGGCCAGGCTCCCGCTCGACCCCAAGATCGGCCGCGTGCTGCTCGCGGCGCAACAGTCGGGATGCCTCGCCGAAGCGCTGGTGATCTGCGCCGCGCTGTCGGTGCAGGATCCGCGCGAGCGGCCGCCGGCGCAATCCGGCGCCGCCGACGACCGTCACAGGGCGTTTGCCGATGAGCGTTCCGATTTCATCGGCCTGCTCAAGCTGTGGCAGTTTTACGATGAGGCGTTGAAGCACAAGAAATCCAACCGCAAGCTCATTGACCAGTGCCGCGAACACTTCCTCAACCCGCAGCGCCTGCGCGAGTGGCGCGAGGTGCACGGCCAGCTCGCCAGCATGGCCAGGGAAATGGGGCTGCGCGTCAACGAGGAAGCAGCCAAATACGAGGCCATCCATCAGGCACTGCTGGCGGGTTTCCTCGGCAACATCGGCGTGAAAATGGACGAGGGCGGCTACCAGGGCGCGCGCGGCATCAAGTTCCATATCCACCCCGCTTCCGCGTTGGCGAAAAAATCGCCCAAATGGGTGATGGCGGCAGAGCTCATCGAAACCACACGGCTGTATGCCCGCACCGTCGCCAAGATCGAACCGGAATGGCTGGAAGCCGTCGCCGCGCACTTGTTGAAACGCAATTATTTCGACCCGCACTGGCAGAGAAAAACCGCCCAGGTGTCGGCCTTCGAGCAGGTACAGCTGTTCGGCCTGACCATCGTGCCCCGGCGCAGCGTGCATTACGGCAGCATCGACCCGGTGGAGAGCCGCCGCATCTTCATTCGCAACGCGCTGGTGGCGGGAGAGTACGACACGCGTGCGCCGTTCTTCGCTCACAACGGTCAGCTCATCGAGGAAATCGTCGAGTTGGAACACAAGGCGCGGCGCCAGGATGTGCTGGTGGACGAGGAACGCCTGTTCGCGTTTTTCGACGCGCGCATCCCTGCCGGGATCGTCAACGGCAGCGGTTTCGACCAATGGCGGCGCGACGCGGAGCGGGAAAACCCGCGCCTGCTGTACCTGTCCCGCGACGACCTCATGCGCCACGGCGCGGAAGCGGTAACCGCAGACTGGTTTCCGCAAACGCTGGATATCGATGAAGCCGCCCTGCCGCTGACCTACCGCTTCGACCCCGGCCATGCGCTGGATGGCGTGACGGTGACGGTGCCGCTGGCGCTGCTCAACACCCTGCCCGCGTGGCGCTTCGACTGGCTGGTGCCGGGCATGTTGCGCGAAAAACTGACTTGGTATGTCAAATCTCTGCCCAAGCAGTTGCGCCGGGTATTCGTACCGGTACCGGATACGGTGACGGTGCTGATGGAAACACTCACGCCGACACGGCCCCTGACTGAAGCCCTGGCCGAGGTGCTAAGCCAGCGCAGCGGCCTGAAAATCAGCCCGGCCGACTGGCCTGACGCGCCGCCTGCGCATCTCACCGCCAACTTCCGCGTGGTGGATGAGCAAGACCGCGAACTGGCCGCGGGACGCGATCTGCCTGCGTTGCGCAAACAGCTCGGCGCAGCGGCGCAACTGACCTTCCGCGAGCAGGACAACACCTTTGAAAAAAGCGGATTCAAACGCTGGGAATTCGGCGATGTGCCGGAGCAACTGCGCTTTACCCGTGCCGGGCAAACGCTCACCGGCTATCCCGCCATCGCCGACGACAAGGACAGCGTGGCGCTGCGCCTGTTCGATACGCGCCAGGCGGCGGAGCGCGCGCATCGTACCGGGCTGACGCGCCTGTTCCGCCTCACGCTGGTCGAGCAGTTCAGGTTTCTGGAAAAGAACCTGCCCGACTTCACCCGGCTGGCGCTGGCCTACCGCAGCCTGGGCGACGCCGACACCTTGCGCGAGGAACTCATCCGCGCCATCGCCGAGCGCGCCTGCCTGGGGGATGACGAGCCGCCGCGCACGCAACAGCAGTTCGAGGCGCAACTATCCAGGGCACGGGCGCGGCTCAAGGCGGTGGCCGATGCGCTCACCCGCAGCGTGGGACAGGTGCTGGACGAGTACACCCGGATTCAGGGCAAGCTCAAGGCGCCGTGGCCGCACGTGGTGAAAGACATTCAGGATCAGCTCTCGCACCTGGTGTATGCGGGCTTCATCAGCGCTACACCGTGGGCACGCCTGCAGCATCTGCCGCGCTATCTCAAGGGCATCAGCGTGCGCCTGTCCAAGCTGCCCGCTCGGCTGGAGCAGGACCAGCGCCACAGCGCTGCACTCACCGCACTCACCGCTCAATACCGCGCGCGACTGGACAAGCAGCGCAAGGCCGGTATCGACGATCCTGCGCTGGACGAATTCCGCTGGCAACTGGAAGAATTGCGCATTTCACTGTTCGCGCAGGAATTGAAAACCCCGCAGCCGGTATCGGTTAAACGCCTGCAAAAACTGTGGGAAAATGTGCTGCACTGAGGAGGCCTCAATGCACACAATCGCCCGACAGCTGAATATCCCCAACAGTCTCACCTTGCTGCGCCTGGTACTGGTACCCGTGGTGGTATGGCTGCTGACCGTGGGCTATTACGACTGGGCGCTGTGGGTGTTCTTCGCGGCAGCGCTGAGCGACGCGCTGGACGGCTTTCTCGCCCGCGTCCTCGACCAGCGCACTGAACTGGGAGCCATCCTCGACCCCATCGCCGACAAGCTCATGCTGCTGTCCACGCTGGCGGTACTGGTGTGGCTGGCGCTGTTGCCGGGCTGGCTGCTCGGTGCCATTGTGTTGCGTGATGCGGTGATTATCGGCGGCGCGCTGGCCTATCGGCGCCGCGCCGGGCATCTGGAGGTCGCGCCCACCTGGCTGGGTAAATTGCATACCCTGCTGGAATTCGCACTGGCCGGACTGGTCATCGCCGATGCCGCTGCCCTTCTGCCATTGGGCGCATGGCTAGCGCCACTGTTTTATCTGGTGCTGTTCACCGCGCTGGCTTCCGGTGCGCAATATGTGTGGCTGTGGGGGCGCAGGGCGGCAGCACTATGATCCGAAAAATGGCGGTTGGCCACAGAGACAGAGGACACAGAGAAAAACACCGTCTTGGCTGCTTTCCAGACGCAACCATCAGGAAAAAAGCGATTTTCTCAAAACTCGCTTCCACTCCGCGGCCTCTGTGTTCTCTGTGGCTTCAACTGCTTTTCGAGGATGATGGTAGAACCGCATCCGCCTGGATTGGCCTCATTTGGCACAAACCTGACTCGCTGAGCAACACCTGCTTCAGGTAATAAAAAAGCCGGGCAGCTTGCGCCACCCGGCTTTGAATGACCTGCAACGGATTAGTTGAGGATCAGGATTTCCACACGGCGGTTTTCCGCACGACCAGCAGCCGTTTTATTGCTGGCTATTGGCTTGGCTTCGCCGAAACCCTTGGTCGTCATACGGCTGGCAGCAACGCCTTTGCTTTCCATGTATTTCTTGACCGTTTCAGCACGACGCTTGGACAAGCCCATATTGTATTTCGCTGTGCCGATGCTGTCGGTGTAACCGGCGATTTCCACATTGATATCCGGATAGGCCATCAGGGTTTTCACGTTCTCGTCGAGTTTCGCCTTGCCGGCAGGACGCAGGGTGGCCTTGTCGAAGTCAAAGTTGGTGCCTTCCAGGATGATCTTGGTCTGCGGTGCGGGACGCTCGATGGCAGGCTCCGGCTGGGGCGCTGGCTCAGGTGCTGCAGCCGGTGCGGGCATTGGCTCAGGTGCTGGTGCTGGCTGGGGTGCAGGTGGCACAGGCTTGGCGCCCAGTGGAATAACCAGGCCGGCAGTGGCAATCCAGTCGCCCGGATTGATCCCGCCCACGCCATCGATATAGCGGTAACGCACATCGCCGCGTATGGCAATGTCGTTGATCCACTTCATCGCGCCCAAGCCTGCATTGGCTGCCCAGTTGGTTTCGGAAATACCCGGAGCGCGGGTCTGTACGCCGCCCGCGCCAACCAGCGCGTAGGGGGAAAATTCCGGGTTACGGTTGAAGAAGTACAGCGCATCCACACCCAATCCGGTGTTCTTGAGGCTGCCAGACGAATTATGAATGTTGTACTCGGCGTAATTGCTGTTGAGTTCCAGGTTCCAGCTCTGGCTGATGGCTTTACCGACACCCAGGCCGAAGCCGAAGTCGTTGTCGATACCTTGCTTGTTGTACCAGTCGCTGTCGGTAACAGTGAAGTTCACGGATGGGGTCAGATACAAACGCGTATCCAGCTCGGCGGCCAATGCCTGACCGGCTAATACGGCGCAAGATAACGCCACCAGGGTGCGAATTGTGAGGGACATACTATTCTCCTTTAAAGTTTGATACGAATTCTCAAGCCAGACTGTTTGTTGGTAATAACAGCAGTAATCAATCTAGCACATTTGTTTTATTTGTCAGAAGGCTAAATCGGTAATCGGGCAGGAAAGACGGGGGCTTTCATCCATGTGTTGCTTTTTTGGCACTCTTCGGACGAAAGGCCTTGATCACGTCTTCCCGGGTTTCCATGTAGGGTCCGCCGATCAGGTCCACACAATAGGGCACAGCGGCAAATACGCCATCCAGCGTTTCCTTGATCGCCTTGGGCTGACCGGGCAGATTCAGGATCAGGCTGCTACCGCGCACCACCCCGACCTGGCGCGACAGGATGGCCGTGGGCACATATTTCAGGCTCACCGCGCGCATCGCCTCGCCAAACCCGGGTAGCTCCCTGTCCGCCACGGCGCGCGTGGCTTCCGGCGTTACATCGCGTGGCGCCGGGCCGGTGCCGCCGGTGGTGAGAATGAGCGCGCAGTCACATTGGTCGGCGAGTTCTTTCAGGGTCGCTTCGATCAGCGGCTGTTCGTCGGGGATAAGCCGGGCGTCGAAACTGCATGGGTTCTGCAATGCAGCTTTCAGCCATTGTTTCAGGGCGGGAATGCCCTTGTCCTCGTACACGCCGCTGGAGGCGCGGTCGGAGACGGAAACAAGGCCGATATGAATGGCGTCCATGGCCGCCTCAGAACGGCAACACCAGCGCGGGTGCCGCTTCGTGCAGCACGCGCCGGAAATCGGCCTGGATGCGCTCGATCCCGGCCTGGGTATCCGCCTCGAAGCGCAACACGATCACCGGCGTGGTGTTGGAAGGGCGCGCCAGGCCGAAGCCGTCGGCGTATTCCACACGCAGGCCGTCCAGAGTGATGATTTCGCGGGCATCGGGAAAGGTGGCGCTTTTCTGCAGCCGGTCCATCAGCGCGTAATGTTCGCCTTCGGCCATGGTGATGTTGAGCTCCGGAGTGTTCACGGTGTCCGGCAGGCCGTGCAGGGTGGCGTTGATATCGGCCTGTTTGCTCAGGTACTCCAGCAGCCGCGCGCCGGCATACATGCCATCGTCGAAGCCGTACCAGCGCTCCTTGAAGAAGATATGACCGGACATCTCCCCCGCCAGCAGCGCGCCGGTTTCCTTCATTTTGGCCTTGATGAAACTGTGACCGGTTTTCCACAGCAGCGGACGCCCGCCACGCGCGCGGATCCAGTCGAACAGCTTGCGCGTGGATTTCACGTCGAAGATGATCTCGGCATCCGGGTTACGGCTCAATACATCATCGGCGAACAGCATCAGCTGGCGATCCGGGAAGATGATGCTGCCATCCTTGGTGACCACTCCCAGGCGGTCGCCGTCGCCGTCGAAGGCAAGGCCGATTTCAGCGTCGCTGGTTTTCAGCCGGGCGATCAGGTCCACCAGGTTTTTGGGCTGGGATGGGTCGGGATGGTGGTTGGGAAAGGTGCCGTCCACGTCGCAGAACATCTCCTCCACCACGCAGCCCAGGCGGCGGTATAGCTCCGGACCGAACGCGCCGGGCACGCCATTGCCTGCATCGACGATGATTTTCATCGGACGCGCCAGCTTGATGTCACCGACGATGCGGTTCAGATAGGCTGGTGCGATGTCGTGCTGGCTGTAACTGCCGCTACCCTCGGCCAGGTCGTTGTTCTCCAGCCGCAGCCGCAGCGCCTGGATCGTGTCGCCGGACAGGGTCTCGCCGCCCAATACCATTTTCAGGCCGTTGTAGTCCGGCGGGTTGTGGCTGCCGGTGACCATCACGGCGGAATGGGTGTCGAGCTGATAGGCCGCGAAATAGGTCATCGGCGTGGCTACCATGCCCAGATCGATCACGTTGATACCCGCTTTCTGAATGCCGCGCGCCAGTGCCGCGGCCAGTTCCGGACCGGACAAGCGCCCGTCGCGACCGATGCAAATTGCTGTCTGCGCGCGCGCAAGCGCCTCCGAGCCAATCGCATGACCAATGGCTTCGACGATCTCCGGGGTAAGCGTTTTGCCGACGATGCCGCGAATATCGTAAGCCTTGAAAATTTCTTTGGGGAATGTGGTCATTGGAACTCCTGATAGCAAAAAAAGTAAATCACGCGGCAAAAATTCAATTTGATTATGGTCAGAATATTCTACCTGTGTGACACAACTGTCATTGACCGGTCTCAAAAAAAACCAGCGATCGCTGCGGCAGCCAGTCCACATTGCCGGGGAAAGGCCCTTCGAGAAACCCCACATGACCGCCCTCTGCAGGGAAATCCAGGGTGATCGCGGATGAAACTTCATCCGGCCGGGGCAGTGCCGAGCCGGGCATGAATGGGTCGTTACGCGCATTGATGAGCAAGGTGGGCACGCGCACATGAATCAACCCCGGCTTGCTGGATGCGTGCCGCCAGTAATCGTCCGCACCCTTGTAGCCATGCAGCGGCGCAGTCACCAGATCATCGAATGCATACAGCGAGGAAATGGCCTCGACCTGTTTGCGCTCATACAGGGCCGGATAGACGTCGAGCTTTTGCAGGGCGGTTTGCTTGAGCGTGCTTAAAAATTTCGCAGTATAGAAATAGCGGTTGATCCCCTTGTCCAGGTTACGGCCGGTGATGGTGAGATCCACCGGCGCGGAGATCGCTACCGCGCGACTGATCACCGCCGTGGCAGTTTCGCCCGCTTCACCCAGCCACTTGAGCAGGGCATTCCCCCCCAGGGACACGCCGGCGGCATACAGTGCGGCCTGGCCGTTATTCTGTTTCAGGCGCTTGAGAACATAATCAATCTCCGCGCTATCGCCCGCAAAATAGGCACGCGGCAGGCGGTTCGGTTCGCCCGAGCAGCCGCGAAAATGCACCACGACCCCGCGCCAGCCGCGATGTCTGGCTGCATTCATCATGGCCAGCGCATAAAACCCGCGGGAATTGCCTTCCAGCCCATGAAACAGCGCCATCAGCGGCGCATCCGCCGCCGCGTCCACCCAGTCGAGATCGAGAAAATCGCCATCCGGCAGCTCCCAGCGCTCACGCCGATAGTCCACATGCGGAACCCGGGCAAAAAAGTAGGGATAGATGGTTTGCAGGTCGCCGCCGGGTAACCAGGCGGGCGCCTGATATTCGGTAATGCGGGGCGGCAGTCCGTGCGTCGCACATGGACAACAGGCAGCCGGTTCCGGTGCGGAAGGGGTTATTTCCTGATTCATTGCCGCCAGTATATCAAAGCGCACCATGGCGGGCGGAGGGATGCCGTTGGACGCACTGCAACGCCCGGATTGACGCCGCATCACTCAGTGCAGGGTCGGTGCCTTTCCAGTTGGCTGGGGACGCGGCGCAGGAGCGCCGTGATGCGACACCATGCGCCAGCTGTCACCCTCCAGCTGATACACATTGGTGGCGAGCACATGGCCTTGCTGCGCCGTGTTGCCCGTCACGCTCAGATGCTCCTCGACCAGGTGCACCACCTGGGTGGTGCTGGCGTATTCGCGCAGCACATTGACCTGCACCTTGACTCCGCTGCCCCCGGCAAAAATCTGTTGCCAGCTCGCGCGTATCGCGTCGACACCCGCCAGCACCGGCCCGGTGGGATGGATGCAACTGATCTCCGCCGTGCCCGACCAGACGGCCATCATGGCCTCCACACTGGCGTCTTCAAATGCCTGATAAAAAGCGATTTCGGCGAGTTCAACGGTAGGGTACATATTTTCCTGTTCAAGCTTAAAGCACTGGTCCGGGGAAAGATGTTAGCCGATTTGCCTGCTCTACGCACCGGTCAGGGCACCCCAGGCGCGGCGTTACCTGCACTGTCTGACGTGCCATGCACGCCTTTCCCGGACGGTCATCAGCCAATCTGACTCGGTGTATAATCTGCACTTTGGATTGTTGCTTCCCCTCTCTGACATGACCTCATACACCTCTCCTTTCGACCTGCCCCTGGCGATTCAATGATCGCCCGCCTGATCCAGCGCGTGTTCGGCAAAAAGCCCGCTGCCGCCAAAAAATCCCGCCTGCAAAAAATCCCGCTCGCACAACACGGCCTGAGCCGCGAGCGCATTCTGCCGTGCGCGCTGAAGGTAACCGATACCCTGCAGCAGGGCGGCTTTGCTGCATTCATCGTCGGCGGCGCGGTACGCGATTTGCTGCTGGGCAAGACGCCCAAGGATTTTGACGTGGCCACCAACGCGACCCCGGAACAGGTGCGCGCGCTGTTCCGGCGTTCGCGCATTATCGGACGGCGCTTCCGGCTGGTGCATGTGATGTGCGGGGCGGATACCATCGAGGTATCCACGTTTCGTTCCAACGGGCTGGTGACGGACGACGACGACGACCGCGCTACCGACGAAACCGGGCGCATCGTGCGCGACAATGTATTCGGCAACCAGGAAGACGATGCCGAACGCCGCGATTTCACTGTCAACGCCCTGTATTACGACCCTACCAGCCAGGAAATCTGGGACTATCGCGGCGGCGTGGCCGACATCGGCCACAAGACGTTGCGCATGATCGGCGACGCCGCCACGCGTTATCGTGAAGACCCGGTGCGCATGCTGCGGGCAGCGCGCTTTGCGGCCAAGCTGGATTTCAAGATCGACGAAGCCACGCGCGCGCCGGTGGCGGAACTGGCAGGCCTGCTGGAAAACGTACCGCCGTCGCGCCTGTTTGACGAAATGCTCAAGCTGCTGCTGTCCGGCCACGCCCTGCGCGGTGTCCACCAGCTGCGTGCCGAAGGACTGCACCACGGCATATTGCCGTTGCTGGATACCATCCTGGCGCAACCCGAGGGCGAGCGCTTTATCACGGCAGCGCTGCACAATACCGACCTGCGCGTGCAGGCAGGCAAGCCGGTCTCGCCTGCGTTCCTGTTTGCCACCCTGCTCTGGCATGAGCTGCAAAGCGACTACAAGGCACGTGTCACAGCGGGCGAAAAACCGGCGCCGGCGCTATTCGAAGCGATGGATACCGTGCTCGACCGCCAGCGCGAGCGCCTGGCCGTACCGCGCCGTCTGGATGGCATGATGAAAGAAATCTGGAGCCTGCAGTCACGCTTCGACCAGCGCTCGGGCAGCCGTCCCTACCGCCTGTTGCCGCACCCGCGCTTTCGCGCCGGGTATGACTTTCTGCTGCTGCGCGCGCAAAGCGGCGAGGTGGCGCAGGAACTGGCCGACTGGTGGACCACGTTCCAGGATGCATCGGAAGAAACCCGCGCCGCCATGCTCCTGCCCGAAACCCAGGGCGCGCCCAAACGCCGGCGCAGACGCAGCAAAAAACCCGCTGTTGCCGATACCGCACCGGCTGCCGAAGCATGAATCCATGTACGCCAACCATGCTGCCCGCGCGCGCCTTTGTCGCGCTCGGCAGCAACCTGGCCGACCCCGCCGGTCAGGTGCTGGCAGCGCTCGATGCCATTGCCGCACTGCCTCACACCCGGCTGCTGGCGCGCTCTTCGCTGTACCTCAACGCACCGGTGGGCTATGCCGACCAGCCCGACTTCATCAACGCCGTGGCGCAGATCGAAACCAGCCTCACGCCGCACCAGTTGCTCGATGCGCTGCTCAACATCGAGCACGCATTCGGGCGCGAACGCACTTTCCGCAATGCGCCGCGCGTGATCGATCTGGATGTATTGAGCTATGCCGCGCTGCAATGTCACGACGCCGGGCTGACCTTGCCGCACCCGCGCATGCACGAGCGCGCCTTCGTGCTGGTGCCGTTGCTGGAGATCGCACCGGACATGGTGATTCCCGGCCTGCAAAGCGCCGCCCACTACCTGCCCGGCGTGGCCGGGCATGGCCTGACGCGGGTGGCCGACAGCTGGACCCAGCAGACCAGAACCGCAGAAAAAAGATAATGAAAAATGCTGGAAAAATACCGCTACATTGCTGTTGAAGGCCCGATAGGCGCAGGCAAAACCAGTCTGGCACGACGTATTGCAGAGCATTTACGCGCGGACATGCTGCTAGAAAACGCGGGCGAAAATCCATTCCTGTCGCGCTTTTACCAGGATCCCAAGCGCCACGCGCTGGCCACCCAGCTGTTTTTCCTGTTCCAGCGCAGCGGCCAGGTGCAAGACCTGCAGCAGTCCGACCTGTTTCGCCACAACACCGTGGCGGATTTTTTGCTGGACAAGGATTTGCTGTTCGCGCGCCTGAATCTGGATGACGACGAGTTTCGCCTGTACCAGAAAATCTACGATGAACTGCAGCCCAAGGCGCCGGTGCCCGACCTGGTGATTTACCTGCAAGCCCGACCGGACATTCTGCAAGCGCGCGTGCTCGGGCGCGGCATAGATTACGAGCGCAACATCTCGACGGATTACCTGCGCCGGCTGGCCGACAGCTACACCCGCTATTTTTACAGCTACACCGCTGCGCCGCTGTTCATCGTCAACTGCGAGCACCTCAATTTTGTGCACAGCGATGCGGACTTCACGCTGCTCATGCAGCAGATCCAGGCCATGCGCGGCAATCGCGAATTTTTTAACCGGGCGGTATAAAATCGCACCATGAAGACGACCCTGACCACCTTGCAACAGCGCGCAGCCCAGGGCGAAAAACTCGCCGTGCTGACCTGTTACGACGCCAGCTTTGCCACCCTGCTGGAAGCCGCCGGCGTGGATATGCTGCTGGTCGGCGATTCCCTGGGCATGGTGCTGCAAGGCCAGGGTTCCACGCTGCCGGTGAGCCTGCAGGACATGGCCTACCACACCGCAGCCGTGGCGCGCGGTGCGGTGCACAGCTTCATCATCGCCGACCTGCCGTTCGGCAGCTATCAGGCCAGCCCGGCACAGGCGCTGCAATCCGCAGCCACGTTGATGGCCGCAGGCGCGCATTGCGTCAAACTCGAAGGAGGCGCGGTGATGGTGGAAACAGTGGCATTCCTCAGCGCACGCGGCATTCCAGTGTGCGCGCATCTGGGCCTGCTGCCGCAATCGGTGAACGCGCTGGGCGGTTACAAGGTGCAGGGAAAAACCGACAGCGCCGCGCAGCAATTGCTCGCCGATGCGCAGGCACTTGAGCAGGCCGGGGCGTGCATGGTATTGATGGAGGCGGTCCCGGCGGCACTCGCCAAAACCGTCACCGAAACCCTGCACATCCCCACCATCGGCATCGGTGCAGGCCCGGATTGTTCCGCCCAGGTGCTGGTGCTGCACGACATGCTCGGCATCACCCCCGGCAAGCCGCCGCGCTTCGTGAAAAACTTCATGGCGGGCGCGGACAGCATCCAGACGGCGGTGAGTACTTACGTGCAGGCGGTAAAAAGCGGGCAGTTCCCGGCGCCGGAACATTGTTTCTGACGGCCTAAAACCGCCACAGAGGACGCAGAGGTCACGGATTCACGGCGCCACCCGTAACCCTATAGCAATCGGATCCGGTTTTCCAAACTCCATGCAAACCATCTACACGATCGCCAACATGCGCCGCTGGCGCGCCGACCACGCCGACCTTGCCCTTGTTCCCACCATGGGCAACCTGCATGCCGGCCACCTCGCCCTGGTGCGCCAGGCGCGTCAGCATGCTGCCCGGGTGGCCGTCAGCATCTTCGTGAATCCGCTGCAATTCGGCGCAAACGAGGATTTTTCGCGTTACCCGCGCACGCTGACGCACGACTGCGAGCTATTACGCGAGGCAGGTGCCGACGTCGTGTTCGCACCCGATGCGCCAGAACTCTTCCCGCACCCGCAAAGCTATCACGTCGAGCCGCCCGCGCTGGCCACTGAGCTGTGCGGCGCATTCCGCCCCGGACATTTCCGCGGCGTGGCGACCATCGTATTGAAGCTGTTCAACATCGTGCAGCCGCGTGTGGCGCTGTTCGGGCAAAAAGACTATCAGCAACTGGCGATTATTCGCGGCATGGCTGCGGATCTGAATGTGCCGGTCGACATCGTGGCAGGCATGACCGTGCGCGCCGCCGATGGCCTGGCGCTGTCGTCGCGCAACGGCTTTCTGAACGAGACGGAACGCGCCGAGGCGCCGCGTCTGTACCAGACTCTGAGTGCAATTCGGGACCGGCTGGCGGCGGGTGGACGGGATTTCACGGCACTGGAGCTGGCTGCAACCGCCACCCTCGCCGTACATGGCTGGCGCGTCGATTACATCGCCATACGCAGCCCCGCACTCACCCTGCCCGAGCCCGGCGACACCCGCTTTGTCGTACTCGGTGCGGCGCATCTGGGCACCACACGGCTGATCGACAATGTCGAAGTCGGCGTCGCAGAAACTTTATAGTTTATAATGGCGGTCTAATATTCGTTCCCTGAGCGAGGGCGAGACCATGCAAAGAACCATGCTGAAATCCAAGTTGCACCGGGTGCGGGTCACCCAGTCCGAGCTGCACTACGAGGGCTCGTGCGCCATCGACGAGACCCTGCTGGAAGCTGCCGACATTCGCGAATACCAGCAGATCGACATCTACAACGTGACCAACGGCGAGCGTTTCACCACCTACGCCATTCGTGCCGAGCGCGATTCCGGCACCATTTCCGTCAACGGTGCCGCCGCGCACAAGGCCAACCCCGGCGACCTGCTGATTATCGCCACCTACGCGGTGTACAACGACATCGAACTGCAAAAGTTCGCCCCGCAACTGGTGTATGTGGACGAGCACAACCGCATTGTCGCCAGGCGCAACGAGATACCGGTGCAGGCGGCACAGGCCTGACAAAACGGCGCTACCAATGAAAAAGCCAGCTTGTGAGCTGGCTTTTTTCATCTAGCTTTGCGTCAATGCTCGTTGTGCAAGTTCAGTTTTTAGAAAATCACGCTACAGCCAGCATCAGACGCCCAACGGGCTCCGCGGCTGGTTTAACGTTAATCTCAATGTCGTAGCCGAGCCGAATCAAACAATCCATCAATTTGCACTCGGATATGTTGGAAAAGGCGCCACGGAACAGGCCGGACACTTTTGGTTGAGGCAGTCCCATGCGCCTTCCAGCCTCTTCCTGCGACAAGCCAAGTTTGCTTACAGCCTTGGTGATTTCAATAACGAGGCCGGACTTGATTTTAAGTTTGGTGGCATCAGGCAGACCAAGATCAGCAAAGACATTGCCGGAACTCAACTCGACTTCGACCCCATCAATCATCTGCTTTTTCATCCCGCATCTCCTGTGCAAGTTTCTCCGCGACCCTCAGGCGTTCGCGGATGATGTCCATGTCTGGCTTGGGTGTCGCAATGCCGCTCTTGCCTTTTTTCTGAAACACATGCAACACGAAAACCGCTTCCTTGAACTTGACTGTGTAACGCTGCTGCTTGCTCATGACACCTCTTGGTGGGCCTCAGTTTAAGGCTCATGAAGTGTCTAGAAAAGACGGAGCGATTCAGCTCACACCAGAGGAGCGATAGGCAATCGCTAAGAAAGCCGCACAAGCTCGCTGGAAAAAATAATCTTCGTATCAAAGTATGTCGATAAACCCGCCTATCGCGGGTTTTTTTGTGGCCAAACAAGGCCAATTCCTTCTTGTCATTACAGCGCCTATAAAATCCATTGCCTACTCATGGTTCATTCGTTTAATTTCTTTATTGCATCATGTAAAATCAAGGCGTATAGTTTGTACATTGCTGTTAATGTAGGAGCTAGCATGGAAGATTTAATTAAAGAGCTTGAGGATCGGGTCGCCGCCAAAAGGAAGGAACTGGAAGATGAGGAGCACGCCCTGGCAACAGTAAGGCGCATGATGGGTCAGTCACCATCCATCGCATCTCCAGTTGCCGCGCATAAAGATGTTCTTGGGTTAATCAATTTTGAAGACTTGATAGGAAGCGTTGAGAAGACTAAAAAACGTACGCTTATAGATGATGTTCGGGATGTTGTTTCTCAGTTCGCCCAACATGAGTTCACGGTTGTTCATATAGAAGCCGCGCTTAAAAGGATTGGAGTTGTGATTGATGCCAAATCCCCCCGCGCTCGTATAAGCATGGCGTTAGGCAAGCTTGTTGAGGACGGCACTGTGATTAAAGTTGCTGAGGGCGGTGGTAACGTGCCTCATCGCTACAAATTGAAGGAGGACGGCAGTGACTTGGTGTGACCAAAAGACGAAAGCTCCGGCGTTGGCGCGCCGGAGCTTTCTTGTGCGAACCCCGCTGTACACGCGGCCATAAATAGCAATGGTGAGCTATTAAGGAGGGCTCGGATATGGCAAAACCCCATATGATCAGAAGATCATAAAATAGGCGATTAAGCCAAACTAGCGCGAGGCGATGCTTCACGCTAGTTTTATATTACTTAATCCATCCAAAAATGCAATGGTTTTGCGCGCGTTTTAATATGACTGCGTGCATGTATCTCTTTTGTCTTTTTTGTTTCTTTTGTATTGAATTTGTTAATTTACTCAAGCGTAATGTTCATTATGAATTGTTGCTTTGGGTAATGCCATGAACAAACTGTCCAACGAAAAACGCGTTCAAATCCTTTCTGTGTTGTGTGAAGGCATCGGAATCAATGTAGCATGCCGAATCACAGACGCATCTAAAAATACTGTTCTAAAGTTACTTGCAGATGCTGGCGATACCTACGCCAAGTATCAAGATGAGACAATGCGCAACCTGAACTGCAGGCGCGTAGAGTGCGATGAGATATGGTCTTTCGTTGGAATGAAACAGAAAAACGTGCCGGATGAACGTCAAGCCCGTGAAGGCTAAAGCCAAAATTTGTAAATAAATATGGGCAACGGGTTGAGAAAGCCAAAAACCCGCAAAATTATTGGTGCCGGGAGGGGGATTACCCAACCACGACAGGGGGTGTTCGGAATTTTGTGTAAACGGGATTTCGTTTAACGTTGTGGCATCCGGTCATCGAACTGGATAGTAAACCGGTTTAGCGCAGCCTTCCAATCCCGGATCGGCATGGTCCACTTCTGGCTGATGTTTTGCAGGGC
>DATKUZ010000036.1:0-51137 GCA_035530335.1 Sulfuriferula sp. | reverse complement strand
GCTTCTGGCACTGGCGGGATTGCATGCCGGCAGCATTCGCGGGGTGCGGCTGTGGGCGCTGGCCAGCCTGTACTACAGCCTCGCGAGTTTCATCGCATTCGCTGGTCTGGCATCCACTCGCAGCGGCTGGATGATTGTGCTGAGCGTCGTGCTGGTGATGGCGGGCAGCGGCTTGCAATTTTCCGGCATCCAGGCATTCAAGGAAGAACGCATTGACTGGCGCATTCCGTTGCTGGTTGTTGGTACGGCGTTTACCCTGAGTGTCTGGTTCACGATCCTCCATCCCGTTGCCGATGCGCGCGCCATCGCCAATTCATTGGTATTTGCTCTGATCAACCTTGCCTGCGCCCGTGCCTTGCTCATTCGTATCGAACAGCCGCTGCGCACCGCTTACTGGTTTACCGGAGCGTCGTTCGCGGTGCTTGCGGCGGCGTCCCTGACCAGGGCGGCAACCGTCTTTCTGGCGCCGCCCGGCACTTTTGTTGGCCTGTCCTCGCAATTGCCCTTCGTTCCCGCGAGATTTCTGGCCAGCAGCCTGATACTGATGTGCGTGACCTTCGGTTTCATACTGATGCTGAATTACCGGCTCATTACGGATATGCAGAAAATTGCGTTGCGCGACGGGCTGACCGGCGCACCGAACCGGCGCAGCCTGGAAGAAGAGGCCATCCGCCTGCAGGCACGCTGTAACCGTACCGGGGAGACGCTGGCGATCATGATGATCGATGTCGACCATTTCAAGTCGATCAACGACCACAGTGGTCATCAGGTGGGCGACAAGGTGTTGCAACGCCTGGCCGCTGTTGCTCAGGCTTCCATCCGTCGTGACGACTACTTTGCCCGCTACGGCGGCGAGGAGTTCTGTATCCTGCTGCCGTCCACCACCGAAGAAGTAGCCAGGGTGCTGGCCGATCGCCTGCGTCTGGCTTATGCCGCCTTGACGATGGAGTTCGGCGGCGCAGCCCTGCGCAGCACCATCAGCATCGGCGTTGCCGACTCAAATCATGTCGGGCTGGAATTCCACGCACTGGTAACTGCCGCAGACCAGGCGCTGTACCATGCCAAACAGGCAGGCCGCAATCGGGTAGTGGCACATTCGGTGATGGTGTGCAAAGTACCCGTAATGGTAACCGCATGAACGACTGATACTGGCATACAGCGACCGTTGGATTATGGTTTCGGATAGCAGACATCGGCAATCCAACAAGGGTTTTCACCGACTGGCCGCTTTGTGGCCGAGTAGCAGACTTTCATGGCCATCGCCATGACTGGCCCTTTCTTCCACATCAGAGACTTTCAGTGAAGGGGGGAAATCTACATTCTTTGATAGAAAATCAACATAAATCGGATTTAGGATTAAAGTGATTTCCGGCTAAATCACTTACAAGTAAAAGAATATCCAATAATTTCAACTCAGACATCAACTTCTTGCGGCTGAGCGCCACTTTCCAAAATCACGTGCTATGGGTATTGCAACATACCATCGAAATCCAGCGATAAAATCATAACCGCCCCTTATTCACATCCATCCACGCCAACCAGCCTGCACGATGGGCATGTGCATCATGCAAAGCATGGTGCCATGGCTGATTGGGCTTCTCGTGGTACTGGCATACCGCCTTATTGAAAACGGTCGTGTCGATCAGCGAGCGCAAATCATAGCGCCCTACAATCTGCACGGGCAGATCGCCATCGAACACGTCTACCAGCAATTCCCAGTCGATGTATGAATCACATGCGATCGTGAGGCTACGCGGCAATCCAGCGAACCAGGTGCGCAGATGCTTGGTCAGCTCGGCACGCTTCATGATCGCGTTGGGAATCCCACCCAATAGCGGCCAGATCCCCGATTGCACATAAGGATTGCACTTCGCGCGATCGAAATCCTGTACTTCCGCGTAAAACACGTGCTGCCCATCCTCGGACACCATGCCGATGCTGATGAGTTCACAGTCGATAAAATCGGTAAATTCAGTGTCCAGGAAAATGAGCATTTGTCTTTGCCTGCCGGTTAAAACCAACGGTAGTACACACTGCGCAACCAACGTCCGCAGGTCATCAACAGAATAACAAGTAAGCGCCCCAGGTGGTAACTGATGCGTGTCAGCTCCAGTGTCAACTGCAACAACGACCAGGCCAGCTGGAGTATCGCAAACGGCAATTTGATCAGGGCGACGAATAGATTCATGGTTTTTCCTCTCTGTTAATCAAGCCGGCTTGACCGGCGTTGGGTTGGCTAGCGGATTCGATTCCCCGCTCACTTGCGCTGGCGGGGTCGAAGTCCGATAGCAGTGCCGGTCGGATTGATGATAAGAGAGTCAAACCACAGTGCTGCTGTGAGTCTGTTGTTGAAACGGCGAGGTAAAAGGTGAGATGTGGAAGGCCCGGCGATTGGATAGGCAACCCGCATGCCAGCGTGCTTTTGCTGGCGGGTGGATTGCCCGATCACCGGGATAAGTGAGGTTTTACATTAATCCGGGAATGGATAAACCAGGTCGCTCAAATACTGAATTAATTTACCGCGATAGCGCGCCATGCTCAACAGGCTGCATCCGAGCCGACGCTGACCAAGTTCGTTCCTATGGTGACGTAACCAGGCGTGGCTGTTGCCTGTGAATCGTATAGCAACATTGACGTACGGACTTCGAGAGGGGAAGCCTACTGTGGCCGGCCGTGCGCTCCGACGAACCAGCAAAACAGTAGATTGTTGCGCATTTATTCCAGCAGTTGTTCCAGCAGTTGTCGCTCCGATCGGATCAAGCTGAACCTTGTAACAACAGTGCCCGCACGTGTTCCATAGGCAATTATTTGTGGCCCGTATCTGCGAAGCACGTCCTGAACAAGCCATTGAGTCGCGTGAGCGGTTTTTTGAGCAGTAGCCGAATCGCGCGCAGTGGATGTTCCACCGGAACGAAGTCTTCCAGCCTGGTCACCATAAACAAATTCTCTTGAAGCACATCCGATCCGCGCATCGTATTCATTCCAGAGGGGCTTACATGAACTTGATATCGAGAACGAATACCCCGTGCCAGCGTTTATATGCAGACGATTTTCAACAGCCTGTAGGAATCAATGAGGTCATCGTCGATAGATTCTGAGAAGTCCATGGATAAACCAGACACTGTTTGCCTAGCCCACACAAAATCGAAGAGTGCAGACACGTCATGGTCAACCCCTGATTGAAGCGATCAAACCTAAAGGACGCAGCAACACCTTCACCTATCAGCTGCAACTTTTTCAATCGCTTCACAGCTCATCGATGGCGACTGCTGTGCGCCGAAGAATATCGCGCAAGGCTTCTTTCAATTCTCCTTCTGACGCTGGAACCACGTCTCGTATTGTGTCTACCAGGCGCCTCAGATTATTGATTTTTTGAATTTCGTAGCGATTAGCTATCCGTTTCTTTAGCGCGCATTTACGCATGTAGTCGCTTACTCCAAGATTTGCTGCTTGCGCGTTTGCTTTGATAGCCTCATTTTCATCGTCATTTACGCGAACATCTATGTGACCTCTACGTGGATTTGAAATCGTGCGGAAGCCCATGCTTATCTCCGGGGTGTCGGGGCGAAGCCCTGACGTTTCTCATGAAGAAAAATATTGTGAAGAGTGCGAAGCAATCGAATGATATTTTGCGGTGACGGCGAATCTCCGTCCGTCATCATGCATCCTGTCCCGGTAACTAAGCACTTTTTTGTTATTGAAGTGTCAATTGAAATACTATTGAGTTGTAACTCATAAAGCAATGATTTTGGAATTCCAATTGATATTTTTATATAAGCACCAACCGCAGCTAAAAGTTCATGGAGAAACTGATGGAAATGATATCGAAAACACACAAATCGGCAGCGGTTTTGATGTGCAATTTTCTGGAATGCTGAGCCGCCAGTTGGACCAGCCCGGCGTTGTTTACTGCTGGTGGGCAACTCATCCACAGCCATTATCGCCGCTAGGTTCAAAGCGTTCGGATGGTCAAATGCAGCTGAGCGATGCTGCTCATTATTGGGTCTATGGCAGCGTGATCAGGATATTTCGCTCACACCCGCATAATATGCAGATCTCTCATTCGGCCGTTTAGCTCGGTGTGTCTTGTTGCCGCGTTTAGTGACCGCAATCTGGCTGCCTCTCACAGCGCCGCGATCCAAAGATCCCGCGTATTACACAACCCATGCACAGGTTCACTGCGTCCAGCGTCGCCATTAAGGCCGTCGGCTGCTAACCCTGTACAATGTACACGAATAGTTCCAATGGGCATTGCCTTATAGGCGCAATGTCTATCAGATTGCTTCCCGCCTTTACGTAGCAAGAGCTGGCGGGAAGTCCACAAGGCTGGCTTGCCTAGGTGGACGCAAAAAAATGGAGCGAAATAATGAAACGTGAAGAGCTTGAAACGTTGCCAATCCATGATAGATTTTTCAACGGAAAACTGAGCTTCCGCTATGTCCGCCTCGATGAGATACCCGAACCGTACCGTATAGCGTTTTTGGAATTACTTTACGGACGAGGCATGCCGGCCATGGAGGGAGAAGGAATTTGCGCTTACGCTGCCGATTGGCTCGAATATCTGCGCAGATTGGCTAACCAGTAGATAGCAAAAAACCCGCTTCGGCGAAGTTTCTTGTTTGGATCAGGCCGTCTTGTTTTTGTTGGCGTCCATCCACGCTATCCACCCGACCCGATGCGCATGAGCGTCATGCAAGGTATGGTGCCACGGCTGACCAGGTACGCTGTGGTACGCCACAAACCGCCTTATTGAAACCGCCGTATCAATCAACGCGCGCATATCCTGGCGGCCTTTGATATTGACCGGCAGGCCGCCATCGAACACATCTACCAGCAATTCCCAATCGGTGTATGAATCGCAGCCTATGGTGAGACAGCGCGGCAAGCCGGCAAACCAGATGCGAAGCTCCTCGGCCAGCTCAACACGCGGCATGATCGTGTTGGGGTTTACGCCTAACAGCGGCCAGATTTCCGATTGCACGCAAGGATTGCACATCGCGCGGTCGAAATCCTGTACCTCGGCGTAAAACGCGTGCTGGCCATCCTCGGACACCAAGCCGAGGCAATGAGCTCACAGTCGATAAAATCAGTGAATTCAGTGTTCAGGAATAGCATCATAGCGGTCTACTTTTTTAAGGCTTCCAGACCCCAATTGCAAGGTTGCATCTTCCACGCCCAGCAACACGAAAGTGTTTGCTCCGGCATTGAGAGTTTTGAAGCAACGTTTGTGCCCCAGCGCGGGTTGCAGCCGCCTAACCAAGCTTCTTCGCCAAATCCTCCGCTCTTAAATGAGTATATCGCTTCAGCATCTGCAAGGTCTTGTGCCCGGTGATCGAGGCTACTTCCATCGGGTTCAAACCCTTCTCAAAAAGGCGTGAAGCGGCTTCATGCCGAAGATCATGGAATCGCAAATCATCTATGCCTGCGCGTTCGCAGGCGCGGTCAAAGGCTTGGGTGATTGAATCGGGAGCCATGCCAAACACCCTACCACTAATACGAGCAGGCTTTGATGAAAGTAACTCAACAGCGCGGCTCGAAAGAGGCACAGTCCGGCTTTCCCCATTCTTCGTGTCTGTTAGGATAAGCGTACGTTTCAGCAGGTTTACATTTTTCCGCAGCAGTCCTGCAATTTCACTCCGGCGCATGGCTGTTTCGACGGCAAGCAGGACGATGGTTCCAAGCTCAATGGACTCAGTTGTTTCCAACAATCTGTCCAGTTCGCCGGGTTCTAGGCGACGATCTCGGGACTTCGGCAATTTCGGTTTTCTGACGGACTCGACTGGATTCGACAGACTTTCCATCCCCCATTCTTTCCTTGCGACATTGAATATATGGGATATCACTGCTAGTTCACGTCCGACAGTTGCAGCTGCTACAGAATGCCCGCGCTTGTCGCGATATGTCGCAATATCCGCCCCTCGAATAGCGGCCATGGCCTTGTTTGCAATATCATGTCGCTTGATTATATTGACCTTGCTGATTTCCCGATTGTTACTTTTCTTCAAAGGGACGATTTCGGAAAGATATCGCTCAAGACATTCTCGAAGCGAGGTGTTTTCAGCTTCAGCCGATGGACGGAATACTCCTCGCCCCATCTCACTTTCGATTGTGGCTGCCCAGAGTTCCGCATCCGCTTTAGTTTCGAATGTCCTTGTCTGGCTGGGAAAATCTTTCCTGCGAATCTGACAATGCCACTGATAATCGCCTTTTTTCCGGATTGTTGCCATGGCCTCACCTCATACTGATTGAGGTTTCAGTGTGCCGTAACTGTGCCAAAAATTCAATTTATGCTAATTTTACTAGGTAAACATTGCATTCAATTTCGCATTCGCAATGCGAAGGTCGGGAGTTCGATCCTCCTCGTCTCCACCACATCCTTTCAGCAGCATCCCTGTTGTGTGATGTTGATTTGCGTACTGGTTTGTGCCACTTCAGCCAATAATTTGCATGTTCAGATGACCATGCTTTGGGTGTGGAAACCAATGAGACGCAGGACGTTTCGAACATCATGGGTCAAGGATCCATGCAAATTACGGGTCAGTGTGGCGCACAATTCAACAGATACATGACATGGATCAGTCAGGTACGCATCTCAACAAGTATATATTCGTCTGATTCCGGCCTGACGGGATAGACGCGCATTACACACCCCAGCATCCCGACAATCATGAATTCGAGTATAAATACAGTTATATATGTATATATACTCGTAATAATGTGTTTTTATTACGTTATAATGCAAATGTGAGTGGAGATAATGTTGGCAAATTACAAAATACCCTTAAGCACCTGCAAAGGCGTGCACAGGTAACTTTTGACCGCAAAATAACGCACAAGGAGTTGGCCGAGATGGCCGGGGTGAAGAAGCGAAGTTTAGATGAATGGATGAGGGGTGCAACAAGTCCACCAGGGATGAGTGCAATTCTTGAATTGTTATCTCGACTGCCTACTGATGATGCAATAGCTGTGTTGAATTATTGGAAATCTGGTAAATCGACAAAGTCCTAATTGCGGTATTTGAAAATGCCTTAGTGAAGGAGATTTTTATGGATGAGATCAGGTTTTACCAAGCAAAAGAGAAACCCTATGGAATGTTCAGCAATTTGTATCGTCGGCCTGTCGAGTTCGAGGGGGAAATCTTTCAAACTTCTGAACATGCCTACCAAGCAGGAAAAGCCAGAAAAGAAGAAGTGAGAGCATGGTTGATGGCTGCCCCTTCGCCGGCATTATTGGCGATGGCTGCGCATGGGCTTTATGTATGGGATGTCCATCCGGATTGGTCGAAAACAAAATTCGATCGCATGAAAAAGATTCTGCTTGCTAAATTCACCCAGCATCAGGATCTACAGGAACTATTGCTCAGTACCGGCGATAAACGTTTGGTCGAAGCCGCAACAGTGGATAATGCGGTCAATCGCCTATGGGGTGAAGTTAACGGTAAGGGTAAGAACAAACTCGGTGAGCTTCTGATGGAAGTAAGAGCAGAAATACGGGCGAAATTGGCAACAAAACAGCCCGTAAAATCAGCTAAATTAAAGCGCGGTGTGGCAGCAGAGGCCGTGATTGCGGCGTAGATTTGGTACCCCTTTGGGGGTAAGCCGATTAGTGATCAGGCTAGACCAGCCCTCGTGTAAGATACTGGTAGCTTCGGTTTCGGCCTCAAATAATCCGGAATCAATTTTGGTTCTCTGAAGTTCTGAAGCCAAGTTGTTGATTTTGCTTCTGGGCAATGACTTAGCCAAGCCACGGGCTCCCATGGCCATGCAGTTCAGGGCAGACAATGCCTGTCCAAAGCGCAATGCTTCGTTCAGGCGGTTATAAGTAACGTTTCCGATCGAGAAGTTAAGATCGCGATCGAACAAATAGTGCAGCATACCCGAGGTGCACCAGTCACCTGCGCCGGATGTGTCGATGATTGCTGGCGCACTGAATGCGTCGAGTCTGACCCAGTCGTTGCCAAGAGACGGCGCGCGGAATCGCAGACCATCACTCCCCATCGTGCAGATCTCCACGAAAATATGGGAACGGTCAAAGGCTTCTAGGTCATCGAGCCGGTCATCTGCATATTTCACCACATCGGCAACAGCCAGCGCTTGTTTGAACAGTTTAGGGTCATTGCCAACGGCTGACGGCTCAAAGAAAATCAGGACATTCTGACTTTTGTAATACTCCGCGATTTGGATGCCGATCGGCGTGACACGGTCCATGTACACAACATTGGGCCGGATCGCGTCCAGGACCTCTTTCGGCGGCAACTGAATGGCGGGACTGTGCCAGGGGCGTTTCTCACCACATACTGGGCAGGCAAAGCTGAATTTATGTGTCCTACCGCCGGGATTATCAAGCTGATGCTGATAAATGACTGGCGTAGGTGCACTGTGCTCCTGCACGATCAATTCCAGATTTGCCTTCAAAGACCTGAACTCATCGAGGATGATCTCAGCTGCCACGTCGCACCCAAGCTTACCGACAGGCGAACTGGACCACCCCAATGAAGCAAGAATCGACAGAACGTTGCCGACAGACCCACCCAGACCGTAGGAAAGCAGATTGCGGTCAGCATCGAGAATGATGTCCAGCGCAATCAGCCCTGTCCCCATGATTTTGGGGGGCGATTGCGGAGCTTTGATAAATTGGCCTGATTTCATGAGTTTTCAGAATTATATATGGGCCCGTCCACCCATACATGCACTAATCGTTCCTCATTGGAAAGTTCTAGCGTTTCCTGGCTTTTGTTTTCAGAGTAACCAAGGGTTTCGACATAAGCAACAGGTAGGTTTAAATCCATCGCGGCAAGAAGCCCACCGATCGTTGATACCTTACTTCCCATCGGCGAAAGGATCGTGAAGGTATTCTCGAATATCTTCTTGCGGGCAGCGTCTACTCGCACAACCGTATGGTACATATCCAGTGGGTCGCTTTCCGCAGCAAGCACGATGTTTTGTAAGGCTGTGTCCCATGTGCTGGTAATGTGCTCACTATACTCAATGACCAATTCGTCCACCATTTTGGCCTTGATGCCCGGGAATGGAAGCACTGGGCAAACATCTTGTGGATTCACAAATTTATAAAGGGTTTCGTAAACGGTTTTGCGCTGGCTCATCAGTTGGGGCATCCAAAGTTTGACGGCTTTGTTATTTTTGCTTAATTGCCCAGCGCCACCGTCAAATCCCCGCATCCAGCCTGCGCTGTCATAATAGTCCGGACTGTAGCTGTAATCGACGGCAGGCTGGTCCACTACCAAGATATGCAATGAGATGGACTTCCCGGATGCGCGGATAATCTCTCTGAGATAGCGGGTTAGAGGAAAGAATATGCCGCGTGACATCGCGCAGATATCAATAACGATGTCTGAGAAGTCAGCTATCTCTGGAATCTCGGCTCTCGCCACTCTTATAAGTTCAGTGCCTCCAATCGGCGCTCCATCCTCTGCGAATATGGGGACGCGGCATATCTTGGGCTGGAAACCCAGTTCATCAGGCAAGGATTGCTCGCGTTTCCACGCACGATCTTTCAGGTCCGCCGAGCCTTCCTTGCGCTCTTCAAGAAGAAAGAATGGCGTAACCTTGTCCCCGGCACTCTCCTTTAAACGCCGATAGGTTGTCAGTGTTCTGGGGTCGAATCCAATTGAACCAATGTAGAGGATATTCCCTGATCTTGAAAAATAATCATCGATGAATTTGGCGGCATCGCTATTAGCGTGCCAAATGTAATCGTCACGTTTTTTCACTGAACCGCTCCCCCGATTGCCGTAAACAGGGATCGCATTCCACCTTCCACGAATCCTCCTTTGTTGAATGGCAGCCCGTGCTTAATGATGGGATATCCGCCCAACTGGAATAGCGTCCAGGTTTCGTTCTTGCAATGGTATGAAGGGATGATGGAAAGGGCGTTATAGGCGGCAGCGAAATGGAGCACTGTGGTTAATTCCGGATAATCCACTCTCATCTTCTGGAAATCGCTGCGCAACACGCCATAGGCATTAGCACCGTGATCCAGATAAGCATTCGGCGTCATGGACACCTCAACAGCCTTCATCCCGATGAAGTCGATCAGCATGCGTACCTGCTTATGCATGGGGAAGTCCCATTCTTCGATAGTGTTGGTTGCCACGTCTTTTATTAGCCGATGTTGCTCTTCTGCTGACAGTAGACAATTCTGTTTCTTCCTAATCAGCTTTGATTCAATTGTCGTGATCAGTTCGTCAGCTGTTCTGAGGAACTGCTCAATATTGCCATTACCCGAGTCCGCCAACATATCCGCCCCATAGTAATAAGGGCGACCGAACTCATGCATAAGATGAAGTTTTGCAGCAGACATGACCCCTGCGTCGGCAGACAATTCACGCTTTGGTTCGGCATCTATAATCTCAGCAAATAACTCCTGCTGAGGAGTACGCTTGGCATAGCGATGCAACAGAATGCGCAGCATGGCCAATTTGATATCCTCAGGCTCATTTTCTGCGCCGGCGTAACTATCGACTAGGGTTTGCAGCTTTCCAGCCCGCTCCTCTGTAATCCGTAAAGACTGGATGTCTGCATTGACCTTGCCTCGTAGCTTTTCAACATTACTGGGTGAGATTCCTTTACAAGTATCAGCTAGCAGGGCACTCAATTTGGTTTGACGTGATCGCATGAAAATGGGCATTTCCTGCAGATACCGAGAAGCGATATCCTGAGCGGCATTCCTGAAAGCTCTCTTATGCGCGAGATCTCCCTGATTTGTCAGGAGCACGGTGAAATCGCGGCCTAATTGCCGCCCCGCTTGCCCTTCAGTGCTTTGGTCTTGAATCCATTCATTCGCCGACACGGCAATGTCATATCGCGTAAGTATCCAACGTGCCATCTTGAGGTCACGACGGATTAGGAAATCCGTCAGGCTGGAAAATTGGCTGCTGTGTAACTCATGCGCATCGTCGACAATGAGCATGGGCTTCAGGAAAGTGACTATATCGGTGTGATCGAGTTTGACCGCGAAGCCTGTTACGCACGATAGAGGATCATATGGACGGGTCAGCATCGTAGCGATCTGATTGGCAGAGCGAGGGACCAGCGCGTGAATAACGTCGTAGACGGTACTTTCGAATTCAACGGCATTGCTGCGAAGCTCTTCGAAACTGCTTCCGCCAATATTGCCAAGTGCACCCGGTGACTGACGGGTTGTGACGATCCCAATGGCATTGTCGGCAACGCTCTGATCACTTAAAGCATTACACCATGTGAGAACGCATCGACTTTGCAGGAGATTGAGAAACAGCCCCCGTTTGACGCTTTCGTCATATGGCAATTCCCATATCTCGCGGTATTCCGCATCCATGGGAAGTCGGGCAGCGAGAATGGACGGGCCTGATTCTGAAATCGCACCAAAATCCGATAACACCTTAGCAAGATTCTTAAAACTCGGATTCGTTACCATGTGATGGAGGGTCATCAGGCTTTCGAATTCGAATAGCCTGCCAAAGGTGGTTTTTCCGCTGCCAGGGGTTCCTAGCAGGAAGGCCAGCTTTTCGAGCAGGTCATCACCACTATGATTCTGAAGAATGTATTCAACCGGTGCGTGGCTAACCAGTGGTAAGAAGGCGTCGCTATTGGGTAGGTTTTCTGACGCGCGTTTTCTGAACGGGTTATACATTACATATGCCTCGTTCTACGTCTAAATAAAGGTGTCATAGGTGTGGCCGGCTTCGGTTCAATCCGGTCATTGGTTTCAGCCCATATCAGACCTACCGTATTGTTCGGGGTATTGTGTTCCAGCACTACCGATAAGAGCCCCTCTTTGTAACCGTATTTGACGCACTTGGAGGTTTTCGTCTCTACGGATGGGTCGTAGTGTTTGGTGATGAGGTCGTAAAACTCTTTGCAAGTCTCAGGGCTGACATTGAACTTCTCATCGATGAGCAATCCGAAGGTCGGATCAATCTTAAATCTTGGGTATTGGCCTTGGAATTTGGCTGCAAGCGGTAGGATTGAACCTTCGCTGAATTTCGTAGCTATGTAATGGTGTACATGCACTTGGCAAGGATCACTCAGTTTGCTGAGATGGTCCTTCGCCTGAATAATGAACTTGGGTAGTTTTCCATCCCATCCGCATTCTTCTTCCAGTTCCTCCCTGATGAGGGATGTTCCGGAGGCAGTGAAGTCATCGATCAGGAAAATATGCTTAAAAACAGGTTGGGCATTCCATTTAGCATCTTTGATTGCCTTGGCAAGCTTTCCTTGCATGCTGCTCCATTTCTTCTCAGAAATCTCATGCGCCACAACCGTTTGTTCATTGGAAATCCTGCCTTCATTGTCGCGCCGGAATACGTCCATCTTGGCACCATCGCTTAACCCGACGAAAAGGCTTTGTCTGAGCTGAATATCAAATTCCAATCTCGATGCAGATTCTGCCATCACTTTCCAAGTGGGGATGCCCATATCGTCTGCAACCGCCTTGACGATGGTGCGCTGGACCAGAGGCCAGTAGCGGTGTACCAGATGGGTGATTTCTTGCCGGCTGAAAAAGACGAGATGCTGCTTCAGAAATGCATAGGCGGTTTTTCGATCCTTCATGACAGAGAACTGCTTAAGCCAGCCAATCAGACTGGCATAGAACCGCATCCCTGGCTCATAGCCTTCATATGCGTCATATTTATACGTCGACAGCAACTTTAGCCAAGCAAACTCATCCCTCGCCTCACTATCCCACTTTAGAAGTTCGCTGATGGTTTTAAGGGCTAATTGTTCATTCATTCGATTGTTCAACCCTGAATGTGAATGTACCTTGATGGAGGTTGAGCCGACTCAAGTAATAGAGGGTCGCCCCAACACCTTTGGTTCCTTGTGGTGCAATATTCCACGCCTTGTGTATTGCCGGCGAAATTTCATCTACGCCGAGCCCGTAGTTATTGCTCAACAGTTCGCAATCGTTGCCAGGCCATAACCCTCTATCGCCAATCGATAAGACTGGCAGGCCAGACTGAGCTATGTGCTTCACAACATTGGATTTGGATGTTTCACATGTAACGATATCCCAAGAATGGGTGGATCGAAGTGCCTTAAGATGCGCGAAATCCGGCTCTGCCAGAATTTCGCATATGCCTCGCCATGCGAGCTCACAATAGACGCCATCCTTGGTTGTAAACGTAAGTTGTGTCGGCCGACCTTCGATTTCTTTGAATACGTTCTTGAAAAAAGGGTCGCCGTTTACGAGGTTTTCCAGTTTTACGAATGGTTCGCCAGTAACTTCGGAGGGCTCCAAGGGATCGGACAGCTTTTGAAGCTTGCTCCCGTTGTACATGCCAATCCAGCATCTATCGTAGAATTCGGGTGAAATGGCTTTTAGCAACACTTCTGGGACGGATTTTCCTCTGCCCGTAGCAATACCGATTGTTATGTTGTGCTCGAGAAGATGATTGAGCGCAGCCGCAACCTTCAAGTCCAATGGTTTGAAACGATTGTCAGGGGTGCACAAGGTCGCATCGTAATCAAACACGATCCCACAGAATGTCGTTTTGGATAGCTGATCTACAAACTGTTCATACGCCGAGCGAAACCTGTAAGCATAGGCTTCATCGTAGACGTGAGACCCACCAAATTTTCTTTTAATAGCCCAGTCATGACTGGACGCTAGATGGCGCTGGGGATGCCCCGAGAAAGCATCGAAGCCGTAAATCTTCCTTCCGGATTCCTGTACCTCCGGCTGTCCAGGATCGATGCCATGTCGTTTGCCAAGGTTGTGGATAAACTGAATGACTGATACCACACCGGCCAGCTGACGAAGATACGTGGGCCCCTTCAGCTTGATCGACAATAAAGGCAATGAGTCGGGGATCATCTCGACGAGGTTACCAAACAGCGAACTTTCCTCGTCAGACCAGATTACGATAACGACCGCATTGTTCCTGTTTTCATAAGCCCATAAATGCCGGCCATGCGCAAAGCTGCGGAAATCGACAACCTGCGCTGTTCCCAATGCCGACTCGGCAATTTTCGATTCGAGATCGATTCCGGCCATCTGTCCGGATAGCCCTGTCACCACCAAATATGATTGATTCCTATCATCGCCGATAGCCTGTAGGAACCTAGCTGTGCTAGATGGGTCAAGCTCGACACAGGCCTCCATCATTGCATCGCTTGTGGCATAACATGGCGGAAGCAGGTTTTGAAAACATTGCTGGTACGCCCTGTAGATGAGAAGGCACGAGGCGAGCAAGGAATTGGTCGCTAGATAGCCGTCTTTTCCCCAAGGCATTTCAAAAGCCAGGGATGAAGCGAAATGAGTTGAGGCCGCCAGCTCGTTCAATGGCGAGGTCGGCTTGAGGGAGAGTGCCATTAGGTCCTGTGGTTCGCTATCAACCAAATACTGAAAGCAGCCCAGCACGTCTTTGTTTTTGCCCTCGGCGGAGAGAATGCTGACCGCGGAATTCCGAATGGCATTTTGCTTCGCTAAGGCCAAGTATGGCGTAGTGGCATAAGATGGTTTTCCGGTAAGTGATTCATGCAGCAATGCTTGAAAGGCAGCAGCGGTATAGGAGCCACCAGAGCCGATTGAAATCAGACTATGGGCAGTCATTCGCCGCACAGCATCGGCCAGCGGCTTGATCTCCGCCCCCATTGCCCATTCATATGCGTTGGGCATGTATACCATTTCGGATGCGTAAGGTTTTCCCATGAATTCGCTTTCAGTATCTTGGCCTGAACTTCGCGTTCAGCCATATCCAGTAAGTAATCGGATTCTATAACGGAGGGTCTCCATTCAATTGCAAAATTTCTTACAACCTTACATTTTTTTGTACTTGGTACCGGTGCGAACTGGACGAGTGGGTGCAACGCGAGTACAGCTCAACCGAACTACCGGACGATCAGTTCTCCAATCTTTACTACCGCAGTGCTGGCGGTTCGACTTTTTCACGTTTAACCGCCCTATTTGTCAATTAGCGCGCTGTTTTTGCCAGCAAACAGCGTGAGCTTTTACCATCCGCGCTCATGCCAAGCATGATTACATGCGGTTTGTCCATTTTTTTCACGGTGCTTAATTTTAAAAAATTGGAAAATTAAAAACGCTGATTCACAAACCGGACCATCAGATCGTGTGACCACACACAGACACAGAGTATTAATATTCGATTTGCGCTAAGAGGTGATTGCACCCGCCCGGCTTACAAACTGCAACGATATGCGTCACGTTTGGACAAAGTGCAAAATTATGGGTTTTTGAACCCCAAAACCGGATGCTTTAAAGGCACAAAAAGGCGAGTTTTATGCAAAATATGCTTCCCGCCTACTGCAATTTTATGGTTCCCAAACAAACTGCAACGACATGCTGTCTCAGAAAAAATGCCCTATGACGGTTCGCCAAGGGGCATTTTAATCCAATATTGAACTTGGCTTGGGTAAGATCATCATGGTTGGGAGGCTACAACTCCAACACCACCCCCTCATTAGAATAGCGTGTGGAAAAACCATATTTTTTCCTGAGCATCTTGCTGTCCCACATATCGTTGAACTTGGTACGGTAATTAAATAGAATGGTCTGGCCTTCCGTACCGTACTTGACCACGCGCGCAATTGCCTCCGGATCGGGGTGCTCGAATTGTTTTCCGTTCGTGGAGACAATCCAGTTGTTACACCTGACTGCCTTGACCAGCTCAATGTTCGTATTGTTGCGGCTTCCGTGATGTGCCATTTTAAAGGCGTCCACTTTCAACGGTTCGGGCTCTCCGAGCCGGGCCACTGAAGATAGCAAAACCGGTGCGAACGCGTCGGCGGCCAGCAACATGCGCTTTCCCTCGAATTCGGCCATGACCGCGATACTCGTGCCATTGGGCTTCGCTCTGTCTGGCGTAAATTTCGTTTCAGCCAAAACGTCCACTGGCAGCTCACCGAGCATCGTTGGCACTTTTCCCCGGCGGGGCTTGCCGGGCCGCCTCCCGGCCCCGGGGATAATGCCGGCGCTCTTGCAGGTGTCTTCCCAGTCGGGGATCAGGTCGGCAAGCTGTTTGGGAGTTGGCAATAGCAGCGTAAGCGCCATTCCGCCTTCCAGGATTTTCTGCGGCGGTTTGCCCGTATTTTTAACCATCACGGCGGACTCCCGGGAGGATTTCCGGAACTGCTTATTCCACGGCAACTTCATGTCTTCCAGCAACGCAGTCATATCTTCACCTTGCAACGCGCCGAGGAAAGCACTCGCCTCCTGTAGCTGCTTGTAACCATTGAACCAGATGTCACCAAAGGTGACACCCAACGCCACGCTTTCGGTAATGAAGTCGATTGCGCCCCCAATATGATCCACATCGATATGGCTGACGATGAACAATTCAAAATGTCGGTCAGATGGCTTGAGTGCCTCGACGCGTGCCCGCAGGGTATTTTTGTAGACTGCCTTGGTGCCGCAATCAATGAGGATGCGGCGTGGTTTGCTGGGCGAGCCGTACTCGATCCACAGGGAATCGCCAAATTCGGCTGGCAAGGCTTCGATTCTGAACATGACATATCTCCGGTCGAAAAAACACTCAGGTTCGCTGGTCGGTATCACCGTAGGCTAATAGACTGAGCGCGTAACCATCACCAGCAGCAAGCATGTGGCGGCGCGTTTCCGGAAGCAGTTCTCCAAACGTGGGAGTGCGCTCGTTCGCTGTAGCGACTGCGCCGACAAAGCGTTCGACGAAATCCACAGTGCGCAGGGCGTCAATCTGCGTAATCGTTCCCATCACCATGGCTGCACCACAATCCTTGAACCGCTTGATGAAATTCAGGAACGGAATCTCTGCCATGTCCGTATCGCACCCCAACAGCAACAGGACGGGATGGTCGCTCTCCGGGCCTCGTACGAACTCCTGCTCAAGGCGATCACGGGAAAGCATTTCGCCCCCCAGTTCAAGCGCGGGAATCGTTTCATCTTCCTTGTCCACACCTGAGTGCGGCAGCAAGACCAGGAGCGTGGGCGAGTTGTCGGCAACGAGCTTTTTCAGCGCCTTCCAGTTCTTGGCAAAATGAACCTTTTTCGACACTTTCCCAAGGGCTGCAACCAGCTGCTTTGCAGCGTTCCTGTCTGCGGCGGTAACTTTTGCACTCACCGACACAACCACACGATCGAATACGTCGGCATTAACTTCGGTGGCCCTTGCCGTCACATCGCGCAGGATAAATCCTGGCTGCGGGGAGCCCATTGCCGGTTGACGCTCGATCACCATTCCAAAGCCCCACATCCTGATCGGACAAATAAAATCAGGATCATCCTTGTGCTCACACTTTTCGTGCGACATCTCGCCGGCGGGGTTCTCCCCCACCGGGCATTGAAGTGCCTTCGCGCCATTCGGGCAAAGCTTTGCACCTACTTCTGGAGAACGGCCGCGATAGACAAATTCCGCTGGAAAATATGCGCCACTCCTTACGTCGACAATCTGGATGCGCCTGGTTGCATCCTTGAGGAGTTCATGGGCGGTTTGCGGGAGCTCGTCCCACAGGTTCTTCCCCTTCCTGCTCAGTGCATAGATCAACTCCCGCATCGCCTTGCTCTCGTAACTTTTTGTCGCGCCAGGGTATGCCGATTTCTTCAGGATGAAGTCTCGCAGGTCCTTTGTCATTTGATCCAGCCCTGCCGGTTCCGAAAACACTGCCGAGTCGCCTTGCATGGCAATCACGCCTGGAACCCCGGCGGGGGAATCGTTCACGAGGATTGCGGCATCGAACTGGGGGTGCCCCGACAGCTTCTCGAAGGATGGGTCGACGATGTTTTCCACATCCAGCAGAAACTTGCCGACAGCGTTTCCAACAGGTGCCGACAGGATCAGTGTCTGCAATACCCGGTTGCGATAGCTGATGATAAAACGCGCCCGGTAGGTTTCGACCATGGGCGGCACACTGAAACGGAAAATACAGGCTTCGCTATCTGCTGTTTCCGGCAAGGTCAGAGGCTTGTGCTGACTCGGCAAGACATCTCCGTTGCCGGCACGCACGAGGGGAACGAAGTGCACCGACAGAATATTCTCGCCACGGGGAAGCTCTTCGCTTGAAAAGGTTCTGGTTGCGGCAACAGTGCCTTTCCGTGCAGCGGCGATGAATAACTCAAGCTCATAGCTCCTGTCCGCCAGCAATCGATCATCAACCTTCGGTCTGGCGTTTTTGTCGGTGACGTCATAGAGATCGAGTACCACTCGGCGCTGGTCAGGGGAGCGCTGTGGCTTCGCTGCCGGCTCTTCCTGGTTCCCGGATAGCGGCGCAGCAGCGGCTTCAAAAAGGCTGGGTTCCCCGTGTTCATGTATCCCAAGGTCTGCACCAAGTGCGATATCCGCCTCTTCCCAGGCGTGGGCTGCATCGGCACGCTCGGCGGCAGGAGGGCGGGCTGCGGTGCGAGGCGCGTCATCAATGAGTTCGCCGCGCCCGATAGGCAGTCCCTCGCCACCGGGGCCTGCACCGCGCGCCGGGGAGGCACCGCGACCCGCATAATAGTCCGCCGCGGCACCCAACAGGCCGAGAATCCACGGGCGATTTTTCGGGAAACGGTGCGTTGAGAGCAGCTTGGTTACCTCATTGATGACACGCTCGGGCTGTGCACGGGCAATGACCCAGGCCAGCTGGCCATCATCCAGGGCGGGCCGCTCCACCTCTATCTGTCCGCGCACAAGGTCGGCAACAGGCCAAGCCTCGGTGCGGGGGTACGCCGGAATGGCCCCGATGATTGGGTTGCCCAGCAGAATGGGCGCCGGTGCATCCGGATCCAATTCCAGGGCCCGCTTGTCGCCTTCGGCGACGGTTTGCGTCAAGAGTGCAGCAATACGCTTTGGTGGCAGGTAGAACAGGCTCTCGATTTCTTCCGGAGAGACCTCCTGCTCGAACAGTCGTCGGGGAAACTGCTCGGTGGCGGCAATGGCCTGATGTTCCTGCTCCGCTGATGGGGAGGAGAGAGGAACGGCAGAAAGGTCAATGCCTGTTTCTTCCTTCGGCTCGAGGGGCATGCCTTCGGCGTCGGCGATTCCGGTAGCGGCCCATGCAATCAATTGCACAAGCCGGGTATGCTCAAAATTCCGGTACTCGCTCTCCTGAGGACCTGGAAGTCGCACCAGGACATCAAGCAGGTGTTCGCACATCTGCCCCGGCACAGGACGCATGATTGCGATCGCGTCATAGGGGGTCCACGGATTTCCCCCGAACAGGGGAGGTTCAGGCTCTTTTCCTTCCAGGATCGCATCCAGGGACGCAAAGTCCCCAAGCCGCGCCATGACCAGGGCACGCCACAGGGACGCATTGGGCGCCGGGTCCGGCGGCAATGGCGGAACGTCCTCCGGTACGACACCGGCGTGCTCCAGTGGCATTGCCGCCAGCCATTCGAAACTCTCGCCGTGATCGCTCCTGGCCTGCTGCAGCAATGGCGCTATCCGCGATGGGTCGCCAACCCGTTCCAGGGCCGCTGCAACGACGTCCCGGTCTGGTTCACTGGCGTCATCCGCCATGCTGCGCAGCGTGTGACGCACTGACATGAGCGGAATACGGACCGCCAGAGCCAGGGCGGCGCGTCGTGCATCCGAGCCAGGAGGCTCCGACTGGATCACCCTGAAGTTTGCCCGGGCATAGTCATGCCATGCGTCAGGGGCCAAGGGAAACCGGGAAACGGCATCTAAAGCAGCGATGCGAACCATCGGATCCACGTCGTTTACGGCGATCTCCAGCAAGGGAACGATGGTATCGGCGCGTATCTCTTCGGTCATGGATCTTCTCCCAAGCCTTCAATAATCTGCCATTGCGATAACGGCGCCACGTAAATTTCGTGGCCGCTCTGCAATTCCCTATCCACCATTCCGTGTGCTGCCCGCAATGTTGGCGTGCATGCCTGGGAACGTAAGGGCGACGCTCGCCCAGGTTGATGAAATGACACCTGCTTCCGCCGCGCGATTACTAACATCCAACGAGCTGGAATGCTCCCCAATGGTAGAAATGCCGCCACCGCTCTCCGAGTTCGCCAGACCACATTGAACGTTGCGCCTCCGCAAACGCGAGTGCCTTCGGTTGCTTGTCAACGAGCCAGTTCCGGTAAAAACGGCGCATAAGGAATGTGGAAGAGCCGAGGTGTACGTCCCAAATGGGCGCAAGCACGCTGTTTGTACCGGCAGCCAGCAGCGCCCGCGTAACACCCCATAGCTCATCGCCGAGCACCGCCCTGGATCGACCAAGGGAGCAGGCTTGAATGGTCACATGATCCGCGGAGGTACCATTTACCATCAACGTCGCCGCCGTGAGTGATCCCACTCGATTAGCGTCCAGAGAAGGCAGTTCCGAACTGGTTGCGAGCAGCACGCCAGACTGCATGACCTCTGCACCCGATTCCAGGAAGCCATGTGCGAGAATGTGTTGCACACCGACCTCCAGCATATCTTTGAGTACGCGCTCGCGGGTCGCCTCAAGTCCAAAAGCCGAGCTAACCGGGCGGTCGCTTTCAGTCAGAACCTCCATTAACTCATGGTGCGCCCCGGAAAACGCCGAGACTGGATTCTTGTGCGCGGGAACGCTGGCGATGCCCACCCCCCGTCGGCGCCCAATCTCGCCATCCATGGCGCGCTGTTCCAGTAGCATGCCGGCGCGAATACTCGGTATGTGCTGGATCGCAGGGTGATCCCCCTGCTCCCAAAACAGCGGCAGCAACAGCGCACTCACGGGCACGTCGTGCCATAGGCCGTGAGGGCTGATATACAGCTTGCGCAGGCCCTTCATTTTTGGAACCAGAGGCCCTAGCATCCGCTCTTTGAGCGTGTTGAGCCGCTGGAAGAAGTGGTCGTGCCGCTCCGGGTGCAGATGGTCGATTGGATCGTTCTCCTCGTTACCGGATATACCTGCACGCAACGCTGCAATGGTCTGCACGAGAAACTCGGTATCGACCCGCGCCAGAGCAGGTTCAACGCCGGTTGCTCCGTGCACCACTAGATATATAAAGGTTCCATACGCGGAAGCGTACAGGGACAGAACACCGGTCTTCTCAGGTAACCAGGCAAGGATTTCATCCTTCGTCGGACCATGTGCAAAATCGGATGCTTCTCGAATCTGACGTGCCTGATCAGGCGTTAAATCGTGATCGAGAAACCATTCATAATCTGCCAACACGAGACGGGGGTCTACGTTGCCATGAACCAGATCCTCGCGGGCAGTCCCATACACGCGTTGCAGTTCCGGTTGCAGCTGCTCTTCAATATGACTGGGTGCAAAAGCCAAGTCTCTCTTAAAAAATCGTCCTTTTGCTTCGTCGGCGATCCCAAGTGCGGCCCATACAAAAGAGGCATCTTGCCGCCCCTCCGCCAACAAAAGGTATGCGAGTTGCAGTCGTGCGACGGTGTCGATGACGAGAATGCCGCCATACCTACTCCCCGGCGTGGGGGAGCGAACCGTCCTGCCTTTCAAACCTGACTGGATCGCGTAGGCCAATTCCAGATTCCTGGTGATGCTCTCAAGCAATCCGGGAGGAAGGCGCTCATTGACGCCCATTTCAACCAGGTCTGCTCTTAGATACAGGTCGCTTATGACCACGCACAGGCAGCAGAGCCGATCCAAATAAGACGCCTTATTTTCGAGTGAGTTAAGTACGTTCACAGCTGCCACCCCCTCTTCCAGCAACTTCATCACGTCATCGCCCTGATGACTGAGGAGTTTGGTCAGCGCTACGATCCGATAGAATACTGCGGTCACTCGCAGCTTGGGTTCGTTGGTGATTACGTCGCTGCGAAGCAAGGCATCCAACTCGGCAACGGCTTGGCGATGATCGCCACTCAAGTCTTTTTCCCGCGCGAGATCAAGATCAATGGCGGCCAAATTGCGTAGCACCCGGGCGTTCGTTTCGCGCCCTATTTTGGCCCGCGCCAGTTCCAGATGGGTTTTCGCAGTGCTGAGCATTGACTGCAGAAACTCTCCGGAATTTGCACTCACCCGCTCCCCTTCTGCCTCCCAGTGTGCGAGCAGGTCAAGAATTGCCAGTCCATAGCTCATGTGCACGTACCCTTCATGCTCTGACGCCCCGTCAGAGCCGAGCAAGCTGCACGCCCGTTCAAAATAGCGATGCGTATGGTCAATGTCGCCGAGAAAGGACGTCGCAATTCCACCAAAACGCAAAATCGTGACCGCGAGATCGTTTCGCCCAATAGACTGGGCGAGTGCGCTTGCCTGCTCCGCAGTCCAATCCGCGTAGTCGTACATCACCTTCTTGTACAACAGTTCGGCAATGAGTCCGCCCTGAGCGGCAAGCCATTCTTCCGGCACCGCGCCATGCTGCCTAAGGGCATGGGAGTAGGCCCGGAACGCGGCAAGGGCATTGCCCGCCTTTCGCGCCATATCCGCTTCCACGGCATACATGTTTCTATCATTTTGATCGAGTACTTCGCGTGTCCCGACCAAGACAGTAATCATATGCCGGATCGCCTCCGGGTCATGGTCACGCGTCTTGAAACTGAATTCGCCATCAGCGGAACGTACGCCGTACTCTCCGAGAAGAGAATCAGGATCGGGAGCGAACTGGGTAACTTGGTAGCTTTTGCCGTCGACCTCCAGCGAAAATGTATAGCTAAGCGACATGAGAACACTGCGCGCTATCGCCGCTGGCTCATATTCAGAACCGGCATACGCCCCAATGTGATACTGCTCAGCTCCGCGCTGAAGCATGCAAAGGATGGCTGGCAGCGTGTTCCAGTGTTCATACGTCCGCTTGGCCTGCGTCAAGACGCTCACCAGAATAGTCTCCAGCTTGGCGTGAACCTTTCCAAGGTCATCCACATGGGTCACAACGACAACGGTCGGAGCATCCTGATTTGAGAACACAATGGCGATGAAGGGAAACGCCTCGGAGATGCTAACGTGCCGGATATTGGCTGCAGGCTCAGTGGGCATCGGCAATACCTCTTCGAAACGTTTCCAGGTCCGGCGCCTGCGACGACAATGAAAGCTCCCGTACTCGCCGCCGACAGAGTGTATTGACTAGGCCTGCCCGGGCCAGTGCCTGCATAAAACATGCATCGCCGATTTTCGGTCTGCGGACGGCAAAGCATTGCCGTTTCATCATCGGTCCCGGCTCAGCCCAGCGACCACTCCGGCACCGGCCAGCCCTGCGGTGGATCGAGTGCAAAATGGGCGCGAGTACGCAACGCGACATCTGCCAGCGCGTAACCCCAGTTAATCAGATGCCCCTGCTCACGCGGTGCAAAGCTATTGAGGCGGGTCGGGATGTCCTCCAGGGCGGCAGTGGCATTGTTGTCCGTGACTAGCGCATCGGGATCCTCGTATTCTCCTATCCTGGTGCCAATCCCCCAGTAGCCGCCTCGCTTCCGCTCTGCCTTGAAGTCGCTGACAAGCCACCTCTTGCGCAACGCACGGGTCTGATCAATCAGGATGTCGCGCACCCGGCCAAGCTGCAGGAGGTCGTCCTCAAAGGGCGATTCATCTATCGCAAAGGGCGCGCCCGCGTCGCTGACCAGTATGATATCCACGTTGTCGAGCAGCGCTTCCAGGCCCATGTTGTCATACACACCACCATCGGCAAGTACGATACGACGGCGCAATTTTTCCAGGTTCGGCAGCTGCGTGTGTGGTTCCTCCCATGTCGCAGGGTCTGTGTTGAGCACGAATGGCGAGAAGATCGGCGGAAAGGCACTGGAGGCAGCCACTGCATCTGCCAGACGTACATCTGTAGCCCGAGATATCCCCAGGTAGTAGTCTGCGATGTAATGCTGGCAGAAACGAAAACTACGCCCAGTCTGCATATTGGTGGCGTAGAAAACAAAAGTAGGAGCAGCCCCATTTTTCGAATCCGGCAACTCGCGCAGCAGTGTTCCACCGAACAGATCATCCTTATAGCGCTTGGCAAGGAACTCACCGGAGGTTTTGAACGGTACGAGGTGCCCAAGAACCGCGGTGCCGATGTCAATGGTGTGACTGCAAAACTCCTGCACGGGCTGTGCTATGACTTCTTCGAAATTACTCGCACGGCCATCCTGGAAAGTCAGCTGGCGCCAACGATGCGCAAGCACACCGGCCATTATCGAGCCGCCAGAAACACTGGTGATACGGTCCAATCGCCCCAGCAGACCTGCCTCATTCAACCGCCAAAGGCTGCCCAGACCGAAAAGCGTCGCTCGAAATCCCCCACCGGACAATGCCAGGCCAATGGTCCTGTTTTCCGTATCCATCAATTGTCCCCTCTCTCGATGCTGATAGCCTGATAGCTGGGTCTGCAAAGCGCTACATTCTGCCTCCCACCCTTGACTGAGCAATCACGAAATTGCCTTGCCTTTGCCAAAAAAGTCCTTCATGCACCCGCAAACTCCATTCGCTGTGTGAGCCGCTGACACAAACGTTTCTACAACCCGACCACGCAACGGCCCTCGGTGCAGGCACAGCGACGCAATGATTACTTTATGCTTTCGCTTTTAAAGATAGCAGGGATTCGAAACAGATAGGCCAAATACTGTAGCAGTCCAATTTCCTCGGACACCCCAATAGGTGCGGGGCACTTGGCACACAGTCTGACAGCGCAAGCTGCAGTTCCGCTTATTGAGAAAGGCTTGGACGTAAATGAACTATATGGGGCTAAAGGCCTGGAAGGCCCTTAAATTCCCGATGGAACCTGCAGATTCAGCGACCCTCGAAGGCAGGTCCCATCCAATAGGAGCGCCGCCCGGCAGATAAACTGCAACGATATGCGTCACTTTTGGACAAAGTGCAAAATTATGGGTTTTGAACCCAAAATTCGGACGCTTTAAAAGCATAAAAAGGCGGGTGTCGAATTGCATTCCAGATTGAGCCACTTTGCCTGAATTTTTGCATTTAACATTGATCCGCCTCAATAAATGCAACCCAACGAGTTACCTGCGCCATTCCAATATTCGGCGGATCAACCTGCAATGCAAAAGATGGGTCAATCTGCTGCGCAATTCAACGCTCTATGGTTTACCTTCAGTTTTCGCGCTTCTTTTTGTTCGTCACACCATGCGGCAACAACCGGAATCTTCAGAAAAAACCGCCCTACCCTTTTCTCTCGCGCCCGCAGGTGTTGATGCCGAAAATCGCGTTGGCCGGGCAGAACCGCACGATTGCGGTGACCAGCGCGATAAACGCTACCGCAAGTATCACAATTTTCCAGACCATTTCCATGGGCACTGCCAAGCCCACAACCAGCAATACGATCCCGAGTACGATGCGACCGGTACGATCAATTCCGCCAACATTGCATTTCATGATTTCCTCCTGATATCAACTGAACAATATCTTTATAGTTTATGGAGAAAAAGACGCTTTGCTTAAACAGACAGGCCGCCACTTATTGCACTTTGCACTGAAAACAAGCGGACCCCCGCGTACGGCATTCACGAAGCTGATCTGAACGTGATTGTGGCGAACTGCTGCGGCAGCCGCTTGGAGACTAACCCCAATCGACCTCGCAGGTGAGAATGTTCGGGCAATCCTCCGGCGCCGCTTAAGCCATCATGCAATGTCGCCCTTGGTGTTCAGGCCTTCCAGCTTGACGCATGCTTCCTCGCTCGGATGCTTCGGATCGCGCAGTGCGTCGATTTGGCACAGATATTCGTTTCCCGCCATATCCCGCAAATTTACCAAGGGGCTCGGGCCAAGGGCTTCAAAGCTGCTGGAATCGGCGAAAATGAAATCGAAATCGCCGTTGACGTCAACTTCCAGCTTGCCACCATGGCTTTCTCCATAGTCGCGCCAGCGCGTGTGGATATCTCCGCCTTCAATTACAGGAGACATCCGGGATGTCATCCTATCGTGCCAGGCAACCATGACGGGCTCGCCGCTATTCAGTTCTTTGGCTAGAGTGGCAGCAATCCTGCTGGCCATCTTGTAGTCCATATCTACGTCAGTAACATTAACATTAATGTTTTTCATTTTTCCATCCTTCCGGCCATTCCGGAATCCGGCATTGGCCAATGCGATAGGTTGATAAAGAAGAAGACGTTTGTTATTCCGCTGGAACCGCAAGCGTCGGTTCGCTTGCCACCGGCATTACATCACGCTGCCGAATGAGGGATCCATGCTGTATGCCGGCAACGGCAGCCCTGCGATCTTGTAGGTCTGCACCACCGGACCATGGGGGAACAGGTGATACAAGTACTTGCGCCCGCCTTTGCGGGCGAATTCCTCTTCCAGCAACCTTTGAACAGCACGGCCGCTCGGACAGGGGCCGCATCGCTGGTAATAATCGCGGAGAAAATCAACGACTTCCCAGTGCTCCCGTGACAAGGTGATGTGTTCTTCCTCCGCCATCTTTTTGGCGAATTCCTCGGACCAGTTTTCAAGCTCAAGAAATTCGTCTGCGGGGGGCGCGCCTTCATTGGCGATGGCTTTGTTGATATCGTACATTTTGGCCTCCTGGCTTCAAGCCGAGACACTGCCGCGATCTGGCGGCGCGGGGTAAATTATCATTTAGTATCTTTATTTTCTAGATTGGTTGAGTGCATTAGTCAAGTAAGCTTCTTGCAAAACCTCCGCCTGCGCGAAATTAACCGCCGGATGGATAGAAGATGAGCGCCATTGCTGGTTCATGCTTTATGGTGTTGAACTGCATCCCTGATTGACCCGTCTTCCTGTATTTCTAAATGACCCGCCTAAGTTAGGTCATTAGCTTGCAATCACAGAGACGGGTCAATGTTAGGTGCAAATTTCAAAACCAATGGCTCAATCGGTAATCCAGGATGCAAGGATGCATCTCAATACCCCATACCACGAAAAGGCTCACGCGCGTATTATGGTGGGGTTGATCGGTACTTTACTTCTCTCATGAACACACTATTTCGAATCAAGTTTGCGTTTCTGGCCGTCGCGTTCTGCTACTGTGCATCAGCCGGCGCAGATGAGTCAGTTCAGCCCGCTGCGGGCGCGCCAGCGCCTGTCGTTGTAAAGGTTGAGAAGGCAATAGAGCATGGCGCGAAGGCTGCTGCTGGCGGTGTCGAAAAGGGCGTGACAGCAGGCGCGCATGGGGTCGAGCGTGGCGCGCACGCTGCTGCCAGTGGTGTTGAGCGCGGTGTAAAGGCTGCCGCGAGAGGCATCGAACACGGCGCAACAGCCACGGCCCACGCTGCCAAGACTGTCGCAAGGAAGGTGGGCACATCTCCCGCACCTTCCTCTTCGACAAGTCACTGAGCTTGGTCGGTTTTCGGCTGGTCGAGGCTGCGAGCAAAGGGACGGCGCCTAACCCCTCTCTACGGACGGGCAGCGGCGTTCCGCCATTGCCCGCAGGTTATGTCAAACGTTGAACGTCTGCTATCCGAACCGGCAAATTTCCGCTTCCGGACGAAAGTGACAGTTCGTAATTTTTAAAAGCGGACGTTCCGTCCCGCTATCCCAAGTGCCTTTGAGAAAATCGCCACCGTCCGCTTAGGCCGATTATGCACAGTCCTCGATTATGTGAAGTGAAGGATCGAAATGCGCACCAAACGCTGATTGGCAGCGGCAAGCGCGAATTTCGACCTTCACATAATCACAGCGTCTTCAGGAAGTTGATCAGCGAGTCAGGTGCCCGGTAGCGCTGGATCTTGGCCTCTGGTTCGTGAAGCCTGGCCAGCGCGCATTCCTTCATCTTCAGGTCTGCCTCGACGTAATGGTGTGTAGTTGCCGGGCTCCCATGGCCAACTGCGTTGCAGGTGACCGTGCACCTGATGCGGCACGGCGCATAGTAGTGGATTTAATAATGGTCTCCTGAAGTAGATCCACTACTTCAGACAAGAGCAGAAATTATGTCCAGCAGACAGCAGCATCAACCGCTGCCGTGCCACTTCTCACCTACCTCTCAGCACAATCCGTTCTAAAACTTCACATAATCGAGGACTGTGCATAATCGGCCTTATGTGAAGCTTCACATAAGGCCGAGCTGCAGACATTCGCTGTTGTTAGCCTGATTGACCGTAACGGGTCGGGCAGTTGCATGCCGCGACCAGACGTTCAATGCCCGACGCAGATGACGAGCTGCCAGTTTCACTGGAGGCATCGTTTGGCAACCGGCTCTTTGGCGGGCATTGCCAAAGAATTTGTATATCAGCACAGCGTTTAACTATCCGCCAGCAGTGGCGACAATCGGCAAACTTAAGCTTTTGGAGCGTAGGCAATGCAATAGCCTTGCGGGCTGATTGCGCCTTCTACCACCTTGCAAGTGCCTTTTGCCTTGGCATTTTTGCCGGGTATAAATTGAATGCAGTTACTGCATTCCAGTTTCCCTTTTGGGTGATCCTGATATTGCATGGCCGCCTGACTCGCTTTGGCTGCAGCAGACGCTTCCTTGCTGGCAACGACAACCGGCACAACTGCGATACTTGCCAAAAGAGCTGCGCCTTTGAGGAACGAACGACGAGATACTTTTTTGCTATTTAAAGTGTCCAACTTAGTGTCCAACTTAGTGTCCAACTTAATCTCCTATTAAGAAAGAAAAGCAAACCCATAAAAGAATCCGGCATGGCATTCTAAAAATGCAGCCTATAGCCAATGCCATATTGCATTAGCTGCGTTGTCATTCTAGTCCGGTTTGCCTTCTCTCGAAAGGCATGCCGCGCTTATCCGCTGGCGCAGGCCGGCCTGGATGACCCGGCGCCTCGCCGACATCAGCACATCGTCACGCGGTATCCAGCGCGCGGGAAGTGCACGGCAACCCGCCCGCAATCCGCATGCTCCCGCGATATGGCGATTGTGTCGCGATCGACTGCGAGGACGTTTCCCGCAACGGGCTGGTCACCGCCGTGTGTGATGGGCACGATCGTGACTTTCATGCCGGGCCTCAGACCCTGCGGGTCACGTGCATCGGTTTTTTCCGCTGCCTCGGGTTCTGCCGCCTTCGCAATAGCCATCGCCTCAACCGGTGTCATTGGCGTCGACGTACCATGGCCGATCGCCTGCATGCGTTGCGCCCAGGCGTTGAGCATCGGGAACTCGGCCAGGAACTCCTGCGCCGCCGCATAGCGTTCGCGCACGAACCAGACGAGGTACCAGGCGAGCAGGTCGGACATGCCGGGCTCGCCGCCCAGCATGAAATGTTGTCCGCTCGCCAGGCACGCTTCCAGCCAGCCGAGCTGAGGGCGCAGCTGGGCAAGCGTGTGCGGCAGGTCGGCGGCTTCTTTTTTGAGATCGCCCTGCGCACCCAGATAGAGCCGCGTGCGATCCGCGATAAGCGCTGGCGGCAGGCTGTCGGCAACCGGTGCGAAAGCCACGCTGAACGCAAGCTCGAACATCGACCCATCGCTCCAGCGCGAGAGCGCGAAGGGCAGGCCCGCATCCTTGTTCGGGAAAAAGCTCGGGCTCGGCACCCGGCGTTCCAGCTCGCGCAGGATGCACTGCGTATCACAATAGATATCAGCGCCGATTTGCATGACCGGAATGCGGCGGTAGCCGCCAGTCATGGCGAACAGTTCCGGCCGGTCCGGCAGCCGGTTGTGTTCGACGGAGCGCCAGGCGAGATTCTTGATGCCCATTCCGGTGCGTATCTTTTCTGAGACAGGCGATGCAGGGTAATGGTGAATAATGATTTCGGCCACGGCGTCAGTTCCTCGATCTAGTACGTATTACATTGAGCGGTGGCAAAGCAGTCCAGGCACAGGCGTCTGCTCATTTCACCACCCCTGCTGTCTGGCCGAACAGTATCGAGCGCGAGGTATCGGATACCACTGGCCGCTCATTGATCTCCTGCGCCACCTGATAGGCGCGTTGCACGGCCGGTCGCGCCTGGATCGCCTCGAACCAGCGCTTGATGTGCGGGAAATCTTCAAGCTTTTGGCCCTGGCGCTCATACGGAACGATCCAGGGATAGATGGCCATATCCGCAATCGAATAGGCGCCGGCAACGAATTCACGATCAGCCAGGCGCTTGTTCAGCACGCCATACAGCCGATTGGTTTCCTTGACGTAGCGCTCTATCGCGTAGGGGATGGGTTCGGGCGCGTATTGCACGAAATGGTGGTTCTGTCCGGCCATCGGGCCGAGCCCAGCCATTTGCCAGAACAGCCATTGCATGACTTCGGCACGCCCGCGAATATCGGCAGGCAGAAATTTTCCGGTCTTTTCCGCGAGATATTGCAGAATGGCACCGGACTCGAACAGACTGATCGCGGCACCGCCATCTGCAGGCGCATGGTCGATGATCGCCGGAATGCGATTGTTGGGCGCGATCCTGAGGAAATCCGGCTGGAACTGATCGCCGGTACCGATGTTCACCGGCACAATCGTGTAGGGAACGTCCGCCTCTTCCAGGAAGATCGTGACCTTGTGGCCATTCGGCGTAGTCCAGTAATAGACGTCGATCATTTCTGCATCCTCATTCCTGTGTCGCGCGGACCGCGCTGGCTGCGGCTACCCTGGATCCAGCACGCCTCACGGAGAAGTTATTCTGCATCGCTTGCGCCGAGCTGTTTTTCGATGCGGTGGGCGAATACCGTCATTTCCTTCGCAGCCTGCTTGTCGCCTTTGGCTTCGGCGACGGCAATGCCATCGCGGTAGGCGGCCAGCGCTTCGGCAGGATGTCCGGATTCGACCAGCGCACGGCCAAGCAATTTCCAGGCGGCGGAGTATTTCGGGTCCTGCACCACGGCCTGCTTCAGGTGATTTGCGGCATTGGCAGGATCGCCGGCCTTGAGATATTCGTTGCCAAGGGAGAAGCGCAGCAGGGCGTTGTCCTTGCCTGCGGCAAGCATTTTTTCGAAGCTCAGTATGATGGGTATGGTCATGGTTATTTGCGCCAGTAAGCCGGAGTGAATAATACCAGCAGGGTGAAAATTTCGAGTCGGCCAAGCAGCATGGCGAAGCTGCAGACCCAGGTCTGAAAGTCAGTGAGGATGGCGTAGGTAGTGGCCGGGCCGACTTTGTTCAAGCCCGGACCGGCGTTATTGATGCAGGCGATAACGGCAGAAAACGACGATACGAAATCCAGCCCGCTGGCGACCAGTATCAGGGTGAGTGCGACGATGCTGGTGACGTACAGCATGACCAGCGCCTGTACGGCAAACACAATCTGGTTGCTGATGACGGTCTGACGAATTTTGACCGGCAGCAGGGCGGCGTTATGAATCTGTTTTTCCAGCTCGCGTTTGCCCTGTTTCAGCATCAGCAGGGTGCGGATCATCTTGATGCCGCCGCCGGTCGAACCGGAACTGACGGTGACACAGCTCAGTAGCAGCATGACCAGTGGCACGAACATCGGCCAAAGGTTGAAATCGGTGTTGGCAAAACCGCAGTCGGTAGCGATCGACACCAGGTTGAAGCTGACGAAGCGCAGCGCTGTCCAGTAGCTCGCGTAAGTGCCGGCATGCCAAAGGTAGAGCGCCAGGCTGAGGCAGGCGATCAGGATCACGCCCAGCAACGGCAGCACTTCCGGGTCGTTCAGATAGACCCGCAACGAGCGACCGCTCAAGGCCAGAAAATGGGTGGCAAAGTTCATCGCGGCGAGCAGCATGAAGACGATGAGCACAGCCTCGATGGCAGGGGAATTGAAGTAGCCGATGCTGGCGTCGTGGGTGGAAAAGCCGCCCAGCCCCATGGTGGCGAAGGCATGGCAAACCGCATCGAACCAGCTCATGCCGGCGAGCCTGAGCGACACGATACAGGCCACGGTGATGCCGCTGTATGCCAGCCACAGCGCCTTGGCGGTCTGGGCGATGCGCGGCGTGAGCTTGCTGTCTTTCATCGGGCCAGGAGTTTCGGCCTTATAAAGCTGACGACCGCCGACGCCCAGCAGCGGCAGGATGGCGACTGCCAACACGATGATCCCCATGCCGCCCAGCCAGTTGAGCAGGTGACGCCACAGGTTGATCGACTTGGGCAGCTGGTCCAGGCCGCTCAGCACCGTGGCACCGGTGGTGGACAGGCCGGACATGGTTTCGAAATAAGCGTCGGTAAACGACAGGTGCGGCATATAGAACAGCAGCGGCAGCGTGGCGAAGGCGGGCAGCACGGTCCACACCAGCACCACCAGCAGGTAGCCATCGCGGATTTTCAGTTCACGACGCAGGTGGCGGGTGGAAAGCCACAGCAGCAGGCCGGCGGCGAAGGTGATGAGGATGGCTTCGTCGTAGGCGTGGAGGGCAGCGTCCTGATAATAAAACGAAACCGCCAGCGGCGTCAGCATGGTGAAGGCGAACAGCAGCACGACCAGCCCGATCACGTTCAGGATGGGGAAAACGCGCAGCATTTATAAAAATCCGAAACCGACCTGGAACAGCTTTTCCACCTTGCGCACCATTTGCTTGTTGGGTACGAACAGAATGATGTGATCTTCCGCCGCAATCAGCGTGTCGTGGTGGGCGATAATGACTTGCTCGCCGCGAATGATGGCGCCGACGGTCACTCCCTCCGGCCATTTCACTTCGTCCACACGGCGGTTCACCAGCTTGGAGGTTTTTGCATCGCCATGCACAACGGCTTCGAGCGCTTCCGCCGCGCCCCGGCGCAAACTGTGCACCACCGCCATATCTCCGCGCCGCACGTGCGCGAGCAGCGGCCCGATGGTGGCCTGGGCCGGTGAAACCGCGATGTCGATCTGGCCGCCCTGTACCAGGTCCACGTAACTGGCGCGGTTGATCAGCGCAATCACTTTGCGCGCGCCCATGCGCTTGGCCTGCAGCGAGGCCATGATGTTGTCCTCGTCGTCGTTGGTGAGCGCGCAAAATACGTCCATGTCATCGATATTTTCGTCGCCGAGCAGGGTTTCGTCAGTGGCATCGCCCACCAGGATCAGGGTGTTGTGCAGTTCGGCGGCGAGCCGCGCGCTGTTGTTTTTGTTGTGGTCAATGAGCTTGACCTGATAGTCGTTTTCCAGCGCGGCAGCGAGACGGCGGCCGATATTGCCGCCGCCGGCAATCATTACCCGGCTTATTTTTTTATCAAGGCGGCGCATTTCTTTCATCACGCTGCGAATGTTTTCGGTGGCAGCAATAAAAAAAACTTCGTCGCCGGATTCGATCACCGTGCTGCCTTCCGGGATGATGGCGCGGTTGCCCCGGAAAATCGCCGCCACGCGCGCATCCAGATTCGGCAAGTGTTCGCGCAAATAGCGCAACTCGTGCCCCACCAGCGGGCCGCCGTGATAAGCGCGCACCGCGACCAGGCGTACTTTGCCGCCGGCAAAGTCCAGCACCTGCAATGCTCCCGGATGGTCAATCAGGCGCCGCAGATAATCGGTGATTTCCTGCTCCGGGCTGATGGTGTAATCCACGCACAGATTTTCCGCCGAAAAGATTTGCGGGTGCTTGAGATAATCGGCTGCGCGGATGCGCGCGATCTTGGTGGGAATATTGAACAGCGATTCAGCCAGTTTGCATGCCAGCATGTTGGTTTCATCGCTCTGCGTCACCGCCACCAGCATGTCGGCGTCTTCCGCCCCCGCTGCGCGCAACACCGAGGGGTGCGAAGCGGAACCCACCACGGTACGCAGGTCGAGGCGATCCTGCAGCAGCGCCAGCCGGTCTGCGTCGAGATCGACGATGGTGAGGTCATTCGCCTCTGACACCAGGTTTTCCGCCAGCGTCGCACCCACTTGCCCGGCACCGAGGATGATGATTTTCAAGGTTCGGCCCTTTTTCCGGGCTTGATACCGAGCTGTTTCAATTTTCGATACAGATGGGTACGCTCCACCCCGGCATGCTCAGCCACGCGGCTCATGTTGCCTTCTTCCCGCGCGATCAGACGCTCGAAATAACTGCGCTCGAAAGCGTCACGCGCCTCGCGCAGCGGCAGCTCCGCAGCCACCTCCACCGTTGCCGGTGGCGAAAGGCGCGGCGCCAACGGGCGCAGCGCATGCTGCACGGCTTCGGCGCTGATTTCGTCGGCGTCCGCGGTCATCACCAGCGTGTTTACGATGTTATCCAGCTGCGGCAGATTACCCGGCCAGTCCGCATTGCGCAGCGCATTCAACGCGGCGGTGCCAAACCGGCGCGGCGGCAGCTGGTTGGCTTCCACCAGTTGCGCCAGCATATAGGCGGCAATGTCGGGAATGTCTTCACGGTGCTCGCGCAGGCTGGGTACACGGATGGTGAGCGCACCCAGCGCGTAATACAGGCGACTGTCGAATTCACCCTCGGCAGCACAGCGCGACAGGTCATCGCTGCTTACGCACACCACACGCACGTTATGCTTTTCGGCGCGCTCCAGTGCCAGCGCCAGGCCTTTTTGCGCGAGCTTGCCCAGGTTGGCGACTTCCGGAATGTACAGTACCCCGTCGCGCGCCTGCTGCAGCAAATCCAGCGGCGCATCCACCAGGCGGGCGGTATCGTCCAGCTCAACCCAGTTGCTGTTGGCAGGCTGCAAAAAGCGCGCACAGATACGCGCCCCGCTACCCGCCTCGGCCAGCAGCAACACCGGGGTTTTCAGGTTGGCGATTCGGGTAAGCTGTTCTTTCAGGTGCTGGATCAGTGCACCGCGCCCCAGCCCGGCCAGGCTCATGCTGGGCTGGGCGCGGGCTTCGCCGGGCTTTAGTACACGCTTGATGGTGGACAGTAATTTATGCAGCGCAATGGGCTTTTCCAGAAAGTCCGCCGCGCCCAGGCGGGTGGCTTCGACTGCGGTATCGATGGTACCGTGGCCGGACATCATCACTACCGGCATGGTGAGCTGGCCGTTGCCCGCCCACTCCTTGAGCAGGGTAATGCCGTCGGTATCCGGCATCCAGATATCCAGCAGCACCAGATCGGGACGCGCTTTGTGTCGCAATGCGCGGGCCGTGCCGGCATTCTCCGCCAGACTGATGTCGTAACCTTCGTCGGTAAGAATTTCCGAAAGCAGTTCACGAATACCCGGCTCGTCGTCCACTACCATAATCTGACCGCTCATACTTTAGCCTCCATGACGGATGCCACTGGCAGGCGGATACACACGCTGGCGCCGTGCGGCCTGATGTTCTCGATGCGAATCATGCCGTGATGTTCCTCGATAATTTTCTTGACAATAGCCAGCCCCAAACCGGTGCCCTTGGGTTTGGTGGTGGCATAGGGCTCAAACAGGCGTTCCATGAGCGCAGGCGGAAAACCCGGCCCGTTATCCGCAATGGTGAGCTGGACGCCGCTTTCGCCCTGTGCAGTGGATAGCATTATGTGCGGTTCGGGCGAATCGGTCAGTGCATCCTGGGCATTCTGCAGCAAATTATGGATGACCTGGCGCAGCAGCTTGCGATCCCCCGATACCTGCGGCAAATCCGGCGCCAGATTAAGCACCATGCCTGGCGCTGGTTCATACAGGCTCAATACCTCGCGCACCAGCGCATTGAGTTCTATCGTCTCCAGTTGCACGGCCGGCGTGCGCGCATATTCGGCAAAGGCGTTGACCATTTCTTTCATCGCCGATACCTGGTTGACGATGGTCTGGGTAGAGCGTGTCAGCGTATCGGCATCAGCGGCATCGAGCTTGCTGGCAAACTTGTGCTGGATGCGCTCGGCGGAGAGCTGAATCGGGGTCAGCGGATTTTTGATCTCGTGCGCCAGCCGCCGCGCCACCTCGCCCCAGGCGGCATCGCGCTGCGCCTTGATCAGATGGGTAATGTCATCGAACACCAGTACATAGCCATTGTCCACCCCGCTTGGCAGATGGGTGCCGTGGACCAGCAAAGTACGCTTGTTGCCATCCGCACCATATTCAATCTGCTGGCGCCAGCTGAGGTCGCCATGCAGCTTGAACTGTGCGGCGATCTCCCCGGCAAATTCGGCCAGCGCGGGCGCCCGGCTACCCCATTGATAGAGTTGCGCACCCCGCAGCGTGCCCATCGTCACGTCGAGCAACTGCTCGGCCAGCGGGTTGATGCTGCGCACCTGCAACTGTTCGTCGAACGCGACCACGCCCGAGGTCAGGTTGGCGAGTATGCTTTCCAGATAGGCATGCGATTTTTCGATCTGCTCGCGGCTCACTTCAGCGGCATTGCGCGCTTCGGCCAGCTGACGCGTCATGCGGTTGAACGACTGGGTCAGGATGCCCAGTTCGTCGCGGCTGTGCACCGGATGCATCTGCGTGAAATCGCCTTTGGCGACGGCACGCGTACCCTTGGCCAGGGCGCGCAGCGGTGCGGCCATCTGCTCGCTGATGAGAAACGCCAGCGCCACCGTGGCCAGCAGCGCCAGCAGCATGGCCAGCGTCAGCGTCAGGCCATACAGGCGTTTCAAACCCAGCCGCGACAGCGACAACTCCTGATAATCCTGATACGCCGTGCGCACCGCTTCGGCATCCTCGGCCAGTTTGGGCGGCACCGGCTGCATCAGCTGCAATACGCGGATATTTTCGGTGAACGACAGCAGATTGACCGGCACCACCACGCGCACGAACAGGCCCCGATGGGGGATGGATTCGATGCGCGAGTAGGGCTGTTGCTGGCGCACCTGCCACAGGATGGTGTTGCCCGGAATCATTGGCAACATCCCGGCGCGCTCGTTGCCGGCAAAGGCGATGATTTTGCCGCGCTCGCTGAACAGGGTGGCCTCCTGCACCCCGGACTGCTCGCGCAGATTGTTCAGCAAGTGGATGTGCGCGGTGGGTGGCTGGTCAGCCAGCGCCAGCGCCATGGATTCGGCCTTTTTGGTGAGCTCGCGCTGCAGGTTGTCGAGCACCGCCTGCCCCAGGTTGAGGCCGCTACCCAGCGCATTGTCCACGCGCACATCAAACCAGGATTCGATACTCTTGGACAAGAATTGCACCGACACGCCGTACACCACCGCGCCCGGCAGCAGCGCCATCAGGCCGAATACCAGCATCAGCCTCACGGTGAGCTTGGCACCAAACACGCCGTGCTTGATCTTGCGGCGCAGTTGCACTATCTGATAGCCCACCAGCACCAGCAACGCCGCTACCAGCGCACCCGTTACCGCCAGCAGAAACGGGAAATTGCGGGCGAACAGCTCGGTATTGGCGCTGGCGCTGGAAAGCAGATATACCAGCACGGCACCGACGCCGAACCCGAGCAGAACCAGGTACTTCATCTGCTGCTGCTCACGGCGACATGCTCCACACAAACGGCGCGGATTCAAGATCCCACTTGCGCGAGCTGATGGCGTTGATTTGCAGCGGCTTGGGCAACTGCGACACATCCATGCGCATGCTCAGGCTGGCCTCGTAGCTGTAGCGCTTGTATAGCAAACGCCGATCCAGCACGGGCCAGGCGTTGATTTCGCCCAACGCAGCGAGCGCATCATCGAGCGTGTCAAAGCTGAGCTGTTGCGAATCCGTTGCAAGCAGGTACTGACGCAACAGCGGATTATAGGTAAGCCGGATATTGTGAGTGACCTTGGCGATTTCTTCGTTGAGCCAGTACCAGCGCTGACGATGGAATTCGAATTCGGTAATGAAATTAAGCGCGATGCCTTTTTTGAGGGCTTCTTCCAGTGTGGGGCCGAGTGTCACGCTCAGCTGTGCATTGAGCTGATATACCTCGTCCACCAGCTTGAGCTCGGCGGATTTGATCTGGATGCCCTCGTTCGCCGCGCGTCCGGCGGGGGCGAACAGGGTGAGTTGCAGGAACAGCGCCAGCATTACCGGCGCCAACAAGCTAATTCTTGGCAAGCAGCGCATAAAAAAAACCGTCGTGTTGGTCATTGGGCAGCAGCTGGCCGGGATTGATCCATTCACCTGCCAGACTCAGCTGGCGCGCATCTTCATGCCGGCCAAGAAAGGCATCCACCTGGCGCTGATTTTCTTCGGGAAAAATGGAACAGGTTGCGTACAGCAATTTACCACCGTGCGCCAGGCACCGCCAGAGCGCCGGCAGCATGGCGGCCTGCTGTGCCGCAAAATGCACAATATCGTCCGGGCGCCGCAGCCATTTGATGTCGGGGTGGCGGCGTACCACGCCCGAAGCCGAGCACGGCACATCGGCGAGGATACGGTCGAACGGCTGGCCATCCCACCAGGTGTCGGGCTGTGCGGCATCGCCGCTGGCAAGCGTGGCCTTGAGGCGCAGACGATCGAGGTTTTCACGTACACGCTCCAGGCGAGCCGTGTCAGAATCCAGCGCGGTGAGCGCCACATCCGCAGTTTCCAGAATATGTCCGGTCTTGCCGCCCGGTGCAGCGCAGGCATCCAGCACACGCTGACCATCGTGCAAATCCAGCAGCGGCGCGGCAAGCTGCGCGCCGGCATCCTGCACCGACACCCGTCCGGACGCAAAGCCCGGCAGTTGCGCCACAGCAATCGGCTGCGCCAGCTGCAGTGCGAATTCGCCGGTTTGCGTGGCCTCCACCCCCGCATCACGCAGCAGTTCCAGGTACGCTGCGGTGCTGCCGTGCTGCTGATTCACTCGCAGCGTCATCGGCGGATGCTGATTGCCCGCCGCCAGCGCCGCCTGCCAGTGTTCCGGATAGGCGACGCGCAGCCGGTCTATCCACCACTGCGGGTAATTCCAGCGCACGCTTTCTTTCTGGATAACCGTGGCAGCGAGCGCATCGGCCTGCCGCAGGTAGCTGCGCAACACGCCATTGACCAGCCCGCGCGCCCACGGCTGGGTCGCGGCGGCGGCTTCCACTGCCTCGTTGACCACGGTATGCGTCGCATCCGGGCGGGTGCGCAGCTGGCGCAATGCCACCACCAGCAGCGCGGCGATCACGCTGTCCTTGAGCGGGTTGCTCAGCAGCGCGTCACGCAGCGCCGCCAGCAGCGCATACTCGCGCAGACTGCCGTAGCTGATGTCCTGCACTGTGGCGCGCCCCGCTTCAGGTTGCTGCGCCAGCACGCGGTTGAGATTCTGGCCTTTGTGCACCACGGCGTCCACGGCGTAGGCAGCACGCTTCAATAACTGGCGCAACGGGGGTTGATGGATGGGTTCAAACATGCAAAATTAACCGGGTTAATCCCCACACGCCAAACGCCGCCACCAGCAGCCCGGCTGCCAGTCGCACGCCCGGTTTGCGGGTGAAGGTTTGCAGGCGCCGGGCGAGCAAGCCCAGCGCCAGAAGATTGGGCAAGGTACCCACGCCAAACGCCAGCATCAGCAGCGCACCGTGCGCGGCGCTGCCGGTGGCTAGCGCCGAGATCAGCACCGAATATACCAGTCCGCACGGCAACCAGCCCCACACTGCACCGGTGAAAAACGCCTGCGGCAGGGTACGCACCGGGATGAAGCGCTTCATCAGCGGTTGCAGCCGCGCCCACACCACGCTGCCCATGCGCTCCAGCGCCAGCACCGCGCGCGACAGCCCGGCCAGATACAGCCCGAGCAGGATGAGCATGGCATTGGCCGTCACATACAACACACGCCCCACCGGCAGGTAGTCGTTAAGCAGCAAGGTGCTCGCACCGACCATGCCGGCAATCGCACCGGCCAACGCATAGCTGGCGATGCGCCCAAAATTATAAGCCAGCAGCTTGGGCACGCCGGGCTTGCCCGCCGGATCGGACAGCGACAACGCGGTGACAATGCCGCCGCACATACCCACGCAATGCACACCGCCCAGCAGGCCGACCAGAAACACCGAGAGGTAGGAAATTTCCGGCACGGATTTAATCCTCTTGCCCGCGAGCCGTGCTCGGCGCGACGGCATTCAGCTCAGACTCGCTGTCTTGCGTCCAGCCCTTAAAGCGCCGCAACAGCCACAAACCGGGTAGCGCCATAAGCGTACAGGTCAGGAAAAACAGCGACCAACCCATGGTTTCCGCCATCCACCCGGTAGGCGCGGACAGGATCACCCGCGGCACGCCCATGAGTGAAGACAGCAGCGCATACTGGGTGGCGGTGAAACGCTTGTCTGTCATCGCCCCCATAAAGCCGACAAAGGCCGCAGTACCGAGGCCGCCGGTGAAATTTTCCACCGTCACTACCGCCGCCAGCACGGCGATATCGTGGCCGAGATGGGCCAGCAGCACGAAGCCGAAAGTGGACACCATCTGCAGGATGCCGAACGCCCACAGCGCCCGGTACATGCCGATGCGCAGAATCCACAGGCCGCCAACGGTGCCCCCGACAAGCGTGGCCCAGAAACCGAACAGCTTGACCACCGCGCCGATCTCCGTCTTGGTGAAGCCGATATCCAGATAAAACGGCGTGGAAATGGCCGTAGCGAGCGTGTCTCCCAGCTTGTAGAACAGGATGAAAGCGAGAATCAGCCAGGCTTCCTCGCGCTTGAAAAACTCCACGAAGGGCTCAATCACCGCGCTTTTCAGCGTGCGCGGTGCACCATGGGCCAGCGCCGGTTCGCGTGCCAGCAGCGTGGTGATGATGCCCACCCCCATGAACGCCGCCATCAGCTGGTACATCACCGGGAAGCTCAGCAGGTCGGCCAGAATCAGCCCGCCGCCACCCGCCAGCAACATGCCGATGCGGTAACCGTTGACGAACAGCGCCGATCCCAGTCCCAGCTCCGCATCGTGCAGGCTCTCGCGCCGGTAGGCGTCGATCACGATGTCCTGCGAGGCGGAAAAGAACGTCACCAACAGCGCGGCCAACGCCACCCCCCATAAATCCGTCGCCGGATTGGATACCGACAGCCCCACCAGTGCCGCTGCCAGAATCGCCTGCATCAACAGCAGCCAGCCGCGCCGCCGCCCGAACAGCGGCAGGGTGAAGCGGTCAAACAGCGGCGCCCACAGAAATTTCAGCGTATACGGCAGACCGATCAGCGACGCTACGCCGATGGCCGCCAGACTCACCCCGGAATCCTTCAGCCACGCCTGCAATACCGAGCCGGTGAGCAGCAGCGGCAATCCCGAAGTAAAGCCCATCACCAGCGCCACCAGCATGCGGCCGCTGAAAACCGATTTGAACGTGTCTTGCCAGCGCGTGCCGCGGCTACTCATGGCGTGACTGCATAGTCGATGATGAGCGGCGCATGATCGCTGAAACGCGCGTCCTTGTAGACGCTGGCAGCACGTGCAGCAGCCGCGACACCTGAAGTCGCAATCTGGTAGTCGATGCGCCAGCCGACATTGTTGGCCCAGGCCTGACCGCGGTTACTCCACCAGGTGTAAGCGTCACCGGTCGCATCCGGGCAGAGCGTGCGATGCACGTCAACAAAGCCCAACTGGTCCAGCACTTGCGTCATCCAGGCGCGTTCTTCGGGCAGAAAGCCGGAATTTTTCTGGTTGGATTTCCAGTTTTTCAGGTCGATTTCCTGGTGCGCGATGTTCCAGTCGCCGCACAGGATGATTTCCCGGCCGCTGTTTTTAAGTTTAGCCAGGTGGGGATAAAAACGCTCCAGGAAAGCGAATTTGACTTGCTGACGCTCGTCGCTGCTGGAGCCGGACGGCAGGTACAGGGAGACCACGCTCAGATTGCCGAATTGCGCTTCGATGTAGCGCCCCTCGGCGTCAATGTCGGCAATACCCAGGCCTTCGATGACTGCGTCGGGCTGTTTCCTGGAATAAATGCCGACGCCGCTGTAGCCCTTTTTTTCCGCATAATGGAAGTAGCCATAGAAATCGTCTGGCTGGAGCATTTCGCGGCGCATGTCGGTCATTTGCGCCTTGAGCTCCTGCACGCACACCACGTCGGCGTCTTGTGTGGCAAGCCAGTCGAAAAAGCCCTTGCTGCTGGCGGAGCGGATACCGTTGAGGTTGGCGGTTATAATGCGCACGTGTCTATTTTCCAGAATTAATCATGTCCGATTTCAGACAAGCATTTTTATCTTTCGCCATCGAGCAAAACGTGTTGTGTTTTGGCGAATTCAAGACCAAGGCCGGGCGCATCAGCCCGTATTTCTTCAACGCCGGGCTGTTTGCCGATGGCATGGCCTTGAAACAGCTTGGCGAATTTTACGCGAAAGCGATACGTACTGCCGGAATCGAATTTGACGTCCTGTTCGGTCCTGCCTACAAGGGCATCCCGCTGGCAGCGGCAACGGTCGTGGCGCTGGCCGCACAAGGGCAGAAAGTGCCGTACAGTTTCAATCGCAAGGAAGCCAAGGATCACGGCGAGGGCGGCAGCATCGTCGGCGCGCCGCTGCAGGGACGGGTGTTGATCATTGACGACGTGATCTCGGCCGGCACCTCGGTGCGCGAGTCGGTGGAGCTGATTCGCAGCCACGGCGCCACGCCGGTTGGCGTGGTCATCGCGCTGGATCGCATGGAACGCGGTCAGGGTGATTTGTCGGCGGTGCAGGAGGTGGAAGAGCAGTACGGCATCCCGGTATTTGCCATTGCCAGCCTCGCTGACCTGCTGGCGTATTTGCATGATCACCCAAACATGGAACAGAATTTGCAGGCAGTTGCCCGTTATCGGGAAGTCTACGGTGTGACATAAGAGAACAAAAAATGCGCATTTTACTCTGCATCATGATCTTCGGATTGGCACTGCCTGCACAGGCCGCCATGTACAAATGGGTGGATGCCCAGGGGCACACACATTATGGCGACACCTTGCCGCAACAAGCCACCGGACGCGCCAATGTGGAACTCGACAAGCAGGGCCTGGCGATCAAGAAAAACGCGGGCGCCCTGACGCCGGAGCAACGCCAGCTGCGTGCTGTCGAGCAGGCGCGCCTGCAACAGGAATTACAAGCCAAAACCGAACAGAAACGGCGCGACACCGCGCTGCTCAACACATACACCACTCCGGCCGAGATCGACTTGGCGCGTGACCGCAACCTGGAACAGGCCAAACTGACCATCACCGGCAGCCAGGTCCAGTTGCGCCAACTGCGTGCCCGTCAGGCAAAGCTCGATCAGCAAATGGCAGTCAGCGCGCAGGGCAAACGCCCGGTGCCGGCACACGTCACTGAAGCGCACGATGCCAATGCCCGCGAAATTGCCCAGCTGGAGAACGCGATTGCGCAAAAGCACAAGGAAATGGCCGACACTCGCGCCAAATTCGATGCGGACAAGGCGCGCTTTATCGAACTGACAGGCACCCCCCGCTGATGACGGCGACCACAACGCCATTAAGGGGGTCATTCCATCCGGCCTTATTCAGACGCGCCCTGGAGGCGTTCACCGGCCGGGTGGCAATCCAGGCACTTTAGTTTAACGTCCCAGCCGGTCATCATGCTCGCGTCGGTACTCGCCTTCGATCACGTCAGGCGCGCTGTCTGTCTGTCGCGGTGAGCGCCCGCCTATCAGGCGCAGCGGCAAGAGCAACACCAGCACGGCCAGCACATCGCTGATTACTCCGGGGAAAATAAATAGGGCCCCAGCGATCATGGTGCGGCCGCTGTCGATCAGCGCGCGCAGTGGAGATCCGCCTGATTGCAGGGTCATGCTCATGCGCGCAAAAAACGCCAGGCGCTCACCCACGATCAACAGCCACCCTGCCAGCACGCCGCCCGCCAGCAAGGCAATGATCCACCAGCCGATGTAGTGGTATATCTGAACCAGCGTATAAATCTCCAGCGCAGGGAAACTCAACACTATAATCATGCCCAACAAGACGCGCATGGCGGAAACCCTCTAATTCAATATGGAAGCAATTGTAATTTTGACCAATCTGCCTGATCACGACGGCGCGCAGCGCCTGGCAAAACAGCTGGTAGCGGCAAAGATCGCCGCGTGTGTGAACATTATGGCACCCTGCGTGTCCACCTACCGGTGGCGTGGAGCGGTCGAGTCTGCAACCGAGATACCCGTCCTGATTAAAACCCTGCGATGTCATTATGACGCGGTTGAACGAGTCATCCGCGAATCTCATCCCTATGCGCTGCCTGAAATCATCGCCCTGCCCGTCGTGGCTGGTCAGGCCGATTATCTGGGCTGGATTGCCACAGAAACAACAGCCGGTGAATGAGCATCTAGATTAGGGCGCGCCTGGAAATTTAAAGCGCTGATGCGAAAGCAAGCCGGGCATTAACAATAATGTATATGGATATAAGCCGTTTGGAGACTGATTAGATGCGTATTTTTGCTTTTTTGCTATTGTTTTTCACCAGCCTGCTGCAGGTACACGCCGCGGATTTGCTGGAACCGGAACAGGCGTTTGGATTCTCTGCGCGGCAGGCCGATGCCAACCATCTGGAAGTGCGCTATCGGATTGCGGATGGCTATTACTTGTACCGCAAACGTTTCAAATTCAGCCTGGATGGCGGTACGCTGGGCACGCCTCAGTTCCCTGCCGGGAAGATGCACGCGGATCCGACGTTTGGCCAGGTGGAAACCTATCGTAACGAAGTGCGCGTCAAGTTGCCCTTTACCCGTACTGGCAACGCTCAGAGCGTGAAGCTCAAGGCGGTATCGCAAGGCTGTGCAGATGCGGGCGTGTGCTACACCCCGATGGATAGCGTGACGACCATCAAACTCGCGGCTGCCGACCCTGCTTCACCCCAGGCATCTACCGGCCAGCCGACAGGCGTATTGGCGGGCCTGCACAATCTGGGCGAACAGATCACCGGCAACGCGCCGCCGCAATTCCTGCCACCGGATCAAGCCTTTAAATTGAGCCTGAGTGCTGCCGACAGCCAGACGCTGAAAGCCAGTTTCACCCCCGCGCCCTCCTATTATCTGTACAAGAACAAAATTCACTTCACGGTGAAGTCGCCTGCCGGGGTAAGCGTGGCCAAAGTCACGCTGCCAGCAGGCGATATTGAACAGGATCCCAACTTTGGCCGCCTGGAGATTTACCACCATGATTTCAGTGGTGACATTACCCTCAGCCGCCCTGTTGGCAGTGCCGACAAAGTCGTGGTGGAGGCGAGTTATCAGGGCTGCAGTGAAAAAGGCGTGTGCTACCCGCCGATCAGCAAGACCTTCACCCTGACCCTGCCGGCAGCCATTGCAGCAGGGTCGGCCAACGCGGTAGCGAATCCGGAACCAATCATGCCGGCTGCAGCACCTTTATCTCCTGCGACTGCGGTAGCAGGAGCCCCGATATCTGAATCGTCGCAAATCGAGCGCGTCCTCAAAGGCGGACATTTCTGGACCATCATTGCCACGTTTTTCGGCGCGGGCCTGTTGCTGTCGCTCACCCCGTGCGTATTCCCGATGATCCCGATTCTGTCGGGCATCATCGCCGGGCAGAAACAGGTCACGCGACTGTCCGGGTTCATGCTGTCACTGGCCTATGTGCTGGGCATGGCCATTACCTATGCGCTGGCCGGGGTGGCGGCCGCATTGTCCGGCACGCTGATTTCCAACGCCCTGCAGAACCCGATTGCGCTGTCCATCGGCGCAGGTGTGTTCGTGTTGCTGGCGCTGTCCATGTTCGGTTTTTTCGAGCTGCAACTGCCCAGTTTCATCCAGAGCAAATTTTCCGACGCCAGCAATAAAGTAAAAGGCGGTAATTTCATTGGGGTGTTTGTCATGGGGGCGCTGTCGGCACTGATTATCGGCCCGTGTGTCGCGCCACCTCTGGCTGCCGCGCTGGCGTTCATCGCCCAGACCGGCAGCACGGTACTCGGCGGCTGGGCGCTGTTCGCACTGGCGATCGGCATGGGCGTGCCGCTGCTGCTGGTCGGCATCTCCGCCGGCGCCCTGTTGCCGCGCGCCGGCGGCTGGATGAATGCGGTGAAAAACTTCTTCGGCGTGCTCATGCTGGCTATCGCGATCTGGCTGATTACCCCGCTGATACCGGCCTGGATTCAAATGTTGCTGTGGGCGACATTGCTGATTGCATCGGCCATGCACCTCAAGGCCATTGAACCCCTCGCCGTCAACGCCTCCGGCTGGCAACGCCTGTGGAAAGGACTGGGCGTAATCGCGCTGCTGGCAGGCGTTGCCCTCATTGTGGGTGTACTGGCGGGCGGGCGCGATGTGCTGCAACCCTTGAACGTATTCAAGGGTGGCGCGATTGGGGTAGCCGGTGCTGCTACGCAAGCCGAGTTGAAGTTTACCCGGGTTAAAAACCTGGCTGAACTCGACACCAGGATCAGCCAGTCCGCTGGCAAATTCGTGATGCTCGATTTTTACGCTGACTGGTGCGTGTCATGCAAGGAAATGGAACACAGCACATTTACCGACCCCAAAGTGCAGGCCGCGCTCAAGGATGCCGTGTTGCTGCAGGCGGATGTCACCAACAACACCAGCGACGACAAGGCGCTGCTCAAACGCTTTGGCCTGTTCGGTCCGCCCGGGCTGATATTCTTTGATCGCAACGGCAAAGAAGTGGCTTACCGGGTGATCGGCTATCAGCCGCCTGCACAATTCCTGAACAGTTTAGACGCAGCCTTGCGCTGATCCATAATGAAAAAAAATCTGTCACTCATTCTGTTTGTGTTGATCGGCCTGCTGGCGCTGGGCGGCGGTTACTATGTTTACCAGCGCAACCAGGCACCACCCGCTGTCGCGCAGTCGGGCGCAGGGGACGGCGCCTCCACGGCACTGTTCAAGGCTGAATTCAAGGATCTGGCGGGTATCCGCCAGCCACTGTCGAGATGGCGCGGCAAGGTATTGGTGGTTAACTTCTGGGCGACCTGGTGCCCACCATGCCGTGAGGAGATTCCGGAATTTGTCAAACTGCAAAGCAAATACGGCGCACAAGGCTTGCAATTTGTCGGTATTGCCATTGACGAGACCGCCAAGGTGCAAGCCTACTCCGACCAGATGGGTATCAACTATCCGGTATTGGTGGGCGATCTTGATGCTGTTGCCCTGTCGCAGGCCACAGGCAACCGCCTGGGTGGCCTGCCGTACACCCTTATCCTGGATCGCTCGGGAAAAATCATCGCCACCGAGCTGGGCGGATTGAGTACCGCCAAACTCGAAGCCACACTCAAGCCCTTGTTGGCGACGACACATTGACCTGAAACACGTTGTGAACCTGGCGCCAGCCAAACCATCCATTTGGCGGCATTTTCGTTAAACGTCTGGACAACGTCACCCAACCTGCGGCAAACTTGCGGCCATGAATTCCCAGCGCCCACGCTCTACAAAGCCTGCACGCAAGGCTAAAACCCCGCATATTCTGGTGCTGCACGGCCCGAATCTGAACCTGCTGGGGACACGCGAGCCCGAGCATTATGGCAGCACGACCCTGGCCGATATCGACGCAGGGCTGGCTGCGCGTGCCAAAACCAACAAAGTGGCGCTGGAATGCCTGCAAAGCAACAGCGAGGCGGCGTTAATTGAACGCATCCACGCCGCCCGGCAGCAAACGGACTACATTATCATCAACCCGGCGGCGTTCACCCACACCAGCGTCGCGTTGCGCGATGCGCTGGCTGCGGTGGCCATCCCTTTCATTGAAGTCCACCTGTCGAACGTGTTTGCCCGTGAAACCTTCCGCCACCATTCGTATTTCAGCGATCTGGCGGTGGGCGTCATCAGCGGGCTCGGTGCACAGGGGTACGAACTGGCGCTCGAACATGCGCTCACTCAACTGACCATCAAGGCCTGAATTATGGATCTGAGAAAACTGAAAAAACTGATCGACCTCGTGCAGGAATCCGGGATTGCCGAACTCGAAATCACCGAAGGTGAAGAAAAAGTCCGCATTACCCGCACTGCGCAAAACACCCAGCCCGTCTACATGAGCAATATGCCGGGTTATGCGCCCGCGCCGGCTGCGCCCGTGGCAAGCGCGCCGGCTGCGGAAGCCGCGCCCGCTGCACCTGCTGCGCCCGAGGGACACATCGTCAAATCACCGATGGTCGGCACCTTCTACCGCTCCTCCAGCCCGGGCGCCAAAGTCTTCGTGGAAGTCGGACAAAGCGTGGCTGCCGGTGACACCCTGTGCATCATTGAGGCGATGAAGCTGCTGAATGAAATCGAGGCCGACCAGGGCGGCGTCATCCAGGCAATTCTGGTCGAGAATGGCCAGCCGGTGGAATACGGCGAACCCATGTTTATTATTGGCTGAAAAAATTAGGCGGGATCGACAGGACTTTAAACAGCACACATAAAGCTCGATCGCATCTGGCGGAATTGACCCAGAAAAATCTCCTGTTCATCCTGCAGCAATCCTGTTCATCCTGTCCAATCATTTAACAGGCACTCCATGTTTGAAAAAATTCTCATCGCCAACCGCGGCGAAATCGCCCTGCGTATCCAGCGCGCCTGCCGCGAAATGGGTATCAAGACGGTCGCCGTCCACTCCGAGGCCGACTCCGACGCCAAGTACGTCAAGCTCGCCGACGAATCGGTATGTATCGGCCCCGCCGCCTCGGCACTCAGCTACCTGAATGTGCCGGCGATTATCAGCGCAGCCGAACTCACCGATGCCGAGGCGATCCATCCCGGTTACGGTTTCCTGTCGGAGAATGCCGACTTTGCCGAGCGCGTGGAATCTTCCGGCTTCGTGTTCATCGGTCCGCGCCCGGAAACCATCCGCCTGATGGGCGACAAGGTTTCCGCCAAGGATGCCATGAAAGCCTCCGGCGTGCCCTGCGTGCCCGGCTCAGACGGCGCGTTGCCGGACGACCCGGAAGAAATCATGCGTATCGCCAACCACGTGGGCTACCCGATCATCATCAAGGCCGCGGGTGGGGGGGGCGGACGCGGGATGCGCGTAGTGCACAGCGACGGCGCGCTGCTCAACGCGGTGGCCATGACCCAGGCCGAAGCACAGAGCGCATTCGGCAACCCGGTGGTGTACATGGAGCGCTACCTGCAAAAACCGCGTCACATCGAAATTCAGGTGCTGGCCGACGAGCATGGCCACGCCGTCCACCTCGGCGAACGCGATTGCTCGATGCAGCGCCGCCATCAGAAAATCCTCGAAGAAGCCCCGGCGCCCGGTCTGGACCGCAAACTGCGCGACAAAATCGGCGAACGCTGTGCTGCCGCCTGCCGCAAGATCGGCTACCGTGGCGCGGGCACGTTTGAATTCCTCTACGAGGACGGCGAATTCTTCTTCATCGAGATGAACACCCGCGTGCAGGTCGAACACCCGGTCACCGAGCTGATTACCGGCGTGGATATCGTTCAGGAACAAATCCATATTGCTGCAGGCGAAGTGCTGCGCTTCAAGCAAAAGGACATCGAATTCCGCGGCCACGCCATCGAATGCCGCATCAATGCCGAGCATCCCTACACCTTTGTGCCGTCGCCGGGCCGCCTGACCGCGTATCACGTGCCTGGCGGGCCGGGCATCCGCGTGGATTCGCATGTGTACCAGAATTACTTCGTGCCGCCGTATTACGATTCGATGATCGGCAAGCTGCTGGCGCACGGCGCCACGCGCGAGCAGGCCATTGCGCGGATGCGAACTGCACTGATGGAAATGATCGTGGAAGGCATCCACACCAACATCCCGCTACACCAGGATTTGATGTACGACGCTGCATTCGTCGAGGGCGGCACCAGCATCCACTATCTCGAGCAAAAGCTCGCCAAGCCGTCCAGTACCTAGCCGCCCATGCCCTGGCAATCTGTCACCCTGGCCGCCACCGCCGATGAGGCAGAGCGTCTGTCCGATGCCTTGATGGAAGCGGGGGCGCTGTCGGTGAGCATAGAAGACGCCGCAGCCGGCACCGCTGCAGAAGCCCCGATTTTCGGTGAACCGGGGATGCCGGCTGATGCATTGTGGCGCGACAACAAGGTGCTCGCCCTGTTTGAGCAAACTGCCGATGTAGTGGCAATCCTCACAGAAGCCGCACAGGCCGCCGGCTTTACTGTTCCGCCCTACCGCATCGAATCCGTCGCTGAACAGGACTGGGTGCGTCTCACCCAGGCCGAATTCGACCCGATCCGCATTTCCGAACGACTGTGGATCATCCCCAGCTGGCACGCGGCCCCCGATGGCGCCGCCATCAACCTCAAGCTCGACCCCGGTCTGGCGTTCGGCACCGGCTCCCACCCCACCACGCGCCTGTGCCTGCAATGGCTGGACAGCCATATCGCGGGCGGCGAACGTGTACTCGATTACGGTTGCGGTTCCGGCATTCTGGCCATCGCCGCGCTGAAATTTGGCGCCGGCTACGCATGCGGCGTGGACATTGATCCGCAGGCAGTCGCCACGGCGCAGGACAACGCGCGCAACAACGCAGTGCAAGCGGATTTTTGCCTGCCCGACGCCACCCCGACCGCGCCTGTCGATATTGTGCTCGCCAACATCCTCACCAATCCATTGCTGGCACTCGCTCCGCTGCTCGCCAATGCCTGCCGGCCTGGCGGGCGCATCGTGTTGTCCGGCATCCTGGTCGAGCAAGTGGATAAGGTCATTGCCGCTTACGCCAACTGGTTCGATATCAGCCTGTGGCGCGCCGAAGATGGCTGGGCGTGTCTGGCCGGCACAAAACGATCGTGAGCCTGCTCACCACCTGCCCGCACTGCCATACCGTGTTTCGCGTTACTGCGGAACTCCTGGCAGCGCGCGACGGGCAGGTGCGCTGCGGGGTATGCAGCAGCGTATTCGATGCGCGCGAGCACCTGACGCCGGAAGCGGATCAAGTCAGCCAAACCGGCATGCTGCATGACGCAGTCGTCGAGTCGGATACCTCAAGCGTGGAGGAGTTCACCGCTGTAGCTGAGGAGCCCCTGCAAGCGGCTGATATCAGCGCACCTGAAGCAGTCGCACCGGCAGCCTTGGTAGAAGAGATATCCGCACCCGCTGTGGAACCCGCTGTGGAACTCGTTGTGGAATCTGCTGTGGAACCCGTTGTGGAATATGTAGCAGAACCCGCCATAGTCGAGGCAGAATCTGCTCACGCCACCCCGCCCCAACCCCCCCCAACCAGCGCCACCACCCTGGCACGGCGCAAACGTATCCGCACCCTGCTGCTCGGCACCGGCAGTGCCTTGCTCGGACTGTTGCTGGCAGCGCAACTGGTCTACTTTATGCGCACCCCGATCGCGGCCCGCATACCTGCCGTCAAGCCCTGGCTGGTCGCCGCGTGTACCGCCCTCGATTGCAGCGTGCCGCTGCCGCGTGACTCCGATGCCATCAAAATTTCCAGCTCCGACCTGCTGTCCGATCCGGCGCATCCGGCGCGCATCCAGGTCAGCTTGCTGATCGCCAATGAGGCGGGCTATGCCGAAGCCTATCCGCATATCGAACTCACCCTTACCGATACCCACGACGCCCCGCTGGCACGGCGCATTTTTGCACCTGCCGAATATCTCATCAGCACGCCCACCAAAGCCGCTGCAGGCATCAGGCCGGGCAGCGAGGCGAGCGTCGACCTGCAACTCGACATCGGCAACCTGCCAGCAACCGGTTACCGGGTGCTGGTGTTTTATCCATGATTGTCGCGTGGTTGTTGGCAGCGCACCGAACGGGATAACCCGCGTAGGGCGTCAATAGTCCGTCCTGAACAATGATGTTTTCAGCCGACCGGGGGGCATTGCGCTAAAAGCTGGCGGCGCGTTCGACACCAGCCAGGCGTACACGGCGTCGGCAATTCGGACGCAAAGAAGCCGCAGCTTCTTCAGCAGCAA
>DATKUZ010000035.1:0-65283 GCA_035530335.1 Sulfuriferula sp. | reverse complement strand
CCAAATCTACAACCATGAACGACCCCATCTGGCGCTAAAATACAAAACGCCTGATGCAGTGCACCAGGCGTCTTTAACTACTTACCTAAGCAGCCTGTGAAAACGACGTCTTACTGTCAACCTAGGTTAGGACGGGACAGTATCCGTATCCGATGCTGGAAACGCCTGGATCGAAGCTGTCGACTTTGACTCCGTAAGCCGGAATTCAGTGTTGCCCGGATTGAGAGCATGCCTGTTGCTCAATGCGGCCAGCCATCGAGGCCGCAGTGAATGTCTGATTTTCGGTCTTTCCCGCCGTTCAACACCACCTAATACCAGACGCTCGGCAACGTCTGCCTTTTAATTATTGAATTGGGCTTTCACCCTCCCTGGTCGGTCGGTGTTGCGTAAAGCCTTTACTCGCGAAAGGTCAATAGGACACTCAACGTGTGGTATTTACATTGGAATAAAATCGACTGAGCCTCTCAGCGGGAATGCTGCCCCGGGTCTCAAATAGACCGGCGCCGGGTGCCTGAACGGCATACCGGCACATATGCTATATATTAAAAAAGTACTTGATTAGTGCAAGTCTTGGGGTAGGTGCCGTCGACGACTGTGGCGGCTCTCCTCTTACAGATGTGGAGAAACGTTGTTCCGCGGGCCTCGGCAGAACTGATCCGCATCATTCAGCGGGGCATCCAAGGAGAGACATCATGGATACACAATGGCAAGTGGCAGGTACTTACTTTGAAGCATGCAACTGCGAGGCGGCCTGTCCGTGTGTGTTCACGGGTCCGCCGACCGAGGGCGAGTGCAAGGCGCTGATCGGCTGGCACATCGATCAAGGCCGTTTCGCTGATACCGCTCTCGATGGGCTCAATGCCGCACTGTTTGCATACGCACCGGGACACATGCTGCAAACTAAATGGAAAGTCGCCTTGTATGTCGATGAAAGGGCCAACGTGGAACAACAGGATGCCATCACCCAGATATTCTCTGGGGCGGCCGGCGGACACCTCGCGGCGCTTGTGCCATTGATAGGCGAGGTGCTCGGGGTCAAGAGCGCCGCCATCGATTACCGCAGCGAAGGCAAGCAACGCAGCCTGACCATTCCCCAGGTGGCACAGATGGAAATCGAGGCGCTGGCCGGCCAGAATGGAGAGGATGTCACACTCTCCAACATCCCGTTCACGCCGGTGCCCGGTTATCCTACGGTGGTGTGCCAATCGAAGCGCTTGAGTTTCCACGATCACGGTTTCGATGTGGAGATTTCCAAAAAGAATGGTTTCTATTCCCCCTTCAGTTACCAAGCCTGAGGGACAGGGCGGGGCACGTGCCGTAAACCTGGTTGTCGCCGCCAGTCTGGCGGTGATTACGGCGCTGGCGTGGGGCTATCTCGGCTACCAGTCCTGGGCCATGGAGCACATGGACCTAGTGGACATGGCGATGCCCGGTGCACAGCAATGGGGACTGTGGGACCTGCTCCTGGTGTTCACGATGTGGGCCGTCATGATGATCGGCATGATGACCCCGTCTGCAAGTCCAGTGGTTCTGCTGTTTACCCGCATCCAGAACGGGCGCCATGCCCAAGGTTTGCCAGTGGTTGCGAGCGGGCTGTTTCTGCTCGGCTATCTTGGTGCATGGACCGGTTTCAGTCTTGCTGTCACGCTGATTCAATGGGGGATGCACGCCGCCATGCTGATCTCGCCGGCCATGGTTGGCACCAGTCCGCTGCTGGGTGGCGCGGTGCTGGTCGCCGCCGGCATCTACCAGTGGACACCGGCGAAGCATGCTTGCCTTACCCGCTGTCGCTCACCCATGGGGTTCCTGCTCAGCGAGTGGCGTGATGGTGCCAGGGGCGCGCTCGTCATGGGCTTGAGACACGGTTTGTATTGTACTGGGTGCTGCTGGCTGCTAATGTTTGTGTTGTTTGTCGTCGGCGTGATGAACCTGTTGTGGATCGCGCTGCTCGCCACCTTGGTGCTGTTGGAGAAGACCCTGCAGCAGGGACCCTGGGTGAGCCGCGTCGCTGGTATCGTGCTAATTGTATGGGGAGGCTGGATTGCGCGTGGAGTCCTGGCATAACTTCGGGAGTCACTTCCGATCCGCCTAATTGACGGAGATACTTACAGAATCACGACCTGAATAACCGCAATTGGCCAGACTCGGCCATAGAATAGTAATCATTATAAGCGGACGCTGGCAATCTGGCATTGCTGGCAATGACTGTCACCTTTGGCCGACACCTGGTCGGTCGGAACTAGCCAGCTCACCATCGCTATCTCGGCCTTGGCAGACCCTAAACGCTCCGTTGGTCTATATTGGCCACTACATATGCGCACAGGCGGCTTGGCGAGTCCGCAATTAATTAATCAGTCGCTGCATATCAGGATGTTCTGCAAAGTTCGATCATACAGATCGGCCTGTCTGTTGAATAACTGATATGTGATTAGGCATCAACCCGATCATGGCAGGTGTTGCTCCCCCCGCAGATGTCTTGGAACAGCCTAGCTCTTGGGTTGGTTCTTTGGACAGTTTCAGTAGCAGTGCGGAGCTTGGCGATCAAAATATGGTTACCATCGATTTTGGTGCCTTTTGCCTCGCTTGGTCATGTGCGCTGTTTCGTAAGATACCTGGCAAAGACCGGTCTGACCAACAGTTCCAGGTCGTTGGCGGACGTTCGTGAATGGTGGATTTGGGGTGCCAAGCGGCCACCTATGCCTGTTTCTGTACGGAGAAGGTGATGGAGTCCAGTGCTGTCAGCGCTCAAATACCGCGATCGATTCCACGTGTGCGGTATGCGGAAACATGTTGGCGATGCCTGCTGCGCGCAGGCGGTAGCCTTTGTCATGCACCAGCACGGCGGCGTCACGGGCGAGCGTGGACGGGTTGCAGGATACATAAACGATGCGTCGGGGTGCGTCGTCACCCAGTGATTCGACCAGTTTGAAGGCGCCGTCGCGCGGCGGATCGATCAGCATTTTGTCGAAGTGGCCGAGTGCGGCCAGTTGCTCTGCGCTGATCTCGAACAGGTTTTCCACCCTGAATTCGGTGTTGTGAATGCCATTGCGTTCGGCGTTCTGGCGTGCGCGTGCGACCAGTTCCTTGCTGCCCTCGATGCCCACCACCTGTTTGGCGCGACGCGCGATGGGCAGCGTGAAGTTGCCCAGACCGCAGAACATGTCGACGATGCGCTCGCCGGGTTGCGGGTCGAGCAGTTGCATGGCACGCCGTATCAGGACCGGATTCACCGCTGTATTGACCTGGGTGAACTCGCTGGGGCGGAACGGCATCACCAGATTGAATTCAGGCAGCATATAGGCCAGCTCCGGCGCATCCAGCGGGTAGAACGGCACGATGGTGTCCGGTCCCTTGGATTGCAGCCACCACTGGATGCGGTGGGTATCGGCGAAGCCGCGCAGCAAGGCTTCATCGGCTTCGGCAAGCGGCGCCATGTGGCGCATGACCAGTACGTCCACGGCATCGGTGGCAGCCACTTCGATCTGTGGCACACGGTCGCGAATCGTCAGCTGCATGATCAATTCGCGCAGCGGCGGAATGAGCGCGGAAATACGCGGCGGCAGCACGTCGCAACTGGTCATCTCGGCGACAAAGCTGCTTTTCCTTTCGTGAAATCCGACCAGCACGCCGCCTTTCTTTTCCACCAGCCGAACCGACAGGCGCGCCCGGCTGCGGTAGCCCCAGGCCGGGCCGTGAATGGGCGAGAGCATGGTTTCGGGCCGGACCTTGCCGATGTGTGCCAGATTGTCTTCGAGCACGCGCTGCTTGGCCGCGATCTGGGCAGACGGTTCCATGTGTTGCAGGCTGCAGCCGCCGCATACGCCGAAGTGCTTGCAGCGCGGTTTCACGCGCGCCGGGCTCTCACGCAGGATGCGCGTGACCTGCGCCATTTCGAACGACTCTTTTTTGCGGTACACCGAGTAGGTGACGGTCTCGCCGGTGAGCGCGCCGTCCACGAAAATCGCCTTGCCGTCGCGATGGGCGACGCCGCGGCCTTCATGGTTGAGGGATTCGATAACGAGGGTGGGTTGGGTGGGGTTCATCTGGATGTCTTGCCGTTAACTGGATGGTGGGTACGAAGTTACTGTTCGCTATACTCCGCCATTGGTTTTTGATGGATACGTACCAGCACGATGCGCGGGCCGCTCATTTTTTTGACTACTACGTCGAAATGCTCGAATTCAATCTTGTCGCCTTCCTTGGGGATGTTGCCAAGTTTCCACATGACCAGGCCGCCGACCGAATCCACTTCCTCGATGTCGAGTTCTATCCCCAGTGCGCGTTCCAGCGTGAATATCGGCAGACTGCCCCTGCCGATCAAGGTGCCGTCATCCAGTTTGGTCCAGTCGTTGTGGCCGCGGCGGAATTCATCGCGAATTTCGCCCACCAGCGCGCTCAACATATTATCCAGTGTGATAAAGCCCAGCGGCGGACTGCCTTTATAGCCGATCACGGCGAAGTGCGGCGCCCCTTGGCGAAAGCGGCGAAACAGCTCCATCGCCGGCATTTCGGGCGAAACATGCTGAACCGGACGAATAAACTTTTCCAGATCCTCGATGCTGCCCTCTTTGAGTTCAGCCAGGAACAGGTTTTTCAGATGGATGACGCCCTTGACCTCGTCATGCTGATCCAGATAGGGGTAACGGCTGAAACGATGGCGGGCGATGATATCGAGGTTTTCCGCCAGCGAATGATTGGCAGATAACGCAACGACTTCATTAAACGGCCGCATCAGGTCGGTTACCTCCAGATCGCTGAAATCGAGGGTATGGGCGAGTACATTCCACTCGTCGCGCGTGAGCTGCTCCGTGGCGCGGCTGCTTTTCAGGATCAGCTTCAATTCATCGGCTGAATAATAGGCGTCGTGGCCGTGCGCACCGCCCAGCCCGGTGAGCTTCAATACCCAGTTTGCGCTGGTGTTGAGTACCCAGATCGCCGGGTACATCAGCCAGTAAAAAGCATAAAGCGGTACCGCGGTCCATAGCGCCACTTTCTCGGTACGGCGGATGGCCATGGACTTGGGGACCAGCTCACCGACCACGATATGCAGGAATGAGATGGTGAAAAATGCGAAGAAAAAGGCGATGCCGTGAATCAGCCTGACCGACTCGACCCCGATAAAGGCCAGCAATGGCTTCAGCAGTTCGGCAAAGGCAGGTTCGCCGATCCAGCCCAAACCCAGTGAGGCCAGGGTGATCCCGAGTTGGCAGGCCGACAGGTAAGCATCGAGCTGGGCGTGAACCCTGGCGAGCATGCGCCCGCGCCGGCCATAGACCTTGGCGATGGCTTTCACGCGTGTTTGCCGCAGTTTGACCATGCCGAATTCGGCGGCCACGAAAAAACCGTTCAGCGCAACCAGCAGCAGCGCAACAATGATCAAAAACAGGTTACTGCCCATAGCGGAACGAAAATCGTCCCTATCCTTTCCGGTTGTGGATGAGGGTGTTGCAGCACGATTGCGTGCGTGACTGAATCCGCTCGGTCTGGCCGATCGGGTTTGGTTTTGCGGCCAGCGTGCGCAGGCCGTCGGTAGCAAAGATGCTTTCGATATCAAAAACAGGAATGGGGAACATGATAACGCGCCGTGAATCGGGAGACAGCATTTTACCCGATTACACGGCGCGCCCGGACTGCGCTGGTGGAAGCTTGCGTTACAACGCGGCTTCTTCCGCGCTAATCAGCGCGTTGATGAGCGCGATATTCACGTCGATGTAGCTTACCATGCACTGCGCCGAGATTTTCTCGATGCGGGCTTCGTTGTTTGCTTCGCACGCCAGCGCCAGTTCCAGAAAACCGGCGTAGGCGCCGCTGCCGCTAACCAGCGCCTGTTTGATCGCGCTGCCGAGGTTGAGGTCGGCGATGGCATCCTGCACCGGCATATTGAGCATTTCGCTCAGCACCGAGAACAGGCCCGTCAGATAGAGTTCGTCGCCATTTACCGGCTGCAGGCTTTTGCTGGCCAGCGCCCGCATGAAACCGGCGCGGGTCAATGCGCGCTTCAATTCAGCCTGGCTGGCACCGCCGGGCGTGCCGCTGCCATGCAGCATCAGGGTGAGCCAGCGGTACAGCTCGGCATATCCCAACCGCTGCAATACCTGGGCGATCGAGGTGACTTCGTGTACCGCGCCGCAGCCGACGGTGTTGGCAAAGCGTAGCAGGCGGTAGCTGAGTACTGCATCCATTTTCAGCAGGATTTCCACCTCGGCCATGTCGCTGTGGGCCATGATCCGATCCATGAGTTCCAGTACGCGCAGGCGGCTCACTGGCAGGTCAACGCCAGCCTTGCCCCCGGTCTCGGTGACGAAGGCACCCTGAAACAGGTCAAATCCAAGCTGACGCGATACTTCCAGGGTTTCTGCATTGCGAATGTGTGCAGCAATCAATTGGCGTGCTCCCATGGCGCGCAGGTTGCGCACCATGTTGTCGAGATGAATTGCATCGTAGCGGCTAACGTCCACGCGTACTGTCTGAGTCACGGCAACCAGAGGTTGCAAGGCCACGTCGCAGCCGATCTCGTCCAGCACGATGCGATAGCCGCACTCGACAAGACGTTTGATTCTGGGCAAAAGTGTCGGTACATCGTCAATTTCGGCATGCACAGCGAACACTACATTCTGTTGCGGCAGGTATTCAATTTCGGGCGACATCAGGGTGTCGACGGAGACGCCGGCAAACAGGATTCTGGTTTTCAGATCGCCTTCTTCAGCCAGAGAATACAGGCCCGCCAGCAAGGTTTCGTCCTCTGCGTTGCGCAGTTCAGGCACGCAAGGCTGGCCGTGGCTGTAAGCCAGCTTGACGCGCAACGTCAGTTCAGTGGCGTGGATTTGACCCTCATGGTCGTAAATCACCTGCTGTGACAGCAGACGCTCGCGGATTTCATCCTGACGCGACGGGAGACCTTCCGTTTCCACCGCCAGTACATGGGTTGCTATGCCGTGCCAGTTGTTGGCTACAGTGTTGACGATACGGGCATTGTCGTGGGCATTCTGGATGATGTCGTTTCTCATGATGGTCTCCGGCACTGGTTTACGACTGGATATAAGCAGCAAGCATGCCACCCACCAATGCTGCCATACGGGTATCAGGCAAATGCCCGCAAGCTAGGACTGACGCGGTGACTCGGTTAAACTGCAAACATGAAATCACCCGAACCGGATGCCGCCACCCGTTGGCATTTCGTCAACGCTGTCGAACAACTCGTCGAGGCCGCTCTCAACCGCGTTCATGCGGCGGCAAGTGAGGCGTTGCGCGCCCGCGGCGTCTTCCATCTGGTGCTGGCCGGCGGCACCACGCCGCGTGCGCTGTATGCGCGCATGGCCGGGCTGGAGACCGACTGGCGCGGCTGGCATGTGTGGTTCGGCGATGAGCGCTGCCTGCCTGCCGATCATCCCGAGCGCAACAGCCGCATGGCGCAGGATGCCTGGCTGGCAACCAGCGCCATTCCGTCCGCGCAGATCCACCCGATACCCGCCGAACTGGGCGCGCCGGCTGCTGCCAATGCCTACGCGAACGCCCTGCGCGATGTGGGGGAATTCGACCTGGTGCTGCTGGGGTTGGGGGAAGATGGCCACACCGCGAGCCTGTTTCCCGGCCACGATTGCGGCACCTGTCCGGATAGCCCGGATGTGCTGGCGGTGACGGACGCACCCAAGCCGCCGCCCGAACGCGTGAGCCTCAGCGCGCGCCGCCTGGGCCGCGCGCGCGCGGTGCTGTTTCTGGTGAGCGGTGCGGGTAAACTCGATGCAGTCGCGGCCTGGCGCCGCGGCGAGCCGATTCCGGCGGCGGCGATTCGCCCGGTGGCGGGGGTGGATGTACTGGCGGAGCGTATTTGCGTACAACCGAAGCGGGAGGATGCATGAATCCGTTGAAGCCCATGATGCTGATTCTGGCACTGGCAAGCAGCGCCGCCCAGGCCGCGCCTGCCGACGAAAAACTCACCACTCGGGGCGACCAGAAGGAAGTTGCGGTGACCATCTACGCCAACGACCTGGCGCTGGTCAAAGATCAGCGCCAGATCAATCTTGGCGCGGGCTTCAACAAGCTGGCCTGGCGCGATGTGGCTGCGCGCATGCAGCCGGAAACCGCATTGCTGCGTAACCTTTCCGATGAAAAAGGCTTCCAGCCGCTGGAACAGAATTTCGACTTCGATTTGCTCACCCCGCAAACCCTGCTGGAAAAATATGTGGGCAAGCAGGTCACCGTGATCAGAACCAACCCGGCGACGGGTGCGGAAACGCGCGAACCGGCGACCGTGCTGGCCACCAATGGCGGTACGGTGCTCAAGTTCGGCGACCGCATCGAGACCGGCGTGCCGGGGCGGCTGGCGTTCGCCGGCGTGCCGGATAACTTGCGTGACCGGCCTACGCTGGTGATGAGCGTGGTGAATCCGCACGCGGGCTTGCAGAATCTGGAGTTGTCTTATCTGACCGGTGGCCTGTCGTGGCGCGCCGATTACGTAGCGGAGCTATCTGGCCAGGATGACAGCATGGACTTGAACGGCTGGGTCACGCTCACCAACCAGAGCGGCACCAGCTACCGCGATGCCCGGCTGCAACTGGTCGCGGGAGACGTTAACCGGGTGCGCGCAGCCATGCAGCCCGCCGCCATGCTGCGCGGCAAGTCCCAGATAATGGCCGCCGAGGCGGCGCCGCTGGCGCAGGAAAACCTGTTCGAATACCACCTCTACACCCTCAACCGCCCAACCACGCTGGCCGAGCAGCAAACCAAACAGGTCGCGCTGCTCTCCGCCACCGACATCCCGGTGCGCAAATCGCTGGAACTGCGCGGCGCGGAGTATTACTACCAGGGCAGCTATGGCGACCTCGGACAAAAGCTCAAGGTCGGGGTGTTCGTTGAATTCGACAACAAGGGCGCAGGCCTGGGTGTGCCGCTACCCAAAGGCGTGATGCGCCTGTACAAGAAAGACAGCGCGGGCAACGCCCAATTCATCGGCGAAGACAACATTGACCACACCCCGAAAAACGAGCGCGTGCGACTGAAACTGGGCGAGGCATTCGATGTGACCGCCGCCAGAAAACAGACCGACTTCCAGAAAATCGCCGGCAGCGGGCGCTATAACAACGTGTTTGAATCGGCTTACCAAATCACCCTTAAAAACGCCAAAAACCAGCCGGTGACCGTCAAGGTATTCGAGCCCATGCCGGGCGACTGGCAAGTGCTGTCGGAGTCCCTGCCGCATACCAAGGAAGCCGCCGGAACGGCATTGTGGCAAGTGCCGGTGGCGGCTGAGGGCAAGACCGTGCTGACCTATCGGGTACACGTGAAGTATTGATGGTCTTTAAACCCTGCTGCGCAATTCGCACCTTCTGTAGGAAACGAGGATGGGTACAAGCCGACTGGAAGCGTTTAGTGATGGCGTGCTTGCCATCATCATTACCATCATGGTGCTGGAGCTGAAGGTGCCGCACGATGCCAGCCTTGCCGCATTGTGGTCACTGTTGCCGGTGTTCCTCAGCTACATATTGAGTTTCGTGTACATCGGCATCTACTGGAACAACCATCACCACATGCTGCACGCCACGCAGCGGGTAAGCGGCGCCATCCTGTGGGCAAACTTGCACCTGCTGTTCTGGCTATCGCTTGTTCCATTCGTGACCGGCTGGATGGGAGAGAACCATTTTGCGCCAGCGCCCACGGCTTTTTACGGCGTCGTGCTGTTGATGGCAGCCATTGCTTATTGGATATTGCAGCGGGCGATCATGGCTGAACAAGGCCACGACTCGCTGCTGGCGGTGGCTATTGGGAACGACCTCAAGGGCAAGCTCTCTCCGCTGCTCTACGCGATCGCAATCCCTTCCGCATTTTTCCATCAATGGATCGCCGGCATGGCATACGTGGTGGTCGCGCTGATGTGGCTCATCCCCGACCGCCGCATCGAGCGGGTCATAGTCGAACGGGAGATTGAGCGCAATGACAGATAAGAACGTCAAACAGCAGAAGCAGATCGTTGCGGATCATGCCTGATTAAATCCGCAATATTCAGGCGATCAATCCGTCAGCAGTGTCAGCGCGGCTTCGGCTGTGACTGGGTCGATATCAACCTGCATGACACAGTATTCATTATTTTCGTCGATGGGCGTGGGGTCGTCTGCGCAACTGCAGCCGGCAATGATGCTGGTATAAAAAATACCGATCTTGGCGCGTATATGGCCTTCTGTCTCGGCAGCGCCGATGACGATGACATCGAGTTTGTCATCCAGCGCATAGCTGCCGATGGACAAGCCCTGTTGCAAGGGAAGCTGGCTGGCATCGAGATGCTCGATTTCACTCTTGAGAATGCGTTTAAAGTCAGGCGTTTCCCATGCGTGTAATGAATCCGCTAATTTAGGCATCAATTCACCCCTTGCACCAGTCCGGCTGGCAGGTGTTGCGCGGCGCGCCTTTGGGTGCGCAGATCCCACCAGTTGCGTAATGCAACCAGCAGACCCAGGCCGAAAAATGCGCCGGGGGGCAGGATGGCCAGCAGGAAGCCCTTGTAGTCCGGCACCACGTGGATGACGAAAGCCTGTGCTGCGGGACCGAACGCGAGATCGAGGCCGGCGAACAGCGTGCCTTTGCCTACCACTTCCCGCAGCGCGCCGAGCAGCGTGATGACCATGGTGAGGCCGATGCCCATCATCATGCCGTCGAGCATGGACGGCAGCACCGGGTTCTTGGCGGCGAAGCTGTCGGTGCGTGCCAGCACGATGCAGTTGGTCACGATCAGCGGTACAAAAATGCCCAGCACCAGATACAGCGGATGGATAAAGGCATTCATCGCCATGTCGATCACCGTCACCAGCGCGGCGATGATCAGAATGAATACCGGGATGCGGATTTCGTGCGATACCAGGTTGCGGATGGCGGAGATCGCGCCGTTGCTGAAGGTCATCACCATCGTTGTGGCCAGTCCCAGGCCGACGGCATTGACCACCGAATTGCTGATGCCCAACAGCGGACACAGTCCCAGCAGTTGCACGACGCCGGGATTCTGTTTCCACAGACCGTTGACGATGATGTCGCGGTATTGGCTCATGGCTTGGCTCCAGGTGTGATCACAGGCTGCGGCGCAGCAGCGTACAGTGCGCTGCGGTGGGCTGCTTCGTATTGTAGGGCATGGTGCACGGCTTTGACCACCGCGCGGGGGGTGATGGTGGCGCCGGCCATGTAGTCGAACTGGCCGCCGTCCTTCTTCACCTTCCAGCCGTCACTGGCCGGGTTATCCAGCGCCTTGCCGTCGAAAATGCGTATCCATGCGCTCTTGGCGATATCGATGTAATCGCCCAGCCCCGGCGTTTCCTTGTGGCTCACCACGCGCACGCCGGTAATCCGCCCGTCTGCGCCGATCCCTACCAGCATGTTGATATCGCCGCTGTAGCCATCCGGGGCGGTGACTTCGAGCACCAGCGCCACCGGCGCACCGGCCTTGCGTGCGCGCCAGACGTGGCTGGGCAGGGTGGTGCCCAGCAGCTGGTGCGGCGGCAGCAGCAGCGCGTCGTGCAGCGGGTTGTTGTCATAACTGCCGGGGACGAGTGTCTCGCTGATGAGCTTCAGGCGCGCTGCGTCCTCGTTACGGGCAATGGCCGGGCGGGTAATGCCGTAGGTATAGGCCAGCACGCCGGTGCCGACGATGGTGAAGCCCAGCAGGACCAGCGCGGCACGCGCCGCGGAACGTAATAACGGCGTCATTCTGCGGGCTCTTTTTGCTTGTGTCCGTACACTTTCGGCTGCGTGTAGGCGTCAATCAGCGGCACCATGATGTTCATCAACAGCACGGCGAAGGCGACGCCATCCGGGTAGCCGCCCAGGGTGCGGATGAGATAGGTAAGCATGCCGATGCCTGCGCCGAAAATCAGTTTGCCGCGGGGCGTGGTGGCGCCCGATACCGGATCGGTGGCAATGAAGAATGCGCCGAGCATGGCGCCGCCGGTGGCGAGGTGAAACCATGGCGAGATGAAGCGATCCGGATCGGAGATGTGGAACAGTCCGCCGGTAATCCACAGCCCGGCGATAAACGCCGCCGGAATGTGCCAAGTGATGATGCGTGCCAGCCACAGGTACAGCCCGCCCAGCAAATACATTAGCACCACCACCTCGCCGCCGGTGCCGCCCATGCTGCCGAAAATGGGCAAACGGGTGATTTCGCGCACCGTGTGTTCCAGCTGCAGCTGCGTGCGCAGCGTATCCAGCGGCGTGGCGGAGCTGATCGCGTCGAGCTTCAAGCCATCCGGCAATATCCCGGTAAAGATGTAGTGCGCCGAGTCGAGGAGGTTCAGGTGTGCGCCCGCCAGCGACAGCGGCGATGCCCACTGCGTCATCTGCACCGGGAATGAAATAATCAGCACCGCATAGCCCACCATGGCCGGATTGAACAGGTTATTGCCCAGCCCGCCGTACAAATGCTTGGCCACCACGATGGCGAAGAATGTCCCCACCACGATCAGCCACCACGGCGCGATCGGCGGCAGCGATAGCGCCAGCAGCCAGGCCGTGACCAGCGCGCTGCCATCCATCAGGAACGGTTTGGCCGGCCAGCCGCGCAGACGCACCGCAATGGTTTCCAGCAGCAGCGCAGTGACACTGGCGAGGGTCAGCGTCACCAGGATCGCCGGACCGAACAGCCAGACGTAGACCGCAATGCCCGGCACCAGCGCCGCCAGTACCTTGAGCATGATGATGGAGACGCTGGATTTTTCCGCGATGTAGGGGGAAGAGAGCATGGTTTATTGGTCTGCCTGGATGGGAAATTGAGCGCGCGGCGGGTTCACTTCTCCACCGAATCCTGTGCCATTGCGCGGATTCTGGCGCGACGCGCTTCGATTTCGGCAATCTCCTGCAATTTTTCCGGCGGCAGGTTTTCGATGTTGCGCGGGATGATGCCTTCTTTTTTTTCTTTGGCGCGTTCTATCGCGGCCTGGATGGCGGCCTTCTTGACAGCACTGGCAGCGTCATCCGGGCTGCCGGCGCTGGCTTCGGTGAGCTTGGTGCTGGCTTTCTGGGCGAGTTTTGCGGCGCGTTCCTGTTTCTCGCGTTCGAGACGCAACTGGCGGAATTCATGGCGCTCGCGTGCCAGGTCGGCGGCTTTCTTGTCTTTTTCCTTGGCCCAGATTTCGCTCTTGGCATAGCGATAATACTGCACCAGCGGGATGTGGCTGGGACAGACATAAGTGCATGCGCCGCATTCGATGCAGTCGAACAGCTTGTATTCCTGCGTCTTGCCGAAATTCTTTGCGCGTGCGAACCAGTACAGTTCCTGCGGCTGCAGATCCGCCGGGCACGCCTGCGCACAACGGGTACAGCGGATGCATGGCATGGCCAGCGGCGGGGGCGGAAACAGCGCGGGCGATTTGACCAGGATACAATTGGTAGCCTTGACCACCGGCACCTCGCTGCCGGCCAGATCGATGCCCATCATCGGCCCCCCCATCACGTAGCCGCTGGTGTCGTCCCGGGTTGCGCCGGTCAGTCGCGCCAGTTCGGTGAACGAGGTGCCGATCAGCACTTCGAAATTCTGCGGGCGGTGCACATTGCCGGTGATGGTGACGATGCGCGAAATCAGCGGCTCGCCGTGGTTGACCGCGCGGTGCAGCGCATATGCGGTACCGACGTTGAACGTGGCGACGCCGATGTCGGTGGAGCGTCCGCCCGACGGGACTTCCTTGCCGGTCAAGGTCTTGATGAGCTGCTTGGCGCCGCCGCCGGGGTAGAGGGTGGGTACAGCCACCACTTCCACTGCGAAATCGCACTGGCTGGCCGCCGCCTGCATCGCGGCGATGGCCTCGGGCTTGTTGTCCTCGATGCCCACCAGCACTTCATCACTGTGCAGCATGTGGCGCATGACGGCGGCGCCAGAGAGGATTTCTGCGGCTCGCTCGCGCATGATCATGTCGTCGCAGGTAATCCACGGCTCGCACTCGGCGCCGTTGAGAATGAGCGTGGGCACCTTTTGCACGGCGCCGGGATTGAGCTTGATAAAGCTGGGAAACACCGCGCCGCCCAGCCCGGCGATGCCGAGTTCGCGCAACTGGTTGCGCAGGTGGCTGGGGTCCATGTTGCGGTAATCCAGCGCGCCGTGCTCGACCCAGCGGTCGAGTCCGTCGGGCGTGATGGTGATGCACTCATCGGCCAGCCCGGACGGGTGCGCCACGGCATGGCTGGCAATGGCGGTAACCGTGCCGGAGGTGGGCGCATGTACTGCCACCGATACATAGCCCTCAGCCCGGCCGATCATCTGCCCTTTCAATACCTGCTCGCCTACCGCGACAACCGGCTTGGTGGGCTGGCCGATGTGCTGGCGCAACGGTACGACCAGCAGTTTGGGCAGCGGCGCAATCGCGATCGGGCGCGTGGTGGATGCGTGTTTGTGTTGCTCGGGGTGCACGCCACCGTTGAATTCGTATAACTGGCGGGTCATCGCGCGACTTTCAGTTTGACCACGGGGTATTTCCATTTCCAGGTGGCGACGTCTTCCGCGATTGGCACCATGCTGATGCAATCGACCGGGCACGGCGCAACGCATAGTTCGCAACCGGTGCATTCGTGGGCGATGATGGTATGCATCTGCTTGGCCGCGCCGAGGATGGCGTCCACCGGGCAGGCCTGGATACACAGGGTGCAGCCGATGCAGATGTTCTCGTCGATGAGTGCCACCGATTTTGGCTTGGGCTCGCCATGTTCGGCGTTGAGCGGTTTGAATTCCACACCCAGCAGTTCCGCCAGCTTGTGGATGCCGTCTTCGCCGCCGGGCGGGCACTGGTTGATGTCGGCGTCGCCATTGGCGATGGCCTGGGCATACGGCTTGCAACCGGGAAAGCCGCACTGGCCGCACTGGGTCTGCGGCAGGATGGCGTCGATTTTTTCGACGATGGGGTCTTCCTGCACCTTGAAGCGCACCGCAGCAAACCCCAGCGCCGCGCCGAGAAACACGGCGAGGCCGGACATCACCAGAATCGCTGACAGCACCTTATTTCACCAGACCGGCAAAGCCCATGAACGCCAGGCTCATCAGCCCGGCGGTAATCATCGCAATGCTGGTGCCGCGAAACGCAGCCGGGACGTCCGCGCCCTCCAGCCGTTCACGCAGACCGGCGAACAGCACCAGCACCATGGAGAAACCCACCGCGCCGCCAAAGCCGAAAAACAGCGACTGGATGAAATTGTGCTGGGCCTGAACGTTGAGCAGCGGGATCCCCAGCACCGCGCAGTTGGTGGTAATCAGCGGCAGATAAATACCCAATACGCGAAACAGTACCGGGCTGGTTTTGCGCACAAACATCTCGGTGAAGCCGACGATGCCGGCGATTACCACGATGAACGACAGCGTGCGCAGATAGGCCAGATCGGTGCCCAGCAGGTAGTGGTTGATCAGATAGCTGGAGCCGGATGCGAGGGTGAGCACGAAGGTGGTGGCGGCGCCCATGCCGATGGCGGTTTCCAGGCTTTTGGAGACGCCCATGAACGGACACAGGCCAAGGATTTTCGCCATGATGATGTTGTTGACGAAAACCGTGCCGATCAATATCAGGATGTAGCTCTGGATGTCCATTATTCGTTCAAAGGCAGTAAGTCAGCCATTATCCATCGCCGGGCGGGCGCTTTCAACCACGTTCGGCATGCAGAAAGGCCCCGAATTTTTGCGCGCGCTGAGTATGACCGTACAGGCTGACAGCTTGCTGACAATGGCTGCCGGCTTGCGCCGGGTTATAAAATCGTTTCCGCATGGGTATAGGCCAGGCCCAGATCCTCCGCCACCGCCCGCTGCGTGGTCATGCCGAGATAGACATTGAGCCCGTTCAGAAACCCGCTGTCTGCGGACAAGGCCGCCATGCCCTGATTCGCCAGGCGCAGTGCATACGGCAGCACCACGCTGGCAAGCGCCTGGGTAGCGGTGCGGGCGCAGGCTGCCGGCATGTTGGTGACGCAGTAATGCACCACGCCCTCCTCAACATAAGTGGGATGGGAATGGCTGGTGGGGCGCGAAGTTTCCGCGCAGCCGCCCTGGTCGATGGAGACATCTACCAGCACCGAGCCCGGGCGCATGCCGGCCAGCATTTGCCGCGTAATCAGCTTGGGAGTTTTTCTGCCGGGCAACAGCACGGCGCCGATGACCAGGTCTGCCCCGGTCACCAGTTCGACCAGCGCGGCGGTGTCGGAATAGCGCGTCTTGAGCCGCCCCTGATAGAGATCGTCAAAGTGGCGCAGCTTGTCCATGCTGCGGTCGAGCACGGTGACATCCGCCCCCATGCCGGCGGCGACCCGGGCTGCGTTGGCACCTACCATGCCGGCACCGATAATGGTCACTTTGCCGGGCGCCACGCCGGCCACGCCAGGCAGCAACGTGCCATTGCCGCCACTCATCATGGTCAATGCCTGCGCACCCGCCTGTACCGCGATGCGCCCCGCTACCGCGGACATCGGGGCAAGCAGCGGCGTGCCGCTGGCGTCGGTGACGGTTTCGAAACCGATGCCGATGATTTTTCTATCCAGCAGTTGCGCGGTCAGTTCAGGGGCGGCGGCCAGGTGCAGGTAGCCGAATACCATCTGCCCGGCGCGCAGCAGGGGGATTTCCGCAATTTGCGGCTCTTTTACCTTGACGATGAGCTCCGCTTCGTACACGGCTGCCGCGTCTTCCACAATCTGTGCGCCTGCGGCACGGTAGGCGTCGTCGGAAAAACCGATGCGCGCAGCGGCACCGGTTTGCACCCGAACCTGATGTCCTGCCGCCAGCAGCGCCGTTACGCCGTCAGGGGTGAGAGCGACGCGGTACTCATGGTCTTTGATTTCTCTGGGGATGCCGATCAGCATGTGGATGTCCTCGCAACTAAAGTCGGGTTAGCATAACGCTTAAGGGGCTGCCTGTACTTGTACCGTAAAAGATAGTGCATCCAACGTGTCCCCCTGTTCATCGACGAGGCTGATGCGGTGGGTTCCCGGCTGGGGCGTATAAAGCAGACTGCCGTCTGCCTGGAGCCATTGCGCCGGTGCAGGTTCGCCGTCCACCAGCCAGTTCCATTGCGCATGCATGGGGCGGCCATAGAAGCGAACTTTTTGCCACGCGGCGGGGATATCCGCATCCAGCGTCAGTATGCTGCCATTGGCGGGGCCGATGATGTGCGGCAAGCCTTTATCCTCAGCCAGCGTTACCACGCTCTGCTCGGTGCCGGGTAGGAACAATTCACGGCGTGGCAGCTCCAGCGGCGGTTCGAAGCGCACCGTCTGGGCGATGACCCCGCTCGGCAGGGTCGGGGTACGGCCAGGATGGGATGTGTTCAGCCTGTTGATTAACGCCTGCCACACGGGTGCGGCGCCATTCGTGTCGGAGACGGCGCGCATCGGTTCTCCCAAGACGTTGCCCACCCATACGCCCACTGTGTATTTGCCCGAAAATCCGACGCACCAGTTGCCGCGCCTATCCTGGCTGGTGCCGGTTTTAACGGCAGCAAAGCCGGATGTCGTCAGGGCGCTGTCCAGCCCTGCCTTCGTGGCACGGGCATTACTGTCGGCCAGGATGTCGGTGACGATGGCAGCGACCGGTGCAGGCATGATCTGATTCGCGCCAGGTCCAGGTACGCCGCCAACCTGGAAACTCAGCGGCTTGAGCACGCCGCTGTTGGCCAGTACCCGATAAGCGTTGGTCAGGTCTGTCAGTGTGATTGCCGCCTCGCCCGGGGCGTAGCCATACCGCTGCGGTGGACGACCACCCGGAGTGGCCAGCCCCAGCGCCTGCAGGCGCTCATAAAAAACCGCCGGCGTGACCAGGGCCAGGGTTCGTACTGCGGGCACGTGCAGCGAAGAACCCAACGCGGAACGCAGGCTTACCCAGTTGCCGGGATCACGGTTGTCGTCCTGCAACATACCCTCCTGAGCCGATGGGGTTTCCAGCACCAGCGACGAATCATCCAGAAATGACGCCGCGGTAAGCAGGCGTTGCTCAATGGCCAAACCGTATAAAAACGGCTGGAGGGTGGCGCCTGCTGGCTGCGGCGTAGCAGCATTGTCCAGCGCCTGCGTGCCGGACGCGTTGGCGCTGGAACCCACGTAGGCGCGGACTTTGCCGGTTTTGTTGTCGAGTATCACCACCGCGCCGTCGTCGACGTTGTTCGCCTTGAGTGCCGTGAGGCGGCTTTGCAGGGTTTCCAGCGCAAAACGCTGCAAACCGGCATCCAGGCTCACCTGCACCCGCTCGCCGGGGGTATGCAGAAACATGCGTGCGACGGCGGGCGCCAGTTGTTCGCCAAAATCGATATGCGGTCTGGCAACCAGACTTTTGTATGCCAGCGCGGTCACTGTTGCGCACGACGGGCGTGGCACGGTCAGTTGCTGCGCCACGCCGCAGGCACGTTCCGCCACGACTGCGGCTTTGGCATTCGGGCCGCGCAGCAGTGCAGCGAGTATGCTTGCCTGCGCTTTGTTCAGCCTGGAAGGATCCTGGCCAAACAAGCCCTGGGCGGCGGCGTTGATGCCCGACAAATTACCGCGAAAATTCACCTTGTTCAGATACGCATCGAGTATCTGCGCCTTGCTCCAGGTTTTTTCCATGCTGCGCGCCGCCTTGATTTGATCCCACTTCTGCGTGTAGGTGCGTCCGCCTGCGCCGCGATACAGCGCCGGGTCGAGCAGCCCCGCCAGTTGCATGGTGAGCGTGGAGGCGCCGCGATGGGTGTCGTACATCAGGTTTTCCCAGGCAGCGCCGATGAAAGCGCGCCAGTCCACTCCCGAGTGTTGATAAAAACGCTTGTCCTCCGACACAATCAGCGCATGCCGCATCGCCGGCGACAGATCGCGTAGCGGCACCCATGGCAAGCGGCGCACCTCGGGATCGAGGTTCAGGGTGTCGAGCGGTTCGCCATTGCGATCGACCAGCCAGGCTACGGAAGGGCGATGCGCGGCCTGGACTTGTCGGAAACTGGGGAGGGTGTCGGACAATGCGCTGCCCACGCTGCTCCAGGCAAGCGACAGCCAGAGAAGAAGATATGCAAACGTTTTGTTGCTCATGAGCGAGTCCTTGCCGCCTTCACTCAGACCTTAGCATGCGTTTATTGTTCTTGGCTTGGCGGAAATATCAGGCGGCATTTTCAGCTCATCTCGCCGCGCAGCGCCTGCACGCATTCGCTCACCAGCGCCGGACCGCGATAAACGAGTCCGCTATAGAGTTGTATCAGGCTGGCACCGGCAACGATTTTTTCGCGGGCATCGGCTGCCGATAGAATGCCGCCAACGCCGATAATGGGCACTTCTCCCGCGAGTGCGGCGGCCAGTTTGCCGATCACGCGGGTGGCGGCATCGCGCACTGGCGCGCCGGATAGCCCGCCTGCCTCGTTGCCATGCGGCAGGTGTTCCACGCCGCGACGCGCCAGGGTGGTGTTGGTGGCGATGACGCCGTCGATGCGATACTCGCGCAGCAGTTGGGCGATCTCGGCTATCTGCGCATCGTCCAGATCGGGGGCGATTTTTACCGCCAGCGGCACGTAGCGGCCATGCTGTTCAGCCAGCCGGGCCTGTCCGGTTTTCAGTTGGCCCAGCAGATCGGACAATGCCGCGCCGGATTGCAAGTCGCGCAGATTTTTGGTGTTGGGCGAGGAGATGTTCACCGTGATGTAGCTGGCATGCGGATATGCCGCCTCCAAACAGGCCAGATAATCGTCGGCGGCGCGGGTGATCGGCGTGTCGAAATTCTTGCCGATGTTGATGCCGAGCACGCCGCGGAATTTCGCGGCGCGTACGTTGGCGATGAGCGCATCTACGCCGTCATTGTTAAACCCCATGCGGTTGATGATGGCCTCGGCTTGCGGCAGCCGGAACAGGCGCGGTTTCGGGTTGCCTGGTTGCGGGCGCGGCGTGACCGTGCCGATTTCGATAAAACCGAAACCGAGAGCGGCGAGTGCGTCGATATAGGCGCCGTTCTTGTCCAGCCCGGCGGCCAGACCCACCGCATTGGGGAAGGTAATACCCATGCATGCGACCGGCTTGCCGCCCGCATGCGGCGCAATCAGCCGCGATAAACCGAGACGGTATGCGGTTTGCAGCGAAGACAGGGTGAGGTGATGGGCGGTCTCGGCGTCGAGCCGGAACAGCAGGGGGCGGAGTAGGGTATACATGCGTGCATTTTAACCCGGTGTCCGCTGCATTCCCATTTCAACTCTCAAGCAACGAGGCGATCAAGGGGCAGCACACGTTGCCCCGCTGGGTTGCGCATTCGGCAACCAGCGTTTGCAGGGTCTGTTCGATACCGCGCAGGCCGTCCAGCCGTTTTCTTACATCGACCAGTTTCTCGGCCGCGATGGCGCGCGCTTCGGTGCAGTGAGTGCCGTCTTCGAGCTGGAGCAGCGCGCCGACTTCTTCCAGAGTAAAGCCCAGATGTTGCGCGCGCTTGATGAACTTGATGCGCGTCACATCCATATCGCTATAGCGGCGGATGCCGCCGAGCGGTTTGTCGGGTTCGGGCAGCAGCCCGCGGCGCTGATAGTAGCGAATGGTCTCCAGATTGACGCCCGCCTGGCGGGCGAGCACCCCGATGGTCATGTCCTGCTTGTGCATGCTTTCCTTCCGCTTCAAACCAGCTTGACTCCGTACCATGGTACGGAATTTATCCTGAATCATCCAGCCGGAATTCATGAACAAAAACCGTTGACACCGTACCCGGGTCCGGAATCGATACTGAACATGTCCCTGATAAATTGTGAAGGAGAAGCTGATGTCTCAAGGTAAACAAGCGAATAGCTGGCCGCTGATTGGCGGTGTTGCCGCTGCTATTGCTGCTTCCCTGTGTTGTGTCGGGCCGCTGGTGCTGGTCATGCTGGGTATTGGTGGCGCGTGGATTGCCAACCTTGCGGTGCTGGAACCCTACCGGCCGCTGTTCCTCGGCATCGGCGTGGTGTTCATGGTGCTTGCCTACCGGAAAATTTACCGCGCGCCTGCCGCGCAAGACTGCACTCCCGGATCGCTGTGTGCACTGCCGCAAACCAATCGCATCTACAAAATGCTGTTCTGGATGGTGGCCGTGCTAATGCTGCTGGCTATTGCTTTTCCGTATATCGCCCCGTTGTTTTATTAATTGAAAGGAGTCTTGCCATGAACGTCCGTCATTTGTTGAGCGGCGCATTTTTTGCTGTTACCAGCCTGTCCATCACGCCGGCTCTTGCCGCGCAGAAAACGGTCACCCTGGATATTCCAGGCATGGATTGCGAGATATGCCCGATTACCGTCAGAACAGCGCTGAAAAAACTGCCAGGCGTCCTTAGCGCGACCGCAACCCCGCAGACAAAAGAAGAAGTCGTTGTATACGATGATGCCAAGACCAGTATCAAGCAGATCATCAATGCCACGACGCAAGCGGGTTATCCTTCAACCGCTAAAGACGCGCAAGCAAAATGACTACACATGCGCTGCGTGTGACTGGCATGACCTGTGATCACTGCGCCCGGTCGATTGAAAAACTGTTGGCGAGTGTCGCCGGTGTGAGCCATGCCGAAGTGTCCTACGCGTCCGGCAGCGCAACGGTTGAAACCGGCGCCGAGGTGTCTGCTGCGGCGCTGATCAATGCGATCAAGGCTGAAGGTTACGGTGCCGAACTGGCGCGAGGCATGGGCGCCGCGGTGCCCGCAGGAATATCATCCGGCCTCAGGGTTGCCATTATCGGTACCGGCTCGGCGGCATTTGCGGCCGCCATTCGTGCTGTCGAAGCCGGCGCGGTGGTGACCGTAATCGAAGCGGGAGAAGTCGGCGGCACCTGTGTCAACGTCGGCTGCGTGCCATCCAAAATCATGATCCGTGCCGCGCACATCGCACACCTGCAAAGCGGCACCCCGTTCGACGGGCTGAAAAAACAGCCGGCCGTTATTGACCGCGTGGCCCTGGTGGCTCAGCAGCAGGCGCGGGTGGATGAATTGCGTCACGCCAAGTACGAAAGCATTCTGGAATCCAACCCCGGCATTACGCTGGAACAAGGTTTTGCACGTTTCAAGGATGCCCATACGCTGGTGGTGGAAAAAGCCGACGGCAGCGAGAAGGAATTGGCTGCCGATCGTATCCTGATTGCCACCGGTCGCTCGCCTGCGATTCCGGATACACCAGGACTGAACGACACACCCTACTGGACCTCGACGGCGGCGCTGGTCGCGGAGGAGCTGCCGCAACATCTGATCGTCTACGGCGGTTCGGTGGTCGCACTGGAGCTGGCGCAGGCCTTTCTGCGCCTCGGTTCCAGGGTCACGCTGATCGCGCGCAGCCAACTTCTGTCCAGGGAAGACCCTGCGCTCGGCGCAGGGTTGAAGGCCGTTCTGGAAGGTGAAGGCATGCGCATTCTGACCGATACCGAGGTGAAGAACGTGCGTTTCGACGGCAAGCTTTTCCAGGTGAATATCGGGTTGGAAACGCTCAAAGGCGACCGTTTGCTGGTCGCCACCGGGCGAACGCCCAACACCACCGACTTGAATCTGGATGGAGCCGGGGTGAAAACCGACGCCAGCGGCGCGGTCATCATCGACGACCACATGCGCACCTCGGTGCCGCATATCTATGCCGCGGGCGATTGCACCAATCAGCCGCAGTTCGTGTATGTGGCTGCTGCTGCCGGTACCCGTGCCGCGATCAACATGACCGGCGGCGATGCCGCGCTGGATTTGTCGGCCATGCCAGCGGTGGTTTTTACCGACCCGCAGGTGGCGACAGTCGGACTCAGCGAAGCGCAGGCAGCCAGGCTCGGCCTGGAAACCGACAGCCGCACGCTGAGCCTGGACAACGTGCCGCGTGCCTTGGCCAACTTCGATACGCGCGGATTCATCAAGCTGGTTGCGGAACAAGACTCGGGACGCTTGCTGGGCGCGCAGGTGCTGGCGGCGGAAGGTGGGGAAATTATCCAGACGGCGGTGCTTGCCATTCGCAACCGGATGACGGTGGAGGAACTGGCGGGACAATTATTCCCTTATCTCACCATGGTTGAAGGCTTGAAACTTTGCGCGCAGACTTTTCACAAGGATGTGAAGCAGTTGTCGTGTTGTGCGGGATAACCAAACGAGCAAAATACTTGTTATCCAATACCAATATCACGCAAGGGTTAGAACGCCTGCGCCGCGAATTTCCGCTGCAAGCCAGAATCGAGGCTGCAGATATTGCTGCACGCACTGCCTACAGGATTGTCTTGCAGGCATGGCTGGAAAACGGGACGGCTCCCGCACCTCATATCATCCCGTTGCACTGTCTGAACAAGCTGGTGGAACTGGATGCGCTGGTCGTTACTGAATCCGGCCTGGGTTGTTACCCTTTCAGTGCAGTTGAAACCGGAATAACCGTTGAATATGGTTCGCATCGAGTCAACGCGATGTGTGCGATCGATGCGCTGGCCATCCCGTTTATTGCAAACACCGCCGCCGCCATCATCGCAACATGCAGCGTTTGTGATCTCACAGTGACGGTTCATGCTGATGCCTCCGGGCAGATCACCCGGAATGTGCCATCCGGTGTGCAAGTCGCCTACCGCAAATTGGCCCGGAAGCATGTCGCCTGCTGCAACGACCTGTGCCCCGGTATTGTGTTTGTGTGCGCGGAGTGTGCGGGTGCCGCAGGCGAACGCGGCATGAACGTTGCCGATGCAGCGGCAGTCGGACGGCAGTTTTTTGGCTTTCAGCACAGGTGAGTCTGAAGCATATTTATGCGGGATAAGCGGGAATTGAAGCGTTCAGAACAAATCGGAAATGCCCGCCACTCGAGACCTTGCTGTCCGGGCCACATCGGATAGGCCAGGCAGGGATATATCCGGATTATTCAGAAGGATTTTTTGAAGTGCAAAACCATCTGCTCTTCATCGAAATAACTTGCCCCAATTCTCAGGCCGCGCTTCTCGACTGCGAAAACTTCAAAGCCCTCGGAAGAATAGAGATGCCTGGCTCTAGCGTTGGTGGCGATCACGGTCAGGTTGATCTGCTGCAAACCGTCTATTTGTTTTGCGCGACTAATTGCGTCTTGCAGCAGCCTTCTTCCGATCCCTTGGCCGGATACTTCGGACGACACATACATGCGATAGATGAGTCCCTTATGTCTGAGCTTGACGCGCACCTCCCGGTCGAAACTGACTACACCAACCAATCGACCATCCCCCTGAAAAACCCCCAGCGTAAAGGCATCCGCATTGTTTGGCGCAAAAGGCACCAGCGGTTCGCCAGCATCTTCGGGACTGATTCTGAATAACCCCGGGTGCTCGCGCAGACCATTCAGGATCAATTGCTGATACAGCACGCTGTCTGCCGGTGTGAGCGCCCGAATAATCTTTCGCATTAATTGATCCTGTATCTATGCGAGCAATCTTCGCTCGGATTATGCATCGATTTCATCTTCGATCAATGCGATCAAATCAGTTACTCCAACATCGATGCCGGCCTGCGATAAAAGCGTGGTTGCCTGGCCCCGATGATGTATTTGATGATTAAAAAAATGCAGGATAAGCTTTGAAAATTGCTTGTGTGCGGTGACGCCTTTCATGTTGGTATAGTGCAAAATGTGCTGCAAATCTTTGTCGGTTAAGGTAGCGGCCCATAGCATGATCGTTTGATCCAGCATTTTTCGCCGGTTAAATAGTGCTCCGATATCCGTGAATAGCGGCTCATCCAGGGATGAGGGGGCAGGCAAATGTCGAATTGGATCAAGAGCTGGAAAACTGGCTGGATGCACTGTAAAACGCCTTAACCATAGGGTGTCGGCCACCACGACATGATTGAGTGTTCCGATCAAAGACCCGAAAAATGCTTTTCTATCAGCCGCAAGTTCTTGCGGCGATAGCTTCTCTGCTGCTTCATATAGCTTGTTATTCATCCATTGATTGTAGGAGGCCATCAAAACGATATGACTGCAAGTGGGCATTTTGGCTTTTCCAGCGGGATATACAGGGAATGGCAATGGCTCTGTATTCTGTTTAAGCGGCTCGTCATGCAGCAGATATTCTGTGTGAGAGAAACGATTTTATCAATTGAGTCGGTTGATATTTGAGTGATTGCTGCTGTAATGAGTGGGCAAACTGTAAATATAGGGAATGGAGAAGGTGCGATGCAATTGGTCATTGGCAATAAAAATCATTCTTCCTGGTCGCTGCGACCCTGGTTGTTGCTGCATCAAGCAGGGATCCCGTTTGAGGAGATCCGTGTGCCGCTCTATCAGACCGGGACCAAATCTCAACTTGCACGATATTCAACGTGGGCGCGTGTTCCGATTCTTGTTGATGGCCCGGTGACGGTATGGGAATCGCTTGCCATATGCGAGTACCTGGCCGAACGTTTTGGAGACAGGAAGCTGTGGCCAACGGATATCCGGACACGCGCAATGGCACGTTCGGTGAGTGCCGAGATGCATGCCGGCTTCAGTACATTGCGCCACGAGTTGTCGATGGATTGCCGTGCCTATCATCCCGGCTTCCCGGTAAGTTCAGAGGCACGCAAGGATCTGGATCGTATCGAGACTCTCTGGAGCGAGTGTCGGACGCAATTTGCGTCCGTCGGCCCGTTTCTTTTCGGCTCGTTTTCGGTGGCGGATGCTATGTATGCCCCGATTGCACTCAGGGTCCGAACTTATGACGTCAGCATAAAGCCTGAATCAGCAGACTACGTGTCTGCGCTCTTTGCACTTCCTGCGGTGCAGGCCTGGATTGATAGCGCTCGCGACGAGCCGGAGCGCTTGCCTCAGTTTGAGCGCTCGCCTGTGTGAAACTGCAAGCGCGTATTCCCAGCTACAGATTGAAATTTACGCGTCAGTGAGCACATGACTGGTTGTAACGACATTTGCCCAAGGATTGCATTGGGGATTGTATTGAGGATTGTATTGGTATGCGCGGATAGGATGCTGGTTGTTCCCGAAAGCGCTTTACTTGAAGTCCTCGTTGCACCTCATCGTGCAACGAGGATATCGGCCTGGTTTAAAGCTGCTCAGGCGGTGCGGAAGGATGGACGTAGGCCCAGCCTTGCGCTTCCCGAATCGTGATTTCGCCCATTCCCGATGGAACGATGCTGATGAATGGGTAGAGGTCGTTGCGGTCTATGTGCAATTCTTTAAGGGTATTGGCACATTGCGCCAGGATCACGCCTTCCGCCTGCAAATGTTTGAGTTTGTCCTCGAAGCCATTGTTCTTGACGTACACGTCGAAGCCCTTGCTATTGGCAATCAATTCCACACGGAGCTTCCCGGCAAGGCGCGGGTCGTGCAGGACGTTTTCTATATTGGTCAGCGTTTTCTTGATCGCCGGGGTGCCGCCGGCATCCAGATGAAAAATCACATTGTAATGATCCCTGGATGCGGTTGCGCCGTGGTAATCCCCGCCCGTTCCAGCGGCTGCTCCCAGCGGCAGGCAGGCGGCAAATAACGCTACGGCCGCAGTTAAACCAATTTTTGGTGTAGCAATGCTGAGCTTTTTCATGTCTGTCTCCAATATTTTTTAGGATTTAAATCGGCGAGTCGGCGCTGTGCTCGCGCCGCTAACACCTTTGGCAAGCGGAAAGCTGTCCACACGTCAGGATTGATGTGCGTTGGCCCAGATGATTCTCCGATGCGCAGGATAGTTTACAACCGAATTGGCAGGATGTCAGATGCCGCCTGGCAGAAACCTCTCCAGCAGGTATCGCCGGGCCGGAGAGGTTTGGTTGAGTCTGTGTTACGCAGGCATGTTTCGCGGGCAGAAAATGGCAGCTTCAGAACTTGGCGCGGATGATGTTCCATGCGTGGCCAAACCAGCCTGCCTTTTCCACTGCTTGCAGCGCCACCAGGGGCACACGGGCAACTTCCCGGCTGCCTTCGCTCAATATCAGCGTACCGACCTGCTGTCCGCGCTTCAGCGGCAAAGGCATTTGCGCTGCCAGGCTCACACTGGGCTTGAGTTGCGCATAGCGTCCGATCGGCAGGCTAACCCAGACGTCGCTGGCGGTGCCGATGGATATCTGTGCAGGATTCGCCTGATTATTGCGCACCGTGCTGATGATTTGACCAGCGCCATACGCGCGTCGTGTTTCGAAAAAGTGATAACCGTAATTAAGTAGCGCCTCGGCGGCCTGAGCACTGCCTTTGCGCGTAGCGGAACCGAGCACCACCGCAATCAGATGGCGCCCCTTGCGCACTGCTGTGGCATCCAGGCAATAGCCAGCCTCGTCAGTGTGGCCGGTTTTCATACCGGTCACCGTGGCGTCGCTGAATACCAACGGGTTCCAGTTGTTCTGGGTGACATGGTTATAGGTGAAAGTCTTTTCGCCGAAATAATGCAGGTACTGCGGATACTGGCGAATGATGGCTTCGGTCAGTATGCCGATGTCGCGCGCGCTGACCAGATGGGTGGGCGTGGGCAGTCCATCCACGTTATCGAAATGGGTGTTGGTCATGCCAAGCTGGCGTGCGGTGGCGTTCATCATCTGCACGAAACTATCGGTGTTGCCGGCGATGGCTTCTGCCAGCGCCACAGCCGCGTCGTTACCGGATACCACCACCATGCCCTGGATCATCTGCTCCACCGTTGCCGGCAAATCGGGCTGCAGGAACATGGTCGAGCCGCCTGCCTTCCATGCGGCCACACTGACCGGAGTCGCCTGGTCGAGCTTAAGACTGCCGCGCGCCACCGCCTGGAAGGTCAGATAGGTAGTCATCAGCTTGGTCAGGCTGGCTGGCGGCACCTTCTGGTCGGCCGCACGCGCGGCCAGTACCTGTCCGGAAGCCGGGTCAATCAGCACGTAATTGCGGGCGTCGACATTGGGCGCATCGGGGATGGCCGGCAGGAGCGCGGCGACGGCGCTGGCCTCGAACACGGTGGCTAACAAGAGCATGCCAAGGGTACGCGACGGGAAAGATAACGGCATGGACAACTCCTTAAGGGTGGTCAAGCCAGGGGCTTGGTATTGAATGGTATTGTGTTCGTATCGGGCGCTGGCACCGCGGTAAGATGCGGCGCGCAATGAGGAGTTCCCGGAGGATCATGGTGATGAGCTTTGTGCACTAGGAGCCATTGCAGAAGAGGATGGCAGCAAAGGCGCACATCAGGCTGATGTGCGCCCAAGCCTTCAACAAAAAAATCCTTGCTCAGTGTTTGGCCGTCCTGCGCAGGCGTGACATCAGGCGCCGCGCCAGTTCGCCAAACAGTTCGGTCTGAGTCGGATGCGGATGAATCGCCTGTGCGACCTGTTTCAGCGTCATGCCGGCGGACACCATCATCACCGCTTCGCCAATCAGGGTGTCGGTGTGTTCGGCCAGGAAATGCACGCCGATGATCTTCTGCGTGGCCTTGTCTGCCACCAGTTTGATCATGCCGTGGGTCTCGCCGCTGATCATCGCCTTGGCGTCGATGCTCATCGGCATCTTGGCTTCCACTGCGTCGATGCCCTTGGCCTTGGCTTGTGCCGCGGACAGGCCGACGAAACCGGCCTGCGGACGGCTGAAGGTGACGCCGCAATCCAGGTCCTGGTTGTACACGTGATCTTCGCCCAGCAGGTTGCTGGCCGCCACGCGCCCCTGGGTGGCGGCGGTGTGGGCCAGCATATAGCCGCCCACCACGTCGCCGACCGCGTAAATGTGCGGCACGCTGGTGCGGCCGCGGGTATCGGCCTTGATCGTGGCGCCATCCAACTGCACGCCTGCAGCTTCCAGGTTGAGCTTGCCGGTGTCGGGGCGCTTGCCAGTGGCCATCAGCACATAGTCGCAATCGAAGCTGGCGGCTTTGCCCTCGGCGTCAGCGTAGTCGAGTTTCATCTTGCCTGCGGAGCCGGCGATGCTGCCGATCCTGGCGCTGGTGACGACGCTGAATTCCTGCTTGAGGAGCTCGGTGAGCTGTTTGGCGATTTCCTCTTCCACCTCGGCCAGGATGCGATCCTTGGCTTCCAGCATCAGGATCTCGGTGCCGAAATCGCGGAAAATCTGCGCCATTTCCACGCCGATTACACCGCCGCCGACGATGGCCATTTTCTTCGGCGGCGCGGGCAGGTTCCAGATAGTGTCGGAAGTTATCACGCCGCCGCTGGCCAAGCCTTCTTGCGCACCCGGGATAGGCGGCACGAACGGCGGCGCGCCGATGGCAATCACCGCTGCGCCGAAGCGCAGGGTGTAGGCATCGCCCGCGGCCGGCTGCACCCTGATGGTGTGGTTGTCGACGAAGGAGGCAAAGCCTTCGCGTACATCAATCTTTACGCCCTTGTCGGTTTTCAGTGCCAGTTCGCCGCGGGTCTGCAGGATGTCCTTGCGGCGCGTTTCCAGTGTTGCCCAGTCGAGCCCGGGGGTGCTGGTGCCGGTGATGCCTTTTTCCGCGTCGTGGGCGCGGTCGCGAATCAGATCGGCATTGTGACGCCAGGCCTTGGACGGAATGCAGCCGCGCCACAGGCACTCGCCGCCAGGCAGCGGGGCATTATTGATCATTGCCACCTTGACACCATGCTCGACCAGGTCGCGTGCGCAGTCTTCGCCGCCGGGGCCGCCGCCGATGACGATGACCGGAAAGTCCCAGTCGCCCTCAGGAATCGGCGCGATAATGGCCGCTTCCAGCCAGCTTTCCGGGTTTTCGATGATTTTCTTCAAATCAGCCAGGTAGGCGGCGACGTGCGCGCCGTTTACCACGCGATGATCGCCGGTGATGTTTACCGGCATGCCGTCCGGTCCGGTAGCCGCGATGGCCATGATGGCGGCGATGCCCGGGGTGGGAATGGCGGTGAAGTGAGTGACGCCGAACATGCCCATGTTGGAGATGGTGAAGGTCGGGCTGGCGTATTCGTTGGGCGACAGCTTGCGGGCGCGGGCGCGCGGCATCAGGTCGCTCCACTCGGCCTGCAATTGCTCCAGGGATTTTTGTTCGATGTTGTGCAGGATGGGGACTACCAGACCGCCACCATCGGCGGCGACGGCAATGCCGAAATCGTGGTTGCTGCGCTCGACGATTTTGTCTACCGGCTGGTAGCAATTATTCAGCATCGGGTGCTTCAGCATGGCTACGGAGCAGGCTTTGGCGATGGCTACCGTCACCGAAATCTTGCGCGCCTTGGCGGCAGCGATGAGTTTCTCGGGTTTGATGTTGAAAGTGACATCGAAGGTGGGCAGGGTCAGCGCCGCCGTCATCGCGTGCGACACGGCCTTTTCCATCGAGGACATGGGGCGGCCAGTGCCGGGCACTTCGACCTGCGGCAGGGAGTGGGCGACTTGCGCCATGCTCGGGCGTGCACGCGCCACGTCCTGGGCGACAATCACGCCGGCCGGACCGGAACCGGCCAGCTGGTTCAAATCAACACCGATTTCGCCGGCCATCTTGCGTGCGTAGGGGCTGGCCTGACGCCCGGCCGGGCGGGCCACCGGTTTGGCACCTGGGTGGGTCACTGCGGGAGTGGCTGCTGGCGTGGATTTGGCCGCCACGGCGTAGATCGGCGTCTTGTCCTTCTGGTGATGTGTTTCGATCACCTTGTGTTCGGCGGAAACGGTGACTTCGGTATTGTTCACCTGTGCCGCGTCGCTGACGATGAAGGCCATCGGATGCGCCACTTCCACCGTGCTGCCCACGCCCGCCAGGGGGCCGGACAGGAAACCTTCCTGGAATACTTCCACATCCATGATGGCCTTGTCGGTTTCCACCGTAGCCACGATGTCACCGCGCTTGATGGCAGCGCCGATGGCTTTTTCCCAGGTCACCACGATGCCTTCGGTCATGGTGTCGGACAGCTGTGGCATGACAATCGGCATGCCTGCGTGGTGCGGGATCATCTCGGTGGCCGCCTGTTCGGTCACGACTTCGCCGGCGCCAATGGCGAGATCGCCCAGGGTATCGGTGATATAGCCCAGCGCGCCGCTGACAGCAACGGTAGCGCCGACTTCCGCCAGCGGGCTGGCCAGATAACCGGCCTTGAATACTTCCACGTCCATGATGGCTTTGTCGGTTTCGACAGTGGCGACGATGTCGCCGCGCTCAACTTTGTCGCCGACCTGTTTCTCCCAGGTCACCACAACCCCCTCGGTCATGGTGTCGGACAGCTGCGGCATGGTGATGACGTAATGTGATGACATTGCTTTTTCCTCTAGCCTGTAACGTTGCAGCCCGTAGCCAAAAAGTTGTGCGGCCAGTGGCCGCACATAACTTTGCTAGCGGATGTCTGCTATCGGCGGTTTCATTTGCCGAACATCTTCAAAACTGCAGAAACCACGTCTTCATGGTCGGGAATGGCGGCTTTTTCCAGCTTGTGGTTATAGGGTTGCGGTACGAGAGCGGAATGTATGCGCACCGGTGCGGCATCGAGTTCGAAGAAGCATTCCTCGTTGAGGATGGCGATGATTTCGGAGCCGACACCTACCGGGGCTTCGTCTTCTTCGGCGATGACCGCACGATGGGTTTTGCATACCGACTTCTTGATCCCGGCACGATCCAGCGGGGCGAGCGAATACAGGTCCACCACTTCGGCGGAGATACCGTATTGCTTGTCCAGAATCTCGGCGGCTTTGAGGCACCAGTGTACCGAGATGTTGTAGCCGAACAGCGTGACGTCGTTGCCGGAACGGCTGATTTCCGAACCTTCCAGCGGGTGAAAGTATTCTTCGTCCGGCACTTCGCCTTTCATGTTGTACATGAGTTCGTGCTCGTTGATGAACACCGGATCATCACTGCGCACCGCGGATTTCAGCAAACCATAAGCCTGCCTGGGATTGGAAGGCGTGACCACGCGCAGACCGGCGATGCCCATGAACACTTTTTCCATGCGCGCCGAATGCTGGGCGCCAAGCTGATGGGCAGCGCCGCCCGCCGCGCGGAACACGCTGGGGGAGGTGAGCTGACCGCCGGACATATAGCGTACCTTGGCGGCAGAGTTGAACATCTGGTCCATTGCCAGCCAGGCAAAGTTCACCGACATGATCTCGATGATGGGGCGGATGCCAAGGAACGAGGCACCGATACCCAGACCGGTGTAGCCGCCTTCGGAGATGGGGGTATCCATCACCCGCAACGGGCCGTATTTTTCGTACAGACCCTTGGTGGCCTTGTAGGTACCACCGGCCACGCCGATGTCTTCACCCATGCAGATGACCAACGGGTCACGCGCCATTTCTTCATCATGGGCGCGCTGCAGCGCTTCCCAGTACATTATTTCAGCCATGTTGATCTTCCTTAATTCTCGAATCTTTTGTTGCTACAGAGTGCACAGAGTACACAGAGTAGTTCAGAGGCACAGCAGGGGATTTTCTCGGAGGCCTCGGTGATCTCTGTGGCTATAGCTTTTAAGCGAAAACGTATTTTTCGAGGTCTGCCACATCCGGTTCTGGCGATTCCTCGGCGAACTTGATGACTTCGTTCTCGATATAGGCGTCGGTTTCCTTTTCCATGGCGGTATATTCGTCCATGGTCAGCGCGCCGGCGTCAATCAGGCGATCGCGCAGGATATTGATGGGGTCGCGCTGTTTCCATTGCTCTTCTTCTTCGCGCGTGCGGTAACCGCGTGAATCGGACATGGAGTGGCCGCGATAACGGTAGGTCATCAACTCGAGGAAATACGGCCCCTTGCGGCTGCGCACATATTCAACGGCCTTGACTGCGTGCTCATATACCAGGTCAATGTCCTGCCCGTCGCACTGAGCCGATTCGATGCCATAGCTGCATACGCGTTTGAACTGATCGACCACGGCAGTGGAGCGGTCAATCGAGGTACCGATGCCATACTGGTTGTTTTCGCACACGAACAGCACCGGCAGCTTCCACAATGCGGCCATGTTCAGCGTTTCGTGGAACACGCCCTGGTTGTTGGCGGCGTCGCCCAGAAAGCAGATGGAAATTTCATCGCCGCCCTTCAGCTGGATACCTTTGGCGATGCCGGCGGCGAGCGGGAATGGGCCGCCCACCAGCGCGTAGCCACCCATGAAGCGATGTGCCACATCAAAGATGTGCATGGAGCCGCCGCGTCCTTTGGACGAGCCGGTTTCCTTGCCGTACAGCTCGGCCATGACGGCCTTGGGGTCGGAGCCGCACTTGATGGCGTGGATATGGTCGCGGTAACCGGTGATGACGTAATCATGGCCGGGGCGGGCCGCTTCCATCACGCCGTTGCAGCAAGCTTCCTGTCCGGGGTAGAGGTGCAGAAAGCCGCCTATTTTGCGTTCGATATAGGCCTGATAGCAGCGCTCTTCAAAGCGGCGGTGCAACACCATTTCGCGCAGCACGCGCTTTTTGTCTTCCAGTTTCATGTATTTCTTCCTTGCAAGAGCTAGAGCCCGGACTGATTTTTGGCAATAAAAACTCTGCTATCATCGGTTAAAACATCCTGTCCGGTCAAGCCAAAATCCCACGTCAAGGTTCAAAATGATCGCAAAACTTATTGAAAACAAAAAACAAATCTCCGCAACGCAGATGGATAAAGCCGGGCATATTTTGATGGTTTTACCCAAAACCGCCGCCTTGCCCAAAGACGACGAGCTGCCTGGCCTCGCACAACTTGCTGCCGCATTGCGCCGCCGCGACAAGAAACCCGCCGAGCTGGCGAAAACGCCGGTCGCAGTGGAAACGGCCCACGGCGGGTTGGTCGTATGGGTCATGCTGGATACCGGCCAGCCCGCATTCAGCCAGCACACCGTGTTGCGCCAGGCCTTGCATATCCTGCTGGACGAGTCGCCCGGAGAAATCAGTCTGGCGATCAGTGGCGATGCGGCTTTTCGCGCTCAGGCTGCCGCTGTTGCGGTGTATGTGGCGTGGGTCAACGGCGCCGCGCTGCCCAGCCTGAAAAGCAAGGACAAGCCCAGGCCGTTGCAGGCCATGCGTCTGTTTGGTCACGCCTCGACGGATGGTTTTGCTGCCCAGCGCGCCGTGGCGGAAGGCAATATCCTGTGCCGCAGTCTCACGGTCACGCCGCCCAACCAGCTCACTCCCGGCATCTACCGCGAACGGGTGCGCGAACTGGCTAAAGACAATGGCTGGAAGAGCACAGAATACGACATGAAAAAACTGCGCAAACTCGGCGCCGGTGCGTTCGTCGCAGTGGCGCAAGGCTCAGACCCGGAAGACGCCGCCATTGTGCATCTGCGCCGCCGTCATCCCCAGGCCAGACAGACCATCGCGCTGGTGGGCAAGGGCATCTGCTTCGACACCGGCGGCCACAATCTCAAGCCCGCCAGACACATGCAGGGCATGCACGAGGACATGAACGGTTCGGCGGTGGCGCTGGGCATTTTGCTGGCGGCCACGCGTCTGGATTTGCCGGTGAACATCGATTGCTGGCTGGCGATCGCGCAAAATCACATCAGCGCGAAAGCTTACAAGCAGAACGACGTAGTCACTGCGCTCAACGGCACCACCATCGAAGTGGTGCATACCGACGCCGAAGGCCGCATGGTGCTGGCAGACACGCTCGCCCTGGCAGCGCGCGAGAAACCCGATGCCATCGTCGATTTCGCCACGCTGACCGGCAGCATGGGCGCCGCGCTGGGCGAGCGTTACAGCGGGGTGCTATCCAACCGCGACGAATTGCTTGCGCAGGCGGTCGTGGCAGGCAAGGCCAGCGGCGAGCGCATGTGTGCCTTCCCGATGGATGAAGACTACGAACCCGCGCTGGATTCGGATATTGCCGATATCAAGCAATGCACACTTGATGGTGACGCCGACCATATTCTGGCCGCGCGCTTCCTCAATCGTTTCGTGGACAAGCGCCCCTGGCTGCATGTGGATTTGTCGTCGAGCAACTGCGACGACGGTCTGGGTGCGGTGGACACCGAGGTGACCGGGTTCGGCGTGGCCTGGGGAATCAGGATGCTGGCCGAGTTGCAGGTCGGCAAGTAAGCCCGCCATGTTAAACTCGCCGCTTTGAAATCTGAGCGAGCACGACCATGTCCGGCAGCAGCATAGGCAAATTATTTTGTGTCACCACCTTCGGCGAATCTCATGGTCCGGCCATCGGTTGCGTGGTGGATGGCTGCCCGCCAGGAATGGAATTGTCCGCCGAGGATATCCAGGCGCAACTGGATCGGCGCAAGCCCGGCACCTCGCGTCACGTCACCCAGCGGCGCGAATCGGACACGGTGGAAATTCTCTCCGGCATCTTTGAAGGCCACACGACCGGCGCACCCATTGCGCTGCTGATCCGCAACGAAGATCAGCGCAGCAAGGACTACGGCAACATCGCCGACACCTTCCGCCCAGGCCACGCCGACTATACCTACTGGCATAAATACGGTATTCGCGATTACCGCGGCGGCGGGCGTTCCTCCGCACGGCTCACCGCGCCGATGGTCGGCGCCGGCGCCATTGCCAAAAAATGGCTGGCGCAAAAATACGGTATCCGGGTGCGCGGCTACATGTCTGCGCTGGGGCCGATTGATCTGGCTTTCAAAAGCTGGGAGGCCGTCGGCGAAAATGCTTTCTTCAGCCCTGACCCGGACAGCGTGGCGGCGCTGGAAGCCTACATGGACGAACTGCGTAAATCGGGCGACTCAGTCGGCGCAAAAATCACTGTGGAGGCCGAGAATGTGCCGGTAGGCTGGGGCGAGCCGCTGTACGATCGCCTTGACGCCGACCTCGCCCATGCCCTGATGGGACTCAACGCCGTCAAAGGCGTGGAAATCGGCGACGGCTTTGCTTCCACCCGTCAGAAAGGCACCGAACACCGTGACGAACTCACCCCGGAAGGCTTCCTGTCCAACCATGCCGGCGGCGTGCTGGGCGGTATCTCGAGCGGCCAGAATATCGTCGCCCACGTCGCCATCAAACCGACCTCTTCCATCCGCCTGCCCGGCCGTTCCATCGACACACACGGCAGTCCCATCGAAGTCGTCACCCATGGCCGTCACGACCCCTGCGTCGGCATCCGCGCCACCCCGATTGCCGAAGCGCTGATGGCGATAGTGCTGATGGATCATGCGTTAAGGCACCGCGCGCAATGCGGCGATGTAGTGGTGGAGACGCCGCAGATTCCGGGTAGTGTTCAGCGGAAATAAAACATCGAGGTGCTCGCGCTACACGGTTAATGGGGCATGCAGCAGGATGTATTCTATCGATCCGGGGTGTCGCGAATATCCTGATAAAACTGTACATTGTTGCGCCCGACATTTTTGGCGTGAAACATGGTGTGATCTGCCATGCTCATGAGTGTTTCCGCGCTATCTGCGTCATCCGGATAAATCGCCAAGCCGATGCTGAGCGTGAGCTTGGTTTCAATGCCGTCCAAATTGATAGTTTCCCGCGCTGCATCGCGCAGGCGTTCGGCAATGCTGCGGATGTCTTCCTCACGGTTGGCGTCGGGCAGCAGCACAACAAATTCATCGCCCCCCCAACGCGACAGCGTGTCCATTTCCCTGAGCACGGATTGCAGGCGCTTGCTTAATGTGACGAGCACCGTATCGCCTGCTTTGTGTCCCAGGGTATCGTTGATGTGCTTGAAATGATCCACGTCGATAAAGCCCAATGCGACCTTGCCATTTCCCCGCTGCGCACGGCTAATCGCCTGGTGCAGGTGATCTTCCAGCAGAATGCGGTTGGGCAGTTGGGTCAATGCATCGTGCAATGCCATCTGGGTAATGCGTCGCTCCTGTAAATGGCTGGAGGTAATGTCGCGCAGAACGCCGCGCAGTGCCGCGATCTGTCCATGAAGAGAGCGGTGCGCGAGCAAGTGCGCTTCGATCCAGATAGGCTCTTCGCCGTGCAGCAGACGAAAGCGAACCACATCGGAATGCATCTTGCCGGAGGCCAGTTGCAGAATAACTGAAACAAGGGCAGCGCGGTCGTCCGGGTAAACGAAATCGGTCAAGGGTTTCCCGAGATGTCCGCTGGTATGCTCGCTGGGCAAGTCCAGCAATTTGCTCCAGGCGGCGCTGAAATTGAGCAGCAAGCCATCCAGGGAAAGATCGATAATGGCTTCTTCAAGCAGATTGAGCGTTTCCAGCATGGACAGGCGTTGCGCTTCTTCCTGCATCAGTTCGGTGACGTCGCGTATCAGCGCAACCATATTTCTGGCGTGGCCTGTTTCGGAAGGCAGCATTTGCAGTCTACCCAGAAAAAAACGGTCTGTGTCGTCGATATTCAGGGTAAATTCAAAGGTTTCGCGATTGCTGCTGGCCAGTAATTTGGGTGTGGCTAGCTGAATTGCCTGGGCCATGTCGTTGGGCAGAACCTGCTCCAATGCCAGTCCGGTAATGTTGGAATCGAGGCTGATGGAAAATGTCCTATTATCGGTCCAGGCATTGAGGATATGGCCGCTGAGGTCATATTCGATAATCATGTCCTCGGTTGCGCCGACCAGCGCTTTAAGCCGTTGTGTGCTCGCTTCAAGGTTTTGTTCGACACGTTTGCGTGCCAGGGCGAGCGCCAGGCTGTTGGTGATGGCGCACAGCACGTTAACCTCTACCGGTTGCCAGTTGCGGGTTTCATCGCGGCTGAACAGACCGAGAAAGCCTTCCATTTCGCCCTGCATCAGTAAGGGAATGCACAGCGCAGTATGGATTTTTTGCGTGGCAAAAAGCGCGGCTTCCTCGTCTGGCAATTCCGCGATATTTTTGGAAAACACCATGCCCGCATGCAGGGTATCGAAAAGCAGCGGGTATTTTTGGTAATCGATTTCCCGGAACTGCATGAAATCCGATAAACGGCTGACTGCTTCGGAAGAAGACCAGGTGCAGTGCAGGTTGGCACCCTGCGCGGCTTTTTCGGGTTTGTTCAGGAATAGGGCGCAACAACTGATTCCTGTGGTTGCGGCCAACAGCTGCAGCACCTCGGTCAGGTTCTGTTCGCTGGTCTCTTCCAGCAAAAGCTCGGCGACCCTGCCGAGCGCTTTAAGGTAGCGTTTGTATAAATCCAGCTCGTCGGCAATGGGAGCCGGAATTGCCCCTGCCGGAGTGCGTGCCGCATGCATGTTTGTCTCGTTCCAGTTATTTATTATTCAGATCTTGTTACCGTCAAGAAATGCAGGTTACATCCAATCCGGAAAAAATACTAAGCCACCTTTGTGGTGCCCAAATTCTGTTTCGACAGGAAGATTTGCGCATTGGGCGCAAGCACGTTGGCAATTTGACTTGCCAGAAATGCGGACGGTCTTTATAATTCTGCGTTTAGCAAAATCAGACAGGAGTTTCATCCATGGCAAATAGCGCACAGGCCAGAAAGCGCGCCAGACAGAATGACAAACAGCGCGCCCACAATGCCGCTCTGCGTTCCACCTTGCGTACTGCCATCAAGAAAGTGCAAAAAGCCGTTCTGGCAGGTGATAAGGCTGCTGCTCAATCCGTATTCGGCGAGTCGATGAAAGCCATTGACAGCATTGCTGACAAACGCATCATCCACAAGAACAAAGCGTCTCGTCACAAGAGCCGTCTGTCCTCTGCTGTCAAGGCAATGGCCTGATAGCTCCAGCCGCCTGGAAGAGCTGTCTTCCGGGCGCGTTCCTGTATTACACCATTACCTCAAAATTTTTCGTTTGATTTTTTGCTGCGGCAAATGCTGCGCAATACTTACTGCTGGCTGTCGGTCTGTGCTGGATCCAGCACTTTCAGGTCGTTTTCACGTGCAAAACTCATCAGAAAAGAAAATGCCGCCGGCTGCTCGCGCTGCAGTTGTTTGTCTACAACGACGCATTTCACACCATCCAGCGTCATAGGGCGCACGTAGGGTGAATAAGTCATGCGGTGGTCTTCGCCAAAAGTAGACAAGACGCTAGACAGGCGCTCTGCCCAGTCGCTGGGACGGAATGTGCGCCCGGATGTGGTTAAACCCTGGATGATGAGTTCGTTATTGGAAGGCTCGGTCATTATGGTAGTTTTGCTGGATGCCTGATTTGCATTTTACCAGAGTATGGCATATCGGTTAATGTGCTTGTGCTGATAAAGCTTGTGTACATTAATTCGGGTGACCATGATTTGGGTGAATTGAAGGCAAGACTGGAATTTTTCGGTTTAGTTGCGTGCCGTATAGCAGGCCGTCAAATTCGGGAAGTTATTCCAAACAAATCTTAAAACATCACCAACAAACAACTCACCGGTTCAAGCGCTTGTTAATTTAGCCCTTGCTGCCAAGCACGGTTTCAGCTAAATATACGGTTGGTGTGAATTTTTCCTGCTGCAATCAACAAATCTCCTGAGGAAAATAAAGCTGTGAAAAATCCATTGGATTCGCTATGGGGTACGGTCATTTCCGGTCTGATCCTGACGCTGGTGTTGTACGTTTTCATCAAAAACTTTTTGTTATAAAGGGGGTATGATGGAATTCGTTCCGGCGATGGCCAGATGGCTACACTTGATGGCAGGCGTAATGTGGATCGGTTTGCTGTATTACTTCAACTTTGTGCAGGTTGACGCGATGAAAGCGGCAACCGCTGATGGCAGTGCGGGTGGCATCAGCAAGCACGTTGCCCCCCGCGCCCTGCTGTTTTTCCGCTGGGCTGCGCTGGTTACATGGCTGGCTGGGGCTGCATTGTTGGGACCCTACTTCAAGACCGCATTCAGTCTGCAGCCTTCCCATGCGGTGATTGGTGTCGGTGCCTGGCTCGGTACCATCATGTTGTTTAATGTGTGGGCGTTGATCTGGCCCAACCAGAAAAAAATCCTGGGCTTGGCAAAAGCCACTGATACCCAGAAAAATACTGCGCGCAGGGTGGCTTTCCTGGCGTCCCGTACCAATACCATGCTGTCCATCCCCATGCTGTTTTTCATGGCTGCGGGTGCGCATAGCGGCGTATATGGCTTTTAAGTTTGATTACCTGTGATCTGCTAAAGGAGAAAATGATGATTCATGAATTACCTGCCTTACCCTATGCCAAAGATGCCCTGCAACCGCATATTTCTGCCGAAACGCTCGAGTATCACTATGGCAAGCACCATCAGGCTTATGTGACCAATCTGAATAATCTGATCAAGGGCAATGAATTTGAAAGCATGAGCCTGGAAGAAATCATCATGAAATCTTCCGGCGGTGTGTTCAACAATGCTGCTCAGGTATGGAACCATACCTTTTACTGGAACTGTCTCAGTCCCAACGGCGGGGGAGAACCGAGCGGTGCGCTGGCAGATGCCATCAAGGCCAAGTGGGGTTCATTTGACGCGTTCAAGGAGGCTTTCAGCAAAGCTGCCGTGGGTACATTCGGGTCAGGCTGGGCATGGCTGGTGAAAACTGCTAACGGCCAACTCGACATCGTCTCGACCAGCAACGCAGCCACGCCGATGACCAGTGGTCAGAAGGCGCTGATGACCTGCGATGTGTGGGAACATGCTTATTACATTGATTACCGCAACGCTCGTCCCAAGTATGTGGAGGAGTTCTGGAATCTGGTAAACTGGAACTTCGTGTCGCAAAATTACGCGGCCTGAACATAGCAGTTTGTAGTGCATCACGGCGGCGCAAGCCGCCGTGTGCTTTTTAACCCTCTCTTAAGTCAATGGCTATGTCTTATTTGATGAATACTTATGCGCGTCAGCCCGTGGCGTTTGTCCGTGGCGAAGGCGTGTGGCTGTGGGACGAAGCCGGCAACAAATATCTGGATGCGCTGGCTGGCGTGGCCGTCAACGGCCTGGGGCACGCGCACCCCAAACTCGCTGCAGCGCTGTGTGAGCAGGCGCGCACGCTGATCCACACCTCGAATATCTACGAAATCCGGCGTCAGGAACAACTCGCCGAGCGTCTGTGCCAGCTATCCGGCATGGACAAGGCATTTTTCTGCAACTCCGGGTGTGAGGCGAACGAAGCTGCTATCAAGCTCGCACGTCTGTACGGTCATCACCAGGGTATCACCATGCCCACCATTATTGTGATGGAAAAAGCCTTTCACGGGCGCACCATGGCGACGCTGACCGCGACCGGCAGTCGCAAGGTGCAGGCGGGTTTCGAACCCTTGCTGACGGGCTTTGCGCGGGTGCCGTATAACGATGTGGAAGCGGTACGCCAAGTGGCTGAGCACAACCACGATGTTGTCGCCATACTGGTCGAGCCGATACAGGGTGAGGGTGGCATCAAGATTCCTGATGCCGAATATCTGCTCGCCTTGCGCAGAATTTGCGACGACAAGGGCTGGCTGCTGATGCTGGATGAGGTGCAAACCGGCATCGGCCGCACCGGCACCTGGTTTGGCTTTCAACATGCCAACTTATTGCCGGACGTTATGGCGCTGGCCAAGGGGCTGGGCTCAGGGGTGCCGATTGGCGCCTGTCTCGCGCGTGGTGCGGCGGCGGAGGCATTCCAGCCGGGCAACCACGGCTCCACCTTTGGCGGCAATCCGCTGGCCTGTACGGCTGGGCTGGTCACCTTGCAGACGCTGGAAGACGAAGGCTTGCTGGCCAATGCTACCCGCATTGGCGGTGAAATCGTGGCGGGTCTCAAGCGTGAACTTGAGGGTGTGACGGGTATCAAGCAAATACGCGGCCTGGGCATGATGATCGGCATCGAGCTGGATCGCCCGTGTGGCGAACTGGTCAAGCTGGCGCTGGCACAGCACCTGTTGATCAACGTGACTGCCGATAACGTGGTGCGTCTGGTACCGCCGCTGGTGATGAATTCAGCCGAGGCGGCACTGCTGGTGGCAGGGCTCGCGCCACTTATCCGCGGTTTTCTCGGCAGGGCAGCGTGATGCAAGCCATCAAACACTTCCTTCAGTTCCAGGATTTGACGCGCGACGAATTCGAATATATTTTTGCGCGCGCGAAAATCATCAAGGCGCGCTTCAAGGGTTACGAAACCTATCATCCGCTGGTGGATCGCACGCTGGCGATGATTTTCGAGAAGCAATCCACCCGTACACGCTTGTCATTTGAAGCGGGCATGCACCAGCTGGGCGGCTCGGCCATTTACCTCAACACCCGTGACACTCAGCTGGGGCGCGGCGAGCCGGTGGAAGATGCGGCGCAGGTAATCTCGCGCATGGTGGATATCGTGATGATCCGCACCTTCGAACAGGACATCATCGAACGTTTCGCTGCCCATTCGCGCGTGCCTGTGATCAACGGGCTGACCAACGAATACCATCCGTGCCAGATCATGGCCGACATCTTCACCTTTATCGAACATCACGGTTGCATCAAGGGCAAGACGGTGGCCTGGATCGGGGACTCCAACAACATGTGCAATACCTGGCTGCAAGCCGCCGTGGTGCTGGATTTCAACGTGCATGTGTCGACTCCGCAAGGCTATGAAGTCGAGCCGGAACGCGCCGGACTGTACGACACCAGTCACTACGAGAGTTTTGCTGATCCCATGGAAGCCTGTCGCGGTGCCGATCTGGTGACCACCGACGTGTGGACCAGTATGGGTTTCGAAGCGGAAAACGAAGAACGTGTGCGTGATTTTCAGGACTGGCAGGTGGACGCCGACATGATGTGCGTGGCGGCTAGGGATGCTCTGTTCATGCACTGTCTGCCCGCCCACCGCGGCGAGGAAGTGGCGGCCGAGGTGATCGACGGCCCGCAAAGTGTGGTGTGGGATGAAGCCGAAAACCGGTTGCACACGCAGAAGGCCTTGATGGAATATTTATTGTTGGGAAAAGTAAATGAGTGATGTAAAAAAAGTCGTGCTTGCCTACTCGGGCGGGTTGGATACCTCGGTGATTTTGAAGTGGCTGCAGGACAGCTACCAATGCGAGGTGGTGACGTTTACTGCGGATATTGGCCAGGGCGAAGAACTGGAACCGGCACGCGAAAAAGCCAGAAAATTCGGCGTGAAGGAAATCTTCATCGACGATTTGCGCGAAGAATTTGTGCGCGATTTTGTGTTCCCCATGTTCCGCGCCAATACCGTGTACGAGGGCGAGTACCTGCTGGGGACATCGATCGCCCGCCCGCTGATTGCCAAGCGCCTGATCGAGATTGCCAATCTGACCGGTGCCGACGCCATTTCGCACGGCGCCACCGGCAAGGGCAATGACCAGGTGCGCTTCGAACTGGGCGCCTATGCGCTCAAGCCGGACATCAAGATCATCGCCCCCTGGCGCGAGTGGGATTTGCTGTCGCGCGAAAAGCTGCTGGCCTATGCCGAAACACATGGTATTCCGGTGGAAATGAAGCACAAGGCAGGAGGCAGTCCTTACAGTATGGACGCCAATCTGCTGCACATTTCCTATGAAGGGCGCGCGCTGGAAAACCCGGCGGACGAGCCTGAGGAAGACATGTGGCGCTGGACGGTATCGCCGGAAAAGGCACCGGACGCTGCCGAATATGTCGATCTGGAATTCTCGCACGGCGATATCGTGGGCATCAACGGCCAGGCAAAGAGTGCCGCCAAGGTGCTGGCCGAGCTGAATCGTCTCGGCGGCAAGCACGGCATTGGCCGCCAGGATCTGGTGGAAAATCGCTATGTGGGGATGAAGTCGCGCGGCTGTTATGAAACCCCGGGTGGCACCATCATGCTCAAGGCGCATCGTGCCATCGAATCCATTACGCTGGATCGCGAGGTGGCGCATCTCAAGGACGATCTCATGCCGCGTTACGCCAGCCTGATTTACAACGGCTACTGGTGGAGCCCGGAGCGGACCATGCTGCAAACCATGATCGACGCATCGCAGGCCAGCGTAAATGGCTGGGTGCGGGTCAAGCTATACAAGGGCAATGTGATTGTGGTGGGGCGCGATTCCAAGACCGATTCGCTGTTCGATTCCACCATCGCCACTTTTGAAGACGACGCAGGTGCTTATAACCAGGCCGATGCCGGCGGTTTCATCAAGCTCAACGCACTGCGTTTGCGGATTGCCGCCAAACTCAAAGCTCATAACAGCAACTAACTCGGGAATAAGTCATGTCTCAATTCGATAACGTGAGTGTGGCCAAACAAGCCAATGTGTATTTCGATGGCAAGTGTGTATCGCATACCGTGATATTTGCCGATGGTAGTAAAAAAAGCGTGGGTGTGATTTTTCCCAGTCAGTTGGTATTCAACACCGGCGCGCCCGAAATCATGGAAATCAACGGCGGCGTGTGCAGGGTCAGGCTCGCCGGTGAATCCGACTGGAAAACCTACACAGCTGGCGAGAAATTCTCAGTGCCCGGCAATAGCAAGTTTGATATTGAAACCATGGAAACGCTGGATTATGTCTGCCATTTCGGCTGATGTACTCGGCAAATACTGATCTGGAGCCCGACATGCCCTCATTTGATATCGTCTCCGAAGTGGACAAGCAGGAAGTCAAGAACGCCGTCGAGCAGACCAACAAGGAAGTCTCGACGCGCTTCGATTTCAAGGGATCCGATGCGCGCGTGGAGCAGGCGGAATACGTGCTCACGGTTTACGCCGACGATGATTTCAAGCTTGACCAGGTGCAGGAAATCCTCAATGGCAAACTCATCAAGCGCGGTATAGATATCAAGTGCCTGGAGATGGGTAAGCCGGAAAAAGTCACCGGCAACAAGGTCAAGCGCAGCGCTACGGTGAAAACCGGCGTGGAAAGCGAGCTTGCCAAAAAGATTGTAAAAATCATCAAGGACAGCAAGCTCAAGGTGCAAGCGAGCATTCAGGGCGAAGCGGTGCGCGTGACCGGTGCCAAGCGCGACCTGTTGCAGGAAACCATCGCGCTGGTGCGTAAAAGCGTCAGTGATTTTCCTCTGCAATTCCAGAATTTCAGGGATTGACCGGTTTTGAAAGCATACGGGTTGGGCGTCTTGTTAAAGGTGTTTTCAGCTTCCCCACGTGTTAGGCATCTGCTATTCTGTTCGGGTGTTCAAGCAGGCTTGACAGGAGCAACGATCAAATGATTATTCGTGAAATTCTGACTATCAAGGGTGGTGACATATTCGCCATCCAACCTGACCAACTGGTTTCAGAAGCGGTTGAGGTCATGGTGAAACGCGATGTCGGTTCATTAATCGTGCGTCAGGATGGCACCATGGTCGGGCTACTCACCGAACGCGATGTTCTGCGTGGATTGAACGAGCGCGGCTGCGAACTGATTGCCGTCAAAGTCAGCGAGATGATGGTTACTGAACCCATCATCGGTAACCCGGACGACACAGTGGATTATGTGCGCGGCGTGATGACAGAAAACCGCATTAGCCATCTGCCGGTGATGGAGGGGGAAACGCTGCTTGGGGTGATTTCCTTCCACGACGTGGCACGTGCCTGCCTCAATGCGGCAGATTTCGAAAACCGCCTGCTCAAGCGCTATATCAAGCACTGGCCGGAATAATCAAAGTCTCAACGGATTGCTTCGATCAGAAACTTCTTGTCCTGTATATTCGGTGTGATCAACGCGTAGCCCTGCATTTGCCAGTGTGCCAGTTCTGTGATGGCATTGGGTACCAGTTCGATAAAGTCCTGGAAATCCCGCGCGCTGTAGCCGTAATCTTCAGCCGCATAGCTGCATACCTTGAAACTCACCCCAAGATCCGCGTAATAGCGCATCCGGTCCACCGCGTCCTGGTATTTCGCCTCGTTCTTCCTGGCCACCGTGACAATTTCCGTACCATGAATGACTACCTTGATATCCAGCTGTTCGGGTGAATAGCCGTAGGGTTCATCCAGCAGCGGGTTCATCAGGGAGCGAATCCAGTACAAGGCGCTGCCGATTTTTTGCGGGTCATCCAGATAAAAATCGAATACGACCTTGGCCGGTTGGTAGGGGGTTTTGACGATCGTGGCATCGGCCAGGGCTGGCGTTGCCAACGCCAGCAGCGAAACAAGAAACAGGCGTCTTTCCATGACTATTCTCCTGATTTAGGGATGGTCTGTTTATAGACCCTATCCTGTTTTAGGATTCAAGCTGTTTAAAATTTGCCGATAAGCCGTCAGGCGTGCTGGCGTTATATCTCCAGCAGCGGCAGCTTTTGCCACGGCACAGTCGGGTTCGTGCAGATGGCGGCAATTGCTGAACCGGCAATGGCCAATATATGGGCGGAACTCGATAAAGTACCGGTCGAGTTGTTCTGGCTGGATGTGGTTTAGTCCAAACTCCTGCATTCCCGGGGAATCAATCAACCTGCTCGACGCATCCAGTTTGTACATGCGTGCGCTGGTGGTGGTGTGGCGTCCCGAGTCCAGCGCCTCGGATATCTCACCGACAGTAGTGTGTGCTTCAGGTGCCAGCGCATTGATCAGGCTGGATTTACCCATGCCGGATTGCCCTACAAAAACACTGACTTGCCCCGACAGATAAGGGCGTAACGGGCTTATGTCATGGTGGGCAGAGAGTGCCAGTACTGGATAGCCCAGTTTTATATAGGGTTCAAGACGACGCTGTGCAGTATACGCCGGCTCTCCAAGATCGTATTTATTCAGGCAGATCAGCGCCGCGATGTTCGCCGCCTCGGCTGCAACCAGGCAGCGGTTAATCAGCAAATCATAAAAGCTGGGAACCGGGGCTACCACGATGACGATGCGTGTCACATTGGCGGCAATCAGCTTGCTGCGATGCGCGACTGAGCGATACAGCAGATTTTCGCGCGGCAGAATGGATTCGATGACGCCTTGCCCGGCAGATGTGGGCAGGAAAACAACGCGATCTCCACAGGCGATGCCGCTGCGCTTGCCTCGCGACACGCATTCGATCAGTGTGTCACCGGCTTCAACCAGGTAGTGCCTGCCGAAGGTGGCGGTAACCAGTCCCTGCATGGGTGTTGGCGTAATCATATGGGGTGAGAGCGGGCATGGCGGATCATGCACGTATTCTATTTCACTTGGTCGTGCAGTTGCAGGATACGATACTTTAAAACCGCGGAATTTTCGTGCAGGGCGGAATGCTACAGGTGGAACAGGGCATCTATCTTGGCAGCACAGATGAAATCGTTATCAGACAGGCCGGCCAGTGCGTGGGTAGTGTATTCCACACGGCACTGGTTGTAGCCGAGATTGATGTCGGGATGATGGTTTTCGCGGTGAGATATCCAGGCGACTGCATTCACGAATGCCATGGCCTGGTAGTGGTCTTTGAAACGGTAAGTTTTTGCGATCAGGATGCCGTTCTGTTCCCAGCCGTCCAGCTGGGCGAGCAGTGCGGTGATTTCAGCCTGGCTCAGTGCGGCTGTGCCACCTTCGCAGGGCTTGCAGGATTTAGTGGTGAGATCGCATACGCCAGTCATGATGACATTACTTGAACTTGTAATATTGCTGGTTCAGGTAGGCCTCCACATGCATCTCATCCTGAGGAAGCCAGTTGGCACCGGTATTGGCATTGCATGCAGCGACGCGCGCGGCGAGTTGCTGTGCATTCTTGACCTTGCGGTCGGCACGCGTATATATCTTGGAGCCGTCGCCGCCGACCATCGAAGCGTGGCAACTCACGCAGGATTTATCCACCAGCATTTTACCGATTTTCGGGTCGCCCTTGTCGAACGGGGCAGCATAGAGTGGAGCAGCGGCAAGTAATAGTGCAATAGCGGCTAGCAAAGATTTCATTATAGGGGTTCCTTGTGCCAGATTGAGTCTGGTTAATTATGCACCGCTGTCTGCAAACGCGCTATGCGCTGTTGCGCATCCGGGTGCGAATTGTAAAACATGGCATACAGCGGGTCCGGGGTAAGGGTGGAGGCATTGTCCCGATACAGCTTGATCAATGCACTGACCAGGCTTTGTGCGTGCGTTTGCACGGCGGCATACTGATCTGCCTCGAACTCATGCTTGCGTGAATACAGGCTGCTCAGCGGTTGCAACAGAAAGGTGAATACCGGCAACACCAGAAAAAACAGCACCAGCGCCATGCCGGTGTTCTGGCTTGTCACATTCAGTCCGCTAAAAAACCAGGTTTGCGTCATCAGCCAGTTGAGCACCCACAAAAACGCCAGACTGGCTGCGAACACCCATGCCATGCGCTTGACCACGTGGCGGCGCTTGAAATGGCCCAGTTCGTGTGCGAGCACGGCTTCCACCTCATCTGCCTCCAGATGTTTAAGCAGGGTATCAAACAGCACAATGCGCTTGGTTTTGCCAAAGCCGGTGAAATAGGCATTGCCATGGCTGCTGCGTTTGGAGCCATCCATCACGAACAGGCCCTGCGCGGTAAAGCCGCATTTGTGCAGCAGCTGTTCGATGCGTGATTTCAGCGTACCACCCGGCAGCGGTTCGAAACGGTTGAACAGCGGTGCGATGAATGTCGGATAGATGGCGAGCAGCATGAGATTAAAGCCCACCCACACCAGCCACGCATATAGCCACCACAGCGCGCCCGCCGTCTGCATCAGCCACAGCACGGCAAACAGCAGCGGCAGCCCAAGCAGCGCGCCAATCGTGATTTGCATCAACGCATCCAGCAGAAAGCGTTTGGGTGTCATGGTGTTAAAACCGAAGCGGTTTTCGATGACGAACTTGCGGTATAGGTCCAGCGGCAGTTCCACGGCAGCGCCAATCAGTATCACGCTGCCGATGAGCAGAATATTGCGCGCCATATCCGGGACGAATACGCCAGCCAGCGCGTCAGCCAGCCATTGCAGCCCGCCGCCCAGGGTAAATGCCAGCAATAATGCAGCTTCAAGCGCAATTTGCAGGAACGACAGACGGGTCTTGGCGAGCGTATAGTCCGCGGCCTTGTGGTGCTGGGTGAGTGTAATCGTTTCAGAAAACGCAGCAGGTACGGCGTTCCGGTGGCTGGCGACATAACGCAGATGGCGCTGCGCCAGCCAAACACGCACCGATACGCTGATCGTCAAGGCAGCAATGAAGATGAGCGTGAATGTATTCATGGTGTGATTATGACACAATTGCTTTTTTTAACTTTGAATGAACACGATGGCTCAAGATAACAACAACCTGGTCTGGATAGACATGGAAATGTCCGGTTTGCTCCCCGACAGCGACCGCATTATCGAAGTGGCGCTGGTGGTGACCGATGCCCAGCTCAACACCGTGGCCGAAGCGCCGGTGCTGGTAGTGCATCAGTCCGACGCCGTGCTGGACGGCATGGATGCCTGGAACAAGGGCACGCACGGACGCTCCGGACTGATCGACAAGGTCAAGTCATCCGCCCTGGATGAGGCTGCGGTGGAAAACCAGATGCTTGAATTTTTGGCGCAATATGTGGGAAAAGGCATTTCGCCCATGTGCGGGAATTCAATCTGCCAGGATCGCCGATTTCTGGCGCGCTACATGCCCAAGCTGGAAGCCTACTTTCACTACCGCAATCTGGATGTGAGCACCCTCAAAGAACTGGTCAAACGCTGGAAGCCCGCGGTCGCCAAAGGTTTCGTCAAGGAAAGCAAGCACGAAGCGCTGGCCGACATTTACGATTCCATCGTCGAACTCAAGTTTTACCGCGACAACTTCATCAACCTGGCGTGAAGCATGGGCGATAATCCGCATCGCCGCGGCGGAATCATCATGCTGATGATCGCCTGGGCGTTATTGTTTGCGGGGGTTTACTGGTTCTTTGAACTGCGTCTGACGCACAACGCCAACCCCAATCGGGCTGAAGTGCTGGCACTCCAGCACGGTGAAGTGCGTCTGCAGCGCAATCAAGACGGGCATTATCTGGCGCAAGGGGAAATTAACGGCCAGCCGGTCACGTTTCTGGTGGATACCGGTGCAACACGCGTTGCCATGTCTCCCATCCTGGCGCAAAAACTGGCTTTGGCACGTGGTCCGGCGGTCAGCGTACAAACCGCCAATGGCGCCACGCGCGCCTATCAGACGCGGCTGCAAACCGTGCGCCTGGGTGCGATCGAGGTGCATGATGTGGCGGCATTGATTACCGTCGGGCTAAATGACGACACGGTATTGCTGGGGATGAGTTTCCTTAAACAGCTGGAATTCACCCAGCGCGGTTCCGTACTCACGCTCAAGCCACTGAACCAGTCTTGATCCGGTCCGCGATCGTTATTCCGGTCAAGCTCAGAATTTCTCATCCGTAGCAAGATAGCGCCACTGCCCAAGCGGCAAATCCCCCAGCTTTACCCCGCCGATGCGCACGCGCTTCAAGCCCACCACCTTGAGTCCGACCAGCTCGCACATGCGGCGAATCTGGCGTTTTTTGCCCTCGCGCAGAATAAAGCTCAGCTGATCCTGGTTCTGCCACGACACCCGCGCCGGGCGTAGCGCTACATCATCCAGTTTCAAGCCGTGGTTGAGCAATTTGAGCCCTTCTGCACCGAGTTTTCCCTGCACCCGCACCAGATATTCCTTGTCCACACTCGAATCATCGCCGATCAACTGCTTGGCAATCCGTCCATCCTGCGTCAGCACCAGCAAACCCGTGGAATCAATGTCCAGCCGCCCGGCAGGCGCAAGCCCGCGCGCATGCTCGTTGGAAAAACGTATCCCCGAGCGGTCGTCAGCATAATGATTCGCCGCCGTGATCAACGAAGCGGCGGGTTTGTAGCCATCCTCTGCCTGTGCAGACACAAATCCCACCGGCTTGTTCAGCAGGATCGTCACCCGACTGCCTTGCTCATGTTGCGCTTGCCTGGCGAGCTCGATGGTGCAATCGGGCGACACCTTGCTGCCCAGTTGGTTGACCAGTACGCCATCCACCTTTACCCAGCCGCGCTCAATATACACATCCGCCTCGCGCCGGGAGCACAGACCACGTTCAGACATGAGTTTGGAGAGTCGAATTGTTTCCACAAGGCAGGCCAGTTCAAAAGCCGGGATTTTACGCGACACCAGGCGCGAGACGTGGAATTTGTTTGACGGCAAAATCCCCCTGTGGTTAAATGCGCGCCTTGTTGGGCGGTTAGCTCAGCGGTAGAGCACTGCCTTCACACGGCAGGGGTCGCAAGTTCAAACCTTGCACCGCCCACCAATCAATGCCTGTAATCCCAGTGGTTGCGATTCCACCTTCAGCAAACGTTCCTTTCCCCTTGTTGCTTCGGTAACTTAAACATTATTCCCCGTTCGCTTATCCTGTTTTCTTGATGCCGTGAGTCGAAGTTCCGGGTGGTAGTTCAGTGTTGCGCCCCGCGGATCAAACGCCCGCATTCGCTGTTTTTTCCCGGTCCGGTGTCGACTAGCGGAATGATAGCCAGGAAAGGGTTGATGGCGCCCAGGGCAAGCGCACCTGCGCTGCGCAATGCCAGTTTTGTTTTATCGACTGATACTTCCGGCTTGGCAAATTTTCCCCGAATGTAAATCGGGCTGCGTAATGCGAGAGGGCTGATCACTTTGGTATGAGGTGTCAAATCCAGATTGAGGGTTTCTTGAGCCATATTAATGTCGCCGCTGCCGGTGATGGTGGTGATCTGGGTATCCAGGAGCATTGTCCTGGTTCGCATGACACCTTTCTGTACATCGAAATCAGCCACAGCGCAGTTCAGTTTGATGACCTTGTCGCCGGTGATTTTTAACTGCAATATTTCCCACAAATGTAAACCGATGGTCTCCATCATCAGTTTGCTGATTTCGCCGCTGTCTATAAGCAATACGACCTTGCCATCGGCGCTGGCGAGCATTTGGCTGACTGCGCTACCGGTGCCGCGCAGATCGAAGTCGCCGTTTATCTGACCAATGCTGGTTTTGCTCAACTTTATGGTTGGAAATAACTGATTGAGTAAAATTTTTCGCGCATGAATGTTCAATTTGGCTTGAATGGGATTGTGTTGACCATCGAGTGTAATTACACCCGCAAGCGTCCCGCCTGCGACACCGAAATCCAGCGGGTCGAGGGTCAACACCGAATTATTCATTCGCACGCGCGCCACCAGATTTTCGATAGGCAGGGCGCGCGCCCGCTGGATGCGTTTCGCTTTTATTTTTACATCGGCATCTACGCTGTTCCAGCGTTCGGTGCGGAATGGCAATTCAGGCAGTACGTCGCGTTTATTCGAGGCGGCGACGGATGGAGCAGGCGCAGTTCGCCGCGCCGGGTTAACCGGGTTAGGAGCTGGCGCTTTACCCTTGTTCTGATTGCTCATACCTATCGGCGATCCCAGGTCGTTCAGGTCCAGCATCTGAAACGTCAAATTACCCTGTAGAAATGGACGTTTTCCACCGCCATCGATTTGCATATTGCCGGCGACGTCGCTTTTGCCAACACGCCCGGTGAATTTTTCGTAACGCCACCGCTGGGCGTTATGGAGAAGATGGCCCTGGGTCGAATAGGTAGAGGTGCGAGGCAAAGCAATGCCAATCAGGGGATACAACTGATCGAGGCTCGCGCCGCTCAATGTCATGTTCAAGTCAACGGCGCGAAATTTGGCGAGGCTGGTGACCGTACCCACTGCATGCAGACGGGTATGGCCGAGACTGATGTTAACGTTGAGCGGATAGGGCGTGGTTTCATCATTTAAAGCGAGAACTGTTCCGCCACTGCCGCTGGCCGTTAATGGCAAACCCTTGAAGTTGCCTTGCGCAGTAAACACAATATCAGCAGACGCAGCGCCATGCGACGTGGTTTGGCGCGTGGAAAGAGCCGCCTGAATGTGGGTGTTGCGTACTGGATCTGTATAACTGACACGGCCGTTATCCAGCACGATACGATCAATTTTTACTTTGGCGTTTTTATCTTGCTGGTTGCGATCCAGCAGCCAATTCTTGCGACCATCCAGGCTTTGTTCGAGGAATACTTGCGGCTGTTCCAGCCTGACCGTAGGCACCCTGAAATGGCGTTTGAACAGCTGCGGCAAACTGATATCGCCATCCATGCGTTTTACCGTAAACATCAAAGGCTGCTTTGCCCAGGCTGGATTGGCAAAGGTGACATCAGCGGCCTGAATCCGGGTGAGCGGCCAGCCCAGTTTGACGTTGAAGTTGCCGTTGATAACCAGAGCGCGCCCGGTTTTTTCGGTCACTGCGCGTTCGATGGGATGACGCAGCCAATTCCAGTCGAAGAAGGCGACCAATATAACGGTGGCCATGGCAATCGCAGCCATGATGTAGCCCAGCCATTTCAGGGTGCGGCGCAACATTTTCTAAATTTCCGGCGAGTTCATATCTGGTCAGTCTTGCATTGGGGCCACTGAAAATCCGTACGCTAGCGTACATACGGTGCGGTTTTTCAATGTGGTTGCCGGCCGTTCCGGGCTGTGAGAGAATCACGCCACAAAAAGTGAATGCACCGGGCGCGAACGCTGCTGATCGCGTCGCGAGCCACCTTTCTCAGTAAATCATCCTCTCGCCACCATGACTATCCTCACCTGGATCATTGCTGCCAGCTTTCTCGGCGGCGCGCTGAGCGTATTGACTGCGGCAGTGTTCGCTTATGCGGCCAAGCCCAGCTGGGTGGGGATGCTGGTGAGTTACGCCATTGGTGCTTTGCTGGGTGCGGTTTTTCTGGAAATACTGCCGCATGCGTTCGAGGTATCCGGCAATGCCCATGCCACCGCAGCCACAGTGCTGGCCGGCATCATGGGATTTTTCGTGCTGGAAAAACTGGTGTTATGGCGCCACTGCCACCACGAAAGCTGCGAGACTCATGGTCTGGAACAGACCCACAACCATGGCCACGACGGCCACGATCATGGCCGCAGCGGAATGATGATCCTGGTCGGGGATACCTTCCACAATTTCGTCGATGGCATTCTGATTGCCGCAGCGTTTCTCGCGGATGTGCAGTTGGGCATCGTCACTGCACTGGCGATTATCACGCACGAGATTCCGCAGGAGGTCGGCGATTTCCTGATTCTGCTGCATTCCGGTTACAGCAAGGCGCGGGCATTGGCGTATAACCTGCTCTCCAGCGCTGCAACGCTGGTGGGTGGTTTGCTGGCGTATTATGCACTGCAATCCATGCAGAGCCTGATCCCGGTATTCCTTGGGCTGGCGGCGGCGAGCATGATCTACGTTGCGGTTGCAGACCTCATCCCCGGGCTGCACAAACGGGTTGGGCTGGTGGCGACAGTGGAACAAGTGCTGCTGATCGGCGCCGGCATCGCGACCATTGCCGTGACAGAAATGCTGGTGGGCAAATACGCGTAGCGCTTGCCGGTAAATTTCTCGCCGACCAGCGCTTAATCTTCTTCCACCGGTTTGCGGCGTTTGCGTCCTGGTGTGTCGAGGATGTAATAGATCAGCGCGATCAGGCTGCCGCCAATGACGAAAACGGCAATCCCTTTGAACAGCGACGTCGCGGTGACCAGCATCATGATCCAGATATAGGCGAAGGCAAACAATACGATATACATGGCGACTCTGGTTCCCAAACACGGATAAAGTAAACAGATGATTAAAATTCCAAAAGTTGGTTTCGTTTCTCTGGGCTGCCCCAAGGCGACGTCCGACTCCGAACGTATTCTGACCGAGTTGCGTGCCGAAGGGTACATCATTGCGCCGAATTACAGCGACGCCGATCTGGTGGTGGTCAACACTTGCGGCTTTATTGACGCCGCGGTGGAAGAATCGCTCGATGCCATCGGCGAGGCGTTGGCGGAAAACGGCAAAGTCATCGTCACCGGCTGCCTCGGCGCCAAGGGCGATGTGGTGCGCCAGGCGCATCCGCGCGTGCTGGCAGTGACCGGCCCGCACGCCACCGAGGCGGTGATGGAAGCCGTCCACGCGCATCTGCCCAAGCCGCACGATCCTTACCTCGATCTGGTTCCCGCGCAGGGCATACGCCTGACGCCCGACCACTTCGCCTACCTGAAGATTTCCGAAGGCTGCAACCACCGCTGCACCTTTTGCATCATCCCCTCCATGCGTGGCGATCTGGTCAGCCGCCCCATCGGCGACGTGATGCAGGAAGCGGAAAATCTGGTCAACGCCGGCGTGAAAGAGTTGCTGGTCATTTCCCAGGATACCAGCGCCTACGGCGTGGACGTGAAGTACCGGACCGGATTCTGGAATGGCCGCCCGCTCAAGACGCGCATGACCGAATTGGCCGCTGCGTTGTCACAACTGGGGGTGTGGGTACGCCTGCATTATGTTTATCCCTACCCGCACGTGGATGAAGTTATCCCGATGATGGCGGAGGGCAAAATCCTGCCCTATCTGGATATTCCGTTTCAGCATGCCAGCCCGAAAGTGCTCAAGGCCATGAAACGTCCCGCCGCCGCCGAGAATACCCTGGCGCGCATCAAGACCTGGCGCGAAATCTGCCCGGAACTGGTGATCCGCAGCACCTTCATCGCCGGTTTCCCCGGCGAGACCGAGACCGATTTCCGGATGCTGCTGGATTTCATCGAGGAAGCCCAGCTCGATCGCGTGGGTTGTTTCACCTATTCCGCAGTGGAAGGCGCTACTGCCAATGCGCTGGCGGACCATGTCCCCGAACAGGTCAAGGAAGAACGCCGCGCGCGTCTGATGGAATTGCAGGCCGACATCAGCGCCGAGCGCCTTGCCGCGCACGTGGGGCAGACCATGACCGTGCTGGTGGATGAAATTACGGAGGAGGGCGCGGTGGCTCGCTCCTACGCCGATGCGCCAGAGATCGACGGCGTGGTGGTGATCGAAAATCCGGCGGGGCTGGTGCCGGGTGAGTTTGCCAAAGTGCGCATCACCGACAGCGGCGAGCACGACTTGTGGGGCGAGGTCGTTTGAGCGCATGCACACTTTCCTCTGGCACGATTATGAAACCTTCGGCATCGACCCGCGCAGTGATCGTCCTGCCCAGTTCGCCGCCATCCGTACCGATGCGGCATTAAACGAAATCGGCGCGGCGCTGATGTCCTACTGCCAACCCGCGCCGGATTACCTGCCCGATCCGCAATCCTGCCTGATTACCGGCATCACGCCGCAGTTGTGCCTGGAACGTGGCGTGCCCGAATACCAGTTTGCCAGCGAGATCGAGCAGGCATTCAGCCAGCCCGGCACCATCGGCACGGGTTACAACACCATCCGTTTCGACGACGAATTCACGCGTTTTTTGCTGTGGCGAAATCTCGCTGATCCCTACGCGCGCGAGTGGCAAAACAACTGCGGGCGCTGGGACTTGCTCGACGTGGTACGCACTGCCTACGCCCTGCGTCCGGAAGGCATCATCTGGCCGAGCAAAGAGGATGGCCGCCCGAGTTTCAAGCTCGAACATCTCAGTGCCGCCAATGGCCTTGCCCACGCCGCCGCGCACGATGCGCTGTCCGACGTGCGTGCCACCATCGCCCTGGCGCAGCTGATCCGCCAGCGCCAGCCGCGCCTGTTTGATTTTTGCTTCACCCTGCACAAAAAAGACGCGGTGGCCGAACAGATCAGCCTGCACGCGCCGCGTCCGTTCCTGCATGTGTCCGGCATGGTGCCGGCCGAGCGCGGCTGCCTGATGCTGGCGTGGCCGCTGGCGCTGCATCCCACCAACAAAAATGAAGTCATCGTCTGGGATTTGGCGTTCGATCCCGCCGAACTGTTCGAGCTCGACGCCGCCAGCATCCGTACCCGCATGTTCACGGCAGCCGCTGCACTGCCGGAAGGCGTTAGCCGCCTGCCGATCAAAACCATACATCTCAACAAATCGCCCATCGTCATCAACAATCTCAACACGCTGACGCCTGCCATGGCCGAGCGCTGGGGCATGGATATCGCGGCCGGCTTGCAACACGCCAGCCGCTTTGCCAATGCGCCGGATATGCTGGCTATCTGGCGCGAAGTATTCCAGCGCCCGGCAGCAGGCGCAGTGGATGTGGACGCGGATTTGTACGGTGGATTCGTCGGCAACAACGACCGCCGCGTGCTGAACCGGCTGCGCACTCTGCCGCCCGAACAACTGGCACAAGCCCAGCCCGGCTTCGACGCCCCGCGTCTGGAAGAGCTTCTGTTCCGCTACCGCGCCCGCAATTTCCCGGCCACGTTAACCGATAGCGAAGCGCAGCGCTGGCACGAGCATCGCGCCGCGCGCCTGTTTGAGGGCGCAGGCGGCGCACGCACGCTGGAGCAACTGTTCAACGAAATTGATGCGCTGGCTGAAACCGCCGACGAGCGCGGGGAAGAAATTCTGGCGGCGCTGTATGACTACGCAGAAGCGATCGCGCCGGAAACTGCCGATAGACACCGCTAACAATCCAAACCTGGTCGCAAGAAGGCGTTGCTCAAGAAACGCTATCGCTTACTTATCAAACATGAGCCGCGCGCTAAAATTTCTTTCGAGCCTTGTCGCGCTTGGCGTATTGAATTTTGGTATCTGATTTTCGTGATTGATCCCAGATGCTTTTTACGCAGGGCTAAACCTGGTTTGTGGTTGAATGGCTCGTATCAAGCTGTTTAAGGCGGTCATCGCCTTGTAGCCGAACGTCCGTTTATCAATCGAAAGCAGCCAACCACAACCAGTTTCCGGCTTGGCAATCAGTCTATTCAGGGATCGAACCAGACAGTTGCCTCACTCTTGGCATTTCCTGTCGGATTGCTATAGAGTTGCAGATTCATTTCAAGAATCAAACATGGAAACAATCAAGGCATTAATCGCTGACGACGAAGGAGGTACACGCCACTTGTTGAGGAGCCTACTCCGACAGAGCAATATCGAGGTCGTGGGCGAAGCCACAAACGGTGTTGATACGCTGGGGCTTTGCATGAAGCTTCAACCGAACGTTTTAATTCTGGATATCAACATGCCAAAAATGAACGGCTTCGAGGTACTGAAAAACATCCGATCTGCGCACCCAGGTCTTGCCGTGATCATGATCAGTTCCGATGCATCTCTGAGCAACGTGAAAGAGGCTTGTACCTACGGCGTAAATAATTTCCTGGTAAAGCCGTTCAAGGCAGGACAACTCATCGATGCTATAAAACGCAGCCTTAAATTAGCCGGGCATCAATAGACCTGATCTTTCCCCTCGGGAAGGTTTCCATCGTGTTTCAACGCTTGCAGCCGCTCGATCTGCTGCAAGAGTACATCCAGCGCCTTCGCGGCCGAATCCACGCTCCCGGTTTTTGCGAGGCGTTCAACCCGCTTGGCTGCATCGTTCATTGCTGGCGTGCCGCAGTAGCTCGACGCACTGGCCAACTTGTGTGCGGCTTGCCGCAACTCTTCCGGGTCATGTTTGGCGGCGATCAGGTTGGCTGAATAGTCGGGCAGACTGTCGAACAGCATACCAAGTATCGTGTACCAGGTTTCCCGGTCGCCGAACGTTAATTGCACACCCAATTGCGGGTCAAATATGGGGAGCGGTGCTTGAGCGTCTACCTTTGCACCGGTATTCATGCTTGGCAAAATATCCTGTGTGCCTGCCGGGAATGCGGCCAGCTTTCCTGATCCCGTCATGGTATCGTTTACTGAAACGGCCTGTTTCTCCCAGCGCGCAGAAGCGTTATTCAGCCCCTTTCCGAACTTCTGCCAACTTAACAAAATAAAAGCGTACAACGTCATTATTTTCTCTTGGATAAATGACTTATAGGGGATAAAGCGTGATTTCTGAAAATCATGGACCAGTAGCGGTATTTTTTACTTAACACTTTAATCATTTCCCGCAGATGCTGCGTTCAAAATCCCGCTGCATACCAGGATAATCAGTGTTTACCATGTTGGCTATCTGAAAACCGAAGGTTCGTTCATTCGAAGCCTGCGGGATAATGGCAAGACGCGGCTGGGACGGATCACCAAACAGGGTGACAAATACCTGCGCATATTGCTGATCCATGGTGCGCGCCCGGTGTTGGCCGCGCTTCGGGACAAGCCGGATCGCATCAGCTGCTGGCTGTGCGAGTTGATTGCGCGCCGGCGCTACAAGCGTTCAGCGGTGGCGCTGGCGGCGAAGAACGCCCGCATCATCTGGGTGTTGCTGGCCCGAGGGGAAGATTATCAGGTGCAGGCTGCGCAGCAGAGCGCATCCGCTTGAGGCTTACCGCACGGCCGACACAACAGCGTCTGCAGGATAGAGGAGTAAACCCGCCGAATCACTGCAAAGGCAATGGATGACGAACCGGTCAGACCCGGGTGCAACAGTCTGTTTAGCTTAATGGCCGAGAAGGCCGACTAACGAATGAGACCTGCACCCCGCGCATTTTCATCAAGGCCAGGGCGATGCCCGCAAACAGGCCGTATGTAGAGCCGCAGTCTTTCACCGAATCAATGTCCAGCGCTGTTGTGTGATAGGGGGAGTCCATGTAGTAAAGCTAACCGGCACTGCGCAGCTTTATCGCGCAGCGTCCAGCGACCGAAGGGAGCGAGGTTGAGCGCCGGGTTGGGCTGCATTTCTACCCTTTTACGTAACCCATCGCTTCGACGATGCGTCCGCCACAGACCCGCATTAGATTGAGGCCACGGATGGATTGAGTGTCGTCTTCACCCCAGCAATAGCGCCACCTGATAACGACACGCTCACCGACGACAAATACTTCTTCACGCACGAACCAATTTCCCGTCGAGTTCGCAAGACCTTGCCAATTCGCTAGGCACGCTGCCTTTCCGACGAGACGGGCACCGTTTGGAGCAGGGTTAGTATTCTCAATAACGCAATCATCCGCGACGAGTTCTTCCATGGCTTTTGGATCGTGACGGTCGAATGCCTCGTGAAATTTTCGGATGACCTCTTTTGTTGTGATCGCAGCGCTATCCGCTGGACCTAGGATAGTGATCTGATCCGGGGTGGGAGATGAATATCGCATAAATTTTCCTTGATAATTTATAGAGTCTCGCTGAGGTTACCAACCTTCTATTGACACCGTCATGTCAGCAGGATGAGACGCCCAACGTTGCGGCTAACCGGCAGGCCACGGCCGGCGAAGCCGGTTGTGGGCTGTCCGGTTGAGCCGCGTGTTAGACGTCACTGCGCTGCTTCAGAAGCTAAGGCTCGCTGCACCAGCCTTAAGCCGTTCGTGCATCGCGCTGGCACCCTGAATGGTTACGCCATCAATGAAGTCATCCTGGGTATAGCCACGAGCCTTGACGCAAGGCGGGCATGCCCAGATGGTGCCGCCACGGGCGATAAAGTCTTGCATCAACGTCTTCAGCGGGTCCAACGGGGGCACGTGCGTTACGTCGACCGCCTTGCGGCGCACCAGGTCGACGGCTGAGCTGACCAAGAACGCGTAGACCTTCATCCCTGAAGTGATTCCGCCGCAGGCTATGGTGAAGGCCACTGACGACAGTTCGTGGTCGGTTCCGCGAGTCAACATGACTACCAGTTCGCGGGTGGGCTGTGAGTTCTGCTCTGACATAGATGTTCTCCTGTTCGTAAAGAAAAGGGGGCCGGTAGGACCGGTGTGCAGTAGTGTGCTCTGGTCCGAGTCTTACCGCAATTCTGTGTCTTGAGCCTCCGGAGCGTCAGAACAGGCGAGTTTGTGACGCCTAACGTTCGCCATAACCGGCAGCAAAAAGTGGGGCGACGGAGGAGCGCCGCTTTTTGCTGTCCGCGTTGACGGCGTTGTTAGGGCTTTTTGTGGGGCACACGGAATTTCTTCCTGCTGCTTTCAACCTTACCGCGTACCATGCAGCCCTCAACATGGTCATTGATTAACCCCATTGCTTGCATAAAGGCATAGACAGTTGTGGGGCCAACGAATTTCCATCCTTGCTTCTTCAATGCCTTTGAGAGCGCGACGGACTCATCAGATGTCGATGCGGTTTGTGGTACGGCGACCTGTTCAAAATTTGGCTCAAATTGCCAAATGTAAGCCGCGAGCGAACCTTCCTGTTTGACCAGTTCAACGGCGTGTTGCGCGTTGTTTATCACCGCTTCGATCTTTCCTCGATGTCGCACGATCCCTTCATCCCGCAACAAATGATCCACATCTTTTGCCGTAAATTTTGCAATCTTGTTATAGTCGAAGCCATGAAACGCTTTGCGGAAATTTTCTCGCTTTGCAAGTATTGTTCGCCAACTCAACCCCGACTGAAACCCTTCCAAGCTCAGTTTCTCAAACAGCCTGAAATCATCATCAACTGGGAATCCCCACTCCGTGTCGTGGTAGTCGAAAAACTCAGGCGCTGCAGCACACCAGCGACAACGTGGCTTCCCGTCTGGGCCGGAAATGGTAGTACTCATGACTCTCCCTCCACTTACTGTTGCAACAAAAATCCCATCTGAGGAGCCGCTTTGGAAGGCGTGATTTCAATGATCTCTGCGGTTACGACGCCTTCAGAAACGAATGGGTCTTCTTTGACAATTGCCCGGATTTGCTCAAGCGTTGCGTTGTGAGCGAGTATCGCTCCACCCAGCTTTGGCTGGATGGTACCGGCAAGTAGGAACGTGCCTTTGGCAAAGCCATCCTTCAGCCAGGAATTATGACCGTCCATGAATTGACTGGCATTGGCCTTGTTTGTCGAAAACTTGAGAAGAACTATAAACATGTCTGTTGTTCCTTCAGTTCATGGAGAAGTTGCCCATGAGCCCTAACGAAAAATTAAGGGGCGCGCTTTAGCGCGTCCCGCTTGAATGACGGGTTGGGTGGTTATAACATCTTCTCCATTACGATATTGCATCTTGAATAAACCGGATGCTGCCCTTCGCATAGAACTGTAAAACCATGCTTTCTGTATAGCGCAATCGCCGGAGCCAAGATCGTGTTGGACAACAAGTAGACCCGGCTTGCCTTGAGTTCGCGCAGCTTTGCGAAGGCGGCATTAATCAGCGCGTCGCCATAACCCTTGCCTTGGGATTTAGGGCTTACCGCCATTCTTGCCAACTGGAATACATTATCATCTTCCTTGAACAGCGCGCACACGCCGACAACTTGCTCCTGTTCCAGCAGCGTGAAAATATAACCGCCGTCAAGGATGATTCTAGCGGGGTTACGCGCCAGCTCGCGATCCGCTGCTTCAATTCTGAAGTAATGCGTAATCCAATCCTCATTGAGGCAAATGAAGTCCGGTAGATATTGTTTCTGGTTAATCAGGACGGGCATTATTACTCGGCAGTGCCGCCATAATGGGCAACGCCTCGCACTACTTGGCGTTGCGCATTAAAGAATAGCGCTTCGCAAACCATCTTGCGGTGGATGCTACGGTAATAGATCACCATGCTGTCCACGCTCACAAAAACGTCGAGCAGCTCAAACTTTAGCGGAGGCATCGCGACAAGACCTTTTTGCCAATACGGCCAGACTTGTTCCTTGCCCTTCAGTTTTCCGGATGGTTCATGCATACGCTCGATGATGAGGGGTGATGACATTTCAAAATCATCCGTGTAATGCGACAGGATACGTTCGAGGTCGTGGGAGTTCCATGCCGCTATCCATTCTCGTGCGAACTCATGCGCCCATGCGGAATCAATCATCGTATGTGTCTCTCCATGACAGATAGCTTAACTTGCGTCCTGAACTTTTTCCATATCAAGCGCCATGAATTGAGCGCCACTCAGCGGATTGGGATAATAACCGCTGATTTTTTTGAATCCAAGAGACCGGTACAGTGCCTGAGCCGCAGTCATGCTCGATAGCGTATCCAAAACCATGCGGGTATAACCCAATCGCTTCGCGCATTTGATGGCCGCTTCAGCGAGATACCTTCCAGCCCCTTGCCCTTGATATTTTGCTCTGACGTAAAGACGTTTCATTTCACAGGTGGAAGCATCGCATCGCCTGATGGCAACGCAGCCGACAAGTTCATTGGTCATCTGTGCCAGCAGCAAACATCCGTCAGGAGGGGTATACATTTCTCCGAGGCTCGCCAACTCTTCCGTGAAGTTCTGAAAACAGAGGTCAATGCCAAGGCTCGCGGCATATTCTGCTATAAGCTCTTTCCCCGCAAAAAATTCAGAAGCACTTATTGCCTTGCTAATCTCAACTGATCTCACGTCTCAAACCACTCAACGATTAAGGTACGCGTTCGCCGCAGCGAATTGAAGTAGTGAACTGCTCGGCCAATCTCTGATGAGTCTGAACACAGGCAATCCCTTTCTGCGCTCTAACGTGCCAGCTCAGGGGCGCGCCGCTTGCGGCGCGTCCCTCTGGAGCGCCTTGTTGGGCTCTATGTTCTCGAAGAAATGAAAACCAGCCTTTGTCATGCCTTCACGCTCATAGAAGCGATGCGCTTCATTTCTTTGAATTCCAGAATCCAAGTGCAACTGTAAGCAACCATCATCCGCAGCATATTCTTTGAGCCAGGAAATTAATTTGGCGCCATAGCCTTTTGATCGGTGTGATGGATGGGTTACAAGATCGTCCACATACAAGAAGTGCCCCCAAGCCAGGTTTTCACCAACACGGAAACCTGCAACAGCCATCACACTCTCAGGCTGCCCAACAAAGACCAGCCGATAACCTGCACTTTCTTGGCTTCTAACACGGGCAAGGAAGTTGTCTTCCTCTATGTGCGGTCGAAGCTCCCGCATAACGGGATAACAAGCTGAAATTTCTCTATCGGTTGTAGCGATGCAAATGTTCATGGTGTTATGGCGCCCAACGTGCAAGGTAACGGGCTGGCTGGAAGCGGGTGAAGCCCGCTGTAAGCCAGTCCCGCTTGACCGCAATGTTAGGCATCGCCATCTGGGCGCAAAAGCTCAGACAATTCGGGCATGGTTTCATATTGTTTTCCAGGTGATGAGATTACATCCCACGATGCCTTGGAGCCAACGAATAGGTGGGCGCTGACCTTAAGTTGGACATCCCCTTCAAGCAGACCGGCAGGCACCCAATAGTAAGGCGTGCTTCTGAGTGGGTTAGGGACGGGGGAACCGCAGTTAGAGCAAAAATCGGAACGGAACCCCGTGCCTTTAACCCAAGAGGAAATGTGTTCTTGGCCGCCTACCCACCGGAAATGCTCTTTACCAATAATGGCTGCGGTATTCGACGAAGCACCACCTTGCTTTCGACATAGGGAGCAATGGCATTGGTAGAGCTTCGGAACCACACCGACAATCTCAAACTCAATCAATCCGCAGAGACATTTACCACGCATAGAGTGTTCCTTGTATGCCCAACGTTGTGGCTAACCGGCGCGAGAAAGGAGGCGAAGCCGACTAAAGCGCGTCCGGTTGAGCCGCGTGTCAGGCCCGACCGTGTTAGATGTCGGGCCTGAGCTTACTCTTGCCTGACTATATCGACCGAGATCTCCACTGCCGGAATCGTTCCTCTGTTCTCAAGCCAGTGTGTGGTGTTCCTATCCTCGGGCCAGCCCACTCCCGGCCCATAGTCCGTAGCGACTCCATTTCGATGGTCAGTGATCGTTCCTTGCAGTATGTAGACGGTGCCTGGTCTGTCTTTATGGTCGTGAATCGGGCCGAAGACGCCTCCAGGCTCGATGGTCACCATACGCATTCGAAGTTGGCGCCCTGCCATGCCCTCGATCTCAGGGCCAAGGTCAACCGTTGCAAGTAGCTTCACCGTAACACCTTTCGTCTCAGGTGCCGCCTGTTCGTTGCTCATCGTGCTCTCCTCTCTGTACTTCCAGGGCCTAACGTGCAAGCTCAGGAGCGCGAAGCCAGCCTGCTGGCGTAGCGTCCCTTTGGAGCGGCGGGTTAGGCACGTGCGCTCCGCACCATGTATAGGCCAGCAGCCCACGTAAAAAAACCAATACCAATGACTGGGATAGCGTACCAAGTGTAAAGAGTCAACTCATTATTGCTGTAAATTTTTGCCATTACGAACGGCGTAGCGACAGCGGCAAAAATAACAAGAGTGGTAATTCCAAGCAGCCAGTGGCCTAGCTGGTAACGTCCTTCTCTTTCCGGTCTTCGTGACGATGGAGAAAGGTCGTATTTCGTGGCAATTATTACGAGCGACAGGAAGATAAGAATCTGGGGCACGAGATATAGCCAAGTGCCATCAACTTTAATAAAAGATCGAAATGGCATGGCCAATATGGATACGAGCAACATAACTGGCGTGCTTAGGAATGCTTCGGCCAAGACAAGGCTTGGCACAAAGACATTTAAATTGGCAAGGCGCATAGGTTTGTCAAATGCCTAACGTTTGAGGTATCCGGCCTTGCGCGGCTTAATGCGCAAGGTCCGGTTGACCGAGAGGTTATGCCACTGTCTCATTTGGAATAAGAGCAAGCAAATCTGTGACTCCAACATCTACGCCAGCTTGTGACAACAAAGTGGTAGCTTGACCTCGATGGTGCGTTTGATGGTTGAAGAAATGCATGACAAGGCTAAAAAAGTTCTTGTCTGCGAGTACCCCTTTTGTGTTTGCATAGTGCAGAACATGATCTAGGTCGGCGTCCACTATCGAATGCGCCCATTTCGTTATGGCCTGATCGAGCAACCTTCGGTAGCTTGAGAGACTTACAACCTCTGAACAGAGAAGCTGATCGAGGCCTGCCGGGCTTGGGAGATTCCTTACCATTTCAAGCGCTGAGAAGTTGGCTGGATGGGTTGCAAAGCGCTTTAACCAAATTGTGTCTGCAACAGCCAAGTGGTTAAGTGTCCCGAGAATGGAGCCAAAGAATGCCTTTCTATCGGCGACAACTTCTTCGCCGGGTAAACCCTTTGCAGCCTCATACAGCTTAGTATTCATCCATTCGTTGTACTTTGCCATAAGGCAGATGTGGTCGATACGGCTCACCGCGACTCTCCTAAGGGGCATAACGTGGAGCTAACTGGCGCTACGCCGCTTTTTGGCGCAGCGTCCAGCGACCGAAGGGAGCGAGGTTGAGCGCCATGTTATGCGATTGGCTAACAGTTAATAGATGCATAGTAGAGGTCAGTAGAAGTTTCTTGCTTGAACCGAAAAGGCTCTAACGTGATCTCCTGGCCACTAACGGAAAG